>CANQDA010000001.1 GCA_947591155.1 uncultured Lachnospiraceae bacterium
TTCTTTTTATTTCTTTTTATTTCTTTTTATTTCTTTTTATTTCTTTTTATTTCTTTTTATTTCTTTTTATTTCTTTTTATTTCTTTTCCTTATCGTATATCCCCGGACGCTGCGCCGTCCCGCCCGCGCAGATACCATATCCTTACTCTGCGCCGAACATCTCGCCCGGCTCCACCGGATAGCCTCGCAGGAACGCGTCGACCGGCATACGCTTCTTGCCCTCCGGCTGCAGCTCCAAAATCGAGAGAAGACCTTTCCCGGTATGGATTTTCAAGCTCGTCTTCGTGATCGCCGCCACGGTTCCCGGCATCTCCTCTTCAACGCCTGCCTGTATCTCTGCGGCGCGTATCGCGCTCACACCCGTCTCCGACTCTCTCTGGACATGTGCGTCTGCCCCGCCAAAAAACTCCTCTGAAGCCTCAGCCGCCCACAGTTTCAACGTCTTCCCCCGGTACGAGGTGTAGGCGCTCGGCCACGGATTCAGCCCGCGAATCAATCGCTCGATCTCCTCCGCACTCTTCGTCCAGTTGACCCTGCCGTCCTTTTTTTTCAACATCGCCGCGTACGGCGTCGGACTCTCCTGCGGCTGTTTTTCATACTGTGCCGTGCCATCGCTGATGGCGTCTAACGTCCGAATCAGCAGCGACGCCCCCACCGCGCTCAGCCGGTCGAACAGGCTGCCGCCGGTCTCGTCCGGGGCAAGCGTCACCGTCTCTTTGAGGATCATGTCCCCGGTATCCAGGCCTGTGTCCATGCGCATCGTCGTGACACCGGACTCGTGTTCCCCGTTGATCACCGCCCACTGGATCGGCGCCGCGCCCCGGTATTTCGGCAGCAGAGACGCGTGGACGTTGACGCAGCCGCCCGGCGGGAGCTTCAGAATCTCCTCCGGGATGATCTGCCCGAACGCAACCACGACGATGACATCCGGCCGCAGCTCTTTCAGTACATCCAGCCACTGCTGCTCACGGATCCGCTCCGGCTGATACACCGGAATCCCGGCCGCCAGCGCGGTCTCCTTCACCGGAGGCATCTGCAGCGCCTTTCCGCGTCCCCGCTCCTTATCCGGCTGTGTAAACACCGCCCGCAGCTCATACTTCGGGGAATCGATCAGCGCCTGCAGCGTATCTACTGCAAAGTCCGGCGTTCCCATAAAAACAACGTTTTGAATCATATACGCCTCACTTCTTCCGCTTTCTCCGATCCTGTTGCTCCTCGGTCTCCTCCTGCTGCTCCTCCTCGGAGACCTCAAACAGCTCACCTTCTACATGCCGCACGTACATGATCCCCTCGAGATGATCCAGCTCGTGGCAGATCGCGCGGGCCAGAAGCTCGTCGGCCTCCAGTTCAAACTCCTTCATGTCCTCGTCATACGCCCGGATCTTTACATGGTTCGGGCGCGTCACGATCCCTGCCTGCCCCGGAAGGCTTAAGCAGCCCTCCTGCCCGGTCTGCTCGCCGGACTGCTCGAGAAGCGCCGGATTCACCAGAATGAGCGGTTCATTTCCCTCTTCGCTTACATCGATTACCACAATTCTCTTTAATATGCCGACCTGCGGGGCCGCCAGTCCCACGCCGCCCGCGTCGTACATGGTATCCAACATGTCCTGCACCAGCTGTTTCAGCTTCGGCGTCATCTTCTCCACCGGCCTGCACGCCTTTTCCAGTTTCTCGTCCCCCATGATCCTGATCTGTCTCAGTGCCATGTCACACCTCCGTGTCGTTTTATTGTATCATAATTTTATTTTCTCTCAAACTGTACCCGGATCTCCTGGAATCCGGTGTTGATCTCGATGTACTGCTCCGTGAGATTTTTCATCGCCGTGAGCGCCCTCTCCTGCGGATGCTTCACAAACAGCGCCTTGCGGTATACGTCGTTCACCTTTGCCACCGCCTCGTCCGCCGGGCCTATGACCGCCGCCTCGTAGCGCCGCGCAAGCTTTCGCACAAACTGCGCCAGATAATCGACCGCCACGGCAAGCTTCCCGGGATCCTCCGAGTAACAGTGCAGCGCCATCATATCGCCCGCCGGCGGATAGCCGGACAGGCTGCGATATTCCATCTCCTGCCGGTAGAACGACAGGTAATCCTGCGCCGCCGCGCTCGTGATCGCGTAATTCTCCGGAACATAGGTCTGGATCACGACCTCCCCGGGCGTATCGCCTCTTCCCGCTCTCCCTGCGGCTTGCGTCAACAGCTCGAACGTCCGCTCCGCCGCCTGATAGTGCGGTACATTCAGGGAAAGGTCCGCGGCCAGTATCCCGACCAGCGTCACATGCGGAAAATCATGTCCCTTGACGATCATCTGCGTCCCCACAAGGATATCCGCCTCCCGGTCGCCAAACGCCCGCAGGATCTCCGCGTGTCCGTCTTTCCCGCGCGTCGTGTCCGCGTCCATGCGCAGCACGCGCGCCCTGGGAAAGCTCTGCATGACCAGTTCCTCAATCTGCTGCGTCCCGGCCTTAAATCCTCCGATATAGGGCGAATCGCATTCCGGGCAGCGGCTGAGTGCCGGGCGCTCATAGCCGCAGTAATGACAAATCAGCTTACCGTTTTTGTGCAGCGACAGCGAGACGTCGCAGTGCGGACACTTGATCACATGTCCGCAGGAGCGGCAGGAGACGAAGCCGGAATAACCTCTCCGATTCAGAAACAGCATCGTCTGCTGTCCCCGCTCCAGGCGCTCGCCGATCTTCCCGAACAGGTCTCTGCTCAGGATGGAGCGGTTCCCGTCCCGCAGTTCCGCGCGCATGTCAACGATCGTCACCGACGGCAGCGTCCCTCCGGTCGCCCGCTTCGTCAACGTGAACAAACGGCTTCGCCCATTCTCGGCCTCATGATAGGCCTCCAGCGAGGGCGTCGCCGATCCGAGCACAAGCTTCGCACGCTCCAACGCGGCGCGCTTCTGTGCGGTCTCACGCGCGTGATAGCGCGGCACGGACTCGCTCTTGTATGAGGATTCGTGCTCCTCATCTATGATAATGATACCCAATTTTTGAAACGGCGTAAACAGCGCGGACCTCGGTCCGATCATCACGTCAATGTCTCCCGTGCGCGCCCGCTCGAACTGATCGTAGCGCTCCGCCGGGGACAGACGGGAATGCAGAACCGAGATGCGATCCCCGAACCTGTGATAAAAGCGGATCACATTCTGATAAGTCAGCGAGATCTCCGGGATCAACAGGATCGCCTGCTTCCCCATGCGCAGCGCCGCGTCGATCAGTTCCATGTAAACCGCGGTCTTACCGCTCCCCGTGACTCCGTGGATCAGGTACTCTCTGCGGTCGGGATCATCCCACTCGCTTAAGACCGTATCGACGATCCTCTGCTGCTCATGATTGAGGTGTATCCTCTCCGCATCCTTTTTCAGGCTTATCCCACCCGAGACGTCTGTGTATCCGAAATCCGTTTCCTGATCGCCCCCGCTCTCCTTTCGCAGTCTCCGCAGCAGCTCAGGAGTTCGGTAGACCTGCTCCGACTCGCAGGCGATCACTCCCTGCTCCTCGAGCGCGCGCAGTACGGACGCCGTGATCTTCAGGCTCCCGGTCACGACCTCGCGCGGCAGGATATTCTCCCCGATGAGCGCCTCCAGAAGACGCGCCCGCGCAGCCTGATGCTTCTGCCGGAACTGCCCGAGCCTCGCAAGCGCCTCCTCGCGCGAAAGCTTCAGCGCGACCGTCTTTTTTTGCCGTCGGGCAGCCTTCTGCCGAAACGGCAGAACCGTGCGCAGGGCCTGCACGGTCGTGCATCCGTAATAGTCGCGCATCCAGAGCGCAAGCGCCGTAAGTTTCGACTCCGCCCCGGCCAGATCCGTCTCGATGCGTGTGATCTCCTTTAGTTTCTCCGGCGGACACGCACTGTATTCCGTGACGCGCAGCACATATCCCTTCGTCGGACGGTCGCCGCGCCCGAATGGGACCTCGACGACGTTGCCCGGCTCGAGCACGTCCTGAAGCGCCTCGGGCACCCGATACTGAAACGTCTGATCCAGCTTGCTATGTGAGATATCGATAATGATATCTGCGAACAATTCCATAAATTTCTCTATCTTCCTTCTAAGATCTCCCTGATCAGCACTCTCTCATCCATTGGATAGTGTTTTCCCTCGATCTCCTGATAATCCTCATGTCCCTTGCCTGCGAGCACCACGATATCGCCCGGCTCGCCATGGTGGATCGCGTAGGCGATTGCTTCCTTGCGGTCTGTGATCTTCACGTATTTCCCGTCAGTCTTCTCCATACCGGTGACGATATCCGCGATGATATCCTCCGGCTTCTCATAGCGGGGATTATCGGAGGTGATGATCGTCAGATCCGCCAGACGGCCCGACACCTCGCCCATCTCGTAGCGGCGCAGCTTGGAACGGTTCCCGCCGCAGCCGAACAGACAGACCAGACGGTGCGGATGATATTCCCGGAGCGTCGTCAGCAGGCTCTCGAGCGCCATCGCGTTGTGCGCATAATCGATCATCAGCGTGAACTCATCCGACACCTTCACCATCTCGACACGTCCCTTGACTTTCGCCGTCTTCAGCGCCTTCTGGATATCGTCGACCGCGACACGGAAATGCCGGCAGATCGCGATGGCCGTCAGTGAATTGTAGACGCTGAACTTGCCCGGAATGTCGATCTCTACGTCAAACTCGACCGGCTCTTTGCACAGGCCGCAGACCGTCTCCCTCACATCTGTCTTACCTGTCTGTGTCTGCTCCAGATCACCGCACGTCTGCGTACCCCTGCACACCGCGTGGTACACGATACCAAGATACCCCGGCCGCGACACCAGCTGCAGATTCTCCGCATGGATGTCCGCCTTCTCTGACAAACCGAAGCTCTCGACCTCGCAGGTATGTCCCTTCAGGATCGCCTCAAGATGCGCGTCATCCGCGTTCACGATACCGAGCTTGCACTGTCGGAATAACCTGCTCTTGCACTCCATATAGTCCTCAAAGCTCGCGTGCTCCGCCGGTCCGATGTGATCCGGCTCGATGTTGGTGAAGATACCGATCTCAAAGGGAATTCCCGCCGTCCGGTGCAGCATCAGGCCCTGTGAGGACACCTCCATCACGACGATCTGGCAGCCCTCGTCCGCCATGCGCCTGAAATATTCCTGTATCGTATAGGACTCCGGCGTCGTGTGCTCCGCCGGGATCACTTCGTCTCCGATGATCGTCTCGATCGTCCCGATCAGGCCGACCTTGTAGCCCGCGGACTCCAGAATCGACTTCACCATGTAGGTCGTCGTCGTCTTGCCCTTCGTGCCCGTGATGCCGATGATCTTCATCTCATTAGCCGGGTAGTCAAAATACGCCGCCGAGATCAGCGCCATCGCATAGCGTGTATCCTCCACCTGCACGACCGTCACGTCCGCCGGGGCCTCCACCGGCTCCTCGACGACGAGCACCTTCGCGCCCCTCTCCACGACGTCCGGCACAAACCTGTGCCCGTCCGTGACCGCGCCCCGGATGCAGAAAAACAGCGAGCCCTTCTCCACCTTTCGGGAATCGTTGACCACATTCTTCACTTCAACATCCACCGTGCCCTGCAGGCAACGGTAGTCCACACGCTCCAACAATTTACTCAGTTTCATTCCGGATCATCCTCCGCCTATCGCGTTTCCTTCTATAAGTATGATGTCTGAGACAAAAGATGCCATACAGGTCGTTTCGCGCTTCGCAGGCGCGTATTGATCCCCGGCCTTTGACTCCGGCATCATAATAGTGTATCATGTTTACGCGGATACGACAAGAAATTTTATCTTAAAAATAGGCATTGCCTTTACCGTCCAGATTTGCTAATGTAGGAAGGAAGAGGTTTGTCAAACCCGAGACAAGAGGAAGCGCCGCATGCAAAACTACTATGACATTCTCGGCGTCAGCCGCCGCGCCAGTCAGGACGAGATCAAGAACGCCTACCGGAAGCTTGCAAAAAAGTATCACCCTGACTCCTCTGGGAGCCAGGAGGACAAAGAGCGGTTCCAGGAGATCCAGGAGGCGCACGCCGTCCTCTCCAACGAGAAAAAACGCAAAATATACGACTACTACGGGCACGAAGCCTACCGGAAAAGCTACTACGCGCAGCACGCGGACGATACGCCGGAGCACGGGCACAGTCACGGCGGACACGGGCACTGCGGGGCCTGCAGCGGGCACGGACACGACCACGACAGGCATGAAGGCGGCGGAGACTGCGGTGGACACGGGCACGACCACGGCGGACATGACTGCGACGGGGACTGTGAAAACTGCAGGAACCACAGCGAACCCGCTCCATTCACAGAGACATTTAAGCATGTGGTCCGCATCGCCGTGTGGCTGGAAATGGAGGAGACCTTCCGGGAAGTCGTCAAGGATGCCGTCCTGACGGAGCGCGCCTACGACGCCTTCGCGGTCTTTCATAAGCTCGAGGCGGACAGAACCTGGCGCTTTCAGGTAAAGATCCCGGCCAATACCTACGAAAAACAGAACTTCCCGCTCGAGGACGTCATCGTCGGCAATGAAGAGCTGATCGAATATCTGCATGAAAACTATCCGGATAACTGCTATGTCGCGATCATCCTCCTTCGGGACAAGCCGGGCTACACCAGGCAGGCGTACCACTTGTACCTGGATTATCCGATCGATTTTCACACGCTGGCGCTGGGCGGAACGATAAGGGTCTCCTCCGTCACCGGGGAGTTTACTTTCCATGTACCCGCGGGCACCTCGCTGGAGCGAAAGCTGCGCATCCCGAATATGGGACTGAACTATCCCCCGGAGATCGGCGTGCGCGGCGACCTGTACTTAAACCTGCGCCTGAAGATCCCGAGAGAGCTGACCGTAGCACAGAGAACCGCTCTGGAACATCTGCGCAGCGCGTTCTCCGATCAGCCGGATCAGGTGGACGCCGCCGAATAACAAAAAAGCATCAAAAAAGTCCGAACTATGCCGGACAATACCGAAATACTGTTTTTGAAATATATCATTTGCGAAGCTGTGCCGCCTGACACCGGCGGCGGAAAGGAGGCTCCCGTGAAGTTCTCATTCAAAGAAGACGGGAAAAGACTCATCGTGATCTGCATCGCAGCCGTGATCATGGCGGCCAACATCGCCACCTTCGTGCGCATCGGCGGCCTGTATCCGGGAGGGGCCACAGGCCTGACGGTCCTGATCCAGCGGGCCGCAAGGCTCTTTTTCCACATTCAGATCCCCTACACGCCGATCAACCTGCTGCTGAACGCGATCCCGGTCTACATCGGCTTCCGTTACATCGGGAAGAAGTTCACGCTGTACTCCTGCCTCGTCATCGTGCTGACCGGCGTGCTGACCGACCTGATCCCGCAGTACGCGGTCACCTACGACACCCTGCTGATCAGCGTGTTCGGCGGCATCATCAGCGGCACTGCCACCAGTCTCTGTCTGCTGATGAACGCGACGACCGGCGGCACGGACTTCATCGCCATCTTCCTTTCTGAAAAAAAGGGCGTGGACTCCTGGAACATCATTCTCGGCATCAACGTCGTCATCCTCTCCGCAGCCGGACTGCTCTTCGGCTGGGATAAGGCGCTGTACTCGATCATTTTCCAGTATACATCCACGCAGGTACTGCATATTCTGTATCAGAAATATCAGCGAAAGAC
This sequence comes from uncultured Lachnospiraceae bacterium, assembly GCA_947591155.1. Lineage (GTDB taxonomy): Bacteria > Bacillota > Clostridia > Lachnospirales > Lachnospiraceae > Choladousia. The sequence goes on from CANQDA010000001.1 coordinate 7,618, forward strand.
TTTGTTCATCGTCACGGACCACCCGACGGAGGTCTGCGAGGCCATCTGGAAACTCAGCGGCCACGGCGCAACGATCCTCGACGGCAAGGGCTCCTACGAGCACGCCACCCGCAGCATCGTCTATTCGGTCGTCTCCAGCGCGGAGTCCAAGAAAGTGATCCGCACCGTCAGAGAGACCGACCCGCAGGCGTTCATCAACTCGATCCGCACCGAGCAGCTCTCCGGACGCTTCTATAATAAACCGACAGATTAGCGGCAAAACATGCCCGGCGACGGATCCGCAGCGGTCTTTCTGTCTGCAGATTAATTGTGGATTATGACTGACCTTCCACCGGCGACCTTTTTCATCTCATTGTCGGACAGCTCTTCCTGTGGGCAGACGGCGCCGGAACGCTCCTTTGCGCTTTTTGCGCAGCACTCCTTCACGGCAGCGATCGGCTGCTCCTGTGCCTTGGTCTCGTTTTTGTTTTCAGACAGATCCTTTTTCATGACTTGTTCTCCTTTCGAGGCTCTTTATTTTTCTTTGCTTTTTTCTTTGCTTTTCTCTTTGCTCCCTGTTCCCGTCTGCTGCATAGGCGATCCGCTGCAACCGACACGGCTGTCTCCGATTCCACTTTCATCTATTGATACGCCGAGCCGGGGATTTTGTTAATTATGATTTTATCTCTTCTCTTCTTTTCGCATTTTATCACACTTTTGACGATTTTAAAAGAATCCGGTTGATTTTATTTGTTTCTCTATGTATAATACCGTAGAAGCAAAAAACAAATACAATAAAAGAAAAGAGGTTACATGATGGCAGAGATCAATTTAAGCAAGTACGGCATTTCCGGAACTACTGAGATCGTGCGCAATCCTTCCTTTGAGACACTGTTTGAGGAAGAGATGAAGCCGGGTCTTGAGGGCTACGAGAAGGGCCAGGTCAGCGAGCTTGGCGCAGTGAACGTTATGACGGGTATCTACACCGGACGTTCCCCGAAAGACAAATTCATCGTGATGGACGAGAATTCCAAGGATACCGTTTGGTGGACGACTCCCGAGTACCCGAACGACAACCATCCGGCTTCCGAGGAGACCTGGGCGGCAGTCAAGGAGCTTGCACTCAAAGAGCTCTCCAACAAGAGACTTTTCGTGATGGATACGTTCTGCGGCACGAACAAGGACACCCGCATGGCGATCCGCTTTATCGTTGAGGTGGCATGGCAGGCGCACTTCATCAAGAATATGTTCATCCAGCCGTCCGAGGAAGAGCTGGCAAACTTCGAGCCGGATTTCGTTGTCTACAACGCTTCCAAGGCGAAGGTTGAGAACTACAAGGAGCTTGGCCTGAATTCCGAGACGGCCGTCGTGTTCAACATCACAAGCCGCGAGCAGGTCATCCTTAATACATGGTACGGCGGCGAGATGAAGAAGGGTATGTTCTCCATGATGAACTACTACCTGCCGCTGAAGGGCATTGCTTCCATGCACTGCTCCGCGAACACCGATATGGACGGCAAGAACACCGCGATCTTCTTCGGTCTGTCCGGCACCGGCAAGACCACCCTTTCCACAGACCCGAAGCGTCTGCTGATCGGTGACGACGAGCACGGCTGGGACGACAACGGCGTGTTCAACTTCGAGGGCGGCTGCTACGCGAAGGTCATCAACCTCGACAAAGAGTCCGAGCCGGACATCTACAACGCGATCAAGCGCAACGCGCTGCTTGAGAACGTTACCCTGGACGAGAACGGCAAGATCGATTTCGCTGACAAGAGCGTGACCGAGAACACCCGTGTCTCCTACCCGATCAACCACATCGAGAAGATTGTTCGTCCGGTATCCGCAGCTCCGGCAGCGAAGAATGTCATCTTCCTGTCCGCAGACGCATTCGGCGTGCTTCCGCCGGTATCCGTTCTGACTCCGGAGCAGACGCAGTACTACTTCCTGTCCGGCTTCACAGCGAAGCTCGCAGGCACCGAGCGCGGCATCACCGAGCCGACCCCGACCTTCTCTGCATGCTTCGGCCAGGCGTTCCTCGAGCTGCATCCGACGAAGTACGCGGAAGAGCTCGTCAAGAGAATGCAGGCGAGCGGCGCGAAGGCTTACCTTGTAAATACCGGCTGGAACGGCACAGGCAAGCGTATCTCCATCAAGGACACCCGCGGCATCATCGACGCGATCCTCAATGGCGACATCCTGAACGCCGAGACGAAGAAGATCCCGTACTTCAACTTCGAGGTACCGACCGCCCTTCCGGGAGTGGACACGAACATCCTTGACCCGCGCAACACCTACGCTGACGCTTCCGAGTGGGAGACGAAGGCGAAGGACCTGGCGCAGCGCTTCATCAAGAACTTCGCGAAGTACGAGAGCAACGAGCACGGCAAGGCTCTGGTAGCCGCCGGCCCGCAGCTGTAAGAAGCGGCTGTCTGCTCATAGGACAACATAAACAAAATCAAGTAACCGGTCACGTTCTGTGGCCGGTTATTTTAATATTGCTCCGCAGCATGCGGCACATAAAACCTTTTATAATATATATACGCGCTTTCGCTTAGCTTCTGCACGCCAACAGCCAGGCTGTGATGTGGACCGCCTGTGGGAACTCGCCTTTCGCAATCATGTCGTCAATCTCCTGCGCCGTGTGCTTTTGCACATTTAGAAATTCCGTCTCATCCAGGGACTGCCCGGACACTTTGCGGCAGTTTTTCGCGACAAAGAGATACGCGTAATCGTCGGCGATCGTCGCGTGGGACGGCACCGCCATCAGGTAGCTCCACTCGTCAGACTCATAGCCGGTCTCCTCCCGCAGCTCGCGTTTCGCCGCCGCGAGGGCGTTTTCCGCAAAACCGCTCTCAGAGCCGTACTCTTTTCCGTCCTTTCGCTCAATCCCGCCCGCCGGAAACTCTGTCGTCACTTCACGTATCCCCTGCCGGAACTGGCGGACACACAGATAGTTCCCTTCTGTGTCAGAAGCCACGATCACCACATAATCCTTGCGGGTATACGTGTAATACGGCTCGAAGACGCTCCCGTCCGGCAGCCGATACGCCGACCGCCGGAAGTCGATCCATTCGTCCTGTATGAGATGCTCTGTGCTGACCTCCTCCCAGGCGAGTGGATCGCGGTTCTCTGGTTTTTCTGTCTTCTGCCCTACTTCAGTTTGAATGGTATCGTTTCCTTTTTTACGTTCCATTTTCTATTCTCGCTCCTTTATTTTATATATATTTGCAACTTTTTATCGTTGACACGTTCCTGTGAGTATGCTATTCTCTCTTTATCCGGAATTCGAGACAGCTCTGTCGCTTTCCCATACAAATGATAAGAAAACCATTCGCAGCAAAAACATCGGATTCAGCATGACTCATAAATTGCCTGTTGACACTTCGTTTTCTCATGTATATACTATATGTATATACGAAAATGTAGAAGGGAGGCTTTTGATATGCTGACAGCAAAAATATTCCAGAGTGGGAACAGTCAGGCGATCCGTATCCCAAAGGAAGCGCACACTGACCAAAAGGAATTTTATATCCGCAGGCTCGGAAACGGATATGTCCTTTTCCCGACAGATGATCCATGGTTTCCTCTCCGGGAGAGCATTGGCATGGTTCCCGACGATTTTATGGAAGACCGCTCGCAGCCGTCTTTCAATGATGTAACAGAAAGAGAGGAATTATGAAATACCTTCTTGATACAAATATCTGCATCTATGCCTTAAAAGACAAATACCCATCTCTGACGCAGAAACTGTTCCGCATCCACCCTGACGAGATCGCGGTCTCTTCCATCACAGTGAGCGAGCTGGAATACGGCGCTGCCAAAAGTATGTGGAAAGAACAGACAAGATTTCGTATGCATATGTTTCTTTCCACATTCACAATTCTTCCTTTCACCGAACAGGACGCCATAGCCGCCGGGCAGATCCGGGCTTTTCTTGCGCAGAAAGGCACGATAATCGGTCCTTACGATATCCAGATCGCGGCGCAGGGCATTTCAAGAGATTTGACTGTCATCACACACAACATGTCCGAATTCAGTCGGGTGCCGCAGCTCTCTCTGGAAGACTGGGTGGAAAACGCATAAGCTGTTTCGCTCTCATCTTTTATTGATTTCCCCGTTTCCTTTTCTTCCGGCGCTCTGCCGCGGCCTGCCCGATGACATCGCCCGGAGCATCCCACGGAAGATCTCCCAGAACTGCCGTCTTCTCTCCTTTTCCATCTCCCGAAACTTTTTGATCACTGCCCGCGCCAAAACGGCCGGCCGCTGAAGTAACTCATACACATTCCCGGCTCTGGTCGAGCGGATGAGTTCATATAGGGTATCGACGAACAGCGCGGCCTGCCCGGACGGGAGCGAGCGGAGCCACTCGTCGAAATTTCTGCTCCTCCTGCTGCTCTTCTTTCGGAGCTGTCTTTTATACCAGAACCGCGAGCCGCGTATCTTCCACTGCATCAGATCATGCTGGACAAATCCGCCCTTATATCCCGCTACCACGCGATAATCTTTGTAGTGCGAAAACATCATCCCAAACACGGACTGCTCCGGCACGATCTTACAGTACCGATCCTGGATCCGCAGAAAGCCGGGCGTCTCATAAAAATGCCGCCACAGACCGGGGCCGTCGAAGCTGTAGACGCGGCGGATCCGCTCCTGCACTGCCTTCGGGACAAACGAAGCGGAGTAGACCGCCAGATTGCCGCCCTTGGAATGTCCGCCCACGATCATACGCCCGTTTGTATAGCGTGCTACGCCTTTTACATAGTCCAGCGCGCGCTTCTGAGACGGCACCAGCCGCATGAAACTCATGTTGAAATCTTCTTTCCAGCCCACCAGATGTTCGTCCGTCCCGCGGAACGCAACAAACACACTGCTCTCTCCCAGGAAAAACGTGATTGCCGCGAACTGTGACTCTCGCTCCTCATCGATCCACTCGACAAAGTAGTTGACCCGGATTCGGCCAAAACGCTGGCTTCCCGATATCAACGAAAACGCCTCCCGATACGATGATCCGTAGACCGGATCGGAAAACAGATGCTCCCAGCCCTCTTTCTTTTTAATGTCCTCCCAGCTCATCGAAGCGCCGCGGTTAAATCCCGGCACGATGCCGTCAAACTTCATATAGACAAGCAGCGCCAGCACCAGCGCGTCCACCTCGGAAAACGGCATCTCGCGAAAGCTGCGGTTCCCGTATTCCCGGAGATATTTCATCAGATTATTCTTCAAGAAGGAATCCTCCTAAAAATATGCATCGCAATTTGTGCAACACTGAGCAATAAGTATAAAGTATCCTCCCTCTGTCATTTCTTCTTCCGTCGTCTTGCCGCGTCCTGCCCGACCGGACAGCCCGGATTCGACAGAAGGCAGTTGTGTCCGCAGCCGCCGCAGTGCATCTCCGGCCGCGTGACGAGAATCCGATCCATGGGAGAGATTACAAAATTCCCTGATCCGCTGACCAGACAGCCATGCTTGCGAAAGCGTTTCCGCAGAACCTTGATAAAATTCGGGTGGCTGACCAGGATACAATCCTGTCCCCGTTCCTCCAACAGCGCGATCAGCTTTTCGGCACGCTCAATACTCTGCTGTCTGTTCTCCGGCTGACGCCCGTCTCCTCGCCGCCACTGCTGCTTTGCCATGAACCGCCACCGCCAGAGCGTCAGTTCCTTGCCCTTTGGCGTGTCCCTGTAGGAGCGCAGCGGAATCTCGTCCAACAGCGCTTCCTGTATGATCTCCGCCCCGGAAAAGAGCTTTTCGGCCGTCTGCTGCGCGCTCTTATGCGTGCTCACGTAGACCGGGCGGCCGCCCGTCCCGCCCTGCTTGCATTGAATCTTCTCAATACCGCAGGAGCGTTCCTGCCGAAGCGCCTTATCAAAGCCTGCAGAATGGTAACGCGTTTCCCATTTCATCGATGTCCTTGCGCTGCAGATAATCAGGATCTTCATCTTCATTTCCTTTCAAATCTAATACCTTACAATCCAACGACCATTTCGTCTGGAGCCTTCCCGTTCAACAACATTGATCTCTTTCAATCTGCGTATTCGCCTTGTAATCGCTGTCGTCCCCAATCTGGTCTTTTCACTGATCTCACTCAGTCGTATATTACTATTTTTCTTCATCAGAATAACTATTTTTTTGTCCGTATCGTCAAGATATTCCTTAGTTTTCTTTGTTGCCAGACTTTTCCCCCGCCTATTCAACGGTATTGTGACGGTAATAAAATTCTCTGTAATATCAAATACTTCTCTTCCATAGTGCGCCACAATCAGCGGCACTCCATGACCAGTCTGTTCAATATAATCCAGTTGAACCATGATCTGCTGCAGTTCAAGATTCACTGGCTTGCTTTTTCCTTCATAGAATTCTTCCAGCGTCAATCCGTCCGGCAACCCTCCGACTGAAACAATTTCAATACGATCTTCAAACAAATATACGGCCGGCGGCGTCTGTCTTGACCATCGGTTATGCAGGCATGCGTTCAACCAAGCCTCACGGAAACAGGCAAAATCAAACAACTTTTGTTCTTTCCTTAGGCTACCTCCAACATCTACTTCTGTCTCATTCAGCGCTTCCATATAATCGAGCACCTGCTTTGCCGCCACTAGCATACAGCGATAACCATACTCATTTCTGCGAATCAGCTCCGTCTTATCCTTTCCCCGAAACACAGCCACTTTAATAGAATAGCTGTTCGCGTCTGACAACAGACTTGCCATTAGATTATAGCTTCCATCGCGTGTCAAAAAATTCAGGTTCTGCTTATAAGTATTTTCGCGAAATGTCATATTCCTACCGGCATACAAGGTTTTCAACTGTTCAAACGTCAGCTCCTGATTGTTCGCTTCAATATTGATAATCGAGTCGGACGCGCTCAGCATCAGATTGCGCAGTTGCTGAGGAGTGATCTCCCTGTCTTCATCCGCAGATCTCATGTAATATTTTCCATACGCGGAATAGGGTTTTTCATCCCCTTCCGCCGTAACTTTTATAATATTTTTATTATCGCACAATTCCATAATGATCTCCGGAATAATCTGAGGCTTGATTGCATTTGCTATGCCCTGCGAAACCTCGCGCATCGTGCGATCCCCAATCTGTTGTCCGATTACTTCCCCATCGTTCCGTATCCCAAAGTACAACACGGCCTTTCCGTTTTTATTCAACATTGAAGCCAGAGAAATTATCCCTTCTTTCAATTCCCCCGTCGACTTTTTGAACTCGATCAGCTCAGTTTCCATACCAATATTCATGCCGGGCACCTCCTGATCATAGTATACCCTTTTTTTGCACTTTATTCAACACTTTATTCAACACTTTATTCAACGCTTATTAAACACCTTCCAATCATATGTCCGGTCACTTTTCCGCCACTTTTGGCCACTTTTTGGCCATTTTTTAGCCACTATTCAACACTTTATTCAACACTTTTTGTGAAAAAAGGGCGCGACACACGGCCGCGCCCAAAGGAATTTTCATCCTTCTTTTTATTCTGTTCCTCTCTCCGGAAACCGCATAAAACACCGCTTACAGGTTCGTGTACCCCATCAGATACCGGTCGACTTCCTTCGCCGCCTCTCTGCCCTCGCGGATCGCCCAGACGACGAGCGACTGGCCGCGGTGCATATCGCCTGCGGTGAAGACCTTCGGCACGCTGGTTGCGTACTCGTCCGGCTTCGTCGCCACGTTCGTGCGCGGATTCAAGTCCACCTTGAACGCGTCGGTCACATACTTCTGGGAACCGAGGAAGCCCGCCGCGATCAGCACAAGGTCGGCCTTGACCGTCCACTCGCTGCCTTCCACTGGCACCATCATCATGCGCCCGGTCTTCTCGTCCTTTTTGCTCTCGAGCTTCACGAGGACGGCTTTCGTCACCTCGCCCTTCTTGTTCGCGATGAACTCCTTGACCGTCGTGGTGTAGATACGCGGATCCGCCCCGTAGAGCGCGATCGCCTCCTGATGACCGTAGTCAGTCTTGAGCACACGCGGCCACTGCGGCCACGGATTGCTCTCTGCACGCTCCACCGGAGGCTGAGGCATCATCTCCAGCATTGTCACGGACGCCGCGCCGAGGCGGATCGACGTGCCGCAACAGTCGTTTCCGGTGTCGCCGCCGCCGATGATGATGACGTGCTTATCCTTCGCGGAGATGAATTTCTTGTCCTTGAAATTCGAGTCTAAGAGGCTCTTTGTCGTCGCTTTCAGGAAATCCACCGCGAAGTAGATCCCCTTGGAGTCGCGCCCCGGCACCTGGATGTCGCGCGGGTTCGACGCGCCGCAGCACAGCACGATCGCGTCATAGTTTTTCATCAGCTCGTCGGCGCTCACGTTCTCGCCGATATTTGCGTTCGTAATAAACTCGATGCCTTCCTCCTCCATCAGCGCGATGCGTCGGTCGATCACCGATTTCTCGATCTTCATATTCGGGATGCCGTAGCGCAGCAGCCCGCCGACGCGGTCGTTCCGCTCGTAGACCGTCACCTTGTGCCCGCGCTTGTTGAGCTGCAGGGCAGTCGCCAGTCCGGACGGACCGCTGCCGACCACCGCCACCTTTTTGCCGGTGCGCACCTGCGGCGGACAGGCCTTCACCAGCCCGGTCTCAAACGCGTTCTCGATGATTGCGCGCTCGTTCTCCTTCGTCGCCACGGGCTCGCCGTTCAAGTTGCAGGTACAGGCTGCCTCGCACAGCGCCGGACAGACGCGCGAGGTAAACTCAGGGAAGCAGTGCGTCTTTGTCAGACGCTTGTAGGCCTCCTCCCAGTTGCCAAGATAGACCAGATCGTTGCTCTCCGGCACGAGATTGTTCAGCGGGCAGCCCGAGGCCATCCCCGCGATCATCATGCCGGCCTGACAGAACGGCACGCCGCACGCCATACATCTTGCGCCCTGCAGGCGCTGCTTCTCCAGGGAGAGCGGAATGTGGAATTCATTGAAGTTTTTGATCCGTTCCAGCGGTGCGATCTCCTGGCTGTTCTCACGTTCATAATCCAAAAATCCTGTCGGTTTTCCCATTCTTCACACCTCCTACTCTTCCTGACCCGCCGCGATCGCATAAAACGCTTCGATCTGCGCCTGCTCGCTGCTTAAGCCCTTCTCTTCCATCTGGACGATCGCCATCTGCATCTTCTTGTACTCGTGCGGGATGATCTTCTTGAACTTCGGAAGGTAGGTCCCGAAATCGTCGAGTACCTTCTTGCCCTTCTCGGAATTCGTATATTTCACATGCTCATTGATGATATCCTTCAGCTCCAGCACGTCGTACTTGGATGTGATCTTCTCGATCGAGACCATGTTCTTGTTGACCTTTGTGTAGAGGTCGTTGTCCTCATCCAACACGTAGGCGATACCGCCACTCATGCCTGCCGCGAAGTTCTTTCCGACCTTGCCGAGCACAACCGCACGCCCGCCGGTCATGTACTCGCAGCCGTGGTCGCCAACGCCCTCGACGACCGTGACCGCGCCGGAATTTCTCACGCAGAAGCGCTCGCCTGCCACGCCGTTGATGAACGCCTTGCCGCTCGTCGCGCCGTACAGAGCCACGTTTCCGACAATGATGTTCTCATCATGAGCGAATTTGACGCCCTGCGGCGGGTAGACGATCAGCTTGCCGCCGGAAAGTCCCTTGCCGAAATAGTCGTTGCTGTCGCCGACCAGCTCGAGCGTCAGTCCTCTCGGGATGAACGCGCCAAAGCTCTGGCCGCCCGCGCCGTGGCACTTAACCGTATAAGTATCGTCCTCGAGCCCCTCCGGGTATCTCCGTGTGATCTCAGACCCGAAGATCGTACCGAAAGTGCGGTCCACGTTGGAGACGTCCACCTCCACGCTGCGCTTCTGCCCGCTCTCGAGCGCGCTGCCAAGCTTCGCGAGCAATACTTTCATATCTTTTGTCTTCTCTAGGCCGAAATCGAACTCCTGCGCCTTGTCGAAGGTCACCTTCGCCTTCGGGTCCAGATACGGATTGTCGAGAATGTTGCCCAGGTCGATCAGAGCGCCCTTCGGGTTCTCGCAGTCGTCCTTCTTCTTCAGCAGGTCGCTGCGCCCGACCATCTCGTCGAGCGTGCGGAAACCAAGCTTCGCCATGTATTCGCGCAGATCCTGCGCAATGAATCTCATAAAGTTCACAACATACTCCGGCTTGCCGCGGAAACGCTTGCGCAGCTCCGGATTCTGCGTCGCCACGCCCACCGGACAGGTGTCGAGGTTGCAGACGCGCATCATCACGCAGCCCATCGTCACGAGCGGCCCGGTCGCGAAGCCGAACTCCTCCGCGCCCAGAAGCGCCGCGATCGCCACGTCGCGCCCGCTCATCAGTTTGCCGTCTGTCTCGATGCGCACCTTGTTGCGCAGACCGTTCATGATCAGCGTCTGATGCGTCTCGGCAAGACCCAACTCCCACGGAAGTCCCGCGTGGTGGATCGAGCTTCTCGGCGCAGCTCCTGTGCCTCCGTCGTAGCCGGAGATCAGGATCACCTGCGCACCAGCCTTCGCCACGCCCGCGGCAACCGTGCCGACTCCCGCCTCGGACACCAGCTTCACCGAGATGTCCGCCTGACGGTTCGCGTTTTTCAGGTCGTAAATCAGCTGCGCCAGATCCTCGATCGAGTAGATGTCGTGATGCGGCGGCGGAGAGATCAGACTCACGCCCGGCGTCGAATGCCTTGTCTTCGCGATCCACGGATAGACCTTCTTGCCCGGAAGATGTCCGCCCTCGCCCGGCTTCGCGCCCTGCGCCATCTTGATCTGTATCTCCTTCGCACTCACGAGGTAGCGGGAGGTCACGCCGAAGCGGCCCGAGGCCACCTGCTTGATCGCGGAGCAGCGGTTCTTGCCGTCCGGCCCGATCACCAGGCGCTCCAGACTCTCGCCGCCCTCGCCGGTGTTCGACTTGCCGTGCAGCATGTTCATCGCGATCGCCAGCGTCTCGTGCGCCTCCTGTGAGATGGAGCCGTAGGACATGGCGCCGGTCTTGAAGCGCTTCACGATCTCGTCCACACTTTCGACTTCGTCGAGCGGAACACCCTTCTCCGGGAACTTAAAGTCCATCGTGCTGCGGATGTAGCCGGACTCCTCCTTATTCACAAGCTCTGTGAACTCTTTGAACATCTGGTAGTTGCCGGTCCGCGTCGACTCCTGAAGCAGATGGATCGTCAGCGGATTGTAGCGGTGGTGCTCACCGGCGCTCCTCGACTTGTGCCAACCCTGACTGTCGAGCGTCAGATCCTCGCGCAGTCCGAGCGGATCGAAGGCCTTCGTGTGGCGCTCGTCCACATCTCTCTCGATGTCCTCCATCGTGATGCCGCCGATACGGCTCACGGTATTTGTAAAGTATTTCTCGATCACGTCCGCGCTGATGCCGATCGCCTCGAAGATCTGGGAGCCCTGATACGACTGGATCGTGGAGATTCCCATCTTGGACGCGATCTTGACGATGCCGTCGATGATCGCCTGGTTGTAATCGTTGACCGCCGCATAGTAGTCCTTCTCGAGCATGCCGGTGTCGATCAGCTGATGGATCGTATCCAACGCCAAGTACGGGTTGATCGCACTCGCGCCGTAGCCCAAGAGCGTCGCGAAATGGTGCACCTCCCTCGGCTCGCCCGTCTCGAGGATCAGCGCCAGCGACGTGCGCCGTTTCGTCTTGACCAGATACTGGTTGACCGCCGAGATCGCCAGCAGCGACGGGATCGGCACGCGGAACTCATCGATGCCCCTGTCCGTCAGGACGAGGATGTTTGCCCCGTCGCGGAACGCCCGGTCCACCTCGAGGAAGAGGTGATCCATCGCCTTCTCAAGTCCCGTGTTCTTGTAAAATGTGATCGGTATCTCGGCCACCTTGAAGCCCGGCACCTTCATATTCTTGATCTTCAGCATGTCGGTGTTCGTCAGGATCGGGTTCTCGATCTTGAGTACCTGGCAGTTCTCCGGCTGCTCCTGAAGGAGATTTCCCTCCATGCCGACGTACATCGTCTTCGAGGTTACGACCTTCTCGCGGATCGCGTCGATCGGCGGGTTCGTGACCTGCGCGAACAGCTGCTTGAAGTAGTTGAAAAGCGGCTGATGTCTGCCGGAGAGCACGGCCAGCGGAGTGTCAATGCCCATCGCGCTGATGCCCTCGCCGCCGTTCTCCGCCATCGTCAAAATCGACGTGCGATAGTCCTCATAGCTGTATCCGAACGCTTTCATCAGGCGCATCCGCATCTCATCGGAGTACGTCTCGACGCGCTTGTTCGGAATCCTGATATCCTTGAGCTTCACCAGATACTGGTCGAGCCACTCGCCGTACGGCTGTCGGGAAGCGTATTTTGTCTTGAGCTCCTCGTCGTCGATCACCCTGCCCTGCACCGTATCGACCAGCAGCATCTTGCCCGGATGCAGCCGCTCCTTCAGCACGATCTTCGCCGGATCGATGTCGAGCACGCCGACCTCGGACGAGAGGATCACATAGCCGTCGCTCGTCACGTAATAGCGGGACGGACGCAGGCCGTTGCGGTCGAGCACCGCGCCCATGATATCGCCGTCCGAGAAGAGGATCGAAGCCGGGCCGTCCCACGGCTCCATCATCGTCGCGTAGTACTGATAAAAATCCTTCTTCTTCTGGGACATCACGCTGTTGTTCGCCCACGGCTCCGGAATCAGGATCATGACCGCGAGCGCCAGGTCCATGCCGTTCATCGTCAGGAATTCCAGCGTGTTGTCAAGCATCGCCGAGTCGGAACCCTTCGCGTTGATCACCGGGAGCACCTTGTGCATGTCGTTCTCCATGTATTCGGAGGACATCGTCTCCTCGCGCGCCAGCATCTTGTCGGCGTTGCCGCGGATCGTGTTGATCTCGCCGTTATGTACGATGAAGCGGTACGGATGCGCCCGCTCCCAGCTCGGGTTCGTGTTCGTGCTGAATCTGGAATGCACGATCGCGATCGCCGACTCGTAGTCCGGACTCTGCAGATCCGTGAAGAAGGTGCGCAGCTGTCCCACCAGAAACATGCCCTTGTAGATGATCGTGCGGCTTGAGAGCGACACCACGTAGGTCGTGTCGTTCGATTGCTCGAACGCCCTGCGGACTACGTACAGTCTGCGGTCAAACGCCAGCCCTTTCTCCACATCCTTGGGGCGCTCCACGAACGCCTGCTCAATACAGGGCATCTTCTCCAGCGCCTTGTGTCCGAGCACCTTCGGAACCGTCGGCACCTGCCGCCATCCCAGGAACTTCAGGCCCTCCTTCGTCACGATGCTCTCGAACATCTTCTTGGCCTGATTTCTCCCCAGCACATCCTGCGGAAAGAAGAACATGCCGACGCCGTAGTCCCTCTCCTCGCCCAAAAAAATACCAAGGTCCAAACAGGCTTTGCGGAAGAATTTGTGTGAGATCTGTAACATGATCCCTACTCCGTCTCCTGTCTTTCCCTCGGCGTCTTTGCCAGCTCTGTGTTCCAGGTTTTCTACAATACTGAGTGCATTCTCCACTGTCTGGTGAGTCTTGACCCCCTTGATGTTGACGACCGCGCCGATGCCGCAGTTGTCATGCTCAAACTCGGGCCGATACAATCCCGGACTCACACAGGCAGGATCGGAACTCCTTCTTACTTCCATCCTGACTCCTCCTATTAGACTGTAATATATAACTGTACTGACTATACACCCATTTAAGCGATCTGTAAATAAAAACTTTTTCTCAAATTATCTGATAATCTGAATATTTTTGTTGTATTCTAATTATTATACGTACAACAATCTGTATTATCTCGCCCAAGATTCGATCTGCAAACAATTTGTTCGGTCTTTTTGTTTCTCAACTCGATAAAATCTGTAGCAGGATTGCGGTCAGATTGCTCCCCATATGAAATAGTAGCGGGAAACAGAACAATTTCCCGCGCTCATAGACAAGCGCCAGCACAATCGCGAGCGGAAAAGCGAAGATCATCTGGATCATATTCCCGTGATACAGCGCAAACAGCAGCGCCGACAGGACGGCAGACATCCATACAGGAAAAAACTGCCGCATCCTCCGGTATGTCAATCCCCGGAAGATCAGCTCCTCCGCGATCGGAGCCACGACGCCAAGCCCGACAATCTGCAGGATCAGATCCGCCGCAAACAGCTGCTCCTGCACCTGATTGGAAAAACGCGCTTGTATCTGCAGCAGATTCAGGACGCCGCTCCAGACGACGTTGAGTACGCCGCCGCCGATAAAGCAGACCGCACCGAACAGCAGCACTTGCCACTGTCGCGCATTTTCAACCGCGAGCTTCCCAGTCCCCAGCTCTTTCCCGGGTGCAGTCTCCCTCCCGGATAACAGGCTCCAGTCCGGCAGAGACTCCCCGGACACAGCCCGCTCCCGGCTGTCCCTCCAGTACATCTGCGCCGCGAACGGAATGACGATCAGATTCCCGACCAGCACCACAAGCGTCGCGTCGTACGGCAGACCATACTGATCCGCGCACAGCTGAAACAGAAAAGCCACCGCCAACGCGATGGCCTGATGTAATATGATTGGCGTCACTAAAGAAATTAATTTTCGCATGCTTCGTTATCCCTGAATCAGCGGAACATCGATCGAGGCAATGCTCCACGCACCGTTCTGATAAGTCATTGAAAACGTCGCCGAAGAATCGCCGGACTTAGAGTCCCGCTTCGTCTCCTGCACCGGAGTTCCGTCCTCCTGCGTTTCCTCCGTGTCTGTCGTGACATCCTCTCGCAGCAGATAGTGGTAGCCGAGCTTCATCTCCACCGTGATCGCTCCGTCCTCGCCCTCCGCAAAGACCGGCGTGCCGTACTCCGGCGCGAATTTGGATACCGCGACGCTCTGGAACGCCCGGTTTTCCTTGTGGAAAACGCCGCCCTGATTCTTCACAAATTTCTTTGCCTTCTTCGCGCAGGCGTCAAACAGACCGAGCTCTCCGGCATCCTCCTTCACCGCTCCCGCGTAGAGCTGCTTGAGCGCTGAGATGCCAAGCTCCATGCACTCGCTCTGCGCGGATTTCTTAAGGGCCATCTGCGCGCTGTAATCCTGACTTCCCTCATTCGTATCGAGCGTCGTGTTCACCGACTCGAGAACCGGATGGCGGATGACAAGGCTTACCTTACCCGGAAGAAGACTCGGGATCCTGTACCGATCCAGAGAGGAGGGCACACCGTCCCGGGTGATCCATGCCGCATCGACCGGCCGACTGTCCAGATAGAGCTCCGATCCCGCCGGCACCGTGATCTCCAGATCCTTCACCATGCAGTGCCCGGAAAGAACCTTCCACTGGTCAAACACTCCAAATGCCGCTTTCGCCTGCTTTTTCACGGTAAAGTTCTCCTCGGACTGCACCGCGTCCTCCGCGTTCCTGAACTCAGCATGGAAATCCACGTACTCATTGCCGTTGTTGTCCGTGCGCTTTTCCAGCTCCTGTGCCGTATAGCTCGCACAAAGACCATACTGTTTCCCCTTCACAGCCTCCTCAAACTCGTCCTGCGTCATCTTATCCTCTTCCGACTGGTCGAGAAGGCCGTATGCCTTCGCATCGTTACCGTCGACCAGAAGCGACAGGTACTGATCCATGATATAGTCCGGCGCGCTGCGCTGGTACGTCCTCCAACCGATAGCCCCACAGGCCGCCGCCGCGACGATCAGAAGAAATAGTGTCAATTTCAATAAAACTCTGGTAAATGCTTTCATGTCCCGCACCTCCCTTAATATCCGCCGAGAGCGGCTTCATAATTCAGGATGACATTGAGGTTCGCTTCCTCGTAGTCATTCAGGTAATAGAACATGTTCGCGTCAAATTCTTCCGGCGAGTAAGTCGGAACATACCAGGATTTCTGGCTGAAATAATCCCGCAGATCCTGTGACTCGAAGATCCGTCCGTTGAGGGCAAAGATCTCGTTGCGAATCAGGCGAAGCTGCCCGAGATCGTAATTGTAAAGCTCCTCCTCCCCGATGTAGCGGCTGCTGATGCCCCAGAGGATCACATCGTCAGGAGTCGAAGCCGATCCATCGTCCGCAGATCCTCCTTCGCTGCCGCCCGAATAGGAATAGCTCCCGTTCCCCGGATCCTGAATCTCGATCGGCTGTTCATAGGAACCGTCCCCGGAATAGGAACTGCCGTCGTCGTAGTATTCTCCCCCATCGGAACCTTCGCTGTAATCCGCACCGGAACTTCCCGCGTCGGCAGAGCCGTCCCCAGTGTCCAGATTCTCCGCATTCTCATTCCCGGACTCTGTATTTTCATCCTCCGCCAAAGTCTCCTCCTCGGCGTCCGGTTTCTCGCTCTCCTTCTCCGTCTGCTGCGGCACCTCCGACTCCACACCTTTGATGACGTTTCCTGAGGCCGTCACCGTGAACGGATCGGTCTCAAAGGCACGGTCCGAACTCGTCTCCGGCGCCAGCGTCTCTGTCGTCTCTGACGCATCTGTCGAACTGTCCTGCTGCGTCTGGCGCTCCTCCGGCTTCATCAGTATCGACGCCAGATCCCGCGTCATGACAGCGTCCGCTGTGAAATAGGATGCGCCCGCTGCCAACAGACAGCCGACAATAAATCCGCTGTTCCGCTTCAGTATATTCTTCTTCTTTTTCATTATTTATACTCACCCCTTCAGGGGGCATCATACCACAACTGTCGAAAAAAGTCTATGAAAACTCTATTTTTTCTTTCGCGCGCGGGTCATAGCGCACGCCGTAGCTGTGGCGGCAAACATGAACAGTCCCAGGATCAGGAGGACGGCGCCCTCTCTTTTCCTGCCTGATGAGAACCATCCTTCTTCGGCCGCCGAGGATGTCCCCAGCTCGGCGGCCCGCACGGTCTGATTCCGCATTTTCTCCGATCCAGACGTGTCGGTCGACCCTGTCTTTCCTTTTACCTGCTGCTGCAGCTTCTCTCGGGCGCTCGGCCTTGTCTTCCTGTATTCCGGTATCTGTCTTGTCTGTTGCGCAATGTAGACCGGCATTTCCTCCGTCCAGTATTCGTTTCCCGCCATATCGCACAGATAGACTTGAAGCGTCTGCCAGTCTTTCGAAGCCGTGAGCGGGATCTCAATCGTCTCATCCGAAAGCCCTCCCCCGCTCTTCTCCTGAAGAAGCTCGCTGTCGTGATAGATCCTGACCGTTTTCAACTCGATATTGTCGTAGGGCGTCAGGCGGGCGGTGAGACTCTCCGCTTTGTATATCTGCTGCTCGATCCCGGTCAGCGTGCATCCCGGCGCGGTCCAGTCCAGCGCGAAGACGACCTGCTTCTCCTGCATTCCCGTGTCGCTCTTGTTCCTCGCGGCATCCTTCGAGGAAAGCAGGAGCTCATAGATCCCCTCTTTTGAAAAATATTCCGCCGGAATCGTGTACTGATACTGCTTCCAGGAATCTTTGCTCCCCTGCATTGTCACCTGATAATCTTCCCCGCGCTTCAGCTTCTTCAGGCTCCCGTCCCGCCTGCAGAAGATACTTGATTCTCCCACATAATCAATATTGGTCTCGTAGAAAATAACATCCTCTGCCTCCGACAGGAAATACTGTTTCAAATTTGTTCTGGTAGACGCGTCGAGATCATACACTGAGCCAAAACGGTTGATTGAGAATTCCATCTCCTTTTCGGATCTGTTCCCGGCGATGTCCTCCGCCTGCACATACAGCCGATACACATCGTCGTACACTTTTTGCCGCGGAAAATTGAAATATTCCAGCGTGACGCCTTCCTGCGATTCCTCCCGGGTGTTTACAGCCGGAGTCTTCCCTGTGTTCACTCCCAGAAGAGTCGTCTGCATGGAGCCTTCCTTATAGTGCGCATCCTTCACGGAGACGCAAACCTTGACTTCACCAGAGTTGGCAGTCTGGTCGCCCACGCCTGCGATCGTCACTTCTGGGGGCATGCAGTCAATGCAGATGGGGCAGCTCTGGGCAAAAGCAAGATTTCCTACCTGATCCTCCGTCCGGACAAACACGCGGAATGTGCCTTCCTCCCGCAGCGCGATCTGTTCGCCATTCCTGCAGGATGTCCAGGAAGCCGCCTCCGGACTTCCCTGCAATGTCCCGTCCGCGGTACATGAGAGTACGGCGTAAGCAGCCGACCTCAATCCGCTCTTTCCATCCGGCGGGATCGCAAACGTGATGTCTGCCTGCTGCGCGGCATATACGGTGCCGCCTTCCGCAATCCCTGACGCCGAGATCTCCGCCTGCGGCGCATCCCCGTCCACGTAATACGATTCTTTTCCGACTGCGGACTCTTTCACGGTTTTTCCGTCCGTATCTACCTTTTTCAGACTGAATATGAGCTGCCCGTCCTCTTTCAGATCATGTCTGGCCGCGCCCTCACTGTACCCCGCCGCTCCTGTCACGCGCACATAAAGGCTCGTCTCGGAACGGACCCACAGGCGATCCTGCTCATCCCGGTACCATGCGCCCGGGTCTCCTTCAAGCTCATAGTGCTCTCCGCGCCGTATCTCTGGCGGCACATATTCCGTCTGTGCGGGAATCTCTTCCTCCGGCAATTCCGTCTGATCGGGAACCTTCTCCTCCGGCAATTCCGTTTGATCGGGAATCTTTTCCTCTGGCAATTCCGTCTCCGGCGATTCTGTCTCCGATTGTTCTCCTTCCGAAGTATCATCCCCGGATTCTGCACCGTCGTCTGTCTCGGACTCGGATTGCAGCTCACTTTCCGTTCCGCTTATGTCTCCTGTCCCCGATCCATCCCCGATTTCAGTCTCGCCTTCGCTCTCTGGCTCACTTTCGCTCTTCGACTCGCTCTCGCTCTCCGGCCCACTTTCGCTCTCTGACTCGCTTTCTGTCTCCAACTCACTCTCTGTCTCTGACTCACTCCCACTCTCCGACTCGCTCTTGTTCTCTATCTCGCTCTCTGTCTCTGACTCGCTCTCTGTCTCTGACTCGCTCTCGCTCTCCGACTCGCTTTCACTCTCCGACTCACCCTCGTCCTCCGGCCAGCTTTCACCTCCTTCCGGCATTTCGTCCGCGTCGTCCGCCCATTCGTATTCTTCTTCAAAAACAATCTCGCTCTCGGCATCGCTGCCCGCCGCAAAGGCTTGCTCCATTCGCGTATTTTCAATCAGGCCCGTCGCGCCGACTGTCAGAACGCACAGCACAAGGATCACACTGCAGACCAGATACTGCAGACCGCTTTTCTTTCTGCCACTGCGTTTTTTCACTGTGTCAGTTCTTCCGTTTTTATTCTTTCTTTTCTGTTTCAAAGCTCTATCCCCTTTCCTTGCCGATTTCTCTCCCCATCGCTTCGCGCGCCAGACCGCATTGCTCACCGCAGGCCTGAATGATTTCTCCCGCACCGCTGTTTTCCCTCACAAACACTTCGATGGACGCAAGCGTCTCCTGAAGCTGCTCCGGTTTTATCCCCTGCTTGTTCAGCTCATGCGTCCGCATAACCAGTACGGACAACAGTTCCTTCGCAATCTCACAGCGCACACCGATCGACTCATCGCTCAGGTTCTCCAGTCCCCACAGTTCGGTCAAGTCTGCCCAGTATGTACCGAGATCCGTCTGCTGTCTGCCATCGGCGTCCCGTTTCCCCAACGTCTCATAATAGCTGCCGATCCTTGCATGGATCCGCGCGGACGAAAGCCATTTCGGAGCGTTCCCTTTCGGCTCTGCGTCCGACGAATCGTCCTGCATATCCTGCGACTCAATTGCCCTCCTGAACCATTTTGCCGCGGCACTTTTACCCCCTGCGCCTTCATAAAAATACCAGTATGCCAATCCGATGCGGTAAGCCAGTGCTCCGTATTCCGGCGACGACTGCGCAAGCAGATCATCCGCCGTCTCCGTCTGCCCCTGCGGCGCCGAAAAAACCAGCTTTTTCAGCGTCTCCTCCTCCGATTGGCTGAACAGATAGTCGGCATCGATACGGTCAAGCAACCGTTCGCACCACGCGGCGTCTTCCGGGCAGAGCGCAATGGCCTGCTCATAACAGGAGACCGCCTGCTCGAAGCCCAGACCGTCCGCCTGCTCCAAAAGCGTGCGGTATTCCTTCCTCGTCTCCGCGGATTCCACCCCGCCGCGGCCCTTTCCTCCCATATTCGCTGCGGCAAAGATCAGCGCGGACAGCAGAAACATAAGGGCCACGCAGCCCCTTCGCCGCCTGAACCGTGCGATACATCTCCTTTCCGCCCTGCGGACTGCCGCACAGAGCGCGCGCGTATCCGAAAAGCGTTTTTCCTTGTCCGTCTCCAGGCATCGCAAAAGCAGCGGCCCCAACGACCTTCTCCAACGTGTCCGATCCGTCTGCATCCTTGCCCGGCATGCGGGCAGTTTCGGAATCTCCCGGTACAGGCAGTAATAAAGCACAGCGCCGACTCCGTAGATGTCCGCCCTGCTGTCCGGGATCGCATCCGGATCGCTCTGCTCCGGCGCGGCAAATCCCGGCGTCCCGAAACACACGCCTTTTCCTCTCGTCGGAACTGCCCGGACGGCTGCTCCGAAATCGATCAGACCCAATCTTCCGTCCGGTCGCAGTATGATATTTGACGGCTTGATGTCAAGATGCAGGATCGCTGTCTTTCTCGTGTGCAGATAGAGAAGCACATCCGAGAGCTGACGCGCGATCGAGAAAAACATCGCCGGGGCCGGCTCCTCCTTCTCCAGCGCGGACAATGGCCTTCCGTTTATGTACTCCATGATCAGCCAGAGCTCCCCCTGCTCCTCCAACACATCAAAAACCTGCGGAAGCGCCGGATGCCTCAGGTATTTCATCATGTCAAGCTCATGCCTGCGCTGTCTGATCGTATCCGCTTTCAGCCGCTTGGCCGCGCGCAGCTGCTCTGTCGGACTGTGGCGCACGAGATACACACTTCCGTCCCCGCCGGATCCGAGCAGCCTTATGATCTGATAATCGCGACCGATCCGGCGCCTGGCCGGATAGCTCTCCTCTGCCAGTTTCCTCCCTCCTTTCCCATTGTTTTGTCGTTTTCTGTCGAAAGCTGTGCCGCAAATATCGGCTTTATCGTTAGTAAAATTGAAATGTGGGCGAATCGCCCGGACGCGGAGCCTACCTTTCAGAAAGTCTTTGCTCTCGCGCAGATAAAAGATGAGATGCATATTATTTAGATAGATATGCATCTCATATAATATGTACTAGCATTATCACTCATTGACGCAGAAATGTCAAGTAGTTTTTGAAAAGAAATGATTATTTTCGGATGGATCCTATTCCATTTTCCCTCTCTGGAGAAAATATGCGTCGACACCGTCCGCAATTCCTTCCGCCATCAGCGTCTGCACATTAGGATCTGCCATGCGCAGATCGTCCGACTCATTCGTCATAAAGCCCATCTCCAGAATCATGACCGGCAATTTGCTCCAGTTGATCCCGGTCATATCATCATAGTACTGTACTCCCCGCGATTCGAATCCGGCTTTCTCACAGTACGCGTTCAGAACGCAGTCCGCGAGCGCGTAGGATTCCTCAGCCAAGCTGCCCACATACGGATTCTGCGGGGACGGCACCATCGCAAGCGCTCCGCTCACGCTTGCGTCATCCAGACCATTCGCGTGAATCCTCAGGAAGATATCCCCTCCCTGCTCATACGCCAGCTGTGCGCGTTCCACATTGCTGATCGCCGTGTCGTTATCCTCACGGGTCATAACCACTTCATACCCGCGTTCCTCAAGCTCATCGCGCAGAAGCAGCGAGATCGTGAGATCCAGCTCATATTCCGGCACCCCGGTGAAGCGCCCCTGCGTACCCGTGGCAGCCTTCGCCTTCATCTCAGAGGATCCCGGCCCGAGCGGCTCCGTACCGCTCATGTCGACATTGCTTCCCTGATGTCCGGGATCGATCGCGACGACAAACTTTGGCTCTGTCTCTGATTCAGACTCTGCTCCCGTCCACGCTGCCGTATCCGTCTGCAATTCGGATTCTTCCTGAGCTTCAGATTCCTGTGCCATCGCCGGGACCGCCGCGCAGATCGCTGTCAAAAGCGCCGCCAAACAGAAACACGTTCTTTTCCCCGGCATTCAGTGCACCTCCATCTCCTTCGCGACCGACTCCTCGCAGGAGCGCATCGCCAGGATCGTTTTCTCCATCAGTTCTTCCAACGTCCACCCTAGCCGCTCCGCTCCCTCGCGAATCACGTCCCTCGAACAACCCGCAGCAAAGCGCTTGTCCTTAAACTTCTTCTTCAGGCTCGAAACCTCCATGTCCATCACGCTCTTCGACGGACGCATTTTCGCCGCCGCCCCGATCAATCCGGTCAGCTCGTCGGTCGCGAATAGTACCTTCTCCATCTCATGCGTCGGTTCGACATCGCAGCAGATCCCGTATCCATGGCTGCATACCGAGTGAATCATATCCTCGCCCACTCCGCCGTCCCGCAAAAGCTCCGGCGCCCTGAGGCAGTGTTCTTCCGGGTAAAGCTCAAAGTCGATATCGTGCAGCAGCCCTACAGTCGCCCAGTAATCGGCCTCGTCTCCATAGCCGAATTCCTGCGCGAACCAGCGCATCACGCCCTCCACCGTCAGCGCATGTTGAATGTGGAACGGCTCCTTGTTGTATTTCTGCAGAAGCGCAAGCGCCTCCGCCCTGGGAACTGTGCTCTTCATTGTATCGCTCTCCTTTTTGTGTATTAACGCTCAGTTACATAATAAAAATTATAATACTGCCCCGTATACCGCCGTTTGACTATGTCAATCTTCTTTCAGACACATTGTCATTATATATGATTGTTTCTTAAAATACAAGAAGCTAATAAAAAGAGGCTCCCGCCCGACCGGAAGCTCCTGCCGGAACGAAAGCCCCATATTATGGTGGTTCATGCATATCTGACTTTCCATGGACCGCAGCCCGACAAAATCAAAGTATGCTTCGTCGTCTTTCGGTACTCCTTTAGAAGAAGTCGTCTCCCTGCAGCGCGTCGAAGCCTTCCTCGCCCGTGCGCACTTTCACGACGTTCGCCACGTTGTAGACGAAGATCTTGCCGTCGCCGATGTGTCCGGTGTACAGCGCCTTCTTCGCAGCCGCGATCACGGCAGCCGGGGAAACCTTGCTGACAACAACATCCACCTGTATCTTCGGAAGCAGGTTCAGATCCATCTGCACGCCGCGGTAGTACTCCGCCTTGCCCTTCTGCGTGCCGCAGCCGAGCACATTCGTCACTGTCATACCCATGACGCCGATCTTGTTCAGCGCCTCCTTCAGCTCGTCGAACTTACTCTGCTTCGCGACGATCGTGATCTTCGTGATATTCGTGTCGCTCGCGATCGTCTCGGTCGGAGTCTTGACCTGCACCGGAATCGCGTCGTCCACATGAACCGGATTCTCCGGAAGAGGCGCGTCAAACGTATCGCGCACGCCGCCGAAGTTGTTGATGCTGGAGGTCTGCGCAAAATCCGCATACGCCGACGCAAGACCATGTTCGTGGATATCCAGACCCTCGATCTCCTCTGTCACGGAAGCGCGCAGGCCTACCGTGTGCTTCAGCACATTAAAGATGATCGTCATCGTCACAGCCACCCACGCGATCACACACACAACGCCGAGCAGCTGCGTGAGGAAGAAGTGGAAACCGCCGCCGTAGAATACACCGAGCTTCTCGCCCGTACCAAAATCATAGTAGGCAAACAATCCTGTCAGCAGTGTACCGGTCATGCCGCAGATGCCGTGAACGCCGACCGCGCCCACCGGGTCGTCTACCTTCAGCTTCTTATCCACAAACTCAATGCCGAGCACGACCGCGAAACCCGCTACGATACCGATGATCGCCGCGCCCACGGGAGTCACAGTGTCACAGCCCGCGGTGATCGCCACAAGACCGGCCAGAGAACCGTTCAGCGTCATGGAGACGTCCGGCTTCTTGTAACGCACCCAGGTGAAGATCATCACCGTCACGGTAGCGACTGCCGCCGCCAGATTCGTGGTGTAGAAGATTCTGGAAGCCCTCGCCGCGTTGTCGCCGGACATCGCAAGCGTCGAGCAGCCGTTGAATCCGAACCAGCAGAACCAGAGGATAAATACGCCGAGCGCAGCAAGCGTCATGCTGTGTCCGAGGATCGCGTTCGGCTTGCCGTCCTTGCCGTACTTGCCGATACGCGGCCCAAGCACCGCCGCACCCACAAACGCAGCCACGCCGCCGACCATATGTACCGCCGTGGAACCCGCGAAATCATGGAAACCGAGCTGTGCAAGCCAGCCGCCGCCCCAAATCCAGTGACCCGAGATCGGGTACACGAACAGACTGATCAGCGCGCTGTAAATGCAGTACGCGGAGAATTTCGTGCGCTCCGCCATCGCACCAGAAACGATGGTAGCCGAAGTCGCACAGAACACCGTCTGAAAGATCATCGTCGCGTAGTCGTCGGTCTTCATGCAGAACAGGTCGAGTCCGCCGACCAGCGCGCCCGTTCCTCCGAACATAATGCCGAAGCCGATGAACCAGTAGATCGGGGTACCGATGCAGAAATCCATCAGGTTCTTCATCACGATGTTGCCTGCGTTCTTCGCGCGTGTCAGACCGGTCTCCACCATCGCGAAGCCTGCCTGCATAAAAAATACAAGCGCTGCTCCGACCAGCACCCAGGTAGTGTCCAGTCCGGTAATCAAGGTTTTCAGTTCATCCATAATAATTCCTCCTCTCTTTAATCCGGAACAGAAGCTTCTGTTCCGGTGCGCGTGAGCAAGCTCCCGTGTCTGGTTAATTGCCGTCTGGCACGGCTCATTGCTTTCGCGCAAAAAAGGCGCCGTGGAAATCCACAGCGCCTTCGCTTGATTGACTGTAGTCTACACCCATCGTTCGCCGAGTGTCAACCGCAAATCTAAAAATTTTCTAAATTTGGCGGCATTATAGAAAATGCACAAATTCGATCTCTTATTTTGTAAAATATATACAATGAGTCTTTCCTGCACCTGTCCGACAAAGCCCAGAGTCGGCATCATAAGAGCATCTGCTTCAGCTCCCTGACATTGGACACAATACGTCCGGGCTCTGCCCCGGCTTCGAGCAGAAACTCCCTGCCGCGAAACCCCCAGGACACTAAAATGTAATCTATCCCCGCATTTCGCGCCGTCTGCAGATCCACATCGGAGTCTCCCACATAGACCGCATGTCCACGTTCCACTCCAAGCTCAGAGAGCGCCTGCAACGCGCAGTCCGGCGCAGGCTTCCTGCGGCGGTTCTTCTTTTCTCCGATCGCCACGTCCACGAGCTCTCTGAAATATACGCTTTTAAGCCTCTGTACCGCCGAATCCGCCTTGTTCGACACGATCGCCGTGCCGACATCCTCCTTCTTCAGCCAGTCAAGGAGAGACAACACTCCGGGGTACGGCTCCGTCGCGTCCATGCAATGCTCCTCGTAGTGTTCCCGGAAGCAGGCCAGGATCTGCTCGAACTCCGGATGGTCCTCCCCATTCGGCACACAGAGCCGAATCAGTCTGCGGATACCGTTTCCGACAAACTCCCGCACTTCCTCTATCGTATGTCCCGGAAGCCCGAATTTATCCATCGCCGCGTTCACACTGGCCGTCAGATCCGCAAGCGTATCGAGCAGAGTCCCGTCCAGATCGAAGATCACTGCCTCGTATCTTCTCTTCTTACCCATATACTATGCGCTCCCTTCTGTCTCTCCATCCCGCTTCTGCGAAATGTCCCGTAGCATCATAGCATATCCGGCCTTATACTTCAACAGCCAGTGCGTTATGCCGCAATTCTCTCCGTGCCTCGGGCATCCCTGCCTGCCGCAGCCGCACGGTACACGGACGAAGCATTCACGCAGCGACGTCCTCTGCTCTCCTCCGGAGCAGGTCTGCGCAGTGTGATCCGATCCAGCAGGCTGCTCGCCCCGATCAGCGCGGCCGCCGTCAGGATCACGAACAGTACCCACAGAAACGCCAGCACCGGGATCGGGGCCATGCTGACCCGGATCCTGCATGCGGCCAGAACGACGATCTCCTCCAGCAGTCCTGCGATCGCGCAGAACCTCTGTCCCTCTCTCGTCAGATCCCTGTATATATTTTCTCCGTTTTCTCTTCTGTTTCCCTTGCCGTACGCTCTCCCGCGCGCTCCTTTGTACGCTCTTCTGTTCTCCGACCTGAAATCCTCTGTTTTCCTCATTTCGTACTCTCCCAAAATCCCCCGATTTACCCGAACGCAAGTTCAGAACGTTTGTTCTGTTTTGCATTCTACTACAACTCGGAAAATTTTGCAAGTACTTTTTCGAACTTTTGTTCGTTTTTTATTTTGCAAGGCTCTCCCCGTTGCTGCGGATCACCTCGCGATACCAGTACGCGCTGTCCTTCAGGATCCTCTCCTGTGTGCAGTAATCCACATAGATGAGGCCGAAGCGCTTCTCGTATCCGGCCGTCCACTCGTAGTTGTCCATGATCGACCAGTACTGGTAGCCGAGCACCGGGATGCCCTCGTCCACCGCCTTCTTGAGCGACAGCAGATAACGGTTCACAAAATCCTGTCTGCCCGGGTCGTGTACCTTTCCGTCGAGCGACACGAGATCCGGAAAAGCCGCCCCGTTCTCCGTGATCATCAGCGGCTTGCCGTAGCGCTCATGCAAAAAGCGGCAGCACCAGTACAGTACGTCCGGCGTAATGTTCCATCCCATCGCCGTCTTCGGGCTGCCCTGATAGGAGTAACGGTCATACGCATACGGATCGCGCGGCTGGGAAACCCCGCTGGCCTCATAGACGTTAAAGCCATAGAAATCCAGCGGCTGGGAGATCAGCTTCCACTCATCCTTCGTGATCACAGGCAGCCTGTCGCCAAATACCGCCTTCGCCTGGTGGGCGAAATCTCCCTTGAAGATCGGATCGGCCCACCAGACGTTGCTGAACATATAGCCCATCTCGTCCATGGAGAAGCTCTCCTGGCGCGCTTTCTCGATCCCTTCCTCTGTGAGCTTTGACGGGATCACGCAGCCCCCGGTTGGCGCCATCCCGACCTTCGCGCCCGGGCAGTTCCTGCGGATCACCTCCACCGCCCTGCCGTGCGCAAGGAAGACATGCCTCGTGACCTGCATCAAAATGTCCGTCGGATTCTGCTCAAACGGCGCGTGGAAACCCACCGTCATCCCGCCGCCGACGAAGAGCTGCGGCTCGTTGAACGTCATCCAGTACTTTACCTTGTCCCCGAGCGCCTTCGTGACGACTTCCGCATACTGCGCGAACCACTCGACGATCTCCGGATTCTTCCACCCGCCCTTCTCATACAGGCCAGTCGGCAAATCCCAGTGATAGAGCGTCACCATCGGCACGATGTCCGCCGCGAGCAGTTCGTCAACGAGGTCACGGTAAAACTGCAGGCCCTTCTCGTTCACCTCGCCCACGCCGTTCGGGATCACTCTCGGCCAGCTGACAGAGAAGCGATAGCTCTTCAGCCCGATCTCCTTCATGAGCGCCACATCCCCCTTGTAGCGGTGGTAGTGATCGCACGCGACGTCTCCGTTCTCCCCGTTCGCAATGCGTCCCGGCGTCCGGGTAAACGTATCCCAGATACTCGCTCCCTTTCCGTCTTCATTCCATGCGCCCTCGACCTGATGCGCGGCCGACGCGGCTCCCCAGAGAAAATCCTTTGCAAATGCCATCTCTTTTCCTCCTTATTTTCATCGGCGGTTCTTCCTCCGCCATAATATGATCGCGTTATATTTTATTATAAAACATGCTCAGCCAGAAAGAAAGAAAAATATTGTATCCTCGATCGATGTATTCGCTGCGTGACCCGCGCACTGCGGCAGCGGCTGATTTCCATGCGAAGGTCTGCGCAAAAAAAGAGCCGCCGACACCCGCCGATGGCTCTTATTGCGTTTCAACCTACGTTACTTTTCCAGTGTCTTCGTGATAAAGCCTTTCACCTCGCCCGGCTCGATCCCCAGCGCGGACGCCAGCTCATTGTGCAGCATCTCCTCCGCGCGCCTCATGCTGCGCTCGTCCACCTGACTCAGATGGCGACCCGTGCGCGCCGCGCGTTTCCCCTTCAGATATACAGCGCGGATCAGCCGAACCAGGTCGGTGCAGCTCCCGCTCTTCAGATAACCCTGATAGCGCTCGTTGAGCAAGCGCGGATTTTTGTCCTCGCAGATTTCACCCTCGATCTCCGGAATGTGTTCGATGAAAGTCATCGCCTCTTCCTTCGTCATGACCGGACGGTTGAAAACCGCTGTGTCGACCGGAATGAAAAGTCTGCCGCCCTGATAGACCGGAGTCAACGTATAGTAATCGACTCCCTCTTTGGCTCCCTGCATGTCCAGAGGACCGACCGCCTCGACCCGGCACACGCCCGTCATCCCGTAGACAATCTGTTCTCCCACCTGATACATCTTCCCAATCCTCCTTCTGATCCCGCAGCCGTATCCCGCCGACGCCTCGCGGAGGCCGTCCTGCAGTTCATCTGCGAACGCCCTGTCCAGCTCCCTGCATCAAAAACAGGAACCGACAATTCCGCACAGATATCATATCAAATCGCAGCCTTGGAATCAAAGGGACTTTTGAACAAAATTATTATTTTTTCACCAGGTATTTTTTCACCATAATAATGTAAATGATCACGGCAACGATGAGCACGGCGCTCGAGATCCACTCCATAACAGGCGGCAGCGGACCTCCGTCCATGCTGAAGCCAAATCCGAGAATACTCAACCCAAAAAGTATGGAGATGACGCCGGACGGCCTGATAAAGCGTTCGATCGACTCCGGGGTATACCTCCGAACCAAACTGGAATAATTGGGCATCTTTCCTGCCAGCAGCTGGACCAGTCCCTCGATCAAAAAGATGACTCCCAATACCACGTCTGCCATGATTGCCGGGTTTTCAGTTATAAATTTCATACTTCTTTCCTCCTTGTTCTGCCATTTATCGTTCCCGTCCATATTGGCAGTATTTTCCACGGACGGCAGGCCTTTCGTCTCTCAGGCCTTTTTTATTATACCACCTCCAATCATAGAATGTCTATCCTTTTCGTGTTGCTGAACCGCCCGTTCATACCGCGCCGTTGCTGTTCACTTCATGACCAGCGACGCGAAGCTAGTTCTTTAGGGCAACGTGCAGTTTGGGCATGTAAATTCGCTTCGCGAAGCCCAAACTGCCTCCTACTGAATCACTTTCTTACGGCCTCAGCAGCAAGTGCTTCGGCCTGGTCTGAACAGTAACGCCGCGCCCATCACCTGGGATCCGGCACTCGCTCCTCACTCGAACTGCGCTGTACCTCATTGCATCTCATTCAAACTGCGACGCGTAGAGACGGTAATAGAAGCCTTTCTGCACCATCAGTTCCTCGTGCGTGCCCTGCTCCACAACATCTCCGTGATCGAGCACCAAAATGCGGTCCGCATTCTGAATCGTCGAAAGCCGGTGTGCGATCACAAAGCAGGTCCGTCCCGCCATGAGCGAGCGCATCGCCTGCTGCACCTGCCGCTCCGTGCTCGTGTCCACATTGCTGGTCGCCTCGTCGAGGATCAGCATCTGCGTGTTGTAGAGCATCGCCCGCGCGATCGTCAAAAGCTGCTTCTGCCCCTTGCTGATGTTCGTACCGTCCTCGCTGATCACGGTCTGGTAGCCCTCCGGCAGCCGCATGATGTAGCTGTGGATGCGGGCGGCCTTCGCGGCGGCGACGACCTCCTCCATCGTGGCGTTCTCCTTCCCGTAGGCGATATTTTCGTAGATCGTGCCTCGGAACACCCAGGTCTCCTGCAGGACCATCGCGTAGGCGCGGCGCAGACTGTCCCTCGTGAGCGCGCGGATCTCATGCCCGTCCACCAGGATCTCACCCGCGTCGACGTCATAGAAGCGCATCAGCAGATTGATGATCGTGCTCTTGCCCGCGCCGGTCGGCCCGACGATCGCGATCGTCTTCCCGGCGTCTGCCTGCAGATTCAGATTATGCAGGATCGTCTTCCCCGGCATATAGCCGAACGAGACGCCCTGCATCGCAACGTCGCCCTGCACGTCCGCGAGCGTCTTCGCTCCATAGATATCCTTCACCTCTTCCGGTTCATCCAGCAGGCGGAACACGCGCTCCGCCGCGGCAAGCGCCGAATAAATCTCGTTGATGATGTTCGCGATCTCGTTGATCGGCCCGGAAAACTTTCTGGAATACAGCACGAACGAGGAGATCTGTCCGAGATCCACGATCTTCCACAGGTAAAACACCGCGCCCACCAGTCCGATCAGGGCCAGACCCAGATTGTTGATAAAGCCGACCGTCGGACCCATCGTCATGCCGAGCGTGTCCGCGTCACGGTAGGCGTCCGCGGCGGCGTGGTTGATCGCGCTGAACTCCTCGCAGACTCCGTCCTCGTAGGCGTAGGCGAGGATCGTCTTCTGCCCGGTGAACATCTCCTCCACGAAGCCGTTCATGCGCCCGTAGGCCGCGCTGCGCTTCGCGTACAGCGGCCGCGTCCTGCGCCCCATCCGAGAGGTATACAGAACGGCCATCGGGATCGTCACGAGCATGCAAACCACCATCGGCAGCGAGATCACGCACATCATCAGAAAGGAACCGACCACCGTCACGACGCTCGTGATGATCTGTACGACGTCCGTCGACAGGCTGGTCCCGAGCACATCGACGTCATAGCTGACACGACTGATGATGTCGCCCGCCTGATTGCGGTCGAAGAATCCGACCGGCAGCGTCATGAGCTTGTCAAAAACATCGCCTCTCATCTTCTGCGCCACGCGTCGGCTGACGCGCATCATCCCGATGTTCACGAAAAAGGTCAGAAGACCGCTCGCCACATAAGCGATCAGCATACACCAGCCGTAATAAAACACAACGTCGAAATCCACCTTCCCAACGCCCGCTCCGGCGGCGTGGATCGCCTGTCCGGCAAAACCAGGTCCCAGCAGATTTCCAAAATTGCTCAGAAAAGCGCAGGCGGTCAGACCGGCCACCGCCCATCGGTAATCCTTCAGATAGGACAGAATACGCCGCAGCGTCCCTTTTGTATCTTTCGGCCGCTCCTTTTTTCCTCCGCGGTCTCCCGGTCCCGGCATCGTCCCCGCCTCCTTTCTTCTCGCTTTCTCAACTGCGCTTACGCAAGCGCGCTACTGCTCACTTCGTGATCAGCGTCGCGAAACTAGTACTTTAGGGCAACACGCAGTTTGGACATACAAATTCGCTGCGCCAAGCCCAAACCGCCTCCTGAATCATTTTATCATGGTATCAGCAGCAAGTGCTTCAGCCTGCTGCTTCAAGGGAACCCATCTGCACCTTGTAAATCTCTTTATACTCCGGGCAGGTCGCAAGCAGATGTTCGTGACTGCCGTAGCCGATGCAACGCCCGTCGTCCATCACGAGGATGTTCGTCATGTTCATCACCGAGCTGACGCGCTGGGCGATCAGTATGGTCGTCGTATTTTTATGACGCTCCAGAACGGCTTTCCGAAGCGCCGCGTCCGTCTTGTAATCCAGCGCGGATGAGGAATCGTCCAGGATCAGGATCTCCGGATCCGCCGCCAGTGCGCGCGCGATCAGCAGGCGCTGCTTCTGTCCGCCGGAGAGGTTCGCGCCCTTGATATCCGCGACATAGTCCAATCCCTTCTCCAGACCGTCAATATACTCCGCGGCCATCGCGTCCTGCACTGCGTCCCGCAGACCCTCTTCCGTCACCTCGCGGCCGAACGAAATATTCTGCCGCAGCGTGTCGTTGAACACCATGTCGTTCTGGAACACCACGCCGAATCTGCAGTGCAGCTCGTCCTTCGGGTAGCTGCGCACGTCGCGTCCGTCCACGAAAACGCCGCCCTCCTGCGCGTCGTAGAAACGCATCAGCAGGTTGATGATCGTCGTCTTCCCGCAGCCGGTCGGTCCGATGATCCCCAGGCTCTCGCCGCGCCGGATCGCGAAGCTGATGTCGTCGAGGCACTTCTCTCTGACACCGTTTACGCTATCCTCAACCCCAACGCTCTTTTTGTTTTCTTTCTTTCGCCCACCTATCTCGCTTTCATTTCCGCACGTCCGTGCATCCGCCTCGTCTCCAAATGTCTGTGCATCCTCTCCATAGCGGAAGCTGACATGCTCGAAGCGAATAAACTCGTCCCCGGACGGCCGCTTCGCCTCGTCCTCTCCGATCACCTTCAGATCCTCCGGCGTCTCCAGCACCTGCGCGATACGATCCGCGGAGGCCGTCGCCTTGCTCAGCATCATGAAGATGCGGTTCAATCCCATGACGCCCTGCAGCACCATGTTGAAATATGTGAGAAACGCCAGAATCACGCCCGGCTGCGCCGCCCCGCTGTTCACGCGGGCCGCCCCGATAAACACCACAAGCGTCAGCCCGACGTTCAGGCAGAGCTGCATGATAGGGCCCGGAAGCGCCATGACCGTCCCTGCCAGGATATCGCTGTCCGCCATCGCGTCATTGTACCCCGCAAAGCGCCGTTTCTCGTACTCTGTCTTTGAGAGCGCCTTCACCACCCGGATCCCACTGATGTTCTCCCTCATGACGCGCACGACGTCGTCCAGCCGCTGCTGCACTTTGTTGTAGAGCGGGATCCCGTAGCGGGATACCCCGAAGATCACGACCAAAAGGATCGGCAGCATCACACAGAGAATCGCGGCAAGCACCCGGTCCATCATCAGCGTGACGATGATGCCCCCGATCAGCATGATCGGCGCGCGCACGCAAAGCGTCTGCAGCGTCTGCGCACAGGACTGCACATTGTAGCTGTCGCTCGTCATGCGGCTGATCAGGCTCGGAAGCCCGAGCGCGTCAAACTGATTCCCGGACAGATTCGCCGTCCGGGAAAACAGATCCTGTCTGATATTGTAGGAAACATTGTGGGCGTTCTCCACGGCTTTTTTGTTGCCCGCGATGTTCAGCGCGCGCGTCACAAAAGCCGTGGCGATCATCAGAAATCCCCAAAGGAAGATCTCATGCAGAATTCCTGTAGGAACTGTGACGTCAATGATATGCTCCAGAATGTAAGGAAGTAAAAGCTCCGTCATCGTCGCGAGGAGCTTCAGCCAGACAACGATACCGATCGATCTTCGGTATGGCTTCATATAATGGAAAAAGAGCTTCATGATACGCTCCGTTCTTTCAAAATTTCAGAAGAATCTTCTCTGTGTCAAAGCATAACTTATATTTCTTCCAGCAGCTCGATCAGCTGCGGCATGTTCACGGGCTTCGCCATGTGCGCATTCATCCCGCTCTTGATCGACTGCCGCCGGTCCTCGTCAAACGCATTCGCCGACAGCGCGACGATCGGGATCGCGGACAGCTCCGGATCCGGGATGCTGCGGATCAGGCGCGCAGCCTGGTGACCGTCCACGACCGGCATCTGAATATCCATCAGGACAAGCGCATAATCGCCCGGCATGGAATTCCGCACGGTGTTCGCTGCCATGTTCCCGTCGGACGCCGTGTCCACGAGGAATCCGGCACAGCGCAGCAGCTCCACCTCGATTTCCCGGTTGATCTCGTTGTCCTCAACGAGCAGGATCTTCTGTCCCTTTCTCAGGCGATCCAGCGTACTCTCCCGGCGTCCCTGCTCCCTGCCCTGCAAATGGTTCAGCCGGAAGCTCAGCGTGACCGTGAAACGACTTCCTTCTCCCGCCGCGCTGTCCACCTCGATCGTACCGCCCATCCGGTCAACGATGTTCTTCGTGATCGCAAGACCCAGGCCCGTCCCCTGCACACCGCTCATCGTCGTATTCTTCTCGCGCTCGAACGGCTCAAAAATATGAGGAAGGAAATCCTCGCCGATCCCGATCCCGGTATCCTCGACGACAAAGCGATAGATCGCGTAATTGTCCGACAGCTGCCTGACCTCCTCAGCCGTGATCCAGATGCTTCCGCCCTCCCGCGTGTACTTGACCGCGTTGAAGAGCAGATGCGACAACACCTGCGACAATTTCTCCGCGTCCACAAAAATGTCGAAATGCCTGATCCCGGACAAGCTGCACGACAGGGAGATATTCTTCGCGATCGCGCGGACGGTCGCGTCCTCCCTGACCTTCCCGACGATCTCCTCCAGGTTTCCTTCTGTCTCCTCGATCCGGATCTGCTCCGACTCAATCTTCGTGATCTCCAGCACATCGTCAAACAATTGCAGCAGCAGCTTTCCGGATTCCTCGATCCCATCCATGCAGCCCCGGACCTTCTCCGGATCCTCCCTGTGCTGTCTGGCGAGCTGCGCGAATCCCATGATCGCGTTCATCGGCGTGCGCAGATCGTGCGACATATTCGCGAGAAACGCATTCTTGGCGACGTTCGCGGCCTTTGCCTGCTCCAGCGCGTCCTCGAGAACCCGCCTCTGCTCCAGCTCGTGCCGCACCTCGTTGTCCACGCTGCGGGTTCCCAGCACGATCTGCGTGACCTGAGCTTCCTGTCCCACATTCACGACATGCATCTGGCGGTACGCCTCGTGCCCCTCCACCAGAATACGATAATGGAGCTGGAACGCGTTTCTGTCCGCCAGCCTTTTTCCGACATTCTCCGGGGCGACCGCGTCCCGGAACAACTCCCGGTCTTCCGGATGGACCCATTTCGCTATATAGCGCTCCATGCAAGAGGACACCCCGGGCAGCTGCTTCTCTCCTCCGAACAACACCCGGAACTGCTCGCTCAGGCGGTAAGCCCAGATCCAGTTCTCGGCCAGATCCACATACAAGATCGACGCGTAGTCGATGCTCAGCCCTTCGATCACTCTCATGCGCCGGAAATGCTCCCGGCTGATCGACTCGAGCTCGCGGCTGTACACCTCCGCCTGACTCTTCCACTTCTCTTCTCTTTGCAGGCTCTCCTGCTGCAATGTGAGCCGCTCCTCCGTCAGTCGGTTTTTCTTCTCCGTCGCGTCCCCGATAAACACATAGAAAATGCCGCCGCCGTCGTTTTCCAAAAAGTGACCATAGTCGTCTACCCAACGCACCTCGCCGTCCCTGCGTATGATCCGGTACTCGACATAGTCCAGATCGTAGCGGCTGTCCCGGATCTGCTCGGCAATGCTCTCCTCGACCGCGTCCAGATCATCCGGGTGCACGATCCCACGAAACGAATTCCCCGTCCACTCGCGGAATTCTTTCATGGTATCGCAACCGAAAATACGAAGCATCGCGTCGTTGGCGTACAGGATATCCTCGTTCCCGTCCGCACGGTAGATAAAGAAGCCGCCCGGCATCTCGTCGGCAAGATGTTTGACCTGCTCGAAATTTTTCAGTTTGGATAAAATATATTCGTTCTGCTGAAAATCGCTTTCCCGACCGTTCAAAATGATTCCTCCGAAATCTTCTGCAGCATCTCGATCTGTTTGTTGTACGGCAGTTCTGTATCATTGCTGTTTTTAGTATATCTTACCATTTTTCGCTATATCTGTCACCAAAAAATTTCGATTGAACACAGAAAAACGGCGCAAACCCGTTCGTTTACGCCGATTCCTCTCCTGACTTTACTCCACCCGCAGCATGCGGTACCCGATCCCGATATGGGTCTGAATGTACTGCTTTGCATCCGCGCCGCTTTCGAGCTTCTTGCGCAGCGTCGCCATGAACACGCGCAGTGAAGCGACGTCGTTCTCCCAGCTGCTGCCCCAGATCTGCTGTGTGATGTAAGTGTGTGTCAGCACCTTGCCCATGTTCCTCGAGAGCAGACAGAGCAGCTTGTACTCGATCGGCGTAAGGTGCAGCTCAGTTCCCGAAAGCCAGGCGCAGCCGGCCGCGTAGTCGATCTTCAGATCCCCGTTCTCAAAAATATCGCTTTCCTTCTCCTGCTTCATGAGCGCAAAATGGCGCTGAGTCACCCGCAGTCTGGCCAACAGCTCCTCCACAGAAAAGGGTTTCGTCAGATAATCGTCCGCCCCGGCGTCCAGCGCGTCGATCTTGTCCGTGTCCTCGCTTCGCGCGCTGATCACGATGATCGGCGTGTTCGACCATGTGCGTATCCTCTTTATCACCTCGACGCCATCCATATCCGGCAGGCCGAGGTCCAGAAGGATCACGTCCGGATTGTGGGACGTCACCTGAAGGATCGCGTTCTCCCCGTTCTCCGCGGTCAGATAGCGGTAATCGTGCGTCTTCAACGTCGTTGTGATCAGGTTGCGCACCGGCGCGTCATCCTCGATCACAAGTATAAGAAATTTATTCATGAAGCTGTACCTCCCTGACAGGCAATGCAAATGTGAAGACGGCC
This sequence comes from uncultured Lachnospiraceae bacterium, assembly GCA_947591155.1. Classification (GTDB taxonomy): domain Bacteria; phylum Bacillota; class Clostridia; order Lachnospirales; family Lachnospiraceae; genus Choladousia. The sequence goes on from CANQDA010000001.1 coordinate 43,650, forward strand.
CCGTGCGGCTTAGCGTCGGTCACGGTGATCGTCCCGCCGTGCGCAGTCACGATCGACCTGCACAGGGCCAGTCCGAGTCCCATGCTGCGCCGTCCGTCCGTCACAGGGTGTTCCCCTGTATAAAATAATTCAAAGATCTGCGGCTTCATCTCATCCGGAATGCCCGGCCCGTCGTCGGCGACGCTGACCACGGCCATGTGATCCTTCTCGCGCACCGAGATCGCGACCGTCGAGCCCTTCTGCGTGTATTTGACCGCGTTGTTGACCAGATTGATGATCACCTGCACGATCAGCCTCGCGTCCATCTGAACCAGAAGCAGCTCGTTCTCGTTGTGTACGGTGATCGTGTGTTCAGACTGCCTGCGGTCGATGTGCCGCAATGCCTCCGCGATGACCTCATCCATCAGCTCCGCGTCTTTGTGCAGCTCTACCCCTTTGCCCTCCATCCGGGTGACCGAGAGAAGATTCTCAACCAGGGTGATCAGCCACATGGAATCGTCGTAAATGTCCGTGTAAAGATGCTGCTTCGTCGCCTCGTCAAAGTCTTTCCCGTTCGTCATCAGATTGCTCGCGTTGCCGGAGATCGAAGTCAGCGGCGTGCGCAGATCGTGCGAGATCGTGCGCAGGAGGTTTGCCCTCAGCTGTTCGTTCTGCGCGAGCACCGCTGCGGCTTCCTTCTCTCGCGCGTTCTTTTCGTTCTCCATCGCGAGCGCGCACTCGCCCAGGATCGACATCAGGATCCCGTTCTCAAACTCGTCCATCGGATTGTCCTTCACATCGATGCCGGCTACGCCGTAGAGCACGCCGCCGAGCCGGATCGGATAACAGAGCCGCTCGTCCGCATTTTCGCCGGACAAAAGCTGTTCCAGATCACAGTCCTCCGGGAGCGAGATCGACACGTCCCTGCCCGTCAGCTTCGAGAGCTGGTCCGCCGTCGCACGGACGATCGCCTCCCTGCCCGCCGCATGCTGCAGAGACTGGTTCGTGTCGAGCAGGATCTTGGTGCGATAGGCGCTCTGGGCCGACTGATAGGCGAAATTTTTCATCCGCGCCGCAAGCGTGCCGGTCAGAAGGGACGCCAGAAGCATGACGAGAAATGTCATCGGATAGCCGATGTCGTAAGCCAGCAGCGTGTAGCGCGGATCTGTAAACAGATAATTAAAAATAAACACGCTTGCCACCGACGCCAGCACGCCGTAGACCATGTGCTCCGTGACGACAGAAGTGATCAAAACGCCCAGAATATACACCGTGATGATATTGGCCTCCGAGAGACCCCATCTGTAAAAGAGCAGACTCAGACTGGTCGCCATCACCAGTGAGAGAATGAATTTCACCGTGTCGAACAGCGTGAACCAGTGCTTTCTGCGGTACGCCTGCGTCATCCGCGCCGCCGCACGAATGCTCTTCGCACTGGACGGTGAGGAAGACAGATAGCCCGGGATATACTCCCCGGGCTGATTTTGAATCCGGGCTTCACTGCGGTTTCCAAACCTGCTGTTTCGGCCCTCTTCCGCTTGCTTTCCACTCATGCTTTATTCCTGCCTTAAAATCTTTTGGCTCTTGAGCCGTGCCTTGCCCGAAAAAGCTTCGCTTTTCCGGGCTCACGGGCATTTTCGTTCGCTTCGACTCTTGAGCCGTGCCTTGCCCGAAAAAGCTTCGCTTTTCCGGGCTCGCGGGCATTCGCCCTATAGATCCACTGTCCCGTGAAATTGCCTGCGAGCAGGCATTTCCCGCTCCAGCGTCTCTGCACGGCTCATTGCTTTCGCGTACATTGCTTTCGCGTAGATGATACCACATTTCCGACTTTTGGAACAGTATATGTTCCAGAAATCCTCCGCTTCTTTTTATCACGATATATCCGATCACGGCACAGAGAATAAAGATCCCGATCAAAACCAGGTCTGTCATATCAACGCCTCCTCTCCACGCAACGCCATCTCCGCCCTAAATTCGGAAATACTTCTGTACCTCCTTGCGATTTCCCAGAATCAGCACCGTCATTCCTTCTTCGAAGCTGACCTGCGGCGTGATGTTCAAATCCAGGTTTCCGCCCTTCTCCCTACGGATTCCCATGACGTTCATGCCGTATTTTTTTCGAATATCGAGTTCCCCGATCGTCCTACCGAACCAGGCCCTCGGGACCTCCACCTCATACACCGCATACTCCTCGCTGAGCTCAATGTAATCCAGAAGGTGATCCGAGCTGTATCGGATCGCCGTCCACGACGCGAGCTGTTTCTCCGGATAGACGACCTCATCCGCTCCGTTGCGCAAAAGAAACTTCGCGTGGACGTCCCGCGCCGCCCTGGACACCACAAGCTTCGCGCCAAGCTCCTTCACAAGAGAAGTCGTCTCCAGCGAGCTCTGGAAATCGTCCCCGATCGCCACGATACAGACGTCGAAATCCCGCACGCCCAGCGTCTCAAGGAACGACCGGTTCGTGCTGTCCCCGATCTGCGCGTTTGTCACATAGGGCAACACCTGATTCACACGCTCCTCCGACTTATCCACCGCCATCACTTCATGACGCAGTTCGCCGAGCTTGCGCGCGATATGTCTTCCGAATCTTCCGAGTCCGATCAGCAATACCGTTTTCATTTTGTCTCTCCTTTTCTTCAAACCAGACCTTCTCATTTACCGCAGACCGGTCTGACCGATTTTCAGCCTACCGTAATCTTCTCCTTCGGGAAATGCAGCGCCGCTTTCTTCGTCTCGGAAAACGTCGCGAAGATCAGCGTCAATCCGCCGACCCGTCCGAAGAACATCAACAGGATCAGGATCAGTCTGGACAGCGCGCAAAGCTGCGTCGTGATGCCGAGCGTCAGTCCGACCGTTCCGATCGCCGACGCCGTCTCGAAGAGCGTCGTCAGCAGCGGAAGCCTCTCGATATAGCTGATGACAGCCGCCCCGGTCAGAAACAGAGTCAGGTACATCAGCAGGATGGCCGCCGCGTTGCGTATGCTCTCCGTCGGGATCCTGCGCCCGAAAAAGTGCGCCGATTCCTGCCGTTTGAACACCGCCACCGCCGTTGCGACCAGCACAGCCGCGGTGGTCGTCTTCATGCCGCCGGCCGTCGAACCGGGCGAGCCTCCGATCAACATCAACAGGATCATCAAAAGCTTTCCGGAGTCATGAAGTCCCGCGAGATCCGCCGTGTTGAAACCGGCCGTCCTCGTCGTCACCGACTGGAACAGAGAAAGCCAGACCCGGTCTTTGATCCCAGCCCCGCCGTATTCACAGATAAAAAAGTAAAGCGCCGGAAGAACGATCAGTACCGCCGTCGTACACAGGATCACCTTGCTCTGCATCCTGTACTTGTGAAAATGATATTTGTTCCGCCGAATGTCATCCCATGTCAGGAAGCCGAGTCCGCCCACAACGATCAGCAACATGATCGTAACGTTCACGACTGCGCTGCTGTGGTACGCGGTCAGCGAGGAGAACGGCTCTTTCGCTCCCATCAGGTCGAAGCCCGCGTTGCAGAACGCCGATATCGAGTGAAACAGCGCGTACCAGCATCCCCTTCTGATCCCGAACTCCCGGGCAAACACGGGGAGCAACATCAGGAAACCGGCGCCCTCGATCACCGCGACCGCCCGTAAGATAAACCCGGTCAGGCGCACGATCCCGCCCACCTGCGGCGCGGAGATCGCTTCCTGCATCGTCTGCCTCTGCATCAGACCGATCTTCCGCCCTGAGGCGATCGAAAACAGCACCGCGATCGTGATCACGCCCAAGCCTCCTATCTGGATCAGCAGCAAGATCACCGCCTGCCCGAATCCCGACCAGTAGGTCGCCGTGTCCCGCACGACCAGTCCGGTCACACAGACCGACGACGTCGCCGTGAAGAGCGCGTCCTGGAAAGACGCTCCGCCCGGCTGGCTCGTGGAGAACGGGAGCATCAGGAGAAAGCTCCCCAGAAGAATGACCGCGAGGAATCCCAGGATAATAAGCTGAAAGGATGAAAAATGTCTGGTTTTTAGCAATGTTCTCATGCGTACTCACCTCTTTGGCCGCTGCCCGTTCCCAGGCAGCAGCCATCTTTTCTCTCTGAAGTCAGTATCGCACAAAATTTATAAAGTTGGTGTTAGGAAGCGCGCCGCCGTGTTAAGATGGCGTAAAGACAATATAAAGATGATGTAAAGATGAAAATCGAACGCCCTTACAGGGATTGGCAATGCCACGGCAAACTCAGTTCTCGCACGAGTGCAGACACGCAGCGGTACTAAGCTCATGTTTCACATCCGCTAAGTGCCGACGGCTGCACACGGTTTGCCTTTGGCATTGCCAATTCACTGTACGTGCTGTGTCGTGTGGAATCGTTAATTTTCACAAAAAAAGTACTTTCTCATGTATACGCCGGGAAAGTACTTTTTCAAACTATATTTTATAGATAACGTTCTTACTTCTTTTCTTCTTCCTTAATGGTCGTCTCACGCGCGGTGCGGGTGGCGATCTCCTCCTTGATGGCTGCAAGGAAATCCTCGACCGTCCTCTGGCCTTCGTCGCCCGTGAAGCGGCTGCGGACAGAGACAAGGCCCTCTTCCTCTTCCTTCGCGCCGACTACGAGCATGTACGGCACCTTCGCGAGCTGCGCCTCACGGATCTTGTAGCCGATCTTCTCGGCTTTCGTGTCGATGCTGGTGCGGATGCCCGCGTCAAAGAGCTGTTTGTTTACCTTTTCCGCATAGTCCATGTACTTATCCGAGATCGGGAGCACGCGCACCTGCTCCGGCGCGAGCCAGGTCGGGAACGCGCCCGCAAAGTGCTCGATCAGAATGCCAATGAAGCGCTCGATGGAACCGAACGCCACGCGGTGGATCATGATCGGACGATGCTTCTCGCCGTCTGCCCCGGTGTACTCACAGTTGAAGCGCATCGGAAGCTGGAAGTCGAGCTGGATCGTACCGCACTGCCAGGTCCTGCCGATGGAGTCCTCAAGATGGAAGTCGATCTTCGGCCCGTAGAACGCGCCGTCGCCCTCGTTGACGACATAGTCCAGTCCCAGATCGTCGAGCGCGCTGCGCAGACCCTCCGTCGCCATCTCCCAGTCCTCATCGCTGCCCATCGAGTTCTCCGGGCGGGTCGACAACTCCACATGATACTTGAAACCGAAGAGCTGATAGACCTCGTCGATCAGCTTCGCGACGCCCTTGATCTCATCGCGGATCTGCTCCGGCGTCATGAAGATGTGCGCATCGTCCTGCGTAAAGCAGCGCACGCGCATCAGGCCATGGAGCTGGCCGGACTTCTCGTGGCGGTGCACCAGGCCGAGCTCGCCCATGCGCAGCGGCAGGTCGCGGTAGGAGCGCGGCTCCGACTGATAAACAAGAATGCCGCCCGGGCAGTTCATCGGCTTGATCGCGAAATCGGTCTCATCGATGACCGTCGTATACATATTCTCTTTATAGTGATCCCAGTGTCCGGAGGTCTCCCAGAGCTGACGATTCAGCATGATCGGCGTGGAGATCTCCACGTAACCCGCCTTCCTGTGGATCTCTCTCCAGTAGTCGAGCAACGTGTTCTTGAGCACCATGCCCTTCGGCAGGAAGAACGGGAACCCCGGCCCCTCGTCGCGCATCATGAACAGTCCGAGCTGTTTGCCGAGCTTTCTGTGGTCGCGCTTCTTCGCCTCCTCGAGCAGACGCAGGTACTCGTCCAGATCCGCCTTCTTTGTATAGGAAGTACCGTAAATTCTGGTGAGCATCTTGTTCTTCTCGCTGCCTCTCCAGTAAGCGCCTGCGAGGCTCGTCAGCTTGAACGCCTTCACCGGCTTCGTCGACATCAGGTGTGGGCCCGCGCACAAATCCACGAACTCGCCCTGCTGATAAAAGCTGATCTCCGCGTCCTTGGGCAAGTCCTCGATCAGCTCCACCTTGTACGGCTCGTCCCTCTCCTTAAAGTAAGCGATCGCCTCGTCGCGCGGCTTTGTAAAGCGCGTGATCGGCAGCGCCTCCTTGACGATCTTCTTCATCTCCGCCTCAATCTTCTCGAGGTCTTCATTCGTGATCGGCGTATCGCTGTCAACGTCATAATAAAATCCGTCCGCGATCGACGGGCCGATCGCCAGCTTCACATCCGGATACAGGCGCTTGATCGCCTGCGCCATGATGTGCGAAGTCGTATGGCGGAACGCGCCCGCGCCCTCCGGGCTGTCAAAGGTCAGAATGTTCAACCCGCAGTCCTCGGAAAGCACCGTGCGCAGATCCTGCACCTCGCCGTTCACCTCGCCGGCCGTCGCCACGCGCGCCAGCCCTTCGCTGATGTCCATAGCGATGTCGATAATGGACATCGGCTGCGCGTATTCCCTCTTTGATCCGTCTTTCAGTGTGATAATCATGTCATTCGTCCTCCTCATCGTTTTCAATCTCAATTTCTATTTCGTCGTCTTCGTCATCGTCGCCATCAATCGTATCGACAAAGATCTTTGCCATATTTCCCGCCGTCTTCCGAAACGGCGACGTCAGCCAACCCAACAGCACGCCCGACAACAACACGTCCGCGAGCAGAAGTCCTTTTTCGGCCGGCGACCAGCTTCTCAGAAATACCTGCTTCAATTGGTCTTTCATAACCTTCTCTCCTTTCCGAAAAAAATCCCTGACAGCCACACGGCTGCCAGGGACGATACATTCAGTTCATCGCGGTTCCACCCTGGTTATCCTGCCAAGCACTGCTTAAGCGACTCCGGTCTTCAGACCTCGGCTTCACAAAACAACTTTCACAGGATCCCTCTGTATGACGATAACGGAGTCACCGGACCGGATTGGGGCCACTCAGAGTTCGTTTTCAAATGGTTCCGCATAAGGACTTTCCAGCAGCCGCCCTTTCTCTGGATGCTTCCGCACTCTACTCTTCTCTTCAGCGTGTTCGCATGAGTTCAATTGCTTTTAACAGTATAACATCTTCGGAATTTTTGTCAACACCCGAAGTTTACGTTTTTCCATTCCCTCAATGTTCGGTCATATTGCAGAAGGAGTGGAGGTATGCATACATAAGATCATAATTCATCCAATAGTAAAAAATCTCTGATATTGTAATGTCGGATTCCGTTCCTGCCCCGACTGATCTCGTCCATTGAAACAACATATTTAGGGAAATTATCCGGGATTCGTTCAAGTGCCCCAAATTCCCTCTCGACCGTTTCCTCGCTTGCAAGAAGATAACTGACCTGGACATAGAGTTTCTCTCCACCCTGCTGCGCTGAAAAATCCACCTCCAGATTCCCCACTTTTCCCACATGAACTTCATAGCCCCGGCGCAAAAGTTCCATATATACGATATTTTCAAGCGTCTGGTTCACGTCCCGCAGGTTGTTTCCATACACAGCCTCCCGGAAGCCGTGATCTGTAAGATATATTTTTTCCTGAAAATGCAGGATCTGTTTTCCTATCACATCCTCACGGGATACCAGATGAAGCAGACAGGCGGCTTTGCAGTACTCCAGATAGTTATACAACGTTTCGTTGGAAATGCTTCTCTTCTCATTTTTCATATACTTCGTAATACTAGAAGCGGAAAAGGAATTTCCGACATTTGAAATAAAGTACAGGAGAACTCTCCTCAACTGTTCAAGGTCGCGGATCCGGTTCCTCTGAGCAATATCCTTCAACACGATGGAAGCATAGATGTCGTCGAGATATTGCCGAAAACCGGCATCGTCCAAAGGAAACTGATACAGAAACGGCATGCCCCCTCTCAAGAGGTAAGTCTGAAACAGCTCCGGCAAAGCAGTCTTTGGCATCATATCCCGTACCTCTCGGAAAGAAAACGGATAGATCCTGAATTCAACGTAGCGCCCGCCAAGGTACGTAGCCAGCTCCCCTGACAGCATTTTCGCGTTTGAGCCGGTAATGTAAATGTCCACATCGAAATCAATCATACAGGAATTGATCATCTTCTCCCAGCACTCGAGTTCCTGGATCTCATCAAGGAGCAGATACAACTTTCCGGGATGCTGCTCCACATATTTTCTGATATGAGAATAGACTGCTTCTGATGTCTTGATATAATCGACTGCTCCGGTCTCAAAATTAATTTCAAGGATATGCCCTTCCGGCACTCCCTGCTCGTGAAGCTCGTCTTTGATCAGGTGAAGCATCACTGACTTCCCGCACCGCCGAATCCCCGTAAGCACCTTTACAACATCTCTGCCCATAAAAGGACGGATTTTCCTCATGTAAAGTTCCCGCTTGATCATCTTGTCACCTTCCTGCTATATTCTGCCCCAATTTTATATCTGTTATACCGAAAAGTCAATCAAAAAACAGGAGTAGTTTTCGGTATGTCGAAAACTACTCCTCTCATTAATCAGTTTCAAACAGTTATTTAGATTCCATCGCGCGTTTTCCGTCACCCAAACGCCACATCCAACACCATCATCACCATGAATCCGAGCGCAAAGCCGATCGTCCCCAGCTTTCCGGAATGTCCCTGTGCAGTCTCCGGGATCAGTTCTTCCACTACCACGTACAGCATCGCTCCGGCCGCGAACGCCAGAAAACAAGGCAAAAGCGGCAGAATGAAATGCGACAGTGCGATCATAAGCGCACCGGCCAGCGGCTCCACTACACCGGAAGCGACTCCCATGCCAAACGCGGCCCGTCGACCCATACGGCCCTCGCCCGCAAGCGGCAGACTGATGATCGCGCCCTCCGGGAAATTCTGGATCGCGATGCCGAGCGACAGCGCAAACGCACCTGCCAGCGTGATCCCCGAGCGCGCCGCAAGCAGACCGGAGAAAACGGCTCCGACCGCCATCCCCTCCGGGATGTTGTGCAGCGTCACCGCAAGCATGAGCAGGTTCATCCTTTTCCGGCAGACCTGTTGTTCATCCTCTCTGGCGCATCCCAAAAACGACTGCGGAAAAAATCGATCCAACGCCATCAAAAGCAAAAAGCTCAGCGCCAACCCGCCGACTGCAGGAAAAAACGCCAGCCGTCCCATACCTTCAGACAGCTCAATCGCCGGAATCAGCAACGACCACACGGAAGACGCTACCATGACGCCCGCGGCAAAGCCCAGCAATACATTCTGGAGCTTCGGACTCAATTCCCTTCTCAGGAAAAAAACGCAGGCCGCGCCGAGCGACGTGCCGAGAAGCGGAAGCAGCAACCCCGCAAGTATCTCTCTCATCTCACCCTGACATCCTCGCAAAGATCTTCTGTACTATCATATTGCGATGCGGATGAATGTGTGAAAACAAATAAACGCTGCACTTTTGACCTTCTATATTGAAATAATACCTTACAGATGCGTCAGCACAAAGATATCGTAGATCGCCCGCACGGCGCGCTCGAAATCATCGTTCTTCACGCCAATGATGATGTTCAGCTCGCTGGAGCCCTGATCGATCATCTTGACGTTGATGTGCGCGTGGGAAAGCGCCGCAAAGATCCGCGCTGCGGTACCTCTCATCGCGCGCATCCCGCGTCCCACGACCGCGATCAGCGCAAGGTCGGATTCGAGATCGATCGTATCCGGCTCGACAGCCCGATGCAGCCCTGAGATCACGCTCTGTTCCTTCTCCATAAATTCCGTCTGGTGCACGATCACGGTGAACGTGTCAATGCCGGAGGGCGTGTGCTCGAAGGAGATGCCGTTCTCCTCGAACACCTGAAGCACTCTGCGCCCGAAACCGATCTCCGAGTTCATCATATCCTTCTCAATGTTGATCGCGCAGAACCCCTTCTTTCCCGCAATACCTGTGATTGTATACTTCGGCTGTCGGCAGGTGTTCTCCACGATCAGCGTGCCCGCGTCCTGCGGGCGGTTCGTATTCTTGATATTGATCGGGATTCCCTCCTTGCGCAGCGGGAAGATTGCGTCCGCGTGCAGCACGGTCGCCCCCATGTAGGACAGCTCGCGGAGTTCCCGGTACGTGATCGTCTCGATCGTCTCCGGATCCTCGACGATATGTGGATCCGTCACCAGAAAGCCGGACACATCCGTCCAATTCTCATACAGGTCGGCGTGCACGGCGCGCGCCACGATCGAGCCTGTGATGTCGGAGCCGCCGCGCGAGAACGTCTTGATCCTGCCGTCCTCATACGCCCCATAAAATCCGGGGACGACCGCGCGCTCCACAGTCGCGAGCCGTTTGCTTAAGATCTCGTTCGTCGTCTCAGCGTCGAACTCGCCATCCTCGTCGAAACGAATCACCTCCGCCGCATCGATAAACTCGTATTCCAGATACGCCGCCATGATGATGCCGTTTAAATATTCCCCGCGGGACGCCGCGTAATCGCTGCCCGCCTGCGCGGCGAACGCCTCCTTCATTTTGGCAAATTCTTCATCCAGGGAAAGCTCCAGACACAATCCCTCGATGATCTCCTGATAGCGCTGCGCGATCGCCTCCATCTTCTGCTCCAGCGCCTTCTCATCGCCCGCCGACTGATAGCAGTCGTAGAGCATATCCGTCACCTTCGTGTCGTCGGAAAAACGTTTGCCCGGCGCGGACGGCACCACGTACCTGCGGCCCTTGTCCGCATGGATGATCTCCGCCACCTTGCGGAACTGTTCCGCGTTCGCGAGCGAGCTTCCGCCAAACTTCACTACCTTTTTCATAATCTCTCCTCGTCTCATCGTTCCTGTATTGTCTCAAATATACGCTGATATCAGCTCATCATCTGCCATATCGTTTGCAGACCGTTCGAACTGCGCAAACCTCGGAAAACACAGCTCACTGTTTTTATATAGAAATCACATCTGCCATGTCGTAGATCCCTGCGGGCTTGCCCGCGAGATATTTCGCCGCCTGCACCGCGCCTTTTGCGAACACGCCGCGCGAGTACGCCGTGTGCTTGAACTCGATCACCTCGTCGAAGCCTGCAAAAATCACCTCGTGCTCCCCGACGATGTTCCCGCCGCGCACCGCGCTGATGCCGATCTCCTTCTTGTCGCGGCTCTGCCTGCGGCCGCTCCTGTCATAAATGTATTCATACTGATTGTCCAGCGCCTCGTTCAGGCTGTCTGCCAGCGCAAGCGCCGTCCCGCTCGGCGCGTCCACCTTGCGGTTGTGATGCTTCTCTACAATCTCCATGTCGAAACCGGACGGAGCCAATAGCTTCGCCGCATCCTGCACGAGCTTCAGCAGCATGTTGATCCCCAGCGACATATTTGCGGACTTCATGACCGCCGTCTTCGCGCCTGCCGCGCGGATCTGCTCCATCTGTTCCTGCGTATATCCTGTCGTGCAAAACACTGCCGCCACGTTCTTCTCCGTGCAGTATGCAAGCAGCGAAGCCAGCGCGCCCGGCGCGGAAAAATCGATCACGACGTCCGCCTCGACGTCGCAGTCCGCGATGTTCGTAAACACCGGATAGTCTTTGTCGCCCTTGTCCTCCAGGTCGACGCCGGCCACAATCTGCGCGTCCTCGTCCGCCGCGACGATATCCGTCACCACACGGCCCATGTAGCCATTGCAGCCGCTCATGATTATTCTTGTCATCTTCTCATCCTCTTCCCGCTTATTCAATACGTTCCGTTTTCTCTATCCTTCCATTACCCAAGCCACTCTACACTATCTCACTATACACTGTCAAGAAACAATCGCGTCAGACAAATGCTTTCGGAAGGCACCTGCAGAGAAGCCCGCCGGGAGCATTTGTTTATCAGAAGCGGCATTCTGTTTTCTCACAGTACCCCGTAATCCTTCATCGCCGTCTCCAGGCGCTTCGCGTTCGCCTCCTCCATCTCGAAGAGCGGAGCGCGCAGCGGACCGGCATTCCTTCCCTGCAGATTCAGCGCCTTCTTCACCGGGATCGGATTGACCTCGCAGAACAGCGCGTCCACCAGATCGAGCGCCGCAAGCTGCAGCTCACAGCTCTTTTTCACATCACCCGCCAGATAGGAGGCCACAATCTCGTGCGTCTGCCTTGGCGCGATGTTCGAGAGCACCGAAATCACGCCGCAGCCGCCAAGCGACAGAATCGGCACGATCTGGTCGTCGTTGCCGGAGTACAGCTCGATCTCGTCCCCGGCAAGCCTCATCAGCTTCGCCACCTGAGAAATGTTGCCGGACGCTTCTTTCACGCCCACGATATTTTTCACATTCTTCACAAGGTACGCGGCAGTCTCCGGCAGGATGTTGCAACCGGTTCTGCTCGGCACGTTGTACAGGATGATTGGCAGGCTCACCGACTCCGCGATCTTCGTGTAGTGCTGCTTCAAGCCGTTCTGCGTCGCCTTATTGTAGTACGGCGTCACGAGCAGCAGCGCGTCCGCACCGTCCTTCTCCGCCTCCTGCGAGAGCTGGATCGCCGTCTGCGTGCAATTCGACCCCGTGCCCGCGATCACCGGGATACGCTTCGCCACCTTTTCGATCGCGAAACGAATCACCTTCGAGTGCTCCTCCATCGTCAGCGTAGCAGACTCTCCCGTCGTCCCGCAGATGATGATCGCGTCCGTCCCCTCCGCGATCTGGTACTCCAGAAGTTCGGCAAGCGCGTCATAATTTACCTCTCCGTTCTCATACATCGGCGTGACGATCGCCACACCTGCCCCTTTGAAAATAGCCATTTCCATATCCTCCTTTTTCTGAAAATAAAAGCATCGTCTGTGACCGGGCTCGGAAGTCGTCCTCCCCACTGGCCGCACAATAAAAAGGAACTGCCGACAGACAGCCCTAAAGAGTTTGCAAAATTCTTTTCTTCAGATAGCTCTCCATCGCATCCCGATGACAGTCATGCAATTCTTCACTGCATGCCCAAGAAAACAGTCTGCGGAAACTGTTTCCTTTCGGCGTTCTCCCCTTTCCACGGCTTTCCTCTGCGCCCGAACACATCCGGCCGTGTACTCATGAATCACGCAACCTCTATCACTTCAAGATTTCTTTCACTATAGCATTACAACGTTGCATTGTCAACGATTAGTTTGCTTCATAGTTCGGTGCGACGATATAAGCGGCCTTCGCCGTCTTCCCCGTCATGCCGGCGTCGTCCCGTTTATACCCGGTAATATCGCCTGTGGCCGCATCAACGATATAATACCCGGTCTGGACGCACTTATTGACATTCCCGTGGATCACGTGAATGTGCAGTTCAGTCACCTGCGGCTCCTCGTCCTTCGGATTCTCCTCCTCAGGTTCTCCGTTCCCCGAATCATCCTCCCGAGTTTCACCGGTCCCGGAGCCTTCCTGTCCCTCCTGTCCTTCCTCCGGCTCCTTCTTTTCTTCTTTTATCTCCTCGACTTCATTTATGATAGCCGTATGACTCATATAAGAATCATTGATATCCTTGTCCTCATTAGCGACCAACAGGAGATCGCCCTTCTGAGGCATATATTCACCGCCGCCGTAAACCGTCCCGTTCCACCTGTAATAACGACTTCCAAAATTGGTAGGGCTCGCCACTCTGCTGTCTCCGAGAATGCCCAGCGGCACATGAGCCCGTCTCGCGCACCATGAGGCAAACTCCGAGCACCATGCCGTCTTGACCGTTCCATAGTATCTGCCGTATTCGGTATAATTTTTAGAGCCGGGATACTCTCCGCTCAATTGTGTTTTCGTGTTTCCCTCATAATAGCCGACCTGCGACAGGGCAACGGCGATCATGTCCTCGCGGTAATTTCCCGTTAATTGCGCAGCTTTGAGTCTCTGATAAAACCTCCCCGACATATATTCCTGCGAAAACTCGATGACTGTAAATCGGCAAGTACACGCAACCGTTCCGCCGTCACACAGAGTCATTGTGCATGTGACATCTGCCGTCCCGCCGGACACTGCCTCATACCTGTCGCCGGACACCCGGAGAACCGCAGGATTAGAGCTCGCATACCTGTATGACGTGCCTTTGTCTCCCGTAACGGAAAGCATCCCGCTGCTTCCTACATTCACCGTCTGAGTGGAACTGGAAAATTTGATCGAGGGCTTGTGCGCCTCGATGGTAGCTCCGGTCTTATAGTACGCGCTTGTATACTTGTTCCCGCTCGCGTTAATGCAGCGCACGGTGATCGTATATTTCTTCCCGTCTTTCGCCTTCTTCCAGACATAGCCGGTGGATGCTGTATCCTTTATCTTCTTCCACTTGCTTCCGGATTTATAAAAAATGCGGTACTTTTTAGCGCCTTTTACGGGGCTCCAGTTGATCATTACTCCTTTTGTGGTATTCGCAAGCCCGGTGATGACTGGCGCAGAAAGATAGCGATAGGTTTTGCTCGCCTTGCTATATCCGCTGGTGTATCGCTTTCCTTTTTTGGTAATGCAGCGCACCCGGAATTTGTAGCTCGAACCGCTCACGGCTTGCTTCCACGTGTAGGACGTCGACTTTGTGTCCGCGATCCGCCGCCATTTTCCGCCCGTTTTACAGAAAACGCGATATTTGGCAGCGCCCCTGACCTTCTTCCACTTGATCTTTATGCCCTGCTTTTCCAAACTGACCTTTGTAATTTTGGGGGCTGAAAGCTTTTTTTTGCCCTTTGCCTCTGCCTGTGCCGGAAATGCGAAACACAGCACCGCCAACAAAACAAGCAGCAGGCCAATTCCTCTTCTCTTCAATGCAAAACCTCCCTGCCATACCTCAATACTCAATTCTCGTCCCCGCATCATCGCTGCCGGCGGGCCTGTAGGTGACAACAAGTTTCGGGGCAAAGCCGTTTGCATCCGCCGCAAGCATATCCTGCGAAAAGCTCAGCTCATCGTTTGTGTCAAAATCCTGCAGCAAATGCGTGTCCCCGTCGTTCTTTGTAATTTCCACCTTATATTCATAATAATCCGCGGCGTTTGATATCAGCCGGATCGTACGGATATTTGTATTCTTATTTTTTTTGAACGCGATCCCATAATAATCCGGGGCGAGATCGCTTAATTTCTCACTTACACTTTCATAATAGGCAGAATCAGGAATATTTCCGTTTAAATAGTCCGCAAAAAATTCACTGAAATCCTGCGCTCCGTACATGTTCAGATGGTGTCCGTCCATATAATTGGTCTGTTTATAGGGAAAATACTCATCCTTGAGGAGATTGAATTCCACATATTCCACATCCCTGCCCTTTATAAGATCCCTTACAAAATTGATGTACGTATCGTAGTTCCCGTGTACACACAGCTGATAGTAAGAGATCGGGGTATCGTACAATGTAATCTTGACGTTATGCTTGTTGCAGTAATCAATGATTGAAAGAATATTATTCTTCCAATCGTCGGATATCTTTTCCGTATCTATTATATCGTGCTTATATCCTATCGCTTTGTTGAATTTGTGATCTTCAACCACCTTGCTATATGCCACATAGCCGTCTCCCACATACCATGCGCGCTCGTTTTTGGCGTAATCATACTCATAGTTGCGGTAAATATCCGACGACTTCTTTTCGAGGATCGAATTGATATACTGAAAGTCCAGTATCGAATTCCAATATCTTCTGAACGGCAAAAAGCTGTTGACATAATATCTGGAAGCGGACGCGCCCAAAAGCAACTGTAGCTTATTCAGCAACGGTCTCATATAGTCAGAAACCAGATATACGTTTGTAAGGTTCTTTCGTTTCGAATAGTCGATAGATCTGCATGCTATAGATGAACTGACTTCCATGTAGACCTCTTCGATATCATATAATTCGATGGCCTCTTTGAGCAAGGCATAGGACGCATCCGGTTCCTGCAGAGAGCTTGACGCGTCAAACACCTTTTTCCCCGTCTTTTCGCTAACGACAGATGGGATAACTCCTCGAAAGCAGTGTGACGCTCCCAGACAGAGAATATCTATATTGTCCTGGTTGTAAAACTCATGCATCATAAGTCTTGTAAAAGACGTCGAGTCGTCCACAAGTATATAGTTCAGCGCATGGATTCCACTTAAAATCAAAGCAGTGACAGCCAATACGGCAACGATTCTTCCTGATATTTTTTTCATTCCCAATCGCATCCCATCTAAAAGTGTGCATAAGCGAAACCGCTTGTAGAATATCCGGGTCCGTAAATTCCCAAAACAAGAACGCTCAAAAACAGCGCAGCATAAAGAAACCATCTGCCTATTCCGTTCATTTCCGCAATCTTTTCTCTTACCGAGCCGCTAACCTGCTGTACATCCGTAAACCACAGGACAATTACAGCAATCATCAAAATAATAAAATTTGTGTGATCCATGCCTAACGCGGCAAATGTAACCTCGTTAAATCTTCCGAGTCCGAAATCTTTTACAACGAACCATAGATATTGCCTGATTTGCCGATATCCGACCAGTGTCGATATCAGCAATCCGCCCGTGAAAATGAGAAAAGTCCTTACCGTCTGGAACAGTTTCCAGTCGGAGGCTTCTGTTTTGATGTGGAGAACTGCCGTCAGTTTCTTAATCTCCGGGCTGAAGACGTTGGAAATGATGATTATGATCCCCCAGTAACAGCCCCACAGGACATAACTGAGCCCCGTCCCGTGCCAGAGTCCCGTCAGGATCCACACAACCGCCAACGGTATGACCGTGAGAACGGATTTGCCGGCGCGCTTCCCGATATGGTCTCTCACCCATTTCCCCATGCGGATAATGGTGGGATTGATTACGAGCGCCATATACACATAATCTTTGAACCATACGCCCAACGTGATATGCCATCTGCGCCAGAATTCTGCAGCTGTTTTTGAAAAAAACGGCTGTCTGAAATTCTCTTCAAGCTCGATTCCCATGATCTCAGATATTCCAATTACAATATCCATATAACCGGAAAAATCGCAATAATGACTGATCACCGCTATGAAAGTCGTCAGCAGCAAAACAGCGCCGCCGCCGGAATAATCCAGAAGATTTCCGTCAAACACGGTTTTCGTGAGAAACGCCGCCCGTTCTACTATAACCAGCTTTTTGAAATACCCCCACAAAATTCTTTGTATGCCAAAGCAGACATTCTGATAGCTCAAAGAATGCCCCTCGATCAGTCTGGGGCCCAAATCCCTGAACTTTGAGATAGGTCCCTGCATAATCTTTGGAAAATAAAGCGTAAACAGAGTCAGTTTCAGGGGATTGCTTTCAGGCGCTTGCTTCTTTGAATAAACATCTACCAGATATCCGACAATCGAAAAGGTGTAATAGCTGACGCCCAGCGGGATGACAGTCCATCTGATGTCCTGCACAAAATATTTCTCCAGCTTCGTTACCACCAGTATTCCTATCAGCACTATGACAGATGCGGACAGGATCAGCTTTCTTTTTTTCTTATCCCCGGCCGATCTTTCAATCCATATCCCCGCAGCATATGCGATCCCCACAGTCAGGATCGCTGCCACAAACGCTTTCTTTCCCGCAGCAACAATATAGAAAAAACAACTGGAGAAAAGCAGCACGTACCAGCGGTACTTTTTCGGACATACAAAATAAGCCAGAATCGTTGCGAAGACAATGACAATAAAACGTACACTTGCAAAATTCATAAAATCAATTCACCTATTCTATCCATTTTATGACTTCTGTATTCTTCTTCAGCTGCACGCCATCCGCGACCGGATAGCCCATCGCGACAGCGCTCCAGACCGTATGGTTCTCAGGAACGCCGTATTCATCAAGCAGGCCTTTCACCGGCTGCCTGTCCCTCAATGTCATCAGCGGATTCAGCCACACAGAGCCGATCCCGAAAGACCACGCCGCAAGCATCATATTCTCCGTCGCACAGGAAGCGTCCTGACAGCCGTACGCATTTCTGCTGTCGTTGGAAACCAGTATGATCAGGGCCGGGTTATCCCAACCGTAGAAATATACATCATTTGCTTTCGCGGTTTCCCTGGCCGCCGCTTTTAATCGCTCCAGTTCCTTTTTGTTCGCGATGACCGTAAATTTCCAGGTCTGCATATTATGCCCGGACGGCGCATAATATCCTGCCCTGAGAATGGTCTGTATCAGTTCTCTGTCGATCTGCTCATCCTTAAATCTGCGAACGCTCCTTCTGGTCATGATCGTCTGGATCGTCTCGTTAAACAGCGAGTTGTCCCCTTTTCTCTCCCACATGCCCTTCAGCGCGTGCTTGTCGACCTTCTGCATAGAATTTCTGGGAAGTTCCACGACCTCCACAAACTTTACAGGCACTTTGTACTTTTCCAGCCTGAGAGACAGGAAATGTCTCAGGTCATCCTCGGAATACTTATTGTTCTTCGCCGCCACGAAGAGAACCGGCACATTCCCCAATACGCCCTCGGGATCCTCCACGCCGATGCAGGCGCATTCATAAATATTTTCATATTCTCCGGCTACGTTTTCCACCTCGATCGGAGATACCTTCTCCCCGCCGACATTGATGATATCGTCCGCGCGGCCGAGCATATAAAGATAACCGTCCTCGTCCCGGTAGATCATATCGCCTGTCGTGAGCCAGCCGTCCTTCAAGGTGTCAGCCGTCAGCTCCGGCCGGTTCCAGTATCCGGACATCTGCATATCGCCGCGGATGGACATTCTGCCCGGATGGGCCTTATGGCTCTCGAAGGCGTTCCCGTTTTCGTCAAGCGTTCTCACGCTGATCCCGTCAAGCGGCCTGCCGAGCGTCGCGATCTTCTCCGGGCGATTTTTCGCAATATCGGTCACGTTGAGGAACAGCGCTCCTCCGGATTCCGAGGAACCCCAGGTATTGTGAATCACCGTATTGGGCAGCTGTCTCGTCAGCCTCTTTCTCTGATCGACCGAAAGCGATCCCGCGGACACCTCAATGTAGCGGAATCTGCCCATAATCTCAGGAAACTTGTCCTGCATTTGTCTTGCGATCGTCTCCACGGAGGCCGGAACGATCGCGACAGCCGTGCACGCGTACCGATCCAGATTGTTCTCGATATCCTTTGCAAATGTAAAACCATTCTGCAGGACAACCGTCGCCCCGATATACAGGCAGGCTCTGAAAACTCTGAGCGCGAACGAATGGTTCAGCGGCAGCGGAATGAGCGTGATGTCGTCTTCTCTCATCCCGATTCCCCTGATCGTATTCATCCATATACTGTTGATCGCCTTGTAGGTGAGCATACAGCCCTTCGGCTTGCCCGTTGTCCCGGAAGTATAGATCATCTCCGCTAAATCGTCTTCCTGCGGGAGGCAATAACTGATCTCCCTATTCCCGCATTCGGAATAAACCTGTCGCAGGGAGTAGACCTTGCATTCGTCCTCATACCCCTTGACCGGCTTGTCCGTGAAAAAGAGTTTCGCGTCGGCATCCTTGTATATCGTCACGGCGTTTTGCGCCGTTGCGTTTTTATCGATAAAAACAGCGACCGCGCCCAAATACTGTATCGCAAGATACAGCACGGCCATCTCCGGTTTCGAGACAGCCGAAAAGAGGACGCGATCCCCTTTTTCTATACCGAGCTCGCTCATGCGGGATGCCACGTCGTGTATTTTCACGTTGAGCCCGGAATACGTCAGCTGATCGTTCTTGAAAGCAACGGCAAGTTTATCCGGCTGTTTCTGGGCAAGCTCTTCTATCCTTTGTATTAATGTCTCAACCATCTTATTTACTGAGCCTCTCAACCATTTTCGCCAAGCCTGCGATTGAATTAAAATTCTCCTCTACGATCTCTTCATAGGGAACGGTTATGCCAAACTCCATCGTCAGGGCCGCTATGATCCCCGTAATCGTGAGCGAGTCCAGAATGCCATCGTCCACAAGAGCGTCGCTCGCTTTAAAGTCTACATCCGGAAATTCCTCAGACAAGATCTCAAACACTTTTTCTTCCATTGTTCTTACCTCCGTTTTTTTTCATAAATATATTCATCATAGGTCTTTGCAATATGTCCGCCCAGCTGAAAATGCAGATTAATGGATGAGACGTTGGAAGACGAAACTCTCCCGACATATTTCCTGAATTTCTCCCGCTCGCCTGAAAGCATCGCGGAATACAGCGGGGCCGCCACCATTTTCCCTTTTATTCCCGGTTTGGTCGCTCCCAGAACATTCTCGAAACTGCTGCCTCCCGAATCGATCTTCTCATCGACAACAGTAAAACCCAAAAGCTCCTTCTCATGCGTCGCCTTATACAGTTTCATTCCCCTGTTTTTGAAGTCCTCAATATACATATCGATGACTTCGTTTGCCAGTGTCTGATTGAATTCAGGCTCCAGATGAAATCTTCTGTCCGTGGTGTACGCCGCATGCGCCAGCTCGTGGACGTCTTCCCCAAATCTGTCGTCACAGATAAAATTGATCCCGGACAGCATCTCCGAAGAGGTCTCCGAAAAAGTCCTCAGGTCTATCTCGAAATACAGCATCCTGTCCAGAAACCGAAATCCCATACCGCGCAGCCTGTTCTCGCAGGCGGAGTCCAGGGGATCGGCTCTGCAGATGATATAATCTGCCTGTGGGTTCAATTCATCCGTCTCAGGAATCGCATCCTTTTTCTCTATATTGATCGTCCTTTTATGTATGTTCATAGCAATCGGCTCTTAAATGATATTTCCTGAAAATGGTACTTCCGGGATCGATCCGTCACAGCAAATCCCGGCTATAGTATACATGCTCTTTCCTGTTTTTCAAGCATCTTCTTATGGTGAAACAAGACAAAACACAGCCGCGGCGCAAACCGTCACACGCACTCATCCGACCGATACGGAGTCGACAGTTCCGTCACTTCGTCTACGTATGGCCAGAGCTCCCTGCATTCGCTGGTGCCGGTCAGGTACAGCTCGGTTCCCTCCCCGACCGCATCGATCAGTTCGCGGAGCTCCCCGATCGTCACAATACCCTTGTCCGTCAATCCTAGGATCTCATCAAGGATCAGCACATCGGCTCCTTCCGTCACCAGAACTTTCCGGGCAAAATTCAGGCCGTTCTTAATGTTGTGGATCTCGTCTTCCTTCTCCTGTTCCGTGAGATTCTCATAATTGTCCGGAAACCTCTGGAAGCGAAACAGCCGGATCTCCGGCTCGAGACGTTTGAAAAACTCCTGGCTTCCGCCGGACTGCTGCTCTTTCAGAAACTGGATCAGCACAACCTCTTTCCCTTCCGCCGCCGCACGGACGCCTTTTCCGAGCGCCGCAGAAGTCTTGCCTACCCCTGTTCCGCAAAAAATGTGTATATATCGCTCACTCATCTCACACCTCGTTCATGCCATAATATTTTTCTTAATCTTACTATATTTCCGCGGAGAATGCAAACCCTACCGAAATATCCCTATTTACTGGTGGTTTTTCTGTAAGACAAAATGATGTCGTTGGTCTTCGCCGCAAACGCTTCCGGCTGCTCCCTGGCCACATTGTGCCAACCGGGAAACTGCGCGACCGGCCAGCCGATCAAATCAGCGGCTGTACGGGAAGACGTCGCAAAAATGCTTTCGCTCCCCCGGGCAGTAATTCCTATCGTCACCGGAGGCTTCAATGCCCTGAGCCGCGCAATGGGCGGAAGATAATGCTGTACTTCATTCAACTCCCCATACATAAACGCATTCAGATTCTGATACGTGCGGCGCATCTCGGGGAGAGATCCCTTCTCACCGACTCCATCTTCGGCGCCGATTACCTTTGAGAACGCGGGCAGAGCCCTCTTGATCCGCCCTTCCCTCAGATATCCGTTCAACTCCCGGTTCCATGCAAGCAGTTTTTCGCGTTCCGCCGGATCATAGCCCAGAGAAGGCTCCATCAAGATCATCCCCTGTACCAGCTCAGGGTAGCGCAGCGCAAGTTCGATCGCAATCAGCCCGCCCGCGCTGTATCCCAGAATCCAGGCCGGTTCCTCCGACACGGAGCGCAGGACGCATGCGGCGTCCTCCGCCTGCGCAGCTATCGAATAATCATCATACTGTTTTGCATTGTTTTCTCCGTATCCTCTCCGGTCATAGACGATGACACGATAGTCGCTCGCAAGATAAACGGCGCTTTTCTCAAAAAAGGTCCCGTCCCCGATAATTCCGTGTATCATCAGCAGAGGAGTTCCCTCGCCCCGTACTTTCACATGAAAGTCTGCGCATCTGTTATCTTCCATCTCACACTCCATCCCCGCATCGGGCGTTACAGTTCCTGATGCGTCTCCTGGTACAGCGCGTAAAGTTCTTTCAGATCCTCCCTGTATTTCACGAGATC
Source organism: uncultured Lachnospiraceae bacterium (assembly GCA_947591155.1). Lineage (GTDB taxonomy): Bacteria > Bacillota > Clostridia > Lachnospirales > Lachnospiraceae > Choladousia. Next base: position 65,627 of record CANQDA010000001.1, read on the forward strand.
CTCGTTCCAGCGCTCGTTCGTGTCCCTCTGATCTTCCAACTCATAGTTCTCCTGCAGATAGGCTATCATATATGAGGACACTTTCTCAGCTCCCCACTGGTTCATATGGCTCTTCTTATCACGAAAGTCCCTGTTTACATCAAGCCCCATTGTCTCAAACTCATAATACAGTTCGAGATACGGGATCTCCAATGTCTCCGCAAACTCCGCAGCTTTTCTGGAAATCGCCTCTCTCCAAGAAGGCGTCGGTACCTTCATCAACACCAGCTCCGCCCCTGCCTCATCGCACAGCCCCTTGATCTTCCTGATATAAGAGGCGTCTTTCTCAGACATATTGAAATTGTATTCTTTATAAAACCGGAACTCTGCCGTCTGCGTGAGATATGTGATGAAGTGTCCACGATCAGCCGTGAGCTCCGGCTTGTCTATGAGATAGCTGAAATCCGTCCGCGTGAGCTCCGACCAGCGGGAATGATAGCGGAAAAACGGGAACAGCACATCCAGCGGCTTCATACCTTTGCTTCCGCTGGTGAACGCGTACCGGATCTTGTCCAATGAAATCGGCAGCATATCCAGCGCCTTATGCGCCTTGGCCTCTCCTATCTGTTTCTTATCCTTGATGGACGACATATCGAGAAATACAACCTTCGGGCTCTGCGTTTTCAGCGCCTCCTTCAGAAGCATATAGGCCACATCCATGCGAAGCGCAGGAGAGGTCACATTGAAACTTGTAATTCCCGAATGTTCATAGATATACATCGGGTCGATTGCCGCATAGACATGACTCGTCCCGACGAAAAAGACGTCCACCGAATTTTTTTCCAGACTTTTATACTCATCCCAGGAAGCCGTGACCGGTATATTGGCAGGCTCCCGCTGCAGCCATTTCACCTGAAAAACGGCTTGCAGCGGAAAGAAGATCGCCAGAAAAATAAGGACAAAACAGATTCCCTTTATTATTTTCCTTTTATTCAAACTTTGCATGCTGCCTCTCTCCCTAGTATGCCTGATACATAAAAGCAACTACATCGTATCCGCGCCCGTAGACTCCGAAAATGAGAATGCTGAAGATCGCCGCAAAAAGAATAACCCAGCGAATTACAATATTCTGCTTTTCCAGGGCCTCCCGTACCGACATGCGTTCCTGAAGCATGCTTACCACCCAAAGGACGACAAGAGAGCAGAAAATCAGTGCCAGAGGCAGTCGGCCAAGTCCGAAACTGCAGATCGTCCCGTCAAACAGCCTCATTGGCTGCAGGTTCATCAGAATATTTTTAATAATGATCTTTGTGTTATGCAGACTTCCGGGCCTGGTCAGCACGCGCCCGCCCATAAAGCAACAAAACGTCCGCAGCATGCGGAACAACTGCCAGAAGAAAGTCTCGGTCCGGATCCGCAAAGAATTCGTCATCGCCCGAAATTCCGGCTGAAAGGCGGACGAGATCGTGATCAGCGTTCCGTAGTAGATTCCCCAGCAAAGATAAGTCATTCCCGTCCCGTGCCACAGCCCCGTCAGCACCCAGGTCACATAGACCGGGAAGATGACGGCCACCAGACGGCAGGCGCGTTCGGAGAACCTGTTTTTGGCCTTTCTGTTGATCTGCTTTACCCAGTGCGAGACCGAACAGGGATAATATACATAATCCTTAAACCAGCTTCCGAGCGACATGTGCCATCTGCGCCAGTACTCCGGAACGGTCTTCGAGAAAAACGGATGGTTGAAGTTCTGCTCCAGCTCCACGCCGAAGATCTGGGACACGCCCCGCACGATATCTGTATACCCGGAAAAATCCGTATAGATCTGGAACGCATCAAAGAGCATAGCAATCAGAAAGATGCTGCCGGCCTGATCCTGCCCGTTGTAAACTGCAGACACGAACACATTCAATCGGTCTGCGATCACTAGCTTCTTAAAGAGTCCCCACAGCATCAGCTCCATGCCGAACGCCGCACGTCTGGAATCAAAGCGCAGCTCCTTTTTCAACTCCTGACCCAGCAGGTTGTAGCGGGAGATCGGTCCCTGAATGATATGCGGAAAATAGATCGCATAAAGAAAGAACCGCCAGAAGCTCTTCTCCGGTTCATAACGTTTCCAGTATACGTCCAAAAGATACCCAACGGTCGAAAACGTATAGTATGAAATTCCGAGCGGGACAAGAATTTTCAGTGCGCTAAAGGGAGCCGTCCCGTTGACCGCCATCGAAATTCTGTCCATATAGAGTACCGCATACTTTGCGAATTTGCTGACGCAGAGAATCCCGACACACCAAACAAGCGTCAGCATCAGAATGCGTTTTGCCCTGCTCTTATACTGCTCTTTGATCGCTCTTTTCCCGCTGCGATCCAGTCCTTCGGCTTTCAGCTTCTCCTCCTGCTCCGCGTACAGCGCGCCGATCCTGCGGGCGCCGTACCAGACTGCCGCGGAGGTGAGGACGATGCAGGGAAACAGCTTTTTGGCTCCGGCCAGCAGATAAAAGAGCACGCTTCCTGCCAGCAATACTTTCCAGCGACTCTTCACCGAACAGGCGTAGAATACCAGAAACAGTACAAGCAAAAAGAGCATAAAGTTCACTGAGGTTATCGTCATGACCTGTCTCCCGCTCTACTCGTCCTGTAATTCCTGTATCATTTCCCAGATTGCAGCGGCGGAATCAAAATTTTCGTTCTCCATGTATTCCATACCGATCTCAATGTCGAACGTATCCTCCAGCTGCGTGATCAGCGACGCGATGTCTATGGAGTCGATAATCTTATCCGTCACGATCCTCTCCGCCGTATGGAAATCCACTCCAGATTTCAGTTTGCTCAGAATCTCAATTATCTTTTCCATTTCACATTTCTCCTTCAAATTGGCAATTCTTTGTACAGTATCTTCCCCGCCTCGTTCTGCGGAATTTCCGGGATATAGACTACCTCAAACGCCGTCTCGCTCAAATGCGTAGTGGCGGACAGATACTGCCTCACTTCATCGACGTAACGCTCGTCTGTGATAAACGTTTTCATCCTGTCGTCAACGCCTGTGGATGCGCACGCAATGCCGGCAAATTTTGCTTTGATCAGCTGGTCAATCTCATCCAGGTTCACACGGTTTCCAAATATTTTCAGAAAACGTTTCTTCCTGCCCACAATATAGTAAAAGCCGTCGGCGTCCCTTTTCGCCATATCTCCTGTCTCAAGCCTGCCGCCGCGCTCGTCGCCCTTTGACAGATCTTCCGGACAGCTCGCATAGCCGAGCGTCACGTTCGGTCCCTCGTAGATCAGCTCGCCGACCTTCTCCGGTCCCTCAATGACAGCCCCGTCCACATCGACCAGCAGGAAACGGCCGCCCGGGATCGCCTTCCCCATACTTCCGTACTTTTCCAGGCTCTTCTCAGCCGGCAGATACCCCATGCGCGCGGTCGCCTCCGTCTGTCCGTACATGACGATAAATTTTTTATTGTGCGCGATCGCCCACTCGGCAAATTCCCGATGCAACTCCGGCAGCAGCTTTCCGCCCGCCTGCGTCATGTAGCGCAGATCCGGCAGATCCATCCTGAAAAAGCGCACTTTTTTGAGAAGCTCATAAGTAAACGGAACGCCGCTGAAAGAAGTCGCTTGATTCGCCTTCATGAATTTCCAGAACGGGTTCACCATCATGGACTTGTCCGTCAAAAGGACCGTCGCCCCTACCTGCATATGGCTGTTGATGATGGACAGACCATAGGTATAGTTCATCGGGAGCGTGGACACCGGGCGCTCGCTGCTGTCAAGCTCCAGATACTCTGCGATCGCCTCCGCGTTGGACTGAATATTTGTATAGCTTTGCCGCACCAGTTTCGGGCTTCCGGTAGAACCGGACGTCGTCAGCAGAAGCGCCAGCTGATCATTCAACTGTGCAGAGTCGGCCTCCCGGGTCTCTGCCAGAACATACTGATACTCCTCATGCAGGATCTGCAGGCCCTCAAACTGCTCTCTCATACTCTCAGGATAAAACAGATACGAAGGCCTGTACAGCTCCAGCAGCCTGCTTCTCAGATCGGCATCGATCTTGCAGTCCAGCATAAGCGGAACCACGCGATTGCGCAGGCACGCGAGATAACTGACCGCGCTTCCGACACTGTTCTCGCAAAAACAGAACGCCAGCGATCGGGACATGATCTTTTCCCCGATCCTCCCGCTCCACGCGGCCAGCTCAGAATATGTGATCGATTGTCCCCTGTCGTCAAGAAAAGCGGTCTTCTCGCCAAACTTCTCAAACGTATCGTAATAACTCAACTACGCCATCTCCTCCGTTTTATCCACACGCTTTATAGGGTGCATCAGCCAATCAAAAAACGGCTGCAGCCATTTTGTTGAAAGAAGCATTGTGAGGATAAGCGCAAACAAAAAAATCAAATAGTCCCCATATTGCGGAGATAATGATCTGATATAACGTTTCAGACGCAGCTTACCCAACAGCAGCTTTAGGACAGGATAATGCAAAGCAAACACCTGTATCGTTCTTGAACCCCATCCGGTAATTACTTTTTCAGCAGCCGGAATCACCGCTATCACACAGAATACCAAAAGAAACGCGACAGGATAATAGATCACCCTATATATTCCTCCGTACGGTAATAATCCCTGCTCCTTATAATTCAACGTCCCTTTGAGAAAATAAATCTTATTATACAGTCGTCCTTGTAAAAGCAGGCTACAAACAAAAGTCCCCAAAAGGATAAGCCCTGACAATAATTTTACTGATTTTTTTTCTGTAAATGCCGACAACCTTCCTGCATCTGTACAATATCCGGCCAGGAAAAACGGGTACATGGTAAACAGGCGCATGCCCGACAAGAACGCACCCAAATCCATATCATATCCGGCCATAGCGCCTAAAGATATCGACGCAAACATCAACCACACACCCTTGAAATCTGACAGGGCCATTGTAATCAGATAAGCAAAAAACAAGGTTAGTGCAAACCACGGCACACCTTTTTCGTCAAAAATAGAAAACCTCTCCGCTTTCCCTGTCGCTAAAAGGTTCAACACAAATTGGAATATGTTCATAAAAAAATACAGAAAAAGATACGGTATGGCCTTGGAACAGTGTCGTTCACGGATCGTACGCTTCGAAAACAATCCAGAAAGAAACAGAAATGCGGGCATATGAAACGTATAAATAAAAAAATGAGTCCCCTTTATAAAAGGTACATCACTTTTTAATCTATTCATAAAATGTCCCAGAACAACAAGATAGATTAGCACAAATTTCACATTGTCCCATTTCGCAATCCGTGTAGTTTCACCCATATCTTATGTCTCTCCCGAAACTTCTCACTATGTGCGCCGAAGTATATGCAAATCTCTTTCCGATTCTATCCTTTTTCATACTATTTTGCAAGCTTTTTTTACTGTCGCACATATGTCTCCGCAGGGAAGTCGGATATACAAGCTTCCGCATACACGCAAACAGGCTGCCGCCGGGGTTTCGAGAACCCTTTTCGGCGACAGCCGTTTTCATCGAATCTACACTTCCAGATATTCCAGCTTGCTCACGGACACCTCGTAGGCGATGCGCTTCTCCGTAGTCTCATCATCCAGCCGCTTCACATACTCCCTGCTCTGTATCCGCCCCCACACCTGCACATGTCCGCCCACCTCAAAGCTCGAGGTGAAACGGGCGTTTCGGCCCCAACAGATGCACGGTATGTAATCCGACTTTCCGTACGGCCGATTGACCGCCAGCAGCATATCCGCGATTTCCCGGCCAAGCGGAGTCCTGCGGTACACCGGGGTCTTGCAGATGTATCCGTCCAGAAAGATCTGATTGCTCTTTACTTTGTCGCCTTCTTCCTCCACGAAGCTGACCTCCCGCGCAAATACGGAGAGCACCAGCCGGTTTTTCTTTTCTTCGTGCCTGTTGTACGAGCGGAACTGGCCGTAGACCTGTATGTACTCCCCCTCGTAATCCTTTGTGACGTCAATCAGACGCTCCGAGATCATCACCGGGATGATGTCGGTGGAATCGCTCAGCCTCTGAACGGAAATATCCACCATGTAGAACCCTTCCCCGAACACCTCGTGGCTGAAGCCGAAGCCGGAAACGATCTTCCCCATGATGGATACCTGATTGTTTTCAATGATCTTATCTGTCATAAAGCATTGTTCTCCCTTCTTCGTGCGAAGTATCTTCTCGTATTTCAACTACTCCATATTTATTTATGCAAAAGAGCTTCCTAATATGTCATGTTTTTCCAAAAAAATAAAAAAATTTGCAGCGAGGCTTGTAATCTCCCCAAATTGTGGTAAACTGAACAAGATTTTAACAGTAGAGAGGAAAGAGAAACTTTATGATCAGAGAAGACATAAGAAACATCGCGATCATCGCTCACGTAGACCACGGCAAGACGACGCTTGTGGATGAGCTTTTGAAACAGAGCGGAGTGTTCCGTGAGAATCAGGAGGTCGCCGAGCGCGTCATGGACTCCAACGACCTGGAGCGAGAGCGCGGCATCACGATCCTGTCCAAGAACACCGCAGTTTTTTATAAGAATACGAAGATCAACATCATCGACACCCCGGGCCACGCCGATTTCGGCGGCGAGGTGGAACGCGTGCTCAAGATGGTCAACGGCGTCATCCTCGTCGTGGACGCGTTCGAGGGCGCGATGCCCCAGACCAAATTTGTGCTGCGCAAGGCGCTTGAGCTCGATCTTCCGGTCATCGTCTGCATCAACAAAATCGACCGCCCGGAAGCGCGCCCGAGCGAGGTCATCGACGAAGTGCTCGAGCTTTTCATTGAGCTGGACGCCTCCGACGAACAGCTCGACTGTCCGTTTGTCTACGCATCCGCAAAGGCAGGTTACGCGGTGCTGGATCCGAAGGACGATCCGAAGAACATGGCTCCGCTCTTTGACACGATCCTGAACTACATTCCCGCTCCGCAGGGCGACGAGAACGGCCCGACACAGGTCCTCATCAGCACGATCGACTACAATGAATACGTAGGCCGCATCGGCGTCGGCAAGGTCGACCGCGGTACGATCTCCGTGAATCAGGAGGCCGTCCTTGTCAACCATCACGACCCGGATAAAAAGCAGAAAGTCAAAATCAGCAAGCTCTATGAGTTTGACGGCTTGAATAAAGTAGACGTGAATTCTGCGACGATTGGTTCCATCGTCGCGATCTCCGGCATCGCGGACCTGCACATCGGCGACACGATCTGCGCCGCGGACGCGCCGGATCCGATCCCATTCCAGAAGATTTCCGAGCCGACGATCTCGATGAACTTCATCGTCAACGACAGCCCGCTCGCAGGTCAGGAGGGCAAATACGTGACTTCCCGCCACATCCGCGACCGCCTGATGCGGGAGTTGAACACGGACGTCAGCCTGCGCGTCGAGGACACGGAAGATACCGACACATTCAAGGTCTCCGGGCGCGGCGAGCTGCACCTTTCGATCCTGATCGAGACCATGCGCCGCGAAGGCTACGAGTTCGCGGTCAGCAAGGCCGAGGTCATCTACAAGACGGACGAGCGCGGCAAGAAGCTTGAGCCGATGGAGCTCGCATACATTGATGTGCCCGAGGAATTCTCCGGCAGCGTCATCCAGAAGCTGAGCCTGCGCAAGGGCGAGCTTCAGGGGATGAGCGTCGGGCAGGGCGGCTATTCCCGTCTGGAGTTCTCAATTCCGTCCCGCGGCCTGATCGGCTACCGCGGCGAATTTCTGACCGACACGAAGGGCAACGGCATCATGAACACGATCTTCGATGGCTATGGCCCCTACAAGGGCGACCTGCAGTACCGCAGCCAGGGTTCACTGATCGCATTCGAGACCGGCGAGTCCGTCGCTTACGGCCTGTTCAACGCGCAGGATCGCGGCACTCTCTTCATCGGCCCGGGCGAGAAGGTCTACTCCGGCATGGTCATCGGTCAGAGCGCGAAGCCCGAGGACATCGAGCTGAACGTCTGCAAGACAAAGCACCTGACGAACACCCGTGCCTCAGGCTCCGACGAGGCGCTGAAGCTGACTCCGCCAAAGATCCTGAGTCTGGAGCAGGCGCTCGAATTCATCGACACGGACGAGCTGCTCGAAGTTACGCCGAAGAGCCTGCGCATCCGCAAGAAGATCCTTGATCCGCTTCAGAGAAAGAGGGCGTCGTTCCGAAAGAACTAAAACCACCGAAACGCAATCTTCCACTTCTTCGGCTTTCGCAGGAGGCTTTCGTACTCCTCCACTGTCAGAACAGTCTTGAGTTCTGCGAGCTCGCCTTCGTCCACGACCGCGTGCAGGCAGTCGGAGAAGCACAGAGCCGGATAAAGCACGCACCACCAGTTATGGCCTCTTGCCTCGCCGAGCCGGACGCGCAGCGCGTCGTACCAGCCGGCGGGGAAGGTGCAGTTCCCGTAGCTGCGCTCCGGGAAATAGCAGTTCTCAATAGAGGCCTGCGCGCGGTAAGGCATTTTCTGCTCTTCCAGTACTCGGTTCGCTGCCTCTTCGATTTCAGGAAGATGTGTCTGGAGGAATCGCAGCTCAGCATCCTTTCCATTGAGCATTTCTCTGCTCCCGTTCCCAGAGCTTTCTGTATTTCCACGAATCTTCTCCAGCACCGCGTCCCGCACCAGATACTTGACCTTTTGGTCCTCCTCGCTGTCGCTGTTTGCCAGCACATGGAAGCGCAGTACTTCCTCTGCGATTCCCCGTTGCAGAATCGCGCGGTGCGCTGCGGACACCCCGATATTCAGTACAAGCGAACAAGCCAGTACACAGAACAGTGTAACGCTCCATTTTCGGAGAGCCTCAGCATTCTGTTTTTTTCTTTGGATTGTCTCCGCTTTTCGGAACAACCTTTTTCCATGCGCATTTTCTCTCCCGCACGGATTTTCCCTATGCGATTCTTTCTCCTCACACAAATTTTGTTCACATGGTCTTTTCGTTCTATCCAGTCTCTCTTTTCTGATTCCAGGCAACATAAAAGGCAACCCTCCCTTACATTCGGAAGTGTTGCCTTGTTTTCCCATCTATAATCAAATTCTGCTCGATTCCCCACTGCCGGCTGTGCGGACCAGATACATGTGCATGCTATCAATTCAGCAGCCATACGCCGAGATTCAGGTATCCGGCAAACGTCACCCAAAGCAAATAGGGGACAAGAAGATAAGCCGAACTCTGCGATATCTCCCCGAACAAATAGATCACCGTCACGATCAGCACCCACAGCAGAACCAGCCAAATAAAGGACGCCGCGTATAATCCAAAAGTGAAAAACAGGATAGGCCAGAAAAAATTCACTGCGAGCTGCACCGCATAGAAGATCAACGCCCTGCCTGTATCCTGAGAATCCTTTCCCGCCGTCAGTACCAGATACGACGCTATTCCCATCAGCAGATACAGAATCGTCCAGACAATCGGGAACACCCATCCTGGCGGGGATAAAGGCGGCTTGTTCAGCATCGCAAACTTTGCCATACCGCCGCCTGACAAAACTCCCGCCACGGCTCCCACCGCAAGGGGGATCAGCACACATATGATCAGCGTACTTTTCTCTCTTTTCAAATTGCTTCACCTCTTCAAACCCTTCTAGAAAAAGAGTATGAAAAGCATGGGAAAATTATACCGCTTTCTGTGTATCGAGCACCCTCAGAGCCTGAACCGCCTTTTCAAGATGCGGATTCTGCACCTCGTCGAACGTCCCCGCGTCCGCCAGCCGTGCGATCTTGGGATCAATCGGCAGCTTGCCAAGCACGAGGGAACCAAACTCAACCGCCACTGCGTCGATCCTGCTCTCGCCAAACACCGCGATCTCCTTCCCGCAGTCCGGACACTTAAGATAGCTGTAATTCTCGATCATACCGAGCACCGGAATGTTCATCGTCTCCGCCATCTTGTAGGCCTTTTTCACGATCAGCTTCACGAGATCCTGCGGAGAGGTCACGATCAGGATGCCGTCCACCGGAATCGACTGGAACACAGTAAGAGGCACGTCGCCAGTCCCCGGCGGCAGATCCACGAGCAGATAATCCAACTCGCCCCAGATCACGTCCGTCCAGAACTGCTTCACTGCCCCGGCGAGCACCGGGCCGCGCCATATCACCGGAGCCTCCGGATCCGGCATCAGAAGATTGATCGACATCACCTTGATATCGTTCTTTGTCAGTACCGGATACATACCCTGGTCGTCCGCCATCGCCGGTCCGTTCAAGCCATACATCCTCGGGATTGACGGCCCCGTGATGTCCGCGTCCATGATCCCGACACGGTACCCCCGCGCCGCCAGAAGATTCGCCAGCGACGCGGTCACCATCGATTTGCCCACACCGCCCTTTCCGCTGACAACTCCGATCACATGTTTAATCTCTGAATAGATATTGAGCTCCTCCAGAAAGCTCTGCGGCTGTTTTGCACTCGGACAGCCCTCACAGCTCGCCTTGCTGCAGCTTGCTGCGCTCGCACATGATTTTTCTGCCATCTCAATCCCTCCATAGCGCGTCTATTGTGCTTTCTATATAATATACTCGTTTCACTCTATTCTATCACACCATCGTTTTATTCGCAAAGGAACAAGACGGCTACCTCTTGCTGCAGCTTATAGCTTGCTCAGAGCCAGAGCGCACTCCGACGAATATCTGCTCTTGTACACTGGGAAGTGCTTCATGCGATAATTATATAATTTCTTCAGGAACTGAACGTTCGTCGTCTTAGTCTTGATCTTGCAAGCCTTCACCGCATTGACCGCTGTCGTCTGTCCGTGCTGGATCGAATAACTGTACACTGCACCTTTCACGACATCCGGGCGGCTCGCGAGGTCAATACCCGCCACCGCCAGCGCGCGCTCCACCGGATCATAGTATTCCTGTCTCGCAAACGTATCCTGCAGCTGAGCAAAAAGCTTTGGATCCCGCGCATAAACCTTGTTCCACGCTTTGAAGAACTTCTTATTGCTCTTGAGCTTCGTCCCGTTTGTATATTTTGCGTACTTTTTAAAATCTTTGCAAAGCGTCGGATTTTGCGCATACGCATACTTCACAAACGGAAGCAGCGAATAACGATTGTCAAACTGATACGCGCCGCACGCGTTTCCATGGTCTCCACCAGTCTGGCTGTACGCCGCGGAGCCTGACTCAAAGGTCAGGAAAAACAACATATCCGCCCCCGGAGTGCCTCCTCCAACCGGTGTGCACACACCGCGCTCATCGGCCATATATTTCTGACCTTTGTATGTAATCTTCCTGTTCGTCCGCAGCACTCCGGCCGAAGTGAAGTAATACAGCTTTCCGCCAATGCTCTGGAGCTTCTTGACACGCGTCTTAGTCGACTTGTCTATGTAATACATCTTGTCGCCGACCTTGATCCAACCGGTCACCAGCTTGCCGGCGTCGGTATAATAATAATACTGCTTGTTGATCTTCTGCCAGCCGGCTTTAAAATTCTTGACCCATTTTCCGTCGTCCCTGACAAACACGCGGATCTTCACACCGTTCACTTTCCTGCTGACCCAGGTGTTGCGATCCATGTAGCCGCTCTTGTTCAGATGCCTGTTGCCGACCCATTTGTTCTTCACAAGATTTCCGTTCTGGTAACACTGCATGTTGCCGTTCTCGACGGACTTCCATGTATAGGAAGCCGCGTCCACGGTACATGGCATGGCCAGCAGCAAAAGAAGCGCGACGAAAAGTATGCTTCCTGTTATTCCCCTTTTCTTCATACAAAATCTCCCCTGTGCCCTATGTAATGTATTATCTGTGTTTTCGTGTTTTTTATTTTACACCATGTGGATCAATTCTGCAAGGAGAAGCAAAAATATGATGTTTTCATCACATGAAATATATGGTAAACTGTACATGAACACGCGTATCATCCGCGAAGGAAACTGCGTCGCTGAAAGGAAATTCCTCGCTATGGACAACAAAAATTCCAACAAAAGGATATGGCAAAAAATATTCCGGCTGCTGCCGCCAAGACAGAAGCTGCGTTTCTTGTGGATTCTGGCGATCCTGGTGTTCTCGGCTGTCTTAAGCCAGCTCACTCCGCTCGCCGTCGGCTACCTGACCGACCACATTCTGGCGGATCAGAGCGTCACCTTTCCATCGGTGCTTCCCGTGCTTCTGATGATCCTGTTGGTAAATGTCGCCAATGAGATCATCAAGGTCGCGCGCAGACTGATCGTCGAGGATACCGCGACGCAGGCGGAAAAGACCGCGCGCCAAAGGGCGTCCGCTTCTCTGCTGACGGCGCCGCTGTCCTACTTTCGCAATAGCATGACCGGAAATATCCACGGGCGGCTGAACCGTAGCCTTGAGGGAACGGTCAAATTGGTCAAATTGCTGTTTATGGATTTTGCCCCTGCCGTCACCACCGGCCTTGCCGCGATCGTGACGATCTTCCTACGGCTCCCGGTACCGGTCGCCTGCCTCGTCGTGCTCGTGATCCCGGTCGGCACCTTCCTCGTGTTCCGTCAAATCAGCACCCAGAAGGGGATCCGCGTCGAGCTCATGGAGACGCGCGCCGATATGGACGGCACGATGGTTGAACTTCTGGGCGGGATCGAGACAATCCGAACGCTCGACAGCGCGCAGACGGAGGAAAATCGCATCCTCGACCGCTCCGAGCATCTTCGGGAGAAAGAAATGCGCCATCACAAGGCGATGGCATTCTACGACTGCCTGAAGTTCATCAACGAGGCTGTGTTCAGCGTCCTCGTCATCGGTATCTCTGTCCTGCTGGCCTCACACGGGATCATCTCGATCGGCACGGTGCTCACGGCCTACCTCTGCTTCACCCAGCTGACCGGTCCGCTGCGCGAGCTGCACCGGATCCTGGATGAATTTTCAGAGTGCGTCGTCCTGGCGAACGACTATTTCCGACTGCTGGAGCTGCCGACGGATTTTTCCTATCTGCCTGATGCAGCCGCCGACCCGGACCAAACCGTTGTGCGAAACATATCCAAAGGCTGCCCTGCGAAAACCGAAGCTTTGCAGAATATGTCCGCGCGTCAGCCAGCTCCTGCCGCCAACGATATACGGGTTCGAGGAGTGCGCTTCGCCTACCCGGAAAAGCCGGATCAGCCGATCCTCAACAATATTGATCTGGAGATTCCCGCAGGGGCCTTCATGGGGATCGCCGGCCCCAGCGGCTGCGGCAAATCCACGCTGATCAAGGTCATCGACAAGCTCGAGCAGGCGGAAGGCGAAGTGCTGCTGGGTGGCCGGAATCTGTCCTCGCTCAGCCGATCGGCTCTCGCCGAGTCTGTCGCGCTTGTGCCGCAGACCCCGTTTTTGGTCGCGGACACGATATACAACAATATCTGTTACGGGATGAAGCGGGAGGTAGCTCTCGAAGAAGTAAAGGACGCCGCGCGAAAGGCCAACATCGCCGCCGACATCGAGCAGTTCCCCGGCGGATATGAGTTCCCTGTCGCGGAGAGCGGCGCCAATCTCTCCGGCGGCCAGCGGCAGCGGATCGCACTGGCGCGCATCTTCCTGCGCAGACCCCGGATCCTGATCCTCGACGAGGCGACCTCCGCTCTGGACAACACTTCGGAAAAACTGATCCAGTCTGAGATTGAGAAGCTGAAGGAAAAATACGGCATGACCGTGCTCTCGATCGCGCACCGCCTGACCACGCTGAAAAACTGCGACGAGATCATCGTCATGGATAAAGGGCAAATCGTCCAGAAAGGTAAGTTCGACGAACTGGAAGCCACGCCCGGCATCTTCCGGGACATGGCGCTGGGACTACTAAAATGACACAATTGCCATAAAATATTTTTTGCACTTACAAGCTAATTCGCGCACTCCTCTACTGCTGATCAGAATTTAGAGGCTCAAAAATTCGCGCTGTCGTCCTCGAGCAGCTTGCGCAGATAACGGCCGGCGACGCGTGAAAAGCTCTCAATGCTGCGGATATAAGCAAAATCCTTGCCAAAGATCTTCTTCTCCGCCATCAGCTCTTTCTCCCGCCCGGTGAACACGCCGAGCACACAGACGCCCTTGCCGCGCAGCTTTCGCACCTCGAAGGCAGTATCCGTCACCGCGTAGTCCCCATAGTACGGTCGCGGATTGCGGCTGTTCGGCCGGTTTACAATGATGTCGTTCGGCTTGCCGTCGCTCAAAACGATCAGGATCTTCCCCTCCTCAGGACGCTGCAGCAGCCCGTCGCCCGCGGCGCGGATCGCCAGTCCGTCCCGGTTGTTCGAGGAGGTCACATACTCCAGCACGCGCAGATTCTCCTCGCGCGGCGCGTCATACTCCCGAAACCGTTGTAAAATCGTATAATCCCAAAAACTGCAAAAGCTCATGATGCGGTGCGGCACATGATTATTCGACAACGCCTCGCTGATGATGTACGCCTGCAGCGCCACCTGACTCTGACGATCCCGCTGGGACCCGCTCGCGTCCATCAGGATGTCGACCGCAAACTCGGACACATTGCGCTTCATCGTCTTCACGAAAAGCCGTCCCGGATCCTCCATCCTGTCCACTTTCCAGAGAAGCCTCGGGACGATCTGCCCCGACCACGCCGCGCTCTCCTCCGGCTCGCTGCGCCGATGCAGGGAACGCTTCAGTTCGTCGGTGAGCTGCTCGATGTTGCGCGCGAGCATGTTTTTGCTGTTGCGAAACAGTGTCCGGTTCTTCTCCGCGTGCCGCTTTGCGTTCACAAACTGCGCGTTCGCGAGCACCGGATTCCTGAGGACTCCGTCCGTAAAGTAGAGGCTGCAGTCCGCGTGCGCCCCGCGGCACAAGCGCTGATTCAGCCGCTTCTGCTCCATTTCCGGCAGATATGACCGCCCGTAGTTCAGCTCGATATAGGAGTGCATCTTCGCCGCGGCCTCCGGGGAGATCAGCGTCACCTTGCGCTTGCCGGGACTTCGCGGCGCATCCTCCTTCTCATCCTGCTCTTCCTGCAGTGTCGTCACCTGACTGTTCATCTTGTTCATGTAGCGTTCGAGAAGATCCTCGCCCATCTCCTCCTCCAGAAAATCGCTCCAGTCGAACTCCTGCAGGTCCTCCGCCGTCACGGCGAGCACATGCTCCAGATCCCCGTGCCTGCGCACGAAACTCTTATCGATCAAAGTGTTGTAGAGCTCGTCCGTCGCACGGATCAGCTCCATTGTATCGCGCGCGTCCTCCAGCGAACGGATCAGCTGCAACGCCTCCTCGATCTGCCACTCACAGTGCCAGTCGCCCCGCAGATACCCGCGAAGCAGCGCGATCTTGATCCTGCCCGGCAGGGACACGCTCATCTTATGAAACGACAGCTCCAGCAGATCCGAGAACGCCTTCCGCCGCAGCTCCGGCACGCCGGGCCGCTCCGCCGCGATCTTCCGGTACACCGCTGCATCCACACAGAGCTGCGCAAGCTCCGTCAGCGGCTGCTCCTGCGCCCCGTAATACACCTTCTTCACGAGGTAAAGCCCGAGCTCGTCCCGGTCAAAAAAGCGCGCGAAAGCGCCCTGCTTCACCGCGTCGTACATCGAAATGCATTTCGAGCGGTGCCAGGACTCAATGTCAAGCTTCGTGTCCAGGCGGTAATCTCCGCTGACCGTCCACATCAGGTTCCGTATTCGGTTTTCCGCCTCCGTCATGAGGTCGTCGGACTCGTATAAATCTTCCATCTTTTTCCTTATTCAGCCGACTCCAAATATCTCCGCCGGCGTCCAGCTCTCTGGGATGCGCGTCATCACGATGTCTTCCACGATCTCCCGCTCGAACAGGTCGAAGCTCTTATTGACGATGCCCATGCGGATCGCAAGCCGCGGGCTAAGGCCCGCCCGCACCGTCTTCAGCGCGCCGATCAGGCCTCGCAGGTCGAGCGGCTTTGTGGAAATCTCGTTGTTGTTCGCTTTCGTCTGCAGGTCGAGGAACAATCCGCAGATCTGTTCCAGACCTTCCTTTCGGAAATCCGGGAAGACCCGTTCCAGAATATAGTGCAGCGTATCCTCCGTCGCCATCGGCATCTCAATTACCAGAAAGCGCGATACCAGCGCCTCGTTAAGCTCTCTTGTGCCCGCGTAGCCGTAGTTCATCGTGCCGATGAAACGAGTCGCATCGTGCAGATTCACCTTCTCGTAACCCGGAATATCCAGAATCCGGCGATAGTCAAGCGTCGCGTGGAGCACGGAAACCGCGTCATTCTTCGCCATGTTCACCTCGTCAAAAATGCCGAAGCCCCCGCCGACCGCGCAGTCATAGACCGGACCGGTGCGCAGCTGCACCTCGCCCGCACGGAACGTGTCCGTGCCGATCAGCGCGCTGCTGTCCATGTTGACATGAAACGAAATGTTCCACGATGGCCTGCCGAACACGTACGCAAGATTCTCCGCAAGAATGTTTTTTCCGGTCGCCTTCGTGCCGGTCAAGAGGATATTCTCCCCCTGCAGCAGCGCGGAGGCCGCCATCTCGAATGTCTCCCGTCCGTAGTACGGCAGCATCGGCCGGATGATCCTCGGCTCCAGTTTTTCCTCCACCGGATATTTCTCCCGAAATTCCGCGATGGAGCGCAAAAGCTCTCTGCTCACCTGCTGCTCTTCCAACGACTGAATGATAGAATCCATGACCAATGTCTCTCCTGTCCTGTGTATGCCATTTTTGTATATGTCATTTTCTCTGAAGCCATGCGAACTTGTCGAAACTTCCGAACAGTTGCCCAGCTTGTCTATAACGAAAATGTCAAAAGCAGATCTTCCCGACCTCTATATCTCCGTGAACGAATAACGCTCCCTGATCCCGGATGCGACGATATCGTAGACGATCGTCCCGTCAGGCTGCACGGCCTTGTCGAAGGAGACTTCCTTGCCTTTGAATTTCTCCTGCAGGAATGCGTCGATGTCCTCAATCTCAAGCTCTTCGATGAACACGTCTCGCATCTGGTTGTTCGCGCATTTATTAAAAATCTCCCACACGGTCTCGTAGCACTTCATACGTTTCGGCACTCCTCTTTTTCCGCAAACCTCTGACACATTCCACAGCACTCTCTGCCATGTTTCGGACGTGCGGGTCTGCCATATTCTTCACCTAATTTGAAACATGTCATTTCAATACTTTCTTCGCGCGAATTTTCAATAACTCGTCAGTCAGCTTCAGCGCAACATCCTCCTTGCTCGTCCGCTCCAGCTCCTGCGCGCCCTCTGCTGAGATCAATGTTACCACATTCGTGTCGGTCCCGAAACCCGCGCCCTCCACCTTGACATTGTTCGCCGCGATCAGGTCGAGATTCTTGCGCGCGAGCTTCTCCCGCGCGTGCTCAACCATGTGCTCAGTCTCCATCGCGAAGCCGCAGAGGATCTGCCTCTCGCCCTTGTGCTCTCCGAGCCACGCCAGAATGTCCTGCGTCCGCTCTAGCCCGATGTTCAGCTCGTCGTCGGACTTTTTCACCTTCTCATCCGCCACAGCCGCGGGCCGGTAGTCGGCCACGGCCGCCGCCTTGATGATCATATCCTGCTGTCCCGCGCGCGAAGACACGGCCTCGAACATCTCCTGCGCCGAACCAACCGGGATCACATCCACTCCGACCGGGACTTCCAGGCTCGTCCGGCCGCTCACCAGCGTCACCTCCGCCCCGCGCATCCTGCAGACGTGCGCGATCGCGTAGCCCATCTTCCCGCTCGAATAATTCGACAGGAAGCGCACCGGGTCGATCGGCTCGATCGTCGGACCCGCTGTTACAAGCACATGCAGTCCCTCCATATCCTTTGGAAACGCGATCTCGTTCAATACATGCCCGAGGATCAGACTCTCCTCCTGGAACTTTCCCCGCCCGGTATCGCCGCACGCCAGTTGCCCGACCGCGGGCTCGATGACCTTCCAGCCATATTTTTTCAGAATCTGCTCATTGTCCTGCGTCACCGGGTTCTCATACATGCGCGTGTTCATCGCCGGGGCGATCAGCCTCGGGCAGTCGCACGCCAACAGCGTCGTCGTCAACATGTCGTCGGCCAGTCCGTGCGCCAGCTTTGCCATCACATTGGCTGTCGCCGGAGCCACGAGCGCAAGATCCGCGCGTTTCGCGAGCTCCACATGCTCCACCTCGAACGGATGGTTTCGGTCAAACGTGTCCGTCAGGCATTTGTTCCCGGTCAGCGTCTCAAACGTCACCGGCCCGACAAACTGTGTCGCATTTTTGGTCATGATCACATGCACATCTGCATGCTGCTTTTTCAAAAGACTTGCCAGATTCGCCGCTTTGTATGCGGCGATGCTCCCGGTCACGCCGAGGATTACGGTTTTTCCGTTCAGCATACAATCACCCTCTGTTCTCTCTTCTTGCTCTGTACAATTCCTGTCAGATTTCGGTATTTCTTTCCTTGGCTTCATTTTCCCGCCGGATACATTCTCCGCAATACAAACCTCTCAGTTTTACACGGCTCTCCACAGAAGTTGCGCGTCCTCGAACAGCGCCTCCAGCCGTCCGGCATCCTTCAGCCACGCCAGATAGGAGCGCACCGTGCTCCCGACCAGCGCGTACTGCTCAAAATTCATCGTGAGTCCATAGTCCAGAAACAGCCTCCGCAGAACCGCTTCAAACCCAAGCGGCTCCCGACAGAGCTCCACGATCTTATCCGCAATCTCATAAACCTTGTCGATGTTGTACTGCGCAAGCGGCGCAATGTCCTCCGTCGGCTCCGCGTGCGCCGGGACGAACAGAGCCGCCCGCATCTCTTTCACCTGCTCCAGCGTCGCCAGATACGCCGCCACATCGTACAAAAATCCGATCTGATATTTCTCGAGCGTCGCCTGACTGGACAGACAGTCCGCCAGATAGACGACGTCATCCTTCGTCCGGAAACCTACCATATCGAAGAAATGTCCCGGCAGCGCGATCGACTCCAGCCCTTCCGGCAGAAAATCATCCGTCAGCGGCTTTGCCTCGCTCTCCTGCGCGAGCAGGAACTTATGCCGCAGATCCTTTGGCGGAAAACCTCCGTACAGGAAAGCCGGTTCAAGGATCGGGTGGTTTGTGAAATCACAGTCGATTCCCGGCGCGTAGACCTTGCAGCCGCTCTGTCCCTGCAGATATTTGTTGCCGCCGATATGATCGGCGTTCGAGTGCGTGTTGAAAATGGCCGTCAAATGCCAGTTGTTCCTATCCAGGATCTGCCGAACCTTCCGCCCCGCCTCCTTGTCGCTCCCGCTGTCGATCAGGCACACATCCGTCTCGTTCATCCGAAACAGCCCGATCTTCGCCGGACTCTGGATATAGAAGCTGTCCTGCCCCGCCTGCTCCAGTTCATACATAAAAAATCACCCATCCTTTTTTCTCGATTCTATCATAGAACGCTCTTTATCTCAATAAATCTTTTTCGCCCCAATTTTTTTCATTGTGCAAAGCAGAAAAGTATGATATAGTGCTCCTGTGATTGTATTGTATCCCACATCGGGGACATGCAGATTCGCCGTACATACGCAATGTCAGTAAGCCGATTTTCCAAGCTGTATTTTAGGATTTACGGCTTTGGCAGCATGATATTGCTGTACACGGGCCTTTACAAGCGCCCGCGGTACTGCACCTTTTCAGGGCAATAACCGCCTGCGCCGCCCGCATCCGGCTTCTGCACACCGTCACCCGGGGAATAATAACAAGGAGGAAATTCATCATGAAAACCAAATTTTTTGTCTCGCAACTCGTCATTCTCGGCCTTATGACAGCGATCCTGCTGCTCATGGCCTACACCCCGCTCGGCTATCTGAATATCGGCCCGCTCGCGATCACATTCAACGTGATCCCGGTGGCAATCTCCGCGATCACGCTCGGCCCGGTCGGCGGCGCGATCACAGGCGCGGTCTTCGGGCTCACCAGCTTTCTGCAGTGCATCGGCGTCGGCGGCACGAGCGCGATGGGCGTCGTCCTCTTCGGCATCAACCCGGTGCTCGCGTTTATACAGCGCTTTGTCCCGCGCGTGCTCGACGGTTTTCTGCTCGGTTACATTTTCCGGGGCGCAAGAAAACTCACGAACGTTTCTGTCGCGTGCATGGTGACTGGCTTCTGTTCGGCTTTCCTGAACACGGTATTCTTCATGGGCGCGCTTGTCCTGCTCTTTGGAAATACGGAATACATGCAAGGGCTGATCGGCGGGAAGAACGTGATCCTGTTCATCTGCGGTTTTGTCGGCATCAACGCGGTCTTCGAAATGCTCTCATCGACGATCATCACAGGCGCGGTGGGGCTGGCATTGTACAAGGCCCGCTTCGTGCCGGGCGCGGTGACAAAGAACGCGGCGGCATAATCGCGAATATAAAGGAGATCTGCCATGATTCTGGCTGTTGACATCGGGAATTCAAATATTGTGCTGGGCTGCTTTGAGGGGGAGAAGATCCATTTCATAGAAAGGCTCTCGACGAATCAGGACTCGACGTCGCTCGAGTACACGGTTCTGATCAAGAACATTCTCGAGCTCAACCGTCTGAACTCTCTCTCGTTTGAGGGCAGCATCATTTCCTCGGTGGTGCCCTCCGTGACACAGACGATCAAGGACGCTGTGGTCCGCCTGACGCAGGCGCCTGTCATGATCGTCGGCCCAGGCATACGCACCGGCCTGAAGATCCTGCTTGACAACCCGGCACAGCTCGGCAGCGACCGGGTGGCCGATGCGGTCGCCGCAACCCACGAGTATCCCTGTCCCCTTATCATCGTGGACATGGGGACGGCCACGACGATCTCCGTCATCGACCGGGACAAAAACTTTCGCGGCGGCATGATCATTCCCGGACTCAGGGTCTCGCTCGACTCACTCACGATGCGAACCTCGCAGCTTCCGAAGATCAGCCTCGACCCTCCGAAAAAGGTCATCGGCACCAACACAATTGACTGCATGCACAGCGGCATCATATACAGCACTGCAGCCAGCATCGACGGCTCGGTCGAGCGCATTGAGGAGGAACTCGGGGAGAAATGCACTGTCGTCTCCACGGGCGGCATGGCCAAGACGATCATCCCGTTCTGCCGACGCGAGATCATCATCGACGACCTGCTGCTGCTGAAAGGACTCATGCTGATCTACAATAAAAACCGTAAGGATTGACTAGAAATATCCGCTGTCTTCGGTTAAAAATTCATTTGACAACCCGCCTGTTGTATGCTATAAATATTTGGTGAGTTGTCACATAGGGGCTTGGTCAAGTGGTATGACAGGAGTCTCCAAAACTCTTAGTGGGAGTTCGATTCTCTCAGCCCCTGTAAAAACACGCAGGTTTGTCCCTGCGTGTTTTCTTTGTTTCTATTTGATCTGCATTTATTCCGACTTATTCTTACGATGCATCAACCGCCGCCGCTTTATCCCGGCATGCCCGGGAATCTCACAGTCACCTTGAACAGGTCTCCGTCCGTCGCGACCTCCAGCTCGCCGCCCATGTTGTGCACGAAACTCGACGAGATAGCAAGGCCCAGTCCGTGGCCCTCGGTCGTCCTCGCCTTGTCGCCGCGCACGAAGCGCTCTGTGATCTCCTCCGGGGAAAAATCCATCTCATAAGACGCGATGTTTTTCATCCGCAGCTCAACCTGTCCGTCCACGCGGGCGGTCTCAATGTAGATACGCGTGCCTTCCAGAGAATATTTCAGCGCGTTTCCCAACAGGTTCTGCACGACACGGTACACCTTGTTGTTGTCCCCGGCAAAGAGCAGCGCCTCCTCCGTAAAGCTTGTGCGGATCTCCCTGCCGCTCGCGCGAATCACATCCTCCATATCGCCCAGCGTCTGCTCTAACAGCCTGCGCATGTCGAGGATATCAATCGTCATCTGATCCGCTCCGCTCGTCGCCTTCGAAAGGTCAAACAGATCCTGTATCATATTTTTCAGCTGCTCCTGCTTTGAGGAGATGATCTCCACATAGTCCCGCGCTTCCGCGCTTAAGTCTTCCTTCTTGAGCAGGTCCGTGTATCCAACCATCGAGGTCAGCGGCGTCTTCAGGTCGTGCGAAACATTCGTGATCAGATCGATCTTCAGCCGCTCCGCCTGTACCTGCTTCTCCACGCTGTCTCTCATCGCGCTGTTGATGTTCCTCAGCTGAACCGATGTCTCATACAGAAGCGCCTTTTCCGAAAGGGCGTGCTTCTCCGACAGCTCCTCCCCCTCCGACATGCAGCGGATCTGCTCCGCCAGACGTCCGATCTCCTGCGAGAGCCTGCCGGAAAACCCCACGCGCAGGAACAGGACAAAAAGTGCGAGAATACAGAGACCCGTCGCCGCCCCGGCCTCTCCGATATAGTCCATCGCCGACAACGACGCGATGCAGCCGACCACCGTCAAAAAAGCCGCCAGTACGATGCTGCCCCTGTGCCGGTTCTGCAGCCGTTTCTCAAGCGTTGTCCTCTCTCGGTAACGCCTTACCAGCGCCCAGATCAGGGAGGTCTCTGACATGATCTTTTGCCTGCGCTGACGGTCAAGCAGCGTCAGGCTTCCGTAAAATACGAAGAGCAGAAGCAAAAGCCGCAGACCGAAAGCGGCGCCATCCCACACCCGAAGAACGCTGTATACCGGGAAAGCCACGCTAAGCCTCTCATACAAGATGACGTCGCCTAATCCCCATTCAAAGCCGAACGCCACGTCCGCCCAGATCAGTCCCGTACCCAGGACGATCAGCACCAGAACCTCCGTTCTGATGCGGTCAAGTCGCCACGGCTTTCTGATACTTTCCCTGAGCGGATGTTTTTTGAAAAAAACGCTCAGGACATGCGCGAAGCAAACAGCCAGAAGCGCCGCGACGACCGCAAGTATCATGAATCGATACAGATACCGCCGCGCGAGTACGATCTGATGTCTGACCGAATAAAAGCGGTAGTACCTCAGATAGATCATGAGAAAGGTCGCAAAAACAGATTCCTGCAGAAAAAACACAGTCAAAAGGACCGCCTGCTTCCGCTCTGAGAATCGCTCGAAATCAATCAAATTTTTCAATCTTGTAGCCAATCCCCCACACCACCTTTAAATATTTCGGGTTCTTCGGCGTGATCTCGATCTTCTCCCGGATCCGCCGGATATGCACCATCACCGTATTCTCCACGCCGTAGGCCTCTTCCTGCCAGATCCGGCTGTAGATCTCCTCCGCCGAGAACACATAGCCCGGATGGCTCATCAGAAGCTCCACGATCTTGTACTCGGTCGCGGTCAGGCGGACAGGCTCCGAGTCTACCGTCAGCTCCTTCGTGTTGCGGTTCAGCACGAGACCGCCATTCTTCAGGAGATCCTCCCCGCCTCCCTGATCCGCCACCGCCCCGAGCGAAAAATAGCGCCGCAGCTGGGATTTCACGCGAGCCATCAGCTCCGCCGTGTTGTACGGCTTCGTCACGTAGTCGTCCGCGCCCATCGAGAGTCCCAGCACCTTGTCGCTCTCCTCGGTCTTCGCGGAGAGCATAATGATCGGAATGTTGTTCTTCTCCCGAATCTTCATCAGCGCCGACAGTCCGTTGAGCTTTGGCATCATCACGTCCAGTATGATCAGGTGGATCGGATTCTGCGACAGCACGTCGAGCGCCTCCATCCCCTCATACGCCTTGAAGACCCGGTATCCTTCCAGCTCCAGAAGCCGTGAGAGCGAGCGCACGATCTCCCGGTCGTCGTCCACCACAAGAATATTATATGTATCCATTCGCAACAGCCTCCCCCTACCGGCAACTCACGATCCCGCCGGCATGCCGCCTGGAACGCTTCTTTCCTGTGTGGCTAGCGCCCCGCGTTTCCGGCATCTCTGAACTCAGTATAACAGACAACGACTATATTTTCTTTATGTATTTCTGACAATTTTCTTAAGAAAGAATCAAAAAAGAGAGCTGCAAAACCGCCTGTCCGAACGGATATCCGCGGACAAACACCGTTTAAGCAAACTCCCTCGCTGATTTTTCCTTACTCCTATAAAAGTGATGTGATCGTCTTCTGCCATTGCTTTTATCGCACGTTCTATACGATTGCCCGGATCGCCTCGCGCACGTTCTTAACGCCGACCAGCCGGATCTCCTTGACCCGCGCCGCCTGTCTTTTGCAGGCTTCGGGCAGGATCACCGTGTCGAAGCCGAGGCGCTTCGCCTCACGGACGCGCTGCTCCGCCATGCTGACCGAACGTACCTCGCCGCTCAGGCCCACCTCTCCAAACGCGATCGTCTTCTCGTCGATCGGCTGGTCCTTCATGCTCGACGCGATGGCAAGAATGATGCCGAGATCCAGGGCGGGCTCGTTCATGCGGATACCTCCGGCGATGTTGACGTAGGCGTCGCAGGAGGAAAGTCCCAGTCCCGCGCGCTTTTCAAGCACCGCCATCAACAGGTTGACCCGGTTTAAGTCCGTCCCCGCCGCGGTCCTGCGCGGAAACGCCAGGTTCGTCTTGCACACAAGCGCCTGCACCTCGAGAAGCACCGGCCTTGTGCCCTCCATCGTGCAGGCCACGACAGAGCCGGAAGCGCCCTCCGGCTTTCCCTCCAGCATGTACTCCGACGGATTCGGCACCTCCGCGAGCCCGCTCTCGCGCATCTCGAACACGCCAATCTCGTTCGTGGAACCGAAGCGGTTTTTCACGCCGCGCAGCACGCGGTACGCTGCGTGACGGTCTCCCTCGAAGTAGAGCACAGTGTCCACCATGTGCTCGAGCACGCGCGGTCCGGCCACGACGCCCTCCTTCGTAACATGTCCGACGATGAAGATCGAGATGTTCATGCCCTTCGCGATCTGCAGCAGGACGCCCGTGGACTCCCGCACCTGTGAGACGCTGCCCGGGGCTGAAGTGACGTCCTCATTGTACATCGTCTGGATCGAGTCGATGATCACGATCTCCGGAGCCGTCTTCGTGATGGCCTCACGGATATCTTCAAGATTCGTCTCGCAGAGGATCATCAGCTGATCTGTAAACTCTCCCATGCGCTGCGCGCGCATTCGGATCTGTTGCAGGGATTCCTCCCCGGAAATGTAGAGCACACGCTTCCCTGCCTGAGAGAGATTGCGGCACACCTGGAGAAGCAGCGTGGACTTGCCGATGCCCGGATCGCCGCCCACCAGGACAAGCGAGCCCTGCACGATACCGCCGCCCAGCACGCGATCCAGTTCCCCGATCCCGGTCGACATCCGCGTGGTCGTGCTCATCTCGATCTGTGACAGCGCAAGGGGCTGCGCGGTCTCCCGCCGCGCAGCTCCCGCCGTCGCCTTTTTTGTGATCATTTTCGGTTCTTCCGCAAAGGTATTCCACTCCCTGCAGCCGGGGCACTGCCCCATCCACTTCGAAGACTCGAAGCCGCAGTTCTGACAGAAGAACACGGATCTTGCCTTTGCCATTTACAGCTTCACTGCCTTTACCGGAATGCTGCCCACTGTGCCCGCCTCCACGCTGAGCACCAGCTTGCCTCCCATATTCGTCTTCATCGTACCGATGTTTGTGTCGTTAATATAGATCTTATACTCCGCGTCCTCCTCGAGGCCGAGAATGATCTGCGTGTCCTTCGTCCCCTCCACCTGAAACGAGATGCCGTTCTCCGTCTCGCGGAAATTGTAAACAGCAGTCCCCGGAACAGACTCATAGACAAACATGCCGTTGCGCTCCAGCTTCGTGATGTCCGCGAACGTCTTCACCTTGTACAGATCGCCGTCGTGCTCGTAATCCGAACGCTTCTGCTTCTCGGAAAGCTCGTAATCCCCAAAACTGAGTGTCCCGTCTGTTTCTGTGCGTATCAGCTCTTTGATCCCTGACATTGTGTTGCCCTCCTGATTTTCCTATAGTATCTCTTTATTCTGAACCGCGCGAGCCTGATGAAAAATCCATGTTTCCCATCCGGTACAGCATATCAGTTCCTGAATATCTTACCATAATCTCAGCCGGAATTCCACTCTCTCAGACGGAAAATGATATTTTTCCGTTCCGGCAGAATACGCGCACGGTGTCTCCCTCGCGCACCTTTCCGGCGAGGATCTCCTCCGCCAGCATATCCTCGACCTTGCTCTGCACCGCGCGCCGCAGCGGCCGCGCCCCGTATTTCACGTCGAAGCCCTCTTTGGCGATATACTGCCGCACCGCCGGGCTGAATTTCAGCTCGAGCTGCATCTGTTCCCTGCAGCGTTTTCTCAGCTCGTCGAGCAGAAGACCGGCAATGTCGCGGATGTCCGGTTCCGTGAGCGCGTGGAACACGATGGTCTCGTCGATGCGGTTCAGAAACTCGGGGCGGAAGATCCTTCGCACTTCCTCGAGCACACTGGATTTCATCGTCTCGTAATTTTTCTTCTCGTCGTTCCCTGCGCCAAACCCGAGATGTTTCGGCGCGACGATCGACTGCGCCCCCGCGTTCGAGGTCATGATCAGGATCGTGTTCTTGAAATCGATCTTGCGCCCCTGGCCATCCGTGATGTGTCCTTCGTCCAACACCTGAAGAAGAATATTGAACACGTCCGGATGCGCTTTCTCGATCTCGTCAAACAGGACGACCGAGTAGGGATTTCTGCGCACCTTCTCGCTGAGCTGACCGCCCTCGTCGTATCCCACATATCCGGGCGGCGAGCCGACAAGTCTCGATACGCTGTGCTTTTCCATATACTCTGACATGTCCACGCGGATCATCGACTGCTCGCTGCCGAACACCACATCCGCGAGCGCCTTGGAAAGCTCGGTCTTGCCGACGCCGGTCGGCCCCAGGAACAGGAACGATCCGATCGGACGATTCGGGCTCTTCAGGCCTGCGCGGCTTCTGCGAATCGCGCGCGCGACCGCCTGCACCGCCTCCTCCTGCCCGATGACGCGGTGATGCAGGAGCTGATCCAGCTTCAGAAGCTTCTTTCCCTCCTGGTCCGCAAGCTTCTGCACCGGGACTTTCGTCCAGATCGACACGATCTGCGCGACGTCTTCTTCCGTCACGACGGACTTCCGCCCCTGCTGCTTTTTGCGGATCCGCTTCTTCTCGCGCTCCAGCTTCAGCTGCAGTGCTTCTTTTTCCTGATTCAGCTGTTTCGCATCTTCGATACGGCCTTCCTGCAGCGCATGCTCGCGGTCGGAAAGGAGCTTGTCATACTGCTCCTGGAGCTCGGACACATGTCCTGAATCGCTGTAATATCCCAACTGCCTCCGCGCGGAGGCCTCGTCGATGAGGTCGATCGCCTTGTCCGGCAGAAAGCGGTCGTTGATATAGCGCCTCGAGAGCTTCACCGCCGCCTTAATCGCCTCGTCCGTGATCTGCACGCCGTGATGCCGCTCATAGGTCGGACGCAGGCCGCGCAGGATCTCCTCTGTCTCCTCCTCGGACGGCTCCTCCACGCGCACCGGCTGAAATCTGCGCTCCAGAGCCGGATCCTTCTCAATATACTTACGGTACTCCTCAATCGTCGTCGCGCCGATCAGCTGAATCTCGCCGCGCGACAGCGACGGCTTCAGGATGTTGGATGCGTCGAGCGCTCCCTCCGCGCCGCCCGCTCCGATGATCGTGTGCAGCTCATCCACGAAGAGCAGCACGTCTCCGCTGTCCGCCACCTCGCGTATGATACGCTTGATGCGCTCCTCAAACTCACCGCGGTACTTCGATCCCGCGACCATCCCGGCCATATCGAGCGTCACGACACGCTTGCCGCGCATCGGCTCCGGCACCTGCTCCGCGACGACGCGCTGCGCGAGTCCCTCCACGATCGCAGTCTTGCCGACGCCCGGCTCACCGATCAGGCAGGGATTGTTTTTCGTCCTTCTGCTCAGGATCTGAACAATGCGCTCAGTCTCCTGCTGTCGTCCGACCGTCACGTCAAGCTTATGCGCCGCCGCGAGCTCTGTCAGATCCCGGCTGTACTGGTCGAGCACAGGCGTATTCGACGATCCTCCGTCCGAGCGCGCCCCATGCGCAAGCTCCTTGTATTTGTCCTCCGGGATCCCCATCACAGAGGCCAGATCCAGAAACAATTTCTGAAGATTCACGCCGAGCGTATGCAGCAGCCTCGCCGCCACACACTCGACGTCCTGCAGGATCGCCAGAAGGATATGCTCGGTCCCGGTCTGCTCGCTCCCAAGGAGCTGCGCTTCCGTGACGCTCGCCTGAAGGATCTCCTGCGCGCGCGGGGTCCACCCCTCCTCCTGTGCCGAGAGCACGCTCCCGTCCGGCGCGATCAGACGGTCGATCAGCTCCCGCAGCTTCTCCTCCTCCACATGGTGCGCCCGCAGGATCGCTCCCGCGGTTCCCTTCGGCTCCTGTATCAGTCCGATCAGAAGATGTTCGGAGCCCACATAGCTGTGCCCGCAGCTTCTGGCCGCTTTCTCCGCCAGATTCTGCGCCTGCACGGCACTCTTTGTAAAATTATCCTGCATCAGTCGTCCTCCTGTTTCCCGTATTCATTGTAGATCTCGTCCACCATCCCGCAAACCTCCTCGCGCGAGATATCCTGACAATACGCTTTTGCCAGAAGCACGCGGAGCTGCCGCTTCATCTCGGCCATCGCCTGCAGCTTATCGACGTCCACCGCCACGACCGCGCCCTTTCTGCGGTCGATCGTCACGAATCCTTCCTGACGCAGCACCGAGTACGCCTTGTTCACCGTGTGCATATTGATCCCGATGTCGCCCGCAAGCTGCCGCACGGACGGGAGCGGGTCTCCCTCCCTGAGCATGGACGTCGCGATCCCCAGTATGATCTGATTCCGAAGCTGCATGTAAAGCGCCTCGTCGCTCTGAAAATCTATCTCTATCAGCATAATGATATTTCCTCCTTTGTATGGTATATTGTGATACATACTATATAACATACAAGTGCTTCTGTCAATCGAAAAATCTCACTCCGAGATTTGAACACACAGAAATTTGAATACACAGAAACCTGAATACGCAAGTCTGCGCATAAGAGAGGGGAACGCTGACCGCGTCCCCCTATGTCTTCTTTTTTCCAAAAAGTCCAGCGTCCTACAGATCGATCATATTGATCTCCACGTTCTCCGACTTGCCGTTCTTCGGCTGTCTGCGGCTGTGTCCCTGCTGCGGCTGTTGTGGCTGTTCCTGATACTCCGGCATCTTCTTCTGTCTCTTTTTCGCCTTCTGTGGCTTCGGCACCGTCGCCGGATCGTCCCGCTCTGTCGACGGCTCCGGCCGATAGACCTGAAGCTGCGGTTCCGCCTGCTGACTCCGGATCCCTGCCTGACGCTGCTGACTGTTTCCGTACGACGCTTCCTGCGCGCCGTTCCCGTAATATCCCTGATTCGGATCCCCGGAATAATACTGCTGATTTCCTTCGTAGTATCCCTGCTGTCCGGCAGCCGGATCATACCCCTGCTGTTCCGGCGGATATCCGTATCCCATATATTCCTGAAGCTCCGCCTTCAGATCCTTTTTCTTGAGGAGCAGGTTGATCACGATGAAAAGAAGCACCACACTGAACGCGATCATTCCGTACAGGATGCGCATCAACATCATAGAGCGGTCGCGATAGCTCCTGGTCTCGTCCTTCAAGGCGTCGATCGTATTCTCCGCCTCCTGCAGGGCCGTCCGGTCTACCTTGACATACCGCGGATCCTCCGTCTCCGGTTCGGTTTCCGTCTCCGGTTCCGTCTGCGGGACCGGCTCTGTCTCCTGAACCGCGACCTCGCCTCCGCCGACTTCCTTCACATGCAGATAGTACGGATACTGCTCGCCATTCTCCGCCTCGACCGTAATCGTGACCGTTGCCTCGCCGTCCGTCAACTCCGTTCCCGTGATATCCGCGATCGTGGCGTTTCCGTTCGACGGGATCGGTTCCAGCTCCAATTTCTCCGTCCCGGCCGGCACCCTGACGTCGTACTCGGTCACTCCGTACTCAAACTCTGGGAATACCTCTGCCCCCTCTGTCAATATTCCGAGATCCGCGAGAGAATTGTCGTTCGACCCCTCTCCAGCCGCCGCGCCAAACGAACACATCCATACCAGGATCGCCGTCAGCACGATCACCGCGCTCCATCTGTAGTTTCGCTTCTTCATTGTCCTCGCACTCCTAACTAAAGCCTTATTTCATGTCTGTCCGGCGTCTTCACGGAAATGATCCGTCCCCGCCCGAACAGCTGCGCAGCCTTATCCTTCCGCCTCATCGATCGCCTTGCCAATATCACTACGACAGAATTTGTTCTCAAATGAGATCCAGGAGGCCGCCTCGTACGCATTTTTCCGCGCTTCCCTCAGGTTCGCCCCCGTCGCCGTCACGCCGAGCACGCGCCCGCCGTTCGTCACGATATCATCTCCCGACTTCGCGGTACCCGCATGGAACACGTAGTAGCCTTTCTTATCCTTGAAACTGTCCAGCCCCTTGATCGGATAGCCCTTCTCATAGCTTACCGGGTATCCCTCCGACGCGAGCACGACGCAGACCGCCGCGTTGTCCTCGAACTCCAGATCCACCTGATCGAGCGTGCCGTCGATGCAGGCCTCGAAGACGTCTATGATATCCGTCTTCATCCTCGGAAGCACAACCTGCGCCTCCGGATCGCCGAAGCGCGCATTGTACTCGAGCACCTTCGGTCCGTCCGCCGTCAGCATCAGTCCGAAGAAAATGATGCCCTTAAACGGCCGTCCTTCAGCCGCCATCGCGTCGACGGTCGGCTGATAAATATATTTCCTGCAGTATGCGTCCACCTCTTCGGTGTAGAACGGGCTCGGCGAAAACGTCCCCATGCCGCCCGTGTTCAATCCTGTATCCCCGTCGCCCGCGCGCTTGTGATCCTGCGCGGAGGTCATCGGTTTGATCGTCTTCCCGTCCACATAGCTCAGCACAGACACCTCGCGCCCGGTCATGAACTCCTCGATGACCATGCAGTTCCCGGCGTCCCCGAACTTCTTGTCCGTCATGATCTGCCGGACTCCGGCCTCCGCCTCCTTAAGCGTATTGCAGATCAGCACGCCCTTTCCGAGCGCCAGCCCGTCCGCCTTGAGCACGATCGGGAACTTCGCCGTCTTCAGGTAATCGAGCGCCGCCTGCGCGTCTGTGAAATTCTCGTACGCAGCCGTCGGAATATGGTACTTCTTCATCAGATCCTTCGAGAACGCCTTTGAGCCCTCGAGGATCGCCG
The DNA here is from genome assembly GCA_947591155.1 of uncultured Lachnospiraceae bacterium. Lineage (GTDB taxonomy): Bacteria > Bacillota > Clostridia > Lachnospirales > Lachnospiraceae > Choladousia. The sequence continues at coordinate 96,553 of CANQDA010000001.1, forward strand.
CATTTTTGCGCGGGCCGAACACCCGCAGCCCCTGCGCCTCGAACACGTCAACGACGCCGCCCACGAGCGGATCGTCCATGCCGATGACCGTGAGGTCGACCGCCTGCTCCTTCGCGAACGCGGCCAGCTTCTCAAATTCCATCGCCTTGATATCCACGCACTCAGCGTACTCCGCGATCCCCGCGTTGCCCGGCGCACAGTAGATCTTGTCGACCTTAGGACTCTGCGCCACCTTCCACGCGATCGCGTGCTCACGCCCGCCGCTGCCTACGATCAGTACCTTCATAAATATCTCCTCCGTATCATTAGTCTCTGAAAGCCCTACGGATTGCTCCGCTGTTTCACAGCTCTCGCAATCCTGCCCCATATTCGCAAATCGCATCGTTCGCTCTGCTCACGCTGCTTTTTTGCTCATACGGGTTAGCGTCTCTCATGCAGAACCGGACTGGCAAGTAAACTTGCCATCCGGTTCTGCATGGAGACCGGGCTTTCATTCGATGTGTACTTTCCCATCTACAACCTTCACGCGGCCGTTCGCGATCAGGTCGATCGCCTTCGGCAGGATCACCCACTCGGCCTGCTCCATGACCCTGCGCTGCAGGATCTCCGGCGTGTCGCCCTCGCAGACCTCCACAGCCTTCTGCAGGATGATCGGCCCTGTATCCGTGCCTCCGTCCGCAAAGTGCACCGTCGCCCCGGTCAGCTTCACGCCTCTGGATAGCGCCGCCTTGTGCACCGCCAGTCCGTAATATCCCTTTCCGCAAAACGCGGGGATCAGCGCCGGATGGATGTTGATGATGCGGTTCGGAAACGCGTCAATGACGATCTGCGGAAGCACGACCAGACAGCCCGCCAGCACGACGAGCTCCGCCTCGGACTCCTGCAGCGCCTCAAGCAGCGCGCGATCGAACTCCTCCGGCTGCGGATAAGCCTTGCGCGTGACGCACACGGTCGGGATCCCGGCCTTCTTCGCGCGCTCCAGCGCGTAGGCCTTGCTGCTGTTGCTGACGACGCGGACGACCTGCGCGTTCGTGACGCTCCCGTCCGCGATCGCGTCGAGGATCGCCTGCAGATTTGTGCCGCCGCCCGACACCATCACCGCGAGCTTCAGCATAGCACCACTCCCTTTTTGCCGGCCTCAATGCCGCCGATCTGGTATACGGTGTCGCCCGCCGATTCGATCGCCGCGACTGCCGCCGTGACGTCCTCGGGCGCGACCGCGACCACCATGCCGATGCCCATGTTGTAAGTATTGTACATCATTTCCTCGGCGATATCTCCCCGCTGCGCGAGCATACCAAAGATCGCCGGAACCGGATAACTGTTCTTCTTGATCACGGCGCGCACGCCGTCCGGAAGCATCCGCGGTACGTTCTCGTAGAAACCGCCGCCCGTGATGTGGCTGCACGCCTTGACGCGCACGCCCGCCTCCTTCACACTGCGAAGCGCCTTCACATAGATCCTGGTCGGAGTCAGGAGCGCCTCGCCGAGCGTCGTCCCGAGCTCCTCATAATATTCATTCAGCGCTTCCCGCTCCATCGGGAACACCTTGCGGACAAGCGAAAATCCGTTGCTGTGCACGCCCGTGGACGCGATGCCTAAAAGCACATCCCCGGCTTTCAGATCCCTGCCGGTGATCAGATCCTTCTCATCCACGATGCCGACCGCGAACCCGGCCAGATCGTACTCATCCTCCGGCATCATGCCCGGATGCTCGGCTGTCTCGCCGCCGATCAGCGCGGCGCCTGCCTGCACACAGCCTTCGGCCACGCCTCCGACGATCGCCGCGATCTTTTCCGGGTAATTCTTTCCGCATGCTATATAATCAAGGAAAAACAGCGGCTCGCCGCCCGCGCACGCGATGTCGTTCACACACATCGCCACGCAGTCGATGCCGATCGTGTCGTGCTTGTCCAGCAGAAACGCCAGCTTCAGCTTTGTCCCGACGCCGTCCGTCCCGGACACGAGCGTCGGCTTCTCCATATTCCTGAACGCTTCCATCGAGAACGCCCCGGAAAATCCACCGATGCCGCTGAGCATCTCCGGGCGCATCGTCCGCTTCACATGCTCCTTCATAAGCTCCACGGACTTATAACCTGCCTCAATATCCACTCCTGCCTTCTTGTAATCCATACGTTCCTCCCGATCTGCACGTTATCGTCTTCCCTGTCCATGAACCGAGTCTGTCCCTGAATCATCTGCCGTCTGACCGCTTTACAGGGCTCATCGCTTTCGCGGATCTTACTTCTGTGCGTATGCTTTATATCCTACCTGCTGCAAATGCTCATCCTTCGCCTCGACCTGCTCCTTCAGCTCCGCCGCGTAAGCCTTCACTTTCGCGAGCAGCTCCGGATCCGAGGTGGCCAGGATCTTCGCCGCGAGAATTCCCGCGTTCGCTCCGCCGTTAATCGCCACGGTCGCCACCGGGATGCCGCTCGGCATCTGTACGATCGAGTACAGGGAATCTCTGCCGCCCAGAGACGTCGTGTGCATCGGAATGCCGATGACCGGCATCGGAAAGATCGCCGCGCACATGCCCGGCAGATGCGCCGCCATGCCAGCTCCCGCGATGATCACCTTGAAGCCCTTCTCCTCGGCGGTCTTCGCGTACTCAAAGAACACGTCCGGCTCACGGTGCGCTGAGATGATCTTCATCTCGTACTCAATTCCGAATTTCTCCAGCATATCCGCCGCCTTGCTCATCACGGGCATATCCGAATCGCTGCCCATCACAATGCCTACCTTCGCCATCGTATCCGCTCCTCTTCTCAGATATTTTATCGAATTAAAGCAAACTGCCGTTTTAAATTTTACCTACTAATTTCTGCCTTGTCAATGCCGCATTTCGATTTTTGCAATATAAAGCCCAGTCTCCATGCATGACATCTGGCAAGTTTACTTGCCAAGATGGCTATGCATGAGAGACGCTAACATGTATGAGCAATACAGCAACACGAACGAATGTGAGTGCTGTGATTTGCGAATACATGTAGGATTGCGAGAGCACGCAGTGCGGAGCAATCCGTGGGCTTTCATTTCTAACAGATCTTAGCCTCCTCGAACGGCTCATTCAGCTTTTCCGTCCCCGGCAGTACGAAACGCCCGTCCCGAAGGAGCGCGATCCGCCGCCCGTCCGCGCAGACGACCTCGATAAACCCGATCTCCTCGTACGGGATCGTGATATCCGTGTGGCAGCCGAAGTACGCCTTCGACGGATCCTCCTTGCGCAGCAGCGAGATCTCGTTGTCGCGGGCGATGATCGCCTTGCCGTCGGCGTTGTACGTCATCGTATCCTCCTCCCAGCTGTAACAGGTGTCCCCGAGCGCAAAGTGCGGGCCCATCTTCTCCGCGATGAGAATCGGCAGCTTATCCGCGATCCGATACTTTTTCGCCATCACATACGCTGTCGTGTTCGTTCCGATCGCGAACTCGCCCATCGGCAGCGTCTCATGGTGAAACAGGACGTTTTCCTTAAAATAATTGCGGTTCTCCTCCGCGGTCGGGAAATTGGTGCAGCTGTAATCCTTCACCAGTCCGTCCTTGAATTTCACTTCAAGATCCACGTATTTCAGCTCGCCCAGATAGACCTGCTTCACATGCAGGGTACCGTTCGTCCCGACGAGCCTCGGCGACGTGAAGACCTCCCCTACCGGGATGTTCACATCAGCCACGCAGTTCTCAAACAGCGTTTCTTTTTTCGGGTCGGACAGCGTTGTCAGTGCCACCATGAGATCCGTGCGATTGCCGTCCTTTCCTTTGATATGAACTGCCTCGCCCTGATCGAGCGCGTCAATTAGCGTCTGCTGGATCCCCTGATACAGCTTGTAGTCGAGCGTGTTGATCCGCACTGTCTCGCGGAAGATCGCCTCGTAGTCCGGCCCGATCTCCGGAAGCGGAAACGCGATGATCGTGAAGCTGCGCTCCTTCCCCGGAATATACTGATCAGAGAGCCGTGCGAGTTCATTGCGCATCTCTGCCGTCAGCTTCTGTTGCTTCTCAGACAGGTGGTACGCCTCCGGCTTTGTCTCCGGCACGAACGGCGTCTCGCCAAACACCTCCAGTACGGCCGGGCCTGCATGTTCCTTCGCGAGCTCCTTCTCCGCTTCATAGGCGCTGCGCAGCACTCCGAGCTTCCGCTCGACGAAGCGTTTGTCCAGATAGATTGCGTTGTCCGCCCGATGGTCGTAATCATACTGCAGATTGGCCGCTGCTCCGGTGTATCCGATGCGTTGGTTTTGAGACTTGTTGACCGTGCTGACCGCCGCGCGGTAGATGACCGGGCGCAGACCCATCTTCTCGAAATTTTTGATCGCGGCTCGGATCATGCGCTCGAATCCGAGATGATATCGAATATTGACCGTCTTCTTGATCGAGAGATCTTTTCCGCCCGCGACGAAGCCGATGCGGTATCCTTCGGTGAACGTGTCCGCCATCGCCGCGATCTCCTCCTCGGAGAGACGGTTCAGGTACTCCGCGGTCTTCCGCTCGTTCTCCGACACATATTCTCCATAGCGGTACAGATAACGCGGATCGTTCAGATCCGAATCCATGACGATCCGGGTGGCAAAATCCAGCTCCGGGTCGATCGCGGAGCGCGTCCGATGCGCCGCGAAGAGCTCCGCGTAGTCGCTGACGAACCAGTACACGATCTGCTGAATATCCCTGTAAGTCGGCAATTCTTCCTGCTCAAAGCTGTTGTAGATCTCGATAAAGAGCTCCAGGAGAACGACCGTCTCCTCGAATCTCTGTTCAAAAGTATAGACGATGATCCCGCGCAGCTCCGCATAGAGGAAGCTCAGGATCCTCCCGTGTACTTCTCCAAGCGTACCGACCGCATGCGCCGGATTTGCGTAGCTCGCCTCATACTGCTCCGGAAGGATGTCGTAGTACAGCGCCGTGTTCAGCTGTTCCCACTGCCGCAGGGTGTAGTCCTGAGCCGCGCCGGAATCCAGACAATTCTTCAGATCCTCCATCTGCACGAGAAAGCGTGCCGTTTTCTGGAAATAATCACAAAAAGGAGCGGGGACTGTCTCCTCTGCACAGATCTCATGGATCCGCTGCGAGGCGAGACGATACCGCTCCTCCAAATTCACTTCATTCCTGTTTTCCTGTTCCATTCCAATGCCTCTCTGTATTTTTCTGATTTTTGTTCCGCGTATCCCGCATTTCCGGGCGCAGTTTTACCCGGCAAGCCCTGCGATCCCCTCCCCGCCGGATCCGCCGTCCTGTTTCAGGCAGATTCAGACTATGCAAGCCCGAGGCAGACGATAAAAAACCAGCCGACGATGGAAATCATGCTCACGATCGTCCCGAATCTACTGCAGAAATAGGATCTGCACTCATCCTTGAACCCGGCAAATCCATAGCGCAGGCCGCAGCAGGCCATCACGATCCCCGTGAAGCCAAGCGCGCCGATCCAGGTATTTGCCCGCCCCTTCAAAAGAAAGGCGAGAAAGAGCAGCGCAAAAAACAACACTGCTGAGATCAGACCCAACACCGTCGAAGCGATCCCGTTCGCAGAAAATTTTTTCTCCTCAAAGGAATAGACCTGCCGCTGTTTTCTGGCCATCGCCCATCACTTGCCTTTCGTCAGATGATCACATCTTTTTTGCTCTTCAGAAGCCTGCCTCCGGTCACCAGCAAGAGAACGCCCCATGTGACCGCCGATACGAGGATCGTGATCCCCAACACCAGATTCATGATTCCCGCCACAGATACCGACTTAAACATTTTTTCTTCCATGATGATATCCTCCTGAGCCTTTATGCGCCGTATTGCTTATAGTATGCGTCGATCGCCGTTTTTATTGCATCGCCGATCACGATTTTTCCCTTGTATTCTCTTCCATACAGATGCTCCACGACCTCCGCCATCGTGACAATCGCCGTTGTCTTCATCCCGTAGGTCTCTTCAATCTCCTGCAGCGCGCTCTTCGTCCCCTGGCCGCGCTCCATGCGGTCCACCGACACCACCAACCCAAGCACATCGACGTCTCCCTGCGCCCGGATGATCGGCAGCGTCTCCGCGATCGAAGTGCCCGCCGTCGTGACGTCCTCAATGATGACGACCCTGTCTCCGTCCGCGATCGGGCTTCCCAGAAGAATGCCCTTGTCGCCGTGATCCTTGACCTCCTTGCGGTTTGAGCAGTAGCGGATGTCCTTGTCGTAGAGCTCGCTGATCGCCGTCGTCGCCGCGACCGTCAGCGGAATTCCCTTGTATGCCGGTCCGAACAACACGTCAAAATCCAGACCGAATTTCTCTTTGATCGCCCGCGCGTAGTATCCGCCAAGCCTGCGAAGCTGCGCCCCCGTGCGGTAAAAGCCCGTGTTCACGAAAAACGGCGTCTTCCGCCCGCTCTTCGTCACGAAATCCCCGAACTTCAGGACATCACAGTCTATCATAAAGTCGATAAAGTCTCTCTTATACTGTTCCATGCGCTCTGAATCTCCTTATTCTGTGCAGTCTTGTGCATTTTTATCCTGCCAAATTACTGCTTAAGTATACCATTAAAACCATTTCCTTTCAACCGGGAAATATGAAACCGCTGTATGCTGTCTGAAAAAATCAGAGCTGCCCTTGCAGGAAGGACAGCTCTTTCATAAATAACTCACCGGAATCAGAGGATAGCTCACTATAGTCAGAGGACTCACGTCCGTCTTTAAACCTTCTCTTTGGACGTCAATGTCGCAATCACTATAGTCAAAGGACTCGCGTCCAGCCTCAAACAAGGCAGCAGATATGTTCTACCCGATCGTCACCGATCCAAAGCCGCCGCAGCGGCAAAACGCGAACGCACCGACACATTCTATACTCTGCGCCAGTTCGACAGCCTCTACTGTCTGCGCGCCGCAAAACGCGTGTGCTCCCACTGAGGTCACTCCCTCCGCGAGCACGATCTCTCGCAGATCTTCCAGATGAGCATACCAGGGCGTTTGTTCCACGCTCTCCCAGTCGGCCATAGGCCCATTCCCGGCAATCGTCAGTACCCCTGCCTCATCAAGACTCCAATATACCGTGCCGGGCTGTGCACCGCACTCACCGGACATTTCGCCTTCTGGCAGTCCCGCTTCAGCCATATCGTTCCCCGGCTCCTCAGTACCGCTCTCCGGTATTTCGCTTCCGTCATAGGCTTCGCCATCGCTCGTCTGGATCACTTCCACGGATATCTCAGGGGCGGCTTCTTCCGTGCCACCGAGGGGTTCCTCGTTTTCAGCTTCCGGGACGATCTCGACGTCCTCATCGCTGAACTCCTCATCCACGAAGAGCACAGGCATGTCGTCCGGATCCTCCGAAGTTTCTCCGGCTGTATTTTCGGACACAATGCTATATTCTTCCTCCGCCTGTACGGAAAGCTCTGACTGCGCCTTAGTCCCGTCAAAATCCTCCGCAGCCGCGCAGACGCTTCCAAGGCCGAGTCCCAGGGCAAACAGCACTGCCAACACCCTGCGGATCTCGCGTTTATTTCCATTTCTGCTGCGCACGTCCTGATCCTTTCTCTGTTCCGTCATAGTTCGATACCTCCCATCGTCTTACGGTCTTTACCTGTCTCTGCTCCGTGTCATTTCCTGATCTTCACACTCTTCGCCTTGCTCCACGCTGAGTAATACTTCTTTCCTTCAACCTTTGTCCAGGTCCGGATACGCACGTAATAGGTCTGGCCCTTCTTCAGTTTCTTCAGCGTGAGCGATACTTTTTTATTTCCGGAAACATTCTTCGCCTTCGCACCGGACGCAAAGCTCTTGTCCGTGGAGTACTGTATCTGGTAGCCCTTTACATTCGTATTCTTTTTCCAGGTGACTGTCGCTCTCTTCGATCCATTGTTCTTTACTTTTCTGACAGTGGTTCCTTTCGGGTTCACCGAGACCGTGATGGTTTTTGCCGCAGCGTTGTAATTCGCCGTTGCCGCCGCCTGAATCGTCACCACCGCGCTGCCGATATACTTCTTCGGCACCGTCACCACCCCGGCCGCATTCACCGGAAGCGACTTGTTGTTCGAAGAATAGCTCAGCCTCGCGCCCCCTGCTGCCGTCGCGCCGATCGTGAAACTCTGCTGCTTCTTCGACCAGGTCTTTGCGATATCGCCCACGGTTATGGTGTTAGCCGCCTTCGCGACTGTCAGCGTGTAGGAAGCGCTCCCGCCTTCATAGCTTTCGCCTGCGGACGCCAGAGCTGTGATCTGCGTAGTACCCGCTCCGCGGATCGTAACCGTTCCGCTGCCGTCCACCGTCGCGACATTCACATTGCCGGAGGTATAGCTGATCGTTCCGTCTGTCTCGATCTCGCTGAGCGGATTCTTAAACGGCGCGTCGCCGTAAGTGCGGCTGACGGCGGCTGTCCCAAAACGCAGCGTCGGGATCAGCTTGCGGATCGTAAAGTTCAGGACGATCGTCCCGCCGTATTCCCCTGCTCCCTGTACGGTGACTGTGGCTGCGCCAGGCTCAGTATTATCGGAGTAATTCACCGTATAATCCGTATCCTCCTCCAACAAAACCTTCCCGTCCATTACGGTCACAGCCGGAGTCTTCGGCTCGCCGTCATACACATACTCCGTGGCCTCCAGACTCGCCGTGCAGACGGAGAGACTTCGTTTCGTCACCTCTCCCGTCGCGGGATCCCAGGCCTTCCATGTAATGTTGCCGCCATAGCTTTCCAAAACATCAAGCGTCCATGTGCTGTCATCCGCCGGATAATAGGCCGTCGCGGTGACTCCTTCAAACACACCCTCGCCCATCTTCGGCGCGTTTCCGCTGAAGTAAATGTCTTTGAGGTTATCACAGCCCGCGAACGCGCCATCGCCGATCTCCGTGACAGTCTCCCCGATGTTCGCCTCGTAGATGTCGTCACAATCGCTGAACGCATACGGCTCGATCGTCTTCGCGTCCTCCGGAAGCTTCGGCTTAATGGTGAATTCCTTCTCCACCACGCCGTAATACTCACTTCCGTCAACCGCTTTCACAATCACATAAGCCGTACCCGGTTGCACATTATTCCTGTAACTGAGCGTATAATCCGTATCCTCCGCAAGCGTCGTACCATTGTATGAAACAATCACTTTTGGAGTTTTCTCTTTGCCATCGAATACAAACGCGGACGAGGCGAGCGCAACTTTGCACTTCGTCAGACTAACGCTGCCCTCCGGTACTGCCAGAACCGTAAGACTCGCGATCTCCTTTGCCTCCTCATGGTTCTTGTCCCCGGCCAGTAACGCCGTGATATTTACCGTACCCGGCGCGACGCCCGTCACCACGCCGTCCGGACTCACCGTCGCAACCGTTTCCTGATCCGAGGTAAAGCTGGGCGTTCCGTTTTCGGAAGTCACGCGAAGCTTGAGCGTCTCGCCCACATAGAGCGTATCCACACTGTAATCGAGCTTCAGCTCCTGCTTCGCCTTCGCGATCTCGATCGTGATCGTCTGCTGCGTCCTCTGATAATCCGCAGTCGCGGCCGCCGTCACGGTGATCTGCGCCGTCCCGGCTCCGTTGATCGTCACATTGCCGTCCGTGTCAACGGAAGCCACGGCCTCATTGTCCGATTCGTAGGAGAGTTCCCCGTCCCCGGCCGTCAGTACGCAGTCGAGCGCAAAGGCTGGCTCTCCGTAGGTCTTGCTGTATGAGGTCGTACCGGTGAACTCCTGCGGAAGCTTCTCCGAGCCGGAGGTGACACTTGCGACCCGGAAGCCCCATTCAACGCTCTCATCGTCTGCACTTTCATCTGTTTCAAGCTGGATCTTCACGGTGTCACCCGGAACCGTGATCACCTTCCCGGAGAGTTCGTCTCCGGTGAATCTGCCGACCTTGTTTCCTTCTCCATCGTAAATACAGATATAGTCAAAACCCTTTTCCGTACTCGTCCGCGTATCGAAGGCGACCTTTATACTGTCCGGTGTGTTCGGAGCCGTGTAGGTCCAGTAATCCGTGCAGTTCGTCTCATACGGATGGCTGCTCTCCAATGCCTCAACCGATTCCGCCTCGTGCGCCGTATTTGTCACCCTCACCTCACAGACAGCGCTCTTTTCGCTTCCGTCAAGTGCCTTCACAGTAATCGTAGCTTTGCCCTTCTTGTGGGCTGTCACGAATCCATTTTTGTCCACAGAGGCAATGTCCTCGTCAGACGAGCTCCACTCGATCTCCTTGTTCTCCGCATTGTTCGGGTAGACCGAAGCGGTCAGCTGGAATGTCTCAAGCGCCTGCAGGGACAGACTGCGATTGTTCAGCGACACAGAAGTCACCGGCTGCACCACCGTGACCTCGCAGGTTGCGCTCTTCCTCCCGACCGATACCTTGATCGTCGCCGTGCCCACAGCCTTCGCTTTGATCTCCCCGCTTCCGTTCGCATCCACGGAAACAATTGAGTCATCCGTAGATTTCCAACTCACGACATCTGTGAAGTTCACCGGCTCCACGCTCAGGACAAGCTTCCGCGAGGTACCATTGAGCATCCGTAATTCGGTCTGATCAAGCGAGACCGTTTCTGCAGGATGATCAATGGCAACAAACTCGATTCTTTTTTCCTTCGCATATGTCTCTGCATACGTTCCGGCCACACCGTAAATCGTCATCTTCGACGGATAGCTGAATACATTATCTGCAATCTCAGTAGTTTGTCGCGGAATCGTAATCTCTGTAAGCTGGATACAATTCGTAAACGCATTCGCATTGATCTTCGCCACACGGTAGGGAAGCACAATTGACTTCAAAACCGGGCAAAGATTGAACGCATATGAGGGAATTGCAGTAATTCCCGTGCCAAGCTTCACCTCTGATAATTTGTCAGACTCTGCGAAACAGTAATCTCCAATGCTTGTAGCAGAGTCAGGTACCTCCACAGAGGCAAGCGCATCGCAGCCGTAGAATGCGTATCTTCCGAGAGACTTTAGCTGTTTACCGAGGGATACATCATTCAACAGCACACATCCCTGAAATACTTTTTCTCCGAATTCGGCAGGACTATCCAACACAGTTACTTTCTCCAGCGCTTCGTTTCCTTTATACGCAGATCCCCCGACATAAGTCACTGCCTCAGGCAATTCCACTGTCATCAATCCAGCATTTTCAAACGCACTTCCCTCAATCCGTTCGATCGTCTCCGGCAGGGAAATTTCTGTAAGGTCTGAACATCCGTAAAACATATTTGTCGTAATCTTGTCTTGCGTCTGCGGCAATTTCACGCTTGACAAACTGCTACACTTGGAAAACAAACCTTCTCCCAGATTTTCGGCAGCGTTGTCTGTTATTTCAGCGCTGACCATATTGCTGCATCCTTCAAATGCTCCATTTCCTATTTCTGTGACACTGTCCGGAATCACAATGCTCTTCAGATTCACACAATCCTTAAATGCATATAGTTCTACCCTTGTTACCGTTTCCGGTATCGTGATCTCCTTGAGACCATCACAATTATTAAACAGATTTGTCGTTATCTCCGTTGTGCCTTCCTCAAACGTCACATTTTTCAGAGAACTACATTCCCGGAATGGTCCTCCATTATATGTCGAGGTTTCATCCAGACTCTTCGGGATCTCTATGCTGGACAGATTCTTGCATATTCCAAACGCGCTTCCGCCCAGATAGGTCAGGTTCTTTGGCAGTTTTACATCGGTCAGCCGGATATCGTTTTCAAATGCGCAGTCACCTATTTCCAGTACTCCGTCGCCAATATCCGCGCTGGTTAAGTTACTGCATCCTTCAAACGCTCCATCTTCTATCTCTGTAACGCTCTCTGGAACTACAATGCTTTTCAGGTTCACACAATCCCTGAATGCGTAAAGTTCTATTCTTGTTGCCGTCTCCGGTATCGTGATCTCCTTAAGACCGTCACACCTGTAAAATAGATTCGTCGTTATCTCCGCTGTCCCTTCCTCAAATGTCACGTTTTCCAGAGAACTGCATTCCCGGAATGGTCCCCCATTAAATGTCCCGGTGTTGTCCAGGCTCTTCGGAATTTCTATGCTGGCCAGATTCTTGCATATTCCAAACGCGCTTCCGCCCAGATAGGTCAGGTTCTTTGGCAGTTTTACATCGGTCAGCCGGATATCGTTTTCAAATGCGCAGTCACCTATTTCCAGTACTCCGTCGCCAATATCCGCGCTGGTTAAGTTACTGCATCCTTCAAACGCTCCATCTTCTATCTCTGTAACGCTCTCTGGAACTACAATGCTTTTCAGGTTCACACAATCCCTGAATGCGTAAAGTTCTATTCTTGTTGCCGTCTCCGGTATCGTGATCTCCTTAAGACCGTCACACCTGTAAAATAGATTCGTCGTTATCTCCGCTGTCCCTTCCTCAAATGTCACGTTTTCCAGAGAACTGCATTCCCGGAATGGTCCCCCATTAAATGTCCCGGTGTTGTCCAGGCTCTTCGGAATTTCTATGCTGGCCAGATTCTTGCATATTCCAAACGCGCTTCCGCCCAGATAGGTCAGGTTCTTTGGCAGTTTTACATCGGTCAGCCGGATATCGTTTTCAAATGCGCAGTCACCTATTTCCAGTACTCCGTCGCCAATATCCGCGCTGGTTAAGTTACTGCATCCTTCAAACGCTCCATCTTCTATCTCTGTAACGCTCTCTGGAACTACAATGCTTTTCAGGTTCACACAATCCCTGAATGCGTAAAGTTCTATTCTTGTTGCCGTCTCCGGTATCGTGATCTCCTTAAGACCGTCACACCTGTAAAATAGATTCGTCGTTATCTCCGCTGTCCCTTCCTCAAATGTCACGTTTTCCAGAGAACTGCATTCCCGGAATGGTCCCCCATTAAATGTCCCGGTGTTGTCCAGACTCTTCGGAATTTCTATGCTGGCCAGATTCTTGCATATTCCAAACGCGCTTCCGCCCAGATAGGTCAGGTTCCTCGACAATTGTACCTGTGCTAAATTTGTATCATTTTCAAACGCACTTTCTCCAATCTTGGTCACCGTATCCGGAATACTGACGCTATACAAATCACTCCTGTCGTTAAATGATCGATCGGCAATCTCCACAACCGTGTGTCCGTTAATTTCCGATGGGATCGCCAGTGCGTATGTACTCCCTGTATACCCTGTAATAGTCGCTTCTTCAACGCCAAATTCATTTTCTTTCAGCGTATACGTATACCCGCTGTCTGTGTAGGTATCCGCTGCCTGCACATTGTTTTCCGTATGTATAAAAACGAAAAACATGGCCAGAAATATCAACAAGTTCCTCCATCCTTTTTTCATTTCACACCCTCGCTTTCGGAAAATATATTTAAATCATTATACAACTATACGTTGTTATATTCAACAATTTTTTAGTTTTATTCGCCTGTTGAAATCTTGTTAAAATGAGAAAAAGGAGTACAAAATGAACAATTTGAGACTATTGCGGAACCAGAAAGGGATCAGTCAGCAGAAGCTGGCGGATCTGCTCAACTTGAGCCAGCAGTCCATTTACAAATATGAGAATGGTCTGGCCGAACCGGACATTCAGACGCTCACGGAACTGTCGGAGTTGTTCGATGTTTCGATCGATTATATCGTGGGGAACACGGATGATCCGCGCAGGATGGACGTCTTCGTCGAGACTGAGCTGGCTCCGCGAGAGCTTCGCTGCCTGCGCATGTACCGGCGGCTCACCGCTACCCGGAAAAAGATTATCGAGATGATCCTGGAAGACTATGACGGGGACTATCCCGGCAGTGAACATGATGAAGAAAAGAATGCTGATATGAATCAGAATGATACAGAAACTCAAAGGCCGCCCTCGTAAAGTGATATGCTCCCTTCCAGACAAACAAGCTTTATTATTTCGCTTGTCTACCTGAAAGGGAGCATGTCAAAGAAGGCGGCTTTTCTCTTGTTCATAGATAGGTGGATACCGTAAACTCTTCCTGCTGGTGGAGTCTTCTTTCAGGTCTTCCTGCTATTGATCATGCTAACTGCATGACTTCAGCTTCCTGCTGCTGCAACTGAAAAATCGCTTTCTGTCTGCTGATCTCCCGTCGCAGTTCTTCCTCGTCAGGCAGATACAACTTATATTTAGAGGCAAATAACTGTTCGTTCCCATGTAGAATGGAATATCTGGCAATATCCTCGTCCGTTTCTTCGCAAAGCACAAGTCCAATTGTCGGATTATCATCGTCCCTTTTTTTCAATTCGTCATACATACGGACATACATATCCATCTGTCCTACATCCTGATGCGTGATCTTATCTGTCTTTAAATCAATCAGCACAAAACATTTTAAAATATAATTGTAAAACACCAGATCAATATAATAATCTTCCTTCTCCGTATGGATATGCTGCTGTCTTGCCACAAAAGCATAGCCTTTCCCTAACTCCATTAAAAATTTCTGGAGGTTGTTGAGAATAGCCGTTTCCAAGTCGCTCTCTGTCATATCCGTATTTGAAGACAATCCCATAAATTCGGCAATAATCGGATTTTTTACAAATTCCAGCTTATCATTTTGAAAGTCGAAAGTCTTTTCTTTCATTTCCGTTTCCACAGCACTTTTGTTTTGAGACCGCAGCAGACGGTAATAATATTGGGTATTGATGTTTCTTTGCAAAGTGCGAAAACTCCAAGTCTGTTCGTAAGCCTCTTTCCGATACCACTCCCTCGCATTACTGTCATCCACATGAATAAGCAGGCGATAATGTGACCATGACAATAACTCAGATTTTCCACACGCTGTGTGGAAAATCTCCGGATAGGTCTTGTAAAACAGATAAAAACTATAAAGATTCGTTTTGGCAAAACCTTTTCCGAACTGTTGACCAAGATCTTTTGACAGTTTCTTTATCACTTCTACGCCATAATCTGCCCTGTCTTTTCCCGCCAATTCTTCCTCAGCAATCCGCCTGCCAATCAGCCAGTTTCTTTGTACCAGAACTGCATCGACTGCCCTGTATGCGGTCTGTTGTGCGGAAAGGATAATCTCCCCAACATCATTTGTAATATCGTTTGTATTCTTATAATTTTTCATAAGAATATTGTTCGTTGCAAAAAGTAAATTATTCATTTCACATCTCCCTCAATTTCCACAATGATCTTATCCATTTCCGCTCGAAGTTATTGTCATATCCTTTGTGAGTTCATAATTATATTCACGAATTTTATGAATATCCTCAACAGTAAAATAAGGACTAATCATTGGTTCTTCCATAATCATTCCTCGCTTTCTAATAATATAGATCTCAAGATTTTGCAATCGGTGTGATCGAAAGAGTGTATCCTAAGGGTGCAAGAATCCGAAACAGCGTGTCGATCTGCGGCGTCACCCTCATGCTTTCCAGTCTTGCGATCGCAGGCTGCCTGACTCCGCTCAGTTCAGCCAGTTCTCTTTGCGAAAGGCCTTTTTCCTCTCTTGCCTCGATCACCTTCCCGATCAATGCTGCCTGAAAAAGAATCTGCTCCCGTTCTGCATCGCTGACTCTCGATTCATCCGCCATATATTCTGCAAAAGCATTAACTGTTTTTCTCATAGTCAACTACCTCGGGTTTTCCGGTCTTGTCCTTATAAAATATAATCTCGAACATCCATTTTCTTAATTCTCTCCAAAGCAAAGATAACATATATGTTATCTTTTGTCAAGAAAAAGAGAAGTCCCTTCGAGTCCTCAAGCACTCCAAAGGGACTTCCCTATCTGCCTTACGGCATATATACGCCACATCGATTATTCCATCTTCCCCGTTATGCATTGTGTTTATTTATGCTCCCAAAACTTTTCAAGCGCCGAAGCGGCCTCGGTCTCACTCAGGCCATACTGCCCCTGCAGACACACAAGGGTTTCTTCCCTCGACATGTCCCTGCCTTGACAGATGGAAACCAGCTGACTGAAAAATGTATCCAGCCTGGCGGATGCTTCCTTCAATTCTCGGTCTGATTCCTCCAGCCTGCGATCCGATCTCTCCAGCTGCCGATTTACTTCTTTCAGCTTCTGTCTTGCAATTTCTGCATCCTTTTTCGCAATCTCCTCATCCTTTCTCGCAATCTCCTCATCCTTTCTCGCAACCTCCGCATCTTTTTTCGCAACCTCCGCATCTTTTTTCGCAACCTCCGCCTCCAGCCTGGCCAGCTGCGTATTCTGACGCTCCGCCTGTATGTCCATCTTCTCCATACTCGCAAACAAATATCCCATGCCGTTTTCCTCCAATCTCGCCAGCTTGTCCCTGGCTTCCTCTACCGGCACATTCATCTTCCGCAGCAGAGTCCACAGGATATCCTTGTAGACTGCCCTGATGTCCGCCGTCGAACGGTTATAGATCTCGTCCACATAATCCCTGGAAGTATTGATCAGATCCGCGAAATCTTTCGGGCTCTGGATACGGTTGATCATCATCACCAGAGACATCTCATCATGCTTTTTCTTGAGATCATCATTCTCGTATCCGTGCACCCGCACCAGCTTGTAAGCGAAGTCCGGTATGTACTCCTCCAGCCCGTCCCGCAGGCTGATCCTGTCCGACAGGCGTGGATCTGCTGTCCAGTTTTCCTTTCCCTCGTAGTACACGATAGGGATAATGGGCGGGTAACGGAAATTCTTCCTGCTGGTGGAACCCGCTTTTAAACTTTCCTGCTGTCTCTTGTAATCATACCAGATCACCGTCATATATCGGAGCATCTGCATGGCCACGTCATAGTCCACATCTGTCTTATGTTCGACTATTGGAAGCACAAAGATATCCCTTTCGCCTTCCCCATCCCGGATATGCACTTTCTTGACGGTGTCCCCTTCAAACTGAACTCCAAGGAAAGCCCAGTAGCGCTCTGTCACGTCCTCGATATCCTCCGGCTGCAAATTCTCGAAAATAGACAGATCGGTGTAATCCTTCAGGAACTGGCAGGTGAGCTTCCGGTTGCGGAAGATGATCCGGCTGTTGGCGTCCCGGATATGCGTCTCCGGGAAATAACCGTCTCCGTCTTCCGGCAGAATCTCCTTAACGGCTGTGTCCTGAATTCCTGTGCCGTTGTTAACAATATCTTTTGTGGCTTTATCTATGGATTTTTCTCTTTTGTAGGAGTCAGTTCCTTCTGAAATCCTTCTCATCTTCCGAATCCCTCCTACAAATACTGTCGCATAAGGGGAAGGGAAATATATTCAGGATGGAACTTGTCAGATGTGGTTATAGATATTATATAGCAGGGGCACTTATAAAGCAACGGAAAATTCTTCGCCGCAGAATATATTTTTCCCCAGAATGTCCGGCGCGCAAAAAAGACATACCAGATATTCCCTTATCTGATATGCCCTGTTTTTCTTTACATCACTGCCCCGATCAGCTCGCGGATGTCGCTCACCTTCTGCCGGTCCATGTATTCCGCGATTCCATCGATGACCTCCAGCGTGGCCGTCGGATTCCGGAAGTTCGCCGTGCCGACCGCGACCGCCGTCGCTCCCGCGAGGATGAACTCCAGCGCGTCCTCGGCCGTCGCTATCCCTCCCATGCCGATAATCGGCACCGACACCGCCTGAGCGGTCTGATAAACCATCCGCACCGCGATCGGATGGATCGCCGGGCCGGATACGCCGCCGGTCTTGTTCGCGATCGCGAACGTGCGGCGGTTCACATCGATCTTCATGCCGGTGAGCGTGTTGATCATCGAGAGCGCGTCCGCGCCGCCCGCTTCCGCCGCCCGCGCGATCTCCGTGATATCCGTGACGTTCGGGCTCAGCTTCATGATCACCGGCTGCTTCGCGCGGCGCTTGATCTCATGCGTGATGTCCTCGACCGCCTTCGGGTCCTGGCCGAATGAGATGCCGCCGCACTTGACGTTTGGACAGGAGATGTTGATCTCCAGCAGTCCGACCGTCTTCTCTTCCCCGAGGCGCTCGACCACCTCGCAGTAATCCTCCGTCGTCCTTCCGCAAACGTTCGCGATCACGACAGTGTCGTACTGTGCCAGAAACGGCAGGTCGCGCGCGCAGAACGTATCGATCCCCGGATTCTGCAACCCGATCGCGTTCATCATACCGCCGCGTATCTCCGCGACACGCGGCGTCGGATTTCCGGTCCAGGGCACGTTCGCGACGCCCTTCGTCACCACAGCGCCCAGACGTGAGAGGTCGACAAATTCGCTGTATTCCATTCCGGAGCCGAACGTCCCGGACGCCGTCATGACCGGATTCTTCAGCTCGACGCCGGCGATACTTACTTTCATATTGTGCATGATCTACCCAATCCTCTCATCTGCATCAGCAACCAATCCTATATACTGATCCAGTCATTTTTCAACCAAACGGTTCCGATCCCTTCACGAGGCTTCTCCCTCGCCGGTCGAGTATCGTGCTCCGCAAAAAATCTTCGCCTAAATCTCTACATCTTCCGCCGCGAACACTGGGCCTTCCTTGCAGATCCGCTTGTTGCGCACCTGCGAGTGCTCGTCGATCTCCTTCGACTGGCAGACACACGCGAGGCATGCGCCGATCCCGCAGGCCATCCGTTCTTCCAGCGAGAGCCAGCACTCGATCCCCTGTTCCTGCGCATATGCCTTGACCGCACGCAGCATCGGCGTCGGCCCGCAGGCGTAGATCACGTCCGCGCTCAAGCTGTTCTCGCGAATGCAGTCGAGCACATTTCCCTTCGTCCCTGCGCTCCCGTCCTCGGTCGCCACATACAGCTTTCCCTGCGCCGAGAGCTCCTCGGTCAGAAACAGCTCGTCGCGGTATCCGACGACCGCCTGCACCTCGCCCTCGATCGACTTTGCAAGCTCCACCATCGGCGGGATACCGATACCGCCGCCGATCAGGAAAGCCTTTTTTCCCCGGGGACAGCGCTCCGTCGGAAAGCCGTTCCCGAGCGGGCCGAGAATATCGAACGAATCCCCCGTCTGTGCGCGGCTGAACTCCTCCGTGCCCTTTCCGGCCACGCGGTACACAATGCGCAGCGTCCCTTTCCCGATGTCCGTCTCGCAGATGCTGATCGGGCGCGGAAGCATCCGCCCCGAATCGTTGCTGTATACGGAAATAAACTGTCCCGGCCGCGCAGCCCGCGCGATCGGCCCGGCCTCCAGCCACATACTAAAGATCCCGCCGGCGATCTGCTCCTGCGAGCGCACAGCCGCGCGCTTCTTATACTTTTCTGCCATAGTTATCTCCTTAGCGGGCCGCCAGCGCCCCATTGATGTCCGCGATCATATCCTCTACCGCCTGCCGGCTCGCGTCCGCGAAATGCTCCGACCCGAAGGCCGCGTACTTCTCCTGCTTATAAGCCGCGATAATCCCGCGCGAGGAATTGACGATCGCGCCGAGCCCGTCCTCGTTGAAATAGTGTATCAGATCCGCCGCCTTGCCGCCCTGCGCGCCGTAGCCCGGCACCAGGATATAGGACTTCGGCATCACCTTGCGCAACACCTTCCCCATCTCCGGGTAGGTTGCGCCCACGACCGCTCCGACATAGCTGTAGTCGTCTCCCATACAGGAATCCGCCCACTCGGCCACCTTCTCGCCCACCAGCTCATACAGCGGCCTGCCGTCGACCGTCCGGTCCTGAAACTCTCCGCTCGACGGATTCGACGTCTTCACCAGAATGAAAATACCTTTCTTCTCCTCTTTGCACACATCGAGAAACGGCTTGATGCCGTCGGTCCCCAGATACGGGTTGACCGTCGCGAAGTCCTCGCCGAACGGCGTGTAGGTCTTCTGCCCGATCTGTATCTTCCCGAGATGCGCCGTCGCGTACGCCGCCGACGTCGAACCGATATCGCCGCGCTTCACGTCGCCGATCACGACCAGACCCTTGCTCTTGCAGTAATCGATCGTCCGCGCAAACGCACGCAGCCCCGGGATCCCGAACTGCTCATACATCGCGATCTGCGGCTTCACCGCAGGGATCAGATCGCACGTCGCGTCCACGATCGCTTTGTTGTACTGCCAGACCGCCTCCGCGGCGCCCTCCGGCGTCTCGCCGAACTCCGCGAACGCCTGCTGCGTGATATGCTCCGGGATGTATCCCAGCATCGGATCCAGTCCGACCACGATCGGCGCGTTCGTCCTTTTAATGTTCTCAATCAGCTTGTTTATCATGTCCGTCCTCCGTTTTTTATGTCGCAGAATTTCCTCAAAAGAATGGTTGCTCACAGACCGGGCGCATCCTGCTTCGTATCACTCCCGCAGGCCCCGCACTGCTTATCCTCGTTCAAAAAATACCTTTCATCGTAGTCCGCCCAGATAAGCCCGCGCGTACTTGAGCACCCCGTTTACCGCGTAAGCGCAGAACAGTCCGGCAGCCGAAAACGCGCCGAATCCCGCGTAGCGGTACGCACGGTACGTCATCCTCGCGGATTTCAGCTTGTTCCCGGACTTGCCCCCGGCACTCAGCCGGTATTTCAGAAGCGGCTCATCGATCCCGGCCGCCTGTCCGTATTTCTTCAGAATACCGAGCCACGCGATGTAATCCTCGTGGCTGTCCTCATGCTCCATCGGGAACTCGCGCATCACGTCCGCGCGCACCAGAACCGAAGAACAATTGATACAATTGTGGAGCAAAAGCGAGCGGTATGTGATCCGCTCTCTCACCCCGATCACCCGCCCTGTCAGCCGTCCGTCCGGCGTCACGAGCTCTCTGCCCGTGGAGCAGAGCACCGCCTGCGTCTGCTGCAGCACCGCAAGCTGCCGCGCGAGTTTCCCCGACGCCCACCAGTCGTCCGCGTCGAGAAACGCGATATACCTGCCCCGCGCCATCGCCACTCCGCGATTGCGCGCCGCCGCCGCGCCGAGGTTCCGGTCGTTCTTGACATATCTCATCCGGGCGTCGTCCGCATATTTCGCCATCACAGTATCCAGTTCATCCGGCGACTGATCGTCCAGCACGATCAGTTCGAGCGGCACCTCCTGCGCGAGCACTGAGTCGATAGCCTGCCGTATCGTCTCCGCGCAGCGATACGCCGGCATGATCACGGATACCAGAATTTCCTCTCTCATGCTTTCCCCTGCCTGTCTCTCTTCCCCGCGCGCTCCTGCCCGGTCGCCGCCGTAGTCTGCCACTGCTCGACGCCCTCGGTATTCTCCTTCTGGAACAGGATCTTGATCGTCGTCGCGATCAGCTGAAGGTCGAGTACAAACGAATAGTTCTCGATATAAGTCAGGTCGAGCTTCAGCTTGTCGTACGGCGTGGTATTGTATTTTCCGTACACCTGCGCGTACCCTGTCAGCCCGGCTTTCACCTTCAGCCGGTAATCGAACTCCGGAAGATTTTTCCGGTATTCGGCCGCGATCTCAGGCCGCTCCGGTCTCGGACCCACCAGAGACATATCGCCCCGGATGATATTGAACAACTGCGGCAGCTCGTCAAAATGGATATTGCGCAGCACCCTGCCGACCGGAGTCACCCGCTTGTCTCCTTTCGTGGCGAGCCGCGCGCCCTGTTTCTCCGAATCCACGCTCATACTCCGGAACTTATACACCTGAAACACCTTGCCGCCCTTGGTCAGCCTCGGCTGCTTGTACAGGATCGGACCGCCGTCGTAGCACTTCACAAGAAGCGCAATCACAAGAAGGATCGGAGAAAACACAATCAGCATCAGCATCGCGCACACAACGTCAAAGATCCGCTTGACCAGCTGTTGTTCCACCGTCAATCCCCGGTTGCGGAACAGCAAAAGGGGCGTGTCAAACAGATGAATCTTCTCCGAACTCATAACCATAATATCAGAGATCTTCGGAATGCAGTAACACCGCATGTTATTTTCGAAACAGAATTTGAGAAATATGTTGCGCTCATGAGACGGGATATCCCCAATCACAACCGCCTGATAGCGCAGGATCTCCTCCTTGATGCGTTCAACACCCTTTTCAAGAGAAATCACGCCGCCAACAATGTACTTGTCCCTGCGGCCTTCCATTTTTCGCATCAGGTCTTTTGGACTCATAACTCCATAGATCAGCAGAACCTCATGGGGCGGATAGATCATCGTATAGATCGCGCGCATAAAGAACACCCAGAGGATCACGGCGACAAGATTGATTGCCGTTACGCGCAGCATCGGCCCCACATGCTCCAGGAAACGCCAGCGTCCGATCAACGCGAGCTGCAGGTACGCAACTACATTTACCAGCAGAACCGAAAAAATCTGTGAGAGGAGCACGTCAAGCACACGCTGATATCCCACCTTAAAAGCCGAAAAAAGCCGAGACACCAACACCACCATCAGCACATACAATGCAATCAGCGCCCAGTGTCCCCAGTACCCGTATCTCCGTCCTATAATCACGTTTACATGATACTCCTGAAACCAGGCACACGCAAAAACGCCTGTCTGAATCGCGACGATCAGAACCGACGCCATGAACATGATCAATCTTTTGTATTGTTCCCGTCTCCTCACTGTGTCCACTCCTCACTGCTTCCAGTTATTATAGACCAAATCATAAAAAATGACAACCACAAAGGGATTTTGATTCAAAAAAAAGAGAAACAGCTTCAAAAAATCTTAAGAATTTTCCGCGTTCACTTCTCTTGCATTCTAAACATACAGTAGTTATAATAAATCTGATTATATGGGAAATCTTTGCATTTCTGGAATGCAATTGGGGTTGTAATACGTGGGGAGGACTGATAAAAATGAAAAAATTGCTGATGGCTTGTTTTCTGGCAACCGGCCTTGCGCTTGTGTTGCCTGCAGCGGCGCCTGATCCCGGGCCGGACGGTTTCGTCGTATCCGCAGCCGAGACGACCACACCGGCTCCGCAGATTACCGGATGGCTGAAAGATACGAACGGCTGGTCTTACCTGCAGAACAGCGTGAAGCTCACCGGATGGCAGGATATAGAGGGAAATCGTTATTATTTTACCCCGGACGGCTACCGGGTCTCCGGTGTGTATCAGATCGGAAGCTCTGTTTATCTGTTCCGTCCTGAGACCGAGAGTGCGAATCCCGCAGCCCTGTGTCAGGGTTCCTCTGGACTGGTCAGCTTTGCCAGCACCCCAGATGTCCGCTACTACCTGACAGCGAAGAAGGATGGCACAGTCGCAGTCGGCAAATGGGTAAAGAGCAGCGGCCACTCCTACTATTCAAATGCGAGCGGCGTGATCAAGCTCGGCACGATCAAAGTGAAGAAAAAGCGCTACCACATCACCAAGGACGGGCGCATGAGCTTTTACGGGAAATCTTCCTATGACGGCGGATATTACTACGCCGGCAAAGACGGCGTACTGAAGACTGGATTTCAGAAGATCAACGGCAAACAGTATTATTTTGATAAAAAGACTGGCAAGCGGGCGTCCGGAGTGACAAAGATCGGGAAAAGCATTTACTATTTCCGCAAAAACGGACGGCAGAAGACCGGTTGGGTGAAGCAGGAGAAAGGCACGAAGGTCTATTACTTTTTCAGCAATGGCAAGCGCGCGTCCGGATGGGCGACGATCAAGGGCAGGAAATACTACTTTGATCCGCAGAACGATGATCTCCGTGTACAGAACGGTTGGAAAAAGATTAAGAAAAAGTACTATTATTTCAACGCGTCCGGCGTTATGCAGACCGGTTTTATCACGATAAACGGCAGCACTTACTATACCAATGCGAGCGGCGTCCGCAAAAAGGGCTGGCAGACCGTGAATGGCCGCAGATACTATATCAATCCGAAGACGTTTATCCTGCAGACCGGATGGCTTACTTACAATAAAAGCAAGTATTACCTGAATCCGACGCGGGCCGCCAGCACATACGGTGCCGCCACGACAGGATTTGTGAGGATCCCCACCGCGAACGGCAAGAAATACTGGTACTACTTTAATAACAAAGGGGTCATGCAGACCGGATGGGTCACACTGGACGGAAAGAAGTATTTCTTCAAGAAGTCCAACGGGCGGATGCTCACTGGAAAACATACGGTCGACGGCAAGGTATATGATTTCGGTACCAACGGCGCGATTGCTGCGAAGGCCAGCGGGCCATGGCGCATCGAGGTCAATCGAAAATCCTGCTTCGTTGTCGTGTATCAGGGTCAGATAGAGAGGAAGGCTTTTGTCTGCTCTACCGCCGCGGACGGTGTCAGCACGCCGACCGGTACCTTTACTCTTCTGGATAAACTCCGCTGGCACACGCTAAACGGTCCGAGTTACGGGCAATACTGCAGTCATATTACACCGGATATCCTGTTCCACTCCGTCCCGAACACGAGGCCGAATGACAATCACTCGCTGGAGACGGCGGAGTACAACAAGCTGGGCAGACCGGCCTCGGGCGGCTGCATCCGTCTCACGGTGAAGCACGCAAAATACATCTACGACAATTGCCCGATCGGCACGAAGGTCGTCATCAGCGACACCGTCGCGCGGCCGGAGGACGTCCCGATCGAACAGGCTCAGAAGATCCCGCTTACCCAGAATTACGACCCGACAGATCCGAACGCCTGACGATTAGCGGAAAACAATGTAGCAGAACAGCTCGCTTGGAAAGCCAAACGAGCTGTTTTTATCTGTCTCTTTCGCACGGATCTTCAAAGTCTATTCCTGACTCTCAATGAACGCCGCAAGCGCCTCACACGCCTCGGCCTCGTCCGCACCGTTGCAGACGAGCGTGATCTCATCGTCCTGCTGCACACAGGCGCTCAGGATACCCAGAATACTCTTCGCGCTGAATTCTTTGTTGCGAAAGCAGATCTTGATATCGGACTTGTATTCCGTTGCCATTTTACACAGTTCGCCCGCCGGTCTCAGATGGAGTCCGAGCCGGTTCTTTACCGTCAGTCTTCTCTCAATCAATGTCATTCCTCCACATTCTGTCCGTCTTCATCCGGCAGCTGTTCCTGTTCCTCAGCCGTTACCACGAGGTTCACATCTGAAGTCAGCGTATATCCCTCCGGAAGCTCGATCTGTACCGGAATCTCGTAGATGCCGGGCTCAGTACACACGCCAAGGTCGATGCTCGCCTTAATATCGCGAATCGTAATTACGCCCTTCTGCTCATCCGAATGCACCTGCACCGGAAGTTCATCCGCCGGTGAGAACGCAAGATCCATTCCCTCCGGCCGGTTCTGCACCTCCAGATTCGACAGTGGAATCCGCAGGGTGCGATCCCCGGACTGCTCGATCTGCACGGATACGGCGACGACCGGATCCGCTTCCGAGACCAGACGCAGCTCATCATTGTCCGCAAGCGTCTCCGTGATGTCTATGTCGCGTATGAAGCTCTCCGACACATTGTCCACTGATATTTTTTCCTTCAGCACGAGCTTCCCTTCCAACGCATCGAGCGCCTCCTTCGTACCGACGAGGTTCACGGTCTCAGGCATCACCGACACACCGGTCATTCTGTAGCCCTCTACCGGCGTCCCCGTGACCTCGACCTCGACGTCAATGTCGTTCCTGACCTCCCACAAAGAAACATCCACCATGACTGAATTTTCCGCAAGAAGCGCCCCGCTGGAGTCCTTCACCTGAAGGCGGTTCATCTGCATGGGATCCCCGTTCTTATCGTACACGCTGAGCGTCGCGTTGAGCCGCTGATCGTTAGTGATACGAGATACATTGACCGAAGCCACCACCTGCCCGATCCGGTTCAGCATGCTCTCCGGCCCGGCGATCTGGACTGTCTTTCCCTGCACGATCTCCGTCCGGCCAACCTCGAAGCCCTTTTCCGGCTGCCCCATCACGGAAACATTCACGACAAATTCGCTCTGCTTCCTCTGCTCCAGCTGCACCTTCATCGACGAAGGAACCACCTCGATATCATCCCAGCTCACTGACGGGTCGCTGCACGTCACGGAGAGCGGAACCGTATTCATTTCGTTAAGGTTCTCCAGGTCCGCCGTGACGGTGAAGTCGCTCTGCGACAGTTTGTCCAGAACACTTTTCCGCTCGGTCACCTTCAATACGACCGACTCCTCCGAGACGATGTCGTACACCTTATCAATCTCCGCCACGCTTTCTCCGTTGACAACCTGAATCTGCACATCCCGGAACAGCCGTGATCGTGTAGGATTGTCTATATTGTCGATCAGGATCCAGATCAGAAAAGCCACGACGAGCGACAAAAGCTTAAGGCTCAGGTTGCGCGTCCATCTATGTTTCATTTTTGTTCCAGCCTTTCCAGAATTTGAATTTCTTGGGTGCCACTGTCTTGTTCTGAAGGATCACCAGCTGCTCTCTCAGATCATCCTGAGAAACATTTCTTGTAAGCTGCCCCTTATACGCAATGGAAACCCGACCAGTCTCCTCCGATACGATCACCGTCAGGGAATCTGTCACCTCGCTGATCCCGACCCCGGCCCTGTGCCTCGTGCCGAGCTCTTTGCTGAGCATCATGTTGTCCGAGAGCGGCAGATAACAGGTCGCCGCGGTGATGCGATTGCCTTTGACGATGGCGGCGCCGTCGTGCAGTGGAGTGTTGTGCTCAAAAATGTTGATCAACAGCTGACTGGTCACAACGGAGTCCAGAACAATGCCGGTCCTCTCATACTCGTCCAGGCGTATGTTCTGCTCGATCACAATGAGCGCTCCTGTCTTTTCCTTCGCCATCTCGAATGTCGCCTTGACAATCTCATTCACGGTCCTGTCGCTGAACAGCTCCGATGTCTCTCTGGTATCCAGCATGGGAAACAGGGATGTGAAGATCTGTTTCTCACCAATCCTCTCAAGCGCACGCCGCAGCTCCGGTTGGAAAATGACCAGCGCGGCGATGATCGCGATGTCGATCGCCCTGCTCACAATATAGATCAGCGTATCCATCTGAAACAGATACACGATGGAAACGCAGACGACAAGAACCATAATTCCTTTTAAAAGCGTCCAAGCCTTGGTATTCTTGATCCAGAGCAGAAGGCTGTAGACGAGAAAAGCCAGAATAAGGATCTCCAGCACATTCGTGAATGTGATGGTCGAGATCGGATCCGTAAACCAGGTCAGATAATTCCGAAACCACATCCTGATCGTGTTCATTCCGGCTCCTCCTTTCCTAAACTATACAGAGAGTATATCATACTTTTCCGGCTGTGCATACCGCCTTTTTTCCTTTTCCCGTACATAAAACGACAAAATAGATCTCCCGGACGCCGTGCGCTCTTAATACACGGCTGATCTCGTCCATTGTGCTGCCGGTCGTGTAGACGTCGTCCACGAGAAGAACACGTTGGACAGGCGGAAACAAATCGCATACGGCAAAACTGCCACGCAGGTTTCTCATTCGCTCCTGTCTGCCGAGTTCCTTCTGGGAATGGACAAACCGCGTACAGCACAAAAATCCGGTCTTCACAGGAATTCCGGTGCGTCTTCCGATCTCCAACGCCAGAAGCTCTGATTGATTATATCCCCTTCTGCGCCGTTTTCGCGGATGCATCGGAACCGGAAGGATGATCTCCGGCCGCCAACGCGGGAGAAAGCGCACGGCTGCACTCATCATCGACTCCGCAAAGAAGGGAAGATAGTCCCGCCGGTTCGCCGCCTTCATCCGATACACGGAATGCCGCAGTGCTCCCGTGTAGACAAACGCCGCGACGCCCCTGTCAAAGAAATGTCTCTGCTCCATACAGGCCTCGCAGTATTCTCTGCTCTCATCCGCAAGCGGTTTCCCGCATTTCATGCAGGCAGGCTCATCGACCCACGGCAGGGCAGCCTCGCAGTCCGGACAGCACCGAAACCCCACAGGTCTGGAAATTCCCTGCAGCTTCCGGCTGCCAGCTCTTTCTGGCTGTGCTCTCCTCCATGTACGGCTCAGCACTTCATCGCAGATCGGGCAGCGCGGCGGATACAGGAGATCCAACAGCGTCTGGCCTATCCTTCGATCGCCCCTGCCTGTCCTCCCGACGCCTGCCACAATCTCTTTCCTATTTCCTGAAATTTCTTTTTTCAATCGGCGTACCTTGTTCTCTCCCCCGGTCCCCGATCCGCGCCGTTCCCATTCGGCACCGCAATGTTATTTCAGCTTTCTTTCCCAACCCTCTGTCCCCTGTTTTCAGGGCCGATCCTCTTTCTCAAGCTCGCAGATCCGCTCCGCCAGAGCAGTATAACGTTTCTGTTCCATAGTATTGTCGATCATCTGTGCGAAGGTCTCCGGATCTCCCACGATCGTCACACATTTCCGCGCGCGCGTCACGGCCGTGTAGAGCAGATTGCGGTTCATCAACATGCGCGGACCGCCAAGCAGCGGCATCACGACTGCCGGGTACTCGCTTCCCTGCGATTTGTGGATCGTCACCGCGTAGGCGAGCTCAAGCTCCTCCAGTCCCGAATACGGGTACTCTACCATGCGCTGTTCATCGAACTCGACGGTCACGCGCTCCGTGTGCAGATTGATCTCGCGGATGATCCCCATATCCCCGTTGAAGATCCCCATGCCCTTCTCGATGGGGATCCCGTAGCGTCCACGGATCTCCCACTCGATCTGATAGTTATTTTTGACCTGCATGACCTTGTCGCCCTCGCGAAAGACCTGCTCGCCCTGCTCACGCTCACGCTTGTTGCGGTCGGGTGGGTTTAAATATTCCTGCAGGATGCGGTTCAGTCGCTCCACCCCGAGCAGCCCCTTGCGCATCGGCGTCAACACCTGAATATCAAACGGCTGCGCATCCACATAGCGCGGAAGCTTCTCCCGGATCAGCTGGATCACAATGCTGATGATCACGTTGGCGTCGTAGCGTTTCAGGAAAAAGAAGTCCCGGCTCTTGTTGTCGAGCGACAGCTGCTCGCCGCGGTTGATCTTATGCGCGTTCACAACAATATCGCTCTCGGACGCCTGTCGGAAAATTCTTGTCAGGCGCACCACCGGGACTTTCCCGGAATCAATCACATCCTTCAGCACGCTCCCTGGGCCGACCGAGGGCAGCTGATTGCGGTCTCCCACCATAATCAGCCTCGTTCCGACCGCCACCGCGTCCAGGAGCGCATGCATCAGGTAGACATCCACCATCGACATTTCATCTATGATCACCACATCTGCGTCCAACGGATTTTGCGCATTCCGCGAAAAGCTGTCCGTGCTTCCCTCCTGCGCGCCGGAGATCTCCAGCATGCGGTGGATCGTCCTCGCCTCGTAGCCGGTCGCTTCCGTCATTCGCTTGGCCGCACGGCCGGTCGGAGCGGCCAGCAGAATTTCCAGACCCTCCGATTCAAAATACGCGATCAGCGTGTTGATCGTCGTCGTCTTTCCGGTACCCGGCCCGCCCGTGATCACAAGCAGTCCGCAGCGCACCGCCTCGATCACCGCTTTCTTCTGCATCTCGTCGAGCCAGGTACCCGTCTCTTT
Source organism: uncultured Lachnospiraceae bacterium (assembly GCA_947591155.1). GTDB lineage: Bacteria > Bacillota > Clostridia > Lachnospirales > Lachnospiraceae > Choladousia. The sequence continues at coordinate 125,695 of CANQDA010000001.1, forward strand.
CTCAATCGCCGCGATCTTTTTCTGGATCAGTGGTTCGTCGATCTCTCCGGTGATATTGAGGTCGCAGAGCATGCGCGCCGTATTCAGCTCCGTGAAGTACGCGGACGCGCTGTACACACGCTCCTGCGCCTCGCGCTTGATCACGATCTTGCGCTCGATCGACAGATCGACCAGATACTGGTCAATATCCTCGAGCGGCACGCCGAGAAGCTCTCCCGCCCGCTGCATAAGCTGTTCCTTGGGCAGAAATACATGTCCCTCGCCTCCAGCCTGCTGAAGGACATAAAAGATCGCGCACTTCACCCGATACTCGGAATCCGCGCGCACCCCCGCACGCATCGCGATCTCGTCCGCGATGCGGAAGCCCACTCCGTTTATATCCTCCGCGAGCTGATACGGGTTCTCCTGCATCACCTGATACAGCTTTTGCCCGTACTCCTGATAGATCTTGACTGCCAGCGACGTGGTGATCCCGTACTGTTGCAAAAAGATCATCGCCTTGCGCATATCGCGCTTCTCGTACACCTGCTGCGCGATCTCCCGCGCCTTCCTGTCGCTGATGCCCTTGATCTCCGCCAGCCGCTCCGGCTCTTCCTCAATGATTCGAAACGTGTCCGCGCCGAAATGCCGGACGATCCGTGCCGCCAGCGCCGCTCCCACGCCCCTGATCGCCCCGGAACCCAGATAGCGTTCCACGGACTCTTCGTCCTCCGGTGCCTTGACTATGCAGGACTCGATCTTAAACTGTTCCCCGTATGAGGGATGCGATATGTATTGTCCTATCAGCTCGACCTTTTCTCCCTCGCCGACGTAGGAAAGCGACCCGACACAGGTGATCTCTTCTCCCCCGGCGCTCAGCGACAAGACCGTGTAACCATTGTCGCTGTTGCGGAAAATGATATGGTCGATGTATCCTTCCAGCTTTTCCATGTTCCTCCAAGTAAAATGACTGTGCTCTCATTTCCTGTCTGGTTCGCTTTGACAAACAATGCGCCGTTCCCCTCAAAAAGCCTACGGCTTTTCCACCAAAGCGCGCTTTGCCACTAGGTTCGAAATAACCTCGCCAAATGGCAAATGTGTCGGTCGCGGGCATTCGCCCTATAAATACGCGGTCTCACGAAATTGCCTGCAAGCAGGCATTTCGTGTTCCACCGTATTTGCACGGCTCATTGCTTACGCGAAAAACAGGAAGGTCACTCAACGACCTTCCCGTCCGACGCCGTCAGCTCCACGAAACGGCCCGTCCCGACCGCCACGACCGTCATCGGATCCTCGGCTGTCATCGTGTTGATGCCGGTCCTTGCCTCGATCAACTCTTCGAGTCCGGAGAGCAGCGCCCCACCGCCCGTCAGAACGATCCCGCGGTCGACCACATCCGCCGCAAGCTCCGGCGGCGTGCGCTCCAGTACGCTGTGTACCGCATCGACGATCTGACCCGTCACTTCCTTGAGCGCGTCCCGCGTATCCTCAGAGGTAACGCGGATCGTCTTCGGAAGTCCGGTCACGATATCGCGTCCCTTGACCTCCATCACCTTCGGCTCCGGCTTCTCGAACGCCGTCCCGATCGTGATCTTAATCTCCTCCGCGGTCTGCTCGCCGATCATCAGGCCATACTTCTTCCGAACGTACTTCACGATCGCGTCGTCAAAATCATCGCCCGCAACCTTGAGCGAAGCGCTCACCACAATACCGTCCAGCGAGATTACCGCCACATCGCAGGTACCCCCGCCGATATCGACAATCATATTCCCGCAGGGACGGGAGATATCGATCCCCGCCCCGATCGCTGCCGCAATCGGTTCCTCAATGATGTGGACCTCTCTGGCCCCCGCCTGATAGGTCGCGTCCTCCACGGCCTTCTTCTCCACCTCGGTGACGCTGCTCGGCACGCAGATACTGACCCGCGGCTTCCGAAATGACATCCGCCCGATCGCCTTCTGGATAAAGTGCTTGAGCATCTGCTCCGTCACCGTGTAGTCTGAGATCACGCCCTTGCGCATCGGCCGGACAGCTACAATATTCCCCGGAGTCCTGCCGAGCATCAGCCTGGCCTCCTCGCCAATCGCCTTAATTTTATTCGTGTCCCTGTCGTACGCGACTACCGACGGCTCTTTCAGAACGACTCCCTTTCCTCTGACATATACTAAAATGCTGGCTGTGCCGAGATCGATTCCGACATCTGTAGCTGGCATAGTTTCCTGCCCCTTTCGATTCGATAAATTTATTTGAATCTGCAATCAGATTCATTTTCTCAGATACGAAGCTGAATTATGATTCCATTACAGAGCTTATAAATTAAATTCTGTAATATGTAGTATAATACAAAATTCTAAAATTGAAAATTCTTTTTTCATCTGATAGTTTTTCTTAATTAATTTTCCTCTTTTTTTATAAAGTGGACATAATTTGAACACATTTATTTTTTACACTATACGCGTATCAACGAAGAGTTGATATATTTCATAACTCACACTTGGCAGCTCCCACACGCTGCCAAGTACTCCCTCAAACATTTTCAACCCAAATTTTTCTCTTTCCTGGAAAAGCCTGACTGCGGTCAGGCTTTTTCCTTTGTCCCAACCGCACTTTTCCTCTGTATTACGCTGCTTCCATCCTGCTTTGCTTCCATTTCACTCTGCTTTCGTCTTACTTTACTTCTATCATACTTTACTTCTATCATACTTTACTTCTATCATACTTTACTTCTATCATACTTTACTTCTATCATACTTTACTTCTATCTTACCTTACTTCTATCTTACCTTACTTCTATCTTACCTTACTTCTATCTTATTTTACTTCTATACAGACCTGACTGCGGCCATACTTTCCTGAAATCCGCGAATTGCATTGTGCCTCACACTCACCGAAGATATTTTTTTACGTACTGCCCCGTGTAGGACTTCGGATTCTTCGCGACCTCCTCCGGCGTTCCTTCGGCGATCACGGTACCTCCGCGATCTCCGCCCTCCGGTCCCATATCGATGATATAGTCGGCCGTCTTGATCACGTCCAGATTGTGTTCGATCACGATCACGGTGTTGCCGCCCTCGGCCAGCCTCCTCAGAATGTCGACCAGCTTATGCACGTCCGCGAAATGCAGACCGGTCGTCGGCTCGTCGAGAATGTAGATCGTCCGCCCGGTACTGCGCCTGCTCAGCTCGGTCGCGAGCTTGATCCGCTGCGCCTCGCCTCCCGAGAGCGTCGTGGACGGCTGTCCAAGCTTGATATAGGAAAGGCCGACGTCGTTGAGCGTCTCAATCTTTCGGTGGATCGACGGAATATGCTCGAAGAATTTCAGAGCTTCCTCGACCGTCATGTCGAGCACGTCATAGATGCTCTTGCCCTTGTACTTCACCTCGAGCGTCTCCCTGTTATAGCGTTTGCCGTGACAGACCTCGCAAGGCACATACACGTCCGGCAGAAAATGCATCTCGATCTTCAGGATGCCGTCGCCGGAACAGGCCTCGCACCGCCCTCCCTTGACATTGAAACTGAAACGGCCCTTTTTGTAGCCGCGCGCCTTCGCGTCCGCCGTCGCCGCGAAGAGATCGCGGATCTGGTCGAACACACCCGTGTAGGTGGCCGGATTTGAGCGCGGCGTGCGTCCTATCGGCGACTGGTCGATGTTGATGACCTTGTCGAGCTGTTCCTTCCCGACGATGTCCGTGTGCCTGCCGGGGATCGTCCGCGCGCGGTTCAGATCGCGCGCCAGTCGCTTGTAGATGATTTCGTTCACGAGGGAACTCTTGCCGGAACCGGAAACGCCGGTCACGCAGGTCATGACTCCCAGAGGGAAACGCACGTTGATCTTCTTCAGATTGTTCTCCTGCGCGCCCCGCACCTCCAGCCAGCCGCTTGGCTTCCTGCGCACCTTCGGAACCGGGATCGAGAGCCGCCTTCCGAGGTATGCCCCCGTGATCGATTCCTGACAGTCAATGATGTCCTGCGCCGTACCCGTCGCGATCACCTCGCCGCCATGCTCCCCTGCGCCAGGCCCGATGTCCACAATATAGTCCGCCGCGTACATGGTATCCTCATCGTGCTCCACTACGATGAGAGTATTTCCCAAATCTCTCAGATTATTCAAGGTGGCGAGCAGCTTGTCGTTGTCTCGTTGGTGCAGGCCGATGCTCGGCTCGTCAAGGATGTACGCGACCCCGACGAGGCCGGAGCCGATCTGCGTCGCGAGACGGATGCGCTGCGCTTCCCCGCCCGAAAGCGTCCCGGTCGCGCGCGCCAGACTCAGGTAGTCCAGACCAACGTCCACGAGGAAGCGGATACGGGCGCGGATCTCCTTCAGGATCTGATGCCCGATCAGCTCCTGCTGCTCCGTCAGTTCCATATGTTCCAGAAAGACCTGCAGATCTCCGACCGACATCGAGGTAATCTCATGGATGTTCTTATCGTTCACTGTCACCGCGAGCGCGGAGGCCTTCAGCCTCTGGCCTTTGCAGGTCTTGCAAGGCGTGATCTGCATGAAGCTCTCATACTCCTGCTTCATGATCTCGGACGCGGTCTCGCGGTATCTGCGCTCCACATTCCTGATCAGGCCCTCAAACGCCACGTCGTAGACGCCCACGCCGCGCTGGCCCCGGTAATGTACCTTGACCTCTCTGCCGTTCGTCCCGTGTATCAGCATGTCCTGAATGTCCTGCGGAAGCTGCTCAAACGGCGTACTCAGGTCGAACTCGTACTCCTTTGCGAGCGCGTCCAGCACGGCTCTTGTGAAGCTCCCCTTGTCGGTGCAGGACTGCCAGCCCGTCACGACGATCGCCCCGTCGAGAATGCTTAAGGATCTGTCCGGGATCATCAGGTCGATGTCGAACTCCATCTTATAGCCCAGACCAAAACAGTCCGGGCAGGCTCCGAACGGATTATTAAAGGAGAAGCTCCGCGGCTCGATCTCGTCGATGCTGACGCCGCAGTCCGGGCAGGAAAAGCTCTGACTGAAGCTCAAGGTCTCCCCGTTCTGAACGTCGACAAGGGCAAGCCCGTCCGCAAGCTGCATCACATTTTCCAGCGAATCCGTCAGACGCTTCTCGATCCCTTCCTTGACGACGAGACGATCCACGACGATCTCGATGTTGTGCTTGATATTTTTCTCCAGCTTGATCTCCTCGGACAGTTCGTACATATTGCCGTCGATCCGCACGCGCACATAGCCGCTGCGCCGCGCCTGATCGAGCAGCTTCACATGCTCGCCCTTGCGCCCGCGCACCACCGGCGCCAGCACCTGAATCCGCGTGCGCTCCGGCAACGCCATAATCTGATCCACCATCTGGTCGATGCTCTGCCGTTTGATCTCTCTGCCGCACTTCGGACAGTGCGGGATACCGATGCGCGCGTAGAGCAGGCGGAAATAGTCGTAGATCTCCGTCACCGTGCCGACGGTCGAGCGCGGATTGCGGTTCGTCGATTTCTGATCAATCGAGATCGCGGGAGGGAGTCCCTCGATGCTCTCCACGTCCGGCTTCTCCATCTGCCCGAGGAACTGCCGCGCGTAGGAGGACAGCGACTCCATATACCGGCGCTGTCCTTCCGCGTAGATCGTATCGAACGCGAGCGACGACTTGCCGGAGCCAGAAAGCCCCGTCAACACCACGAACTTGTTCCGCGGAATATCGAGACTGATATTCTTCAGATTGTGCTCGTTCGCCCCTCGGATGCGGATGTACTGCTTCTTGTCTACATAAGTATCCATATCGTTTCCCGTTCTTTCTTCTGTCTTTTCTTTTTTTACTTTTTATCTTTTATCATTTTTCTGCTTCTTAATCAAGCTCCTGCAGATGTTTTTTTAATGTAATCATTCGATCGCGCAGCTCGGCCGCCGCCTCGAAGTTCAGCTCGGCCGCCGCCTTCTTCATCTGCTTCTGCACATCGGCAATCAGCTTCTCCAGCTCCTCGCGGCTCATCGACTCCGGATCCTTCTCCATCTGCAGCTCTTCCTTCGCGATCGACTTCGAGATGCTGATCAGATCGCGCACCGCCTTTTTGATCGTCTGCGGCGTGATGCCGTGCTCCTTGTTGTACTGCTCCTGCATCTCCCGGCGACGCTGCGTCTCGTCCAGAGCGATCTGCATCGAATCTGTAATTTCGTCCGCATACATGATGACATGGCCCTGTGCATTTCTGGCCGCGCGCCCGATCGTCTGGATCAGCGAGACGGATGATCGCAGGAAACCTTCCTTGTCCGCGTCGAGGATCGCCACCAGCGAGATCTCCGGGATGTCCAGACCCTCGCGCAGAAGGTTGATGCCGACCAGCACGTCGAACACATCCAGACGCATGTCACGGATGATCTCCGTGCGCTCCAGCGCGTCGATGTCCGAGTGCAGGTAACGCACACGGATCCCGACCTCCTTCATGTAATCTGTCAGGTCCTCCGCCATGCGCTTCGTCAGCGTCGTCACGAGCACCTTGTTCCCCGCGGCGGTCTCCTTGTTGATCTCCCCGATCAGGTCGTCGATCTGTCCCTCAACCGGGCGCACCTCGACGTACGGGTCCAGGAGCCCGGTCGGCCGAATGATCTGCTCCACCCGCAGCAGCTCGTGCTCCTCCTCATACTCGCCCGGCGTCGCCGAGACGAACATCACCTGATCGATCTTGCTCTCAAATTCCTCAAAATTCAAAGGCCGGTTGTCCTTCGCGGACGGCAGCCGGAACCCGTAGTCCACAAGCGTCGTCTTGCGCGACTGATCGCCCGCGAACATTCCGCGCACCTGCGGGATTGTCTTGTGCGACTCATCGACGATCAACAAAAAATCGTCCCCGAAATAATCGATCAGCGTGTGCGGTGTCGCCCCGGCCGGAAGCCCCGCCAGATGCCGCGAATAGTTCTCGATGCCGGAGCAGAAACCGGTCTCGCGCAGCATCTCGACGTCAAAATTCGTCCGCTCCGCGATCCGCTGTGCCTCCAGCAGCTTGTCCTCGCTCTTAAAATACGCGACACGCTCCGCCAACTCCTCCTCGATCGCCTTCGCCGCCGCAAGAATCTTCTCCATCGGCACGACATAGTGCGACGCAGGGAACACCGCAATAAACTCCAGTCCTCTGCGGATCTCCCCGGTCAGCACGTCAATCTCGGTAATGCGGTCAATCTCGTCCCCGAAGAACTCCACCCGGTACGCGTAATCGTCCGCGTCCGCCGGAAAGATCTCCAGCACATCCCCGTGTACCCGGAACGTACCGCGGTGGAAATCCATCTCATTCCGGTCATACTGAATATCGATCAGCTTCCGCAGCACCTCGTCCCGATCCTTCTCCTGCCCCTGCCGCAGATACAGCACTAGATCCTTGTAGTCCTCCGGACTGCCGATCCCGTAGATGCACGATACGCTCGACACGATAATGACATCCCTGCGCTCCACGAGCGACGCTGTCGCCGAGAGCCGCAGCTTGTCGATCTCGTCGTTGATCGAGGAATCCTTCGCAATATAAGTGTCCGAGGACGGCACATACGCCTCCGGCTGATAATAATCATAGTAGGAAACAAAATACTCCACCGCGTTCTCCGGGAAGAATTCCTTGAACTCCCCGTAGAGCTGCGCCGCGAGCGTCTTATTGTGCGCAAGCACCAAAGTCGGTTTGTTCAGCGCCTGAATCACGTTCGCCATCGTGAACGTCTTGCCGGAGCCTGTCACGCCCAGCAAAGTCTGGCATTGGTTGCCTTCCTTGAAGCCTTTGACCAGCTTTTCGATGGCCTGCGGCTGGTCGCCGGTGGGTTGGTATTCGCTGTGTAGTTTAAATTCCATAATGATTTCCTTTTCCACAAGAACTGTAAAAAACACGTTCCAAAAAGTCGCATATTTATATGTTTAATTATCGCTTTAAAGTCTTCATATATTGAACTAATAAATACTTGATACAAATCTATATCTCTCATTTTTACAAATAATACTTAAGCTGAATACCTGCTAAAAGCTTTTTTAATACACTACCCATCTTCCACTACGGCTATATCCAACAAACTCTGCCACATGTTCTTTATTCATAGCCGACAACTCCTTTTTCAAAGCATACATTGAAACCCCCAGCATTTCCGTCATCCTCTTTTTCGAAATAGTTGGATTTTCCTTTATAAGTACTATTACTTGTTCTCGCAACGATAATTCTTGTACTTTTTCTGTTTTTTTAACTGATGGGGTTGATTTTGAGGTTGATTTTGGGGTTGATGGGGCTGATTTTGGGGTTGAATCGCTCATCATACCGCTCTTTTCTTCCAAAAACGCTTCATGAATGAACAGTCTCGTTATAAAATAACTGTGAGCCTCATCCGTTTCAAACTCCGGTTTTGGTGAACCGTTCGCATCCAATGCATCCAAAATCTTCTTAAATCCGGTATTCCTGCCTTCTGTCAGATGCAGCTCTTTCAGGAAATCACCAATCCTGCGGTTCCTGTAACGGCGATTTGACACTCGGTAGGACTTCAGTCCTTCTATTGTGACCGACCGATCCGGTCCCGGAAAACTTAATATTTCGATTCGGTCACTTTCTACTCTAACCTCAATCGGCTCTCTCTCATCGTAAGCCCGATGGTACACAGCATTTGACAACGCCTCCTCCAATGCAGCAAACGGATAATTGAAAAAGCGATCCGCCTCCGCACGTTCCGGATATTTTATTACTTTTTCCGTAATAATCGTATTTCTGATGTACTGCAAAGCTTCCCGTAACTGCTGATGAATAGGTCCCTTAAAGGTCTGTTCAACAATATGATCACCGCCCAGACCATCCGGGAACTGAACGACATCTATCTGTGTATAAGGGAAAAATTTTTCAGGCTCCATGCTGAAAAACATTAATCCTACATTTTTGGGCTTCCTATATTCAGGAAGATCACTGACAATGCTCATATCCTTGCACACTTCAATGAAATCGCCCGTTTTTGATTTTTCATATAGAGAACTCTTTACCTCTTTCAGGTAGTTCTGAATAAGCGTAATGTTCAAATCAGATATTTCCGCCTGATGATTGATCCGATCATCGAAAGGAACCCTGTTCGCCAAACTGAACAGGTCTTTTTCTTCATCGTCTGACGGTACAACGGTACTGGACATTTTTCTGATATAATGAACACGTTCTTTATTATCTTTCTCCATAGTTTTTGGGCACGAATAAGGTCTGTTGTCTCCTCCCGGACACCAGAGAACAATAAATTTCTTATTTTCATAGTCAACAACTTCCACAATCGGCATATAAGCCGGTCTGAGCAATTTGCATTTTGACAGAATACTTCTCTGATAGGCGTCAACCTTATCAATAGGGACTCCTTTCAATGGATAAACAGGGCGCCCTTCCTTTTCTTCCACTCCAATGACAATATAGCCGCCGCCCCAGTTATCCAGATCATTCGCAAAAGCACAAACTGTCTTCAGGGAAGCTCCTGCATCCCAGGTTTCTTTGAATTCAATTCTCGCCCATTCAACAACATTCCCAGATAATAACGTCTTTATGTTTGTTGGTATTGCCATCGAAGTCACTTCCTTCCATCTATGTCAATGTTGATTCAAATCATTTATCCTTACAAAAAAAGTACTGCAAAGAGTATAGCATAAACAAAATAAAAAGTATAGACCTTTCCAGAACATTTGTTCTTTTTTGTCTATACTTTTTATTCGCAATTAATCCGCTGTTCTCGAAACGTCCCGCCCGTCACTCTCCGTCGAAGCAGAACATGCTGAACAGTGCCACCGTGTTCGGGCCGTAGTCGTACTCCATGCCGCACTTGTCCGCCATGTCCTTCACGAAGACACAGTACGCAGACATGCAGGAAAACATAAGATCCGGGAAACGGCAGGGCTTTCCCTCCACGATCGCGCAGGTCTCGCAGAGGTTGCAGCCGCTCGCCCCGACCATCAGGCCTTTTCGCCCCGTCCGGTCGATAAACTCGCGCGTAAGCTTGTTGTGCTTCCCCTTGGCCGGCTTCGTCTCCTTGCCGTCCATCGGGTCATCCACATCCCAGACTGTCTGAAGCACGACCGCCATCGGCCATTTCTGAATTCGCGCCTTCATCTCCTCCACGGTGCCGCAATCCGGCGGGCAGGCGTAATTCACGCCATACTTCCCGCACAGATTCTCCTCACACAGCGGGCGAAACGCCGGTATGAACTCAATATCCTTCGTCTCGATCAACGCCGCAGCGGCAAATCCCATCTCCATCGCAAGCTCCGGCAAGTCATCTCTGTGCATGTCAATTCCTCCTCCAACTGTCTCTCTGTTTTTCCTTTTCCTGTCTTCTCAGCCCACTTTGTTCCCCTGAAAAAGTAAGGGAAAGCACAGAACGCGCCTCCCCGCTCCGCACTTTCCTTCTATCTTTTCTTCACGTTCGTCAAGCTCAATAGTAATAGATCGGCATCGCGTCGCCGATCTTGACCGCGTTCGTCTCCGGCTGTGCCGCTGTCCCAGTCTTCGATGTTCCTTCAGCCGGCTTTCTTCCTGTATCTTTCTTCACTCCCGGCTTTCTGCCGCGCGTCGTCTTCTTCGCTGCAGCAACAACCGTCTCGTTCTTTTTCTTCCGTCCGGGTCTCTTTTTCGGCGTCTCTGCCGCCATTGTCTCTTTCACAGGCTTTGCCTCTTTCGCGGCCTTCGCAACTTTCGCCGGTTTTGTCTCCTTCGCAGCTTTCGCCTTTGAAGACGACTTTCCGGCCTTCGCCGTCGACGCAGTCTTTTCCTTCTTCTCCGTCTTCGAAGCTACACTTTCCTTTTCCGCTTCGATTTCTGCCTCCGCTGCCGTCTTTGTCTTCTCCTCCGCAGTCGTCACAGTCTTCTCCGGCGCATCCGCCTTTTTCGACGCCGCCTTCGAGGCTCGCGCCATGCTCGCCTTACCTACCGCCATATTTCATGACCTCCTCCGCTAATTTTTTATATTCTAAAGCGCTTCTCGTGCTTCTTTTGTACACACTGACCGGCTTCGACGCGTCCTGCGACCACTCGATCGCGGAATCCACATGGATGAACGTGTCAAACACCCGTATCTCCTCGTATTCGCCCAATATCTCTCTCGTCTGCCGGTAGTAGTTTTTCCGCTCGTCCACCTTCGTGATCAGCACGCCCAGCACCTCAGCGTCCGTCATGTCCTCCAACTTCCCGAGGAAGTCAAACATATTCGCCAGACCGAATAGCCCCCAGGGCGTGGCCTCGACCGGGATGACGATCTCGTCCGACGCGCACAGAACGTTCACCACCCAGGTGCCAAGCGTCGGCGGCGCGTCGATCAGGATATAATCATATACGCCGGATCTCCGAATATTCTTCAAACACTTTTTGAGCACCAGCTCTCTCTGCATCATCGAGAACAAATCATACTCGATCTGGCTCATCAAAATCGAGGACGGGATCAGATCCAGATTCGCATACGGCGCCTCAACCACATAATCGCTGAGGTCCTTCTTCGCGCGGATTGCGTCGTAGAGCGTCTTTCCGCTTTCCGCAATCTCAAGCACCTGCTCCTCGTCGAAGAACGACAACGAGAGGTTCAGCTGCATGTCTCCATCCACCAACAGCACCCGCTTCCCCAGCGCGGCCAGCTCGTAGCCGAGATTCGCGCAGGTCGTCGACTTTCCACTTCCTCCCTTGTTGTTGGTAAAGCAGATCACCTTTGTCTCTTTTTTCGCATTTTCCGCCATCTGTTCTCCACCGCTCCTTTGCAGCTCACGCAAGACGTTCCGGCATCTATCAGCCAACCTGAACTGTCAGGCCGTCATGCCGTACCTCCTTCTGTACATCAGACTGCTATGCCACATCCTTTCTGCACATCAGGCTGTCATGCAATACCTCCTTCTGTATATCGGGCTGCTATGCCGTATCCTTTCTGCACAGCGGGCCGTCCTGCGCGCCTGTGCTTAGAAAATCCCCAGTATCTTCTCATTGAAAGAATTGTATATCGTGTCGTAGTCCCTATAATCAATGTTGCTGTCCTGAAACGTACTTCTCCAGCTGTCCCGCACCGCATCCGCGATCCGTTTTGCCTCCGGATGGTTCGTCAACAGGATCGCCGGAAATACATAGAAGATCATAAAGAAATTCAAATCCGCCTGTCTGCGCGAGCGTATCTTCCCCTTTACCTGAAACGCCTCCCGGACCCGCCCGGTAAACGCCTGCGCGAGCTGTTTCGCCGCCGCGTCCTTATCTTCGGCCGCGTCCACATAGTCGGTCATCTCCCGGAGGATCCCCTCGTTCCTCTCCCGGAACGCTTTCATATTCTTTTCATAGGAGGCCTTCTTCAGGCGCTTCATCATCTCCGACATTCCCTCGAACATCGTCTCCGCGTGATCCAGCATACTTCTCCTCCGTTTTTCCTTTCAATCACACAGACAAAAATTCCTGCCCGCTGCGCGGCCCGCATTCTGCTCCTCAGAGACTATACGTACATCAGCCACGGACTTCCTTATGCAGGTCTGCGCACAACAGAGCGCGCAGGCTGTCTGTCTATAGAGACATCTTACCACCTGCGCGCCTTTTTCACAAGTATTAATCTGTCACAACGCCCTTCTGCAGCATCACGTTCGCGTACAGAGCGCTCTCTCCGGTCGCGATGATCGCGTAAGCCTTCTTCGCTTCCTCATAGAACGCGAAACGCTCAATGTTGCCAACGGCCTTCGCGCCTCTCTCGTCGTACTTCGCGATGATCTCCTTGTAGGTATCCCAGATCGGCGTCTCCACGTCGTCACCCGGCATCACTTCCATCAGATTCACCGGATGCTCCACATAGGTGTCGAGCGGGAAGAGCTGCAGGATCGCGTCCAAAATCTCCGGCACGCCGTGTCCGTCGCAGCGGATCACAATCGCGTCCCTGCCCATGGACTCCGCCGGGAAATTTCCGTCCGAGATCACGATGCGGTCGCTGTGGCCCATCTCCGCGAGCACCATCAGAAGCTCCGGGGAGAGAATTTTCGGTATTCCTTTTAACATAAGTCTGTCCTCCTGTCGTTGCTGATCCGTCATGGAACGTTCAAACATCCCACGACATACAGATTTTCCACATGCACGGTCGGAACTCTCCGGCATACGGATTTCCACATGCATGATCAGAACTCTCCGCATGAACAGGGACAGCCGCAAGCATGTCCCGCCGATCCCGACGAGCCTGTCGCGGCTGCCCCCTCTCGTTCTACAATTTAATTGTAATTACAAGTCCGTCCTGTGACGATTAGTCATAAAGGTTCGGAGCGATGTCCGGGTCTTCGATCGTCTCAGCATTGTACCAGTAACCCTCGGTCGGAACGTCCTCAACTTCCTCGCCATTAGCGATCTTCGTCAGAACGTCAACCGTCGTGATACCCATAGCCAGCGGGGACTGGGTAACAGCGCCGAACATTGTGCCGTCGGTAACAGCTGCCTTGATCGTTGCGCCTGCGTCGAAGCCTGCTGCCAGAACAGTGGTCTCCGGATCGCTGCCAAGGATGCCAAGGTTGCCGTTTGCCGTCAGGATACCCTCTGCAGCTACCTGGTTGGAGCCGAAGATACCGATCAGGTCTTCTTTGTTCATGATGTTGGAAGCCTCGGTCGCGCACAACTCAACCGTCGTCTGCGCCGGAACCGCTACCTCGATGATGATGTCTGCGGAAGCCTCGTCGCCAGCGTCTGCACAGTTGTTTACATAGTACTCGTTACCAACGACAGCAACGCTCTTGCCGTCAGCGGTAGCCAGCTCTGTGAACTTGTCGATGAAGCCAAGGCCACGGCCCGTGATGGACTCAGAAGTAGCTTCCTGGTTAACCTCACCGATTCTTACCGGTGCCTCTGCCGCAGCGATCTTATCCTTCAGAGCCGCGTACAGGTTCTCAGCCGCCGTAGCGCCTGCGCCGTAGTTATCGGTAGCGATCAGGGAGTAAACAGATCCTTCCGGAGCATCCGGAACACCCGAGTCGAACAGAACAACCGGGATGCCGGCGTCCTTCGCTGCCTGCAGGGAATCGAGAACCGCTTCCTGATCACAAGCCGCAAGGCCGATGCCGTCCGGCTTCTTTGCGATCGCGTCGTTCAGCATGTTCACCTGATCCGCGATATCGGACTCTGCGTTCGGGCCGTTGGAGTTAGCCGTAACGCCAAGTTTTTCCTTCTCGGAATCGATACCCTTCACAGCCGCCTGCCAGTAGGAAGACTGATAGCTCTTAACGATGATCTCAAACGTGTAATCGCCGTTTGCCGTCACTTCCTCTGCGGATGCAACTACGCCCAGTGCTGACACTGCCATAACCGCGCCCAATACTACTGCAAAAAATCTTTTCTTCATTTCTTACCCTCCTTAAAATGTTTGGTAGTTTATATGAAGTCTTTCGACTACATACCACGTTAATTCCGCCCCGAAGGGGCCTGTATTACGGTGTACCCTGCGGGTATACCTGGTAAATTTTAATGCACTTCCCTGCGCTTCTTGATGACGTCGATCAGGACCGCGCCGATCAGGACAAGGCCGGTAATGATCTGCTGCCAGTTCGCCTGCAGTCCTATGAACGGAAGGCCCGTCTTCAGAAGACAGATGACGAACACGCCGAGCAGGGAACCCGTCACGCTGCCCGCGCCGCCGGACGCCGAGACGCCGCCGATGATCGCTCCGCCGATCGCCTCCAGCTCAAAGCCTGCGCCCGTACCCGGCTGAACCGTCGCGAACACCGCCGAGTAGGCGATCGCCGCGAGACCCGCAAACAGACCGGAGATCACGTAGGCCATGATGTGGTATAATTTCACGTTGACGCCGGAGAGCTTCGCAGCCTCCTTGTTGCTGCCGATACCGATCGTGTAGCGCCCGACCTTCGTGTGGTTGAGCACATAGGACATCACGGCCACGAGGATCAGCACCCAGATGATACCGATCGGGATCTTGTTGCGCGCGTCAATGCTGATCTTGAAGATGTTGCGGAACCAGCCGCCCGGCTGCGTGGCCGTCGGCCAGGTGATACCGAAACCGCCGACGATGATCGCTCCGAGTCCGCGCGTGATCATGCAGGTACACAGAGTCACGAGGAACGGCGGAATGTCCATCACCGCCACGAGCGTTCCGTTGATCAGGCCGATCGCGACGCCGAAGAGCACCGTCACCAGCATACCGCCCCAGACCGGGAAATTATGGAACGAAATCAGGTAGCCGCCGACCAGTGAGTAGCAGATCAGGCCGGTACCGATCGAGAGGTCCACGCCTCCGGTGATCAGCGGGAATGTCACGCCGATCGACATCAGTACGATGTAGTACGAGTAGTCCAGAATACTGACGATCGTCGTATACTTCCGGAAGTTCGCACTCATCACAGAGAAGAACAGAAACAGCGCAATGATGACCAGAATAACGATGAACTTCTGTCCTCCCAATTTGTCCAGCGACGATTTCTTCTTCGCCGCAACTGCCGTATTTTGATTCGCCATGGTCTTCTCCCTCCTAACTGATCTCACGGGTCGCCAGGTTCATGATATTCTCCTGAGTCGCCTCGGCGATGTCGAGCTCGCCGGTGATCTTGCCTTCACACATCACCACGATCCTGTCGCTCATACGAAGGATCTCCGTCATTTCGGAGGAGATCATGATGATCGCCTTGCCCTCGGCGGCCAGCTTGTTCATCAGCTTGTAGATCTCGTTCTTCGCGCCGACGTCGATACCTCTGGTCGGCTCGTCAAAGATCAGAACGTCACTGTTGCGGCAGAGCCACTTCGCGATAACCACCTTCTGCTGGTTGCCGCCCGAAAGATTGACGACAAGCTGATCCACGCCCGGCGTCTTTGTCGCAAGGGAGTCCACAAACTCCTGCGCGACCTTCTCTTCCTTGCGCTTGTTGATGAAAATACCGCTCAGATATTCCTTCAGCGTCGCCAGCGTCGTGTTCTCGGCGACGGACTTCTGCACAACGATACCGAAACGCTTGCGGTCCTCCGAGAGATAACCGATGCCGTGATTCACAGCGTCCTGCGGCGTGTTGATCGTGACCTTCTCGCCGTTCATGTAGATGTCGCCGCTCTGCTTCGGATCCGCCCCGAAGATCGCGCGCGCCGTCTCCGTGCGCCCTGCGCCCATCAGGCCGGAGAATCCGAGGATCTCGCCCTTGTGCAGCTCAAAGCTGACATTCTGTACCATCTTGCCGGCGTTGAGGTTCTCGACCTTCAGCACCACCGGCGCTCCCTCCGGCACCATGCTGTGTGTCTTCGGGTCCTCATATATGACACGGCCGACCATCATGTTGATGATGTCGTTCTTCGTACATTCCTCAGTGATCAGCGTGCCGACATAAGCGCCGTCGCGCATGACCGTCACGCGGTCCGTGATGACCTTGATCTCGTCCATGCGGTGCGAGATATAGATGATGCCGAGATTCTGCGCCCGCAGGTCTCGGATGATCTTGAAGAGCTCCTCGATCTCTGCCTCCGTCAGCGCCGCAGACGGCTCGTCGAAGATGATCACCTTCGCCTCGTGGGAGATAGCCTTCGCGATCTCGCACATCTGCTGCTTGCCGACCGTCAGGTCGCTCATCGTCGCCGTCGGGTCGATGTCGATGTTCAGCCGCTCGAAAAGCTTCGCGGCCTCCTCGTTCATCTTCTTATCGTCGATGCCGAGACCCTTCTTGAACTCACGCCCGAAGAAAATATTCTGCGCCACCGTCAGGTGCCCGAGCATGTTCAGCTCCTGGTGCACGATCACGATGCCAGCGTCCTGCGCCTCGCGCGTGTTGTGAAACTCGACTTCTTTGCCCTCAAACGTGATCGTCCCGGAATCCTTCGTGTAGATGCCCGTGAGCACCTTCATCAGCGTAGACTTTCCGGCGCCGTTCTCCCCCATCAGCGCGTGCACCTCGCCTCTGCGGACCTCGAGATCCACATGGTCGAGCGCGTGTACGCCGGGGAATGATTTATCGATTCCTTTCATCGTCAGAATAACTTCGCCCATATTTTTACCTTCGCCTTTCTCTTTATCGCTTTCCTTTTGATAGTTCTCTGAACCGACTCTTCGCGCGCCTTAATTCTTGCGGCGACGTCCGAGCACGTCAAAGTAAACAGCCGCGATAACAATGATACCGGTAATGATCAACTGATAGTTCTTATTCATTCCGAGCGCCAGGATGCCTTCCTGCAGAAGCGCGATGATAAACACGCCGATCACCGTGCCGCTGACCGATGCGAGTCCTCCCGCCATCGAAGTGCCGCCCATCACGCAGCCCGCGATCGCCTCGTTGTTGTACTGGTCGCCGTATCCGGGCTGTACCGTCGTGTACGCCGACACGAAGAAGATCGCGGCGATACCGACCAGAGTCCCGCAGATCACGTAAGCCATCATCTGCCACTTCTTGACGTTGACACCGGAGAGCCGCACAGCCTCCATATTGCTGCCGAGGCAGAGTATGTAGCGCCCGATCTTGGTCTTATTCAGGATGATCGCGCAGATGATGGCGATCCCCAGGAAAATGAACAGCCCGACCGGAATATTTCCGACCTTCACCAGGTAGCGGTACCAGCCCTGCTCCGAGGTGGACTGCGGCCAGCTCACCGACTGCGTCTTCGTGAAGACGGACGCGAGACCCTTGGAGATGTTCATGCTCGCCATCGAGATGATGAACGGCGGAATGCTCCAATAAGCTACGAGATAGCCGTTGAAAATGCCGAAGCACAGTCCGACCAGAATGCTGATCAGCATGACCGGAACCATCGGCACGCCGTAGCTCATCAGGCAGTAGCCCGAGACCAGGGCGCAGCAGAACATGACCGGTCCGATCGAGAAATCGATACCTCCCGTCGCGATGACGAACGTCACGCCCAACGACAGAAATCCCAGAAAACAGGCGTAATTCAGAATACTCAGAATACGCGAGTAGCTCAGGAATGTCGGGCTGAACAGTGCGAAGAGCACGTACATGACGATCAGGACGCAGACCAGAAGGATCCGGTTCAGACCGATTTTTTTGACAAACGCGTTGTTTTTCAATGCTTCCATTCTTCTTCCTCCCAACTGCGGAGCGCCGTGCCTTCTGCCCGCTTCCGCAAATCTTTCATGTGACAAATGCCGTCTTTTTCTCTTCCGGCGAAAATATTTATGACAATTTTGCCAGTGCTTTCCATAAAAAACTCTGTTCTGCCTTGTCATTATCTCACATAATTCTGTCGCAGTCAATTTTTATTTGTCATAATTCACAAAAATAATTGCGAAAACTTTTACCATTTAATCAAAAACGTCACTTATCAGATAATTCAGCTTTGTCGCGTAGTTGTAATCCTCCACGACATGCACGACGCAATCCTTCGCCAGCTCGCGCGGATCCATCGGAAGCTGTCCGTCGCGCACCCGGTTGTACTGCCGTGGCATGAACTGGCGCAGCATGCTTAAGGGGATCTCGACCTCAGAGAGATTCGCGAACAACTTCTCTACCGCCTCGATCAGCTTCGGCTGCGCGAAATAGTAACGGCAGCGGTCAGAGAAACTGAACTTGCGCTTGAGCGCGAGCTGATCCTCCGTCCCGTGGTAATGCTTCTGCCAGTTGCCCGGATCCGCGAGCATCACTTCCTCCATCGTCTCGATGAAGCGCGCCTGCTTCTCCTCCGGCACGAGGTATTTCTCCATCATGGAGAGGGCGAAAAGCCCTTCTCTCAAAGAGAACGTGAGCGCCGGCCCGACCTTCAGGATCGCAATGCCGTCCTCGACCATCTCCTTGAGCTCCTTCGGAGACTGATAATCCGTCGAGTGCCCTTCGAGCACCACGTTGTCATGTTTCTTCATCGCGCGTGTGAGCTCCGCCGCCTTCACGCGGTCGTAGTGAAAGATCTCCGCGTCGCCGAACTCCACGCCCGGCTGAACGACGATACCGATGATATTGTCGAACGCATCCTTCAAGCCGCGCTTCTCAAACTCGCTGCGGTAGACGGCGAGCGTCTTCTCGACGGCCGCCGGCTTTGTCACGGAAATGCTGTCCTCCGCCTCCTGCGCGCCGCCCGGGATCGGCACCTCGCTGCCGATGATGAAGGCCGGTCTCGCCTCGTCGGGATTCTTCTTTCGAAGCTCCTGATACGCCTCCTCGCAAGCCTCGTAGAGGATCGCGCCCCTCCTTGCGATCACCTCGTCGGAGAGCGCCTCGTCGCGCGAATCGTCCGCCACGCGCATGCTCGTGTCCAGATGGATCTTCTTGAAGCCCGCGCTCACGAACAGCTTCACGAGCTCGACGGATTTCTCCATCGCCTCTTTCTCCGGCTCATCCTGCCAGGTCAGCGGCCCTAAGTGGTCGCCGCCCAAAATAATGCGTTCGCGCGGGAATCCCACCTTGTCCGCAATCTTATATACGAAGTCCCGATAGTCGGCCGGTTTCATCCCGGTGTAGCCGCCATACTGGTTGACCTGATTGGCCGTCGCCTCCACGAGCACACAGTCGTCAAAGCGCAGCGCCTGCTGCAGGCACGCCTCGATCACCAGGTCGCTCGCGGTGCAGAAGGACGGGATGCCGGCAAAATTCATGCCCTGCTTCCGCTTCTGCAGCATTTCTCTCAATGCATCCATTATCCTGTTTCCGCAGGGCGGGTTCCGATCGCCGCCCCGCGTTCCTCCTTCTATTCTGATTCATCTGCCTTGCAGGCTCAGACAATTTCATCTGTGATTCAGATTCAAATTCATCTGTCATGCTGCCTCAGACATTTTCATCTGTGATTTCAATTCAGATTCAGGCGTCCGTGCAGTCGACGATCACGCCTTCCTCGTCCCAGAGATCATGCCAGTCGTTCGCGCCCGGCCACAGGAACACCTGCCCCTTGACAAGACGGTTGTTCCGCTCCATCGTCGCGATCGTCTTCATCTCATCGTCCGTCAGCGGCTCGGTGAGCGTCGACTCCAGATTCGCCACATAATTGTGCAGCGAGAACGGGATCGGGATCTGCCCTCTCTGGACCGCCCACTTCAGGGCGATGATCGCCGGGTGTACGCCGTGCGCCGCCGCGATCGCGCGGATCTCCGGAAGCTCCATGTCCGCGATGTCCTCCGCGACGATGTCGCGCTCCGGTCGCTTCGGGGAACCGATCGGCATATAGCCCACCGGCTGGATCTTATGCGCCACGAGATAGTCGAACAACTCCTGCTGCTGGAAGCACGGATGCAGTTCCGACTCGCAAGCCGCCGGCTGAATGCGGAACTTGTCCTTGACCGCCTCGAGCTTCGGGATCGTCATGTTGGAAATCCCAATGTGACGGATCAGTCCCTTGTCTACCAGAGCCTCGCACTGACGGTAGGTGTCCATGAACTCCTCCACCGAAAACGGTTTGGAATCCGGGTTGCGCGAATCCACGTCGCAGAACGGCGCATGGTAGTTCGGGAACGGCCAGTGGATAAAGAACATGTCTATGTAGTCGCACTGCAGGTCCGCAATGCTCTTCCGGCATGACTTCTCCACGTCGCGGTGCATATCGTTCCACACCTTTGTCATAATGTAGAGATCCTTCCGCTCCACAACGCCCTCGTCGAACGCCGCGCGGAACACCTCTCCGATCTGCGCCTCGTTGCCATAGCAGGCCGCGCAGTCAAACATCCGGTAGCCTGCGCGAATCGCTCCCGCCACCGCATCCGACACCTCCTGCGCGCTGAAACGGTCCGAACCAAACGTCCCCATCCCGATGCACGGGATCTTGTCGCCGTTGTTCAACGTGATCTGCGGAACCTTCGAAACATCAACTGCCATTTTCGTACCTCCTCGTCTTTCCATTCTGTTTTCCGTATCTCTTCGTTTCCTGTTTCTACTTTCTACCCCTATGTTTTCTGCCTCTATTTTCTGTCTCTTTTTTCTATCTCTATGCTTTCTGTCTTTTTACTCTCTTTTTAATTCCATGCGGTTTTACTTCCTAAAGTCCTCACCGCTCACTGCTCGCTGTCGATCAGGATCTTGCCCCGCACCATCCCCGGCGTCTTGTACATCTCGAACGCCGTGTCGATCTGCGAGAGCGGAATC
Organism: uncultured Lachnospiraceae bacterium; assembly: GCA_947591155.1. Classification (GTDB taxonomy): domain Bacteria; phylum Bacillota; class Clostridia; order Lachnospirales; family Lachnospiraceae; genus Choladousia. The sequence goes on from CANQDA010000001.1 coordinate 146,595, forward strand.
TTCTTAAAGATAAACGAATCGTCAAACTGAAGCTGTCCGGTCTTGAAATAGTGGGCGGTCAGCTTCCATTCATCGCCCGGGAACGGAGCCGAATAGCTCATCCAGGAACCGGTCAGGTAGAATTCCTTGCGATTGATCGCCTCCCACTCGTCCACGCCGAAGCTCAGCTCTCTTGTCGGCGTGCCGATAAAGCAGACCTGCGCCTTGTTCGCCGCCAGCTTGAACGCCATCTTCATCGTGATCGTGTTTCCCGCCGTCTCATAAATATAGTCGAACCCGCGGCCATCGGTGATCGCGTTCACCTCATCCATAAATCCCTCTTTTCCGGAATTCACGCCGTAGTCGGCGCCGAGCCGTTTCGCCAGCTCCAGGCGCTCGTCGAGAATGTCGAACACCGTCACAGACTTCGCGCCGAAGATCTTCGCCCACTGCATCGTCATCATGCCGATCGTGCCGCCGCCGAGGATCGCGACGTTTTTGCCGCCCTTGTAATCCAGACGGCGCAGGCCGTGCAAAGCCACCGTCGCCGGCTCAAAGGAAGCGCCCTTCTCGAAACTCACCGCGTCGTCAAATTTCACCGCGTTCTTCTCCGGCACCGCGACGTACTCCGCGAAGCTGCCGAACTCCCGTGAGCCGATGAAGCTGTAATGCTTGCACAGCGAGTAGTCGCCCTTCTGGCAGTCCTCGCACTTCATGCACGGGACGAGCGGAACGCCCGCCACGCGGTCTCCGGGCTTCAGCGTCGTAACGCCCTCTCCGATCTCCTCCACCACGCCGGAAAACTCATGTCCCAGCACGTTCGGGAAGAAATGGCACGCGTCGCCGTTCACCCTCGGCACATCCGACCCGCAGATCCCCGTGTATTTTACCTTGATGAGCACCTTTCCCGCTGTCGCTTTCGGCTTCTCGATCTCCTCGTAGCGGATATCATTTTTCGCATGTACTACGCCTGCTTTCATTTTGATTTCCTCCTCATTTTTTCACATTTATCCGGCTGCCGTGTTTCTTCCGTATCATTTATCCGGCTACCGTGCTTCATTCGTATCACCTATCTGTCCCCACGTATCTTCGCCCGAAAAGCATCGCCTTTCACACTCTTTCACACTTACACATGGATCCCTTTTAATCTCTCATATAGCTCAAGATAAAGTTCCATCTGCCGCTGATAGACCTCGTGGTTTCTCCAGTCCGGCTCCTGCACCCGCGTCACCTGAATCGTGCGCTGTACCGCCTCGTCGTAATGGCGGTACAAGCCGCAGCCGACGCCCGCCAACAGCACCGCTCCCAGCGTCGTCGCCGTGTCCGAAGCCGGCACCTGAATCGTCTTTCCCGTGACATCCGCCTTGATCTGCGTCCAGAGTACCGAATTCGAAGCGCCGCCCATCGCGTTCAGGACATCCACGCCAACGCCGGTCTCAGCCGCCGTGCGCAGATTGTGCTCCAGAGAAAACGCCACACCTTCGAGCAATGCGCGGATCATATGTCCCCTCGTCTTGTCAAAGGAGAGTCCGTAGAACACGCCCTTCGCGTCCGGATCCCAGATCGGGGAGCGCTCTCCCGCCATGTACGGGAGGAACACCACGCCATCGCCGCCCGCCGGAACTTTCTCCGCCTCGGCCGTCAGCTCGTCGAACGACAGATCTTTGCCGAACTCCTGCCGGAACCACTTGAGCGTCCCGCCCCCTCCGACCGTGCCGCCCTGCAGCAGCCAGAGTTCCGGCACGACGTGCGGCGACAGGATCAGCTTCTTATGCGCCAGCGGACGATCCGCACAGATGCTCATGCCTCCTGCCTGTCCGCCCTGCTCCTGCGTCTGACCCGGCTGGTACACCCCGGCTCCCAGCGTGCCGCAGGCCGCGTCGAGGCCGCCTGCCACGACCGGGATCCCCGGACGCAGACCCGTCTGCCGCGCCGCCTCCTCCGTGACCGTCCCGACCACCTCGTCGCATCGGTACAGCCGTGGAACCAGATCCACGGACAGGCCAAGCCTTTCGGCCAGTCCCCCGTCGTATTCCAGACGCTTCATATCGAAAAAGTGTATCCCGTATCCCTGAGAGAGATCCTGACTCATCTCCCCGGTCAGTTTCCATACAATGTAGCTGTTGCTCTGCAGGAACTTATCCGTCCGCGCAAAAACATCCGGCCTCTGCTCCCTGAACCACAGCATCTTCGGCGTCGTGTAGGACGGGAGGAAATCATTCCCAGCCACCTCGAAGATCGTGTCTTCTCCGAGTTCCTCCTTCACCCGCTCGCAGATGTCGCGCGCCCGCGTGTCCATCCAGATCGGCGTGCGGTCAAGCACGTTTCCTTCCCGGTCCACCGGGATCGCCGACCAGCTCTGTCCATCCACGCCGATGCCGCGGATCGCCTCCGCGCTCACGCCCTTCGCCAAGAGTACTTCGCGGATCCCCGCGCAGATCGCGTCCCACCATTCCCGCGCGTCCTGCTCCGCCCAGCCGGATTCCGGATAGTACACCTGATACGGCTGATTCGTCTGCGCGAGCACATGCCCGTCCGCGTCAAACACCGCCACCTTACAGGCGGACGTCCCGATATCGATTCCCAGTAACTGTTCCTTCATTATTCACGATCCTCCTGTCATGCAGGTCGTTTATCTTCAGCCATGCAGGCCGCAGACGCGTCTGCTCAGCAGCCGCCCGCCTCTTCGAGGCTCCTGTCTGCGGCTAGATGTGCGTTCCGCACATCTCCGCCAAAAAGCAAATCTGTCTGCGACAAGTACACTTGTCTCGACGTTTTGCTTTTTGCGGCATGGCTGAACTGTTAATTAACATTATATTCATTGAAAAGTGAAAAAGATAGTGATAGAATTAAGGAGTAATGGTAAAATATTCACTTTTCTGTTCTGCGAGGCGTTTTTCATGAAATACATTGATTACAAGGAACACAAGCAGCACGGCACATTCAACTTTCCGATCGCCTACTACCGGGAAAATCCGCGCACGCCGCGGTATCTGATGCAGTACCACTGGCATCCCGAGTACGAGATCGTCCACATCATCTCCGGCAGCTTCGAGATCATGGTCAACAACAATCCTGTCCTCTGCCGGGAAGGCGACGTCATCCTTCTCACCGACGGCTTCCTGCACGGCGGCACCCCGCACGACTGCGTCTACGAGGGCGTCATCTTCGACTTCTCCTTTCTTCTGAAGGAGAACCACGCATGCACCAGGATCATCCAGAATATCATCGAGCACAAATACCTGATCGACCTGAGACTCTCGGACAACAGTCCCGCAATCCTACCGGTCATCGAGGAGCTGTGCGCCGCCCTCTCTTCCAGACAATCCGGCTATGAATTTCTTGTGCAGGGATATCTCTACCAGCTTCTCGGCGTCATCCTGTCCGAACATCTGTATGAGGAAAATCCGGACGAAAACGCTTTCTCCGACCGCCTGAATCCGGTCAAGGACGTGCTCGCCTACATTTCGGAACACTACGCCGAACCGATCCTGCTCGATCATCTTGCCGAAACAGCGGGGATGAACCCCAAATACTTCTGCCGCTATTTCCGCAACATGACCGGGCGAACGCCGATCGACTATCTGAACTACTACCGCATCGAATGCGCCTGCGAGATGCTTGCCACCCGTGATCTCACGGTCAAAGAGACCGCCTACTCCTGCGGCTTCGGCGATGAGAGCTACTTCAGCAAGACCTTCCGCAAATACAAGGGCGTCACCCCGCGGCAGTATCTGACCGAGAGCTTCTAACCGCAATATAAAGTGTATCCGTGCAACAAATGGGCCACCCGGAAACCGCTTGCCCGGATTTCCGGCGTGCTTTTCCCCGGGAGCATTTTGTCGGCTCCCGGAGGAAAGCATCCGGAAGGGTACCGGGCGTCACAGTCCCTGATGGCCCCTTCATTTTACTTCTTGTACATCGGCCCGTAGGTCGCGCAGGCTCTGTAGTCCGCGCCCTCTTTGTCCATGCCGAACGCGTTCCACGCGGCCGGACGGAAGATCTTCTCGGTCGGCACGTTGTGCATGCATACCGGGATGCGCAGGATCGAGCACATCGTGATCAGGTCCGCGCCGATGTGGCCGTAGCTGATCGCGCCGTGGTTCGCGCCCCAGTTGTTCATCACGTCGTAAGCCGTCTTGAACGGGGAACCCTCCACGCCGTCGCATCTCGGTGCGAACCAGGTGCACGGCCATGTGTAGTCCGTTCTCTTCCAGATCTTGTCGGACACGTCGTCCGGAAGGTTCACGGTCCAGCCCTCTGCGATCTGCAGCACCGGGCCAAGGCCCTTCACGAGATTCAGACGGATCATCGTCGCCGGCATCTCCGCTCTGGTGAGGAATCTGGAGGAATATCCGCCGCCGCGGAAATAGCCGTTGTCAGCCGGGTTCCAGGTCGTCGCGTCGAGGATCGCCTTCTGATCCGCCTCCGTGACATCCCACCACTCCTTCATCACGCCGTTGCCGTTCTCGTCCTTCGCCTCACCGCAGGCGTCAAGGCAGGCAGCGCCGGAGTTGATCAGATGGATGAAGCCGCCGTTCTCCTTCGCGACGCCCTCAAGCTCGTAACCGGTCGCCTTCTTGACCGCCTCCGGGCTCCAGTAGGTACGCACGTCCGCGAAGATCTGCGCGCGGTTCGTCAGCAGTTTCATGAACAGCATGCCGAGGCCGTTCAGGATATCGTTCTCCGTCGCCAGGATATACGGCTCACGCGCGCCGTTCCAGTCGAACGAGGTGTTCAGAAGCGCCTCCGGGAAATCGCAGTTCGGATAGAAATCCGTCCACTGTCTCTGGCCCTGGAAGCCTGCCGCGATCGCGTTGTGTCCGATCGCCTCCTCGGAGAACTTCGCGTCGAGCTTGTCGCTGCCGCTCATCAGATCCTTGATAATGAGCATCATCTTCACGACGAACTCCCAGTCCGCGTCCTTCTGCTCGCGGGACTTCTGGATGAACTCCGGATTTTTGTCGAAGCCTTCCTTACAGTATTCCTTCGTCCACTTCAACGCCTTCTCAAACTCCGCGTGATCGTAGATGCCCTCGCTCATGCGGCGGATGATCTCGACCTCGTCCACGGACTCGACGCGCATGCCGAGGTAGGACTCAAGGAAATCAGTATCCATGATGGAACCGCCGATACCCATCGTGACGGAGCCGATCTGCAGGTAGGATTTCCCTCTCATCGTAGCCGCAGCTACAGCCGCGCGGCCGAAGCGCAGCAGCTTCTCTCTGACGTCCGCCGGGATCTCCGTGTCGTCCGCGTCGCAGACGTCATGTCCGTAAATGCCGAAAGCCGGAAGACCCTTCTGCGCGTGTGTCGCCAGAACGGAAGCCAGATACACGGCGCCCGGTCTCTCTGTGCCGTTGAAGCCCCAGACAGCCTTGATCGTGTTGCGGTCCATATCCATCGTCTCCGCGCCGTAGCACCAGCACGGGGTCACGGTCAGGGTGATCGCCACTCCCTCTCTTTCAAACTTCGCCTGGCAGGCAGCAGCCTCGCCGACACGTCCGATCGTCGTGTCTGCGATCACTACCTTCACCGGCTCGCCGTTCGAGTATTTGAGATTCTCCTCAAACAGCTTCGCAGCGGATTTCGCCATGTTCATGGTCTGCTCTTCCAGAGAGCCGCGCACGTCCAGAGCGCCTTTACGTCCATCGATTGTGGGGCGAATACCGATCACCGGATATTCGCCGACAAGTCTGTTCTTTGCCATAAATCGTCCCTCCAATTCATATGATTTGTCTTGCATTTCGCACAAGACAGCCGTGTGTAAGTATGTTCATTATACAACACTTTCACAAAAAAATCACGATAAAATCTGTCAGGATATGGACATTTTTTGTTATTTTTGATATGATGCGCTGTGAAGGCATCCGGCGTTTCCGTCAGATAGCCTATGTGCGGTCCCGGACGCGAGACCCGCGATGCACACAAAGAACAAATCCCGCTCGCATATCGTCAGAGATGCGTTTTTCCCGGCGTGCAATCGCCGACACACGCAAAGACCAAATCCGACAGACAGGAGGACCCGATGAAAGCATTTCACGAGGTACGCAGCTACGCCTCCGATTTCATGGTGTGGCAGTCTTCCTATGAGAATATCAGTTTCCTCGCGCACTGGCACCAGGAGCTGGAATTGATCTACGTCCGCTCCGGCGCGGCGCATTTCAGTATCTCCGACGACGAATTTACCGCCAGAGCCGGGGATCTCGTCGTCGTCGACACCGGGGAGTTCCATTACAGCGATTCCTATGAGTACCGGAATCATCTGGACTTTATCATCTTCGACCCCTCGATCGTCAGCTCCCACTACCGACACTCACATTTCGCGAGTCCTCTGGTCACCGCGGCGCAACTGGAGCAGTACAAGATGACGGACGAGGTCGAGCGGCTTTTTTCCACGGTGACCGACGAGCTGCATGGAAAACAGCCTTACTACCAGGAGATCGTCTCGTCTGCAATCCGCGGATTTTTCTGCCGACTGCGCCGCAGCCATCCCTGTTCGAGCGACCCGGACGTGATCCGCAGCCACCGCATGTCCATGCTCTACGACATGCAGCAGCTGCTCACCTACATAGACGAACATTACAGCGAAGATATCTCCCTGTCCTTCGCCGCGCAGAAGATGAACTTCAGCGAGAGCCATTTTTCCCGAATTTTCAAAAAGCTGGTCGGGCTGAATTTCGTGCATTACCTGAACGCGGTCCGCGTCGAGCAGGCCGCCTCCATGCTGCGTACGACCGGCACCAGGATCTCCGACATCGCACTCGCCTGCGGCTTCGACAACATCCGCTCCTTCAACCGGACGTTCAAGGAGTATACCGGGTACACCCCGACGCAGTTTCAACAGCTCTCCGGCTCCGAGGCGCAGCTGATCTCCTATTACAGGAGAAAATCAAATCAGAAGGAATATGTGGAGAACGATTCGCTCACTTTAGTGAAAAATCCGGAGCAGTATATCAACTGACATCCCCACATATTGTGGTACCGTAAAATCAGCATTCGAATACACTCGGTAGTATCTAATAATCTGTGAATATCCGGAGTCAGAAAAAAGTTCGAAAGAGAGGCAAGCATATGAAAAGAAGTGTAAAAGAACTGTGCATCCGCGTCGTTATCCTGCTGTTCGGGCTCACCGTCGCCCACCTCGGCGTGACGCTTTTCCTGCTCGCGAATCTCGGGGCAGACCCGTTCAACGTGCTCGTGCAGGGCATCTTCCGGACGATTGGCAGGTTCGCGGACTGGAGCTTTTTGTCACACGGGAACGTACACATCGTGATCTGTTTCCTGATCATCCTCATATTGCTGATCGTGGACAAAAACTACATAAAAATAGGAACCGTCCTGTGCATGGCGTTCGGCGGTCCCATCATCGACTTTTTCACGCGACTGCTCTCCTTTTTCTTTGAGAAGGGCAATCCGCTCTGGCTGAATCTGATCGTCCTCGCGATCGGCTGCGTCATCCTGGCGCTCGGCATGACGATCGTCATCAAATCGGACGCCGGCACCGGTCCGAACGACCTTGTCGCGCTTGTCATCAGCGACAAATCGCATCGCCGCTTCGGCGTCGTCCGCATCCTCGTCGACGTTTCGTTCGTCGCGGTCGGTTTCCTGCTCGGCGGCACGGTCGGCGTCGGTACGGTCATCTGCGCGTTTCTGGTCGGCCCGGTCGCGGACTTTTTCCTGCCGCGCAGCGAGCGCTTCGTGAACGCGGTGCTGCGCGCCGCGGGTCTGTCCCGGAGCTAATCCGCATCTCTCGTTCTACCGCAGCCTCAGTGCCGGATCCGTGTCGCTTACTATACCGCGACCCTGAGCCAAAGTTCGTGTCGCCCGCTGTACCGTAGCTTCGGTGCCGTATCCTCGTCGCCTGCTGTACTGCGCCGCGCTCACTCCTCCCGCAGATGTCTCCAGATCTGGTTACGAATCATCTCCATCGCCGCCTGATTGTATCCGCCCTCCGGCACAATGATGTTCGCGTTCTTCTTGCTCGGCTCCACGAACTGCTCATGCATCGGCTTGACCGTGTTCAGGTACTGGCCGATCACCGACTCCAGACTGCGGGCGCGCTCCAGCACATCCCTCTGGATCCGGCGGATGATGCGCAGATCAGCGTCCGTATCCACAAAAATGCGGATATCCATCAGATCACACAGTTCTTTGCTCTCAAAGATCAAAATCCCCTCGACAATGATGACCTTGCTCGGCTTGATGATGACCGTATCCTTGCTGCGGTTGTGCACCGTATAGTCGTAGACCGGGCACTCCACCGAGAGGCCCTGCTTCAGATCCTTCAGGTGCCGCACCATCAGATCCGTGTCGAACGCGTTTGGGTGATCGTAGTTCAACCTGCTGCGCTCCTCGTATGTCATATCGTCATGCGCCTTATAATAATCATCGTGCTTTATGATCGTCACGCCCTCCCGGAACTGGGACGCAATCTGATTCGTCAGCGTCGTCTTCCCGCTGCCCGAGCCGCCCGCGATCCCGATCACCAGTACCTTATCCATCTCAATTCCTCCTTTGTAATCAGATTGATTCCATCTTAGCACATTCTGCAATGACCTACAAGAACCGGCACCTGACTTCCGTATTTATAAAAATTTGACTTAAAAAGATATAATTCTGTCATATTCCGGAATTTCATCACATAAAATAACAGTAGATTTTTATATATGATTTGACATTATACCATTTTTCGAGTAAAATCGTTATGTACGGGCACTTATTATTGGAGGACATATGAGAACCATACTTATTACATACCTGATCCTGATAAACCTGATCAGCTTTTCTCTCATGGGGATCGACAAACGCAGGGCAATCCGAAACCGCTGGCGTATCTCCGAGCGGACGCTCTTTCTCACTGCGCTTCTCTTCGGCAGCATCGGCGCTATCGCCGGAATGCATGTATTCCGCCACAAGACGCAGCATCCCACATTCCGCATCGGCATGCCTGCCATCCTGATCCTGCAGATCATCCTGATCCTGTCCGCCTCGATCCTGTACGGCAGAATAGCAGACGGTCCGGCGCGAACCGTCAGACAGGAATTGGAGCAGATCAGGGAGCCGGACGATGAAACGGTTCAATCCTTTCTCTATCATGCAGATCTCATGGAAAGCCAGCCCCCCGCGAACGATATCGGCGATGTGAGTGCAGATATCGTCAGGCTTTTCTTCGAAAATTTCAAATATGATATTCGCAACACCAGAGTCGAGGACGAGCAGGCGATCGTCAACGTCGACATCACAAATATCGACATGCACGCGCTCGCGCGGGATCTCTGTACCCGGATCCTGCAGGAATCGGTCTCTGTCTATCCTGAATCCACTATCTCCACCACGGAAGATTATTATAAGCTTCTGCGCGACACGCTGGCCGGAAATACCTATGATCTTGTCACGACGTCAGCAGTCTTTCGCCTTCGCAAAGAGAACGCACAGTGGGAGATCCAGTCCGACGAGACTCTGGAAGACGAGCTGACCGGCGGTTTCATCTCCTACATAAACGATCCTTATATCCTGTCCGCTTCCACCGCGCTTTCGATCCAGCTGGACGCCCTGAAAGCCCTCACGGCGGAACAGTGGGCGGACTACCTCTCGGTCAACGACATCTTCGCGACCTACAATACAGACTACTATCAGAAGATCGACGCAGAATATATTCGGCAGATGGCCGATGCATTTGACTATGAGATCCTGCGCTGCACAGAAAACGGCGCCCAGGCGAGCGCCGCTGTCAGAATCACAAGTATCGATATGAAAAATGTGCTTTCGCTCTACAAAAAGCATCTGCTTGCCTATGCGGCAACCACAAAATCCCTGCGCGACGACGACATACAATTCTCCAACGAGACCGCCGGTCTCCTGCTCCAGTCCCTCCAGGAGAATGATCAGGTAACATCGACAGATATCGATATCGTCTTTCGCAACAACGGATCGATCTGGGATATCTCCTTTGATCAGGAATTCACAAACGCCCTGATGGGAAATATGTCCGGCGCAATCGACCAGTTCACCTCCGTCACGCACGACTCAAGCAACGAAACGGTGATCGTCGCACCGGTAGACTGAAGATCATATATACTCGGCGATCGCGTCCAGAGCCACCTCAGTCTGCTCCCCGGTCTCCATATCCTTGATGTTGACCCGGTTGTCAGCAAGCTCTTGCGTCCCGATGATCACGGTCTTTTTCGCCCCGAGCTTGTTCGCGTACTTCATCTGCGCCTTGACGCTGCGATCCATGTAATCGGTCTCCACGACGACGCCCTTTTTGCGCAGCTCGTCCACGATCCGGTACGCACGCCCGCGCGCCTCCTTGCCCAGAATGCCGACATAAAGCGCCACAGGCTCCTCGGGCGGAAACTCCACGCCCTCCTTCTCCATAAAGTAAAGAATGCGCTCGATCCCCATGCCGAAGCCGACCGATGGAATATCCTGCTTTTCGTCGATCTCATGGATCAGGCCGTCGTAGCGGCCGCCTCCGCAGAGCGTGAACCCTTCGGAGTCCACAAACTCGAACACCGTCTTTGTGTAATAGTCAAGTCCCCGGACGATGCCCGTATCGACCTCATAGGCGATCCCCATCCCATCGAGCAGGGCTTTCAGCTCCTCGAAATGCTCCCGGCACTCCTCGTCCAGATACTCGATCGTGCGCGGCGCATGTGCGACGATCTCCCTGCATCCATCCACCTTGCAGTCGATAACGCGCAGAGGATTCTTCTGCATGCGTTCACGACAGGTTGGGCAAAGCTTGTCCTCATGCTCCTTCAGATACGTGAGCAGCGCGTCGTTGTAGGTCTTACGACAGTTTTTGCACCCGATGCTGTTGATGTGCAGCTTCGCGTCCTTCAGCCCGAGCTTTCCGATCAGCTCCGTGATCAGCGTGATCAGCTCCACCTCCGCGAGCGGGCTCGCCGAACCGACGAACTCGACGCCAAACTGGTGATGCTGTCTGAGCCTGCCGCTCTGCGGCTTCTCATAGCGGAACGCCTGCGTCACGTAGTAGAGCTTCGTAGGCGCCGGCTGCGCGTACATGTTGTGCTCCAGATAAGCGCGCATCGCCCCGGCTGTCCCTTCCGGCTTCAGCGTGATGCTGCGCCCGCCTTTATCCTCAAATGTATACATTTCCTTCTGCACCACGTCGGTGGTCTCTCCGACCCCGCGCTGAAACAGCACTGTGTGTTCGAACATCGGCGTGATGATCTCGCTCATGTGATAGGTCCGGGCGATCTCCCGGGCAATCTTCTCGACGATCGCGCGTCTGCGCATCTGCTCGCCGTACCAATCCTGTACGCCTCTTGGCGCCTGTGTGATCATATCGTCTCCTCGCTTTCCTTTTCCAGATCTTTCCTCTTCAAGGCCTTTCCTTTTCAAGATCTTTCCTTTTCAAGATCTTTCCTTTTCAAGATCTTTCCTCTTCCAAATAATTCCTTTTCCTGATATTCTTCTTCCCGATACTGCCCTTCCTGAAGCTTTCCCCTTCCTGATGTTCTCCTGATTCACTTTTCTTCGAATCCTCATATCCCGCTTTTATCCGAAGCTCTTTCTATTCCGTCTCCTCAAGCGCTTCCGGATCCGCCAGAAACTCCGCAATCGTGATCTGCCCCTTCCGGACCAGCTCACTCAGCGCATGCTCCAACTCTTCCGTGTCCAGAATGCCGTCCAGATCTTCCTCGTTCACCAGATTCATGAAGGCCATGAACACTCCCACGTCGTAGTATTTCGCCTCCTCAATCATCATCTCGAGCGCGGCTTTTACGTCAAACGCTTTGCGGTACGGACGGTCGGACGTCAGCGCCGCGAAGACGTCGCAGACCCGCAGGATCCGCGCGCCGAGCGGAATCTCTTCGCGCGTGAGATTCATCGGGTAACCGGAACCGTCGCAGTTTTCGTGATGAAATCTTACCATATCCACGATCTCCTGAGAATACCCTTTTTTCTCAAGAATGTCCGCGCCCAGACTCGAATGTCTCCGCACATAGCGCATCTCTTCGATGACGAGCGTCTCGTTCTCTTTTCCGTAGACATACTTTGCGAGTTCGAGCTTTCCGATATCATGAAGAAGCCCCGCGAGCGCGAGCTCATAGCACTTTTCCTTCGACAGTCCCATCCGCTCCCCGACGTGGCGCGCCAGTCTGCTCACCGCGATCCCGTGCGCCAGCTCCTTGACGATGGTCGGGCGGATGATCGGGTATTTCTTTCTATATTCCTGACCGGTCTTACCCATGCAACACAGACCTCTTTCTCTCTATCATCTCATCAATCCGATCGATATAATTCCGAATATCCTTCACATTCTCTATGCGCTCGATCCTGTCCTTCTCGAACACAAGCTTCGTGGCAGCTCCCGCGCCGAGCGCCAGAATACTCTGCATCTCTTCCATGATCAGGATATTGTAGATGCCTTCTTTTCCCTCTTTCGCATAACCGACATTCTCAAAATTCCCCGCCATATTCTTCTGGCGGTAGAGGTAATACGGGAACATGCCGAGCTGCTGCGCGTAGCGGGCGGTCATCTCCATGATCTCCTGACTGTTCGTCATCGTCAGCTCCCTGTGTTCCTCCCGAAACAAGCGCAGCCTCGACGCTCGCTTGACCGCGAGCGAATGTACCGTAACGCTGTCCGGCCCGAGCTTCGAAAGCTCCTGCATCGTGCGCTCCACCTCGGCCATCCCTTCCCCGGGCAGACCGACGATCAGATCCATGTTGATGTTGTCAAAGCCCATCTCCCGAGCCAGATGAAAGGCCTTCACCGTCTCCTCCACCGTATGTCTCCGGCCGATGAAATCCAGCGTTTCCTGATTCATCGTCTGCGGATTGATGGAAATGCGCGTGATCCCGTGCTCCCTCAGCACCTGCAGCTTCTCCCGCGTGATGCTGTCGGGGCGCCCGGCCTCGACCGTGAACTCCCGGAGTTTTCCGAGATCAAAGCTCTGCTCCAGCTTCGTGAGCAGCCGGTCCAGCTGCGGCGGCTCCAGCGTCGTCGGCGTGCCGCCTCCAATATATACCGTATTCGGTACACGCCCGGAAAGTTCCTCCGAAGCATAGTCGATTTCCCTGCACAGCGCGTCCAGATACGCGTCCACCTGATCCTTCCAGAGATGCAGCGGACTCGAGCTGAACGAACAGTACAGGCAGATGCTCGGACAGAACGGGATGCCGACGTAAAGACTGTACCCGTTTTCAAAATCAATATCCTTCAATATATGCCGCTCCCGGTTCGCGATCGCGATCGCCAGAGCGGTCTTCTCATTGCCCGAATAGTAGGTGTCACGCATGTATTGCGCGATCTGCGCGTTTTTCCACCCCTGCTCGATCAGACGCATCGGGATCTTCGTCGGGCGAATGCCGGTCAGCGTCCCCCACGGGAGCGTTCGTCCGGTCTGTTCGCTCAGCATGCGGTAGAGCAGACGCTTCAACTCATTCTTGACCTCTCTGCGATCCGTCCCGGGCAGGATGACGGTCTCGCCCTCCCGGAGCGTTCTGTCCCCTTCCAGGAAAGCGACACGGATCGTACAGCCTGACTCGTCCATCCCGGATCTGTCCGATCTCTCTGCGCGCTCTGCCCCGGCTTTTGTCCCATCACTGTGTGTTCCGTGTTCCGAACCGTCATCTGCCGTGACGAAAGAAACCACCAGTTTCAGAGACTGCTGCGTCTCCTCATCCGGTGCTTCCGTGCCTTTCCCCTTCCGCCTGATATCATGCGTTTCGGGCAACCTGTTCTGTTCTGCGCAGGGCTCCTGCTCCACATGGACATCCTGCTCCGGATAAAACGCCTTCACGAGCGAGTGGATGTCATACGCGAAGCTTTGCCTGTCTGTATGGATCGTAATCATAATATCGTTCACTTCCCAACTGTCCCGCGAAGTGCTTTTCGAACCAAACACTCAGTACGGATTGTACTGTTTCTCGTACCCGATCGTACTCGACTCGCCATGTCCCGGCAAAACGAGCGTCTCGTCCGGCAATACAAACAGCTTGCTGTGTATGGAATCGTGCAGAGCGCTCATACTCCCGGTCGGGAAATCACTCCTGCCGACGCTGCCGCAAAATAAGGTGTCGCCGGAAAACAGCAGCCGCTCCGACTCAATGTAATAGCATGCCCCTCCCGCCGTATGGCCCGGGGTGTGCAGCACTTGTATGGAAAAACCGGCCAGCTCCACCGTCTCTTTGTCCCGGAAGAAGCGATCCGCCTTCACCGCAAGACGCTTCCTCTGCATCGCGGAGAGGTTCAGCATCGTCTGCTCCAGCACCGACTGTTCCTCATCAAGCGCACAGACCGGGATGCCGTACTGCCCCCGCAGAGCGTCCGCCGCCCCGATATGATCGAAATGTCCGTGCGTCAGAAGGATCGCCACCGGCTTCGCCTGCAGTTCCCCGATCCTTCGAATGATCCTGTCGGCCTCATCCGCCGGATCCACGATCAGGAGCTCCTTTGTCTCCTTGTTCATCGCAAGATAACAGTTTGTCTGTATCGCGCCGAGCACCATTGTCTCTATCTGAAGCTTGTCCATATCATGTTTCCTCTCTCTTCCGTCCATACCTGTCCGAACTATTTTCAAAGATTCCGTCCGACGCGCCCCCCCCGGCTTTTCATCCGGCTCCGTCCGGCATATGCTCAGCCTGCCGCCCGGCTCCGACCCGCATACGCTCAGCCCGTCGTGCGCTCCACATCGATCACGCTCTCGACCTGACGAATCTTGTCGACCAGGTAATTCAGCGTTCCTTTGTCCGCGACTTCAAACGACATCTCGATCGTCGCGATCCCCTGTCGGCTCGTGCGGGAATTGACCGAGCGGACGTCGATCTTGCGCTCGGTAAAGATTTTCGTGATATCGACCAGAAGTCCGGTACGGTTATTACAGTAGATCATGATCTCCGCCATGTACAGACCCTTGTCGCCCTCCTGGGCCTCCTTCTGCCACTCGGCGTCGATCAGCCTCGAACGCTCTTCCTCCGGGAGGTTAATCACATTGATACAGTCGGTCCTATGCACCGTGACCCCGCGTCCGCGTGTCACGAAGCCGACGATCTCGTCGCCCGGGATCGGACTGCAACACTTCGCAAAACGGACGCTCACGTCGTCGATCCCCTGCACCGTGATGCCGCCCTTGGACTTCCGAAGCTGTACCGGGGCAGACTCCTTCGCGCTCTGGACCGCCTCGATGATCTGTTCGTCCGTGATCTCCTTGCGGTGATCGCGCTCATAGCCCTCGAGCAGCTTGTTGACGACCTGCCCTTCCTTGAGTCCGCCATGTCCGACCGCGGCCAGCACGGAATCCCAGTCGCGGAAGCCGTACTTCGTCAGCACCCGCTCAACGTATTCCGGCTTCATGATGTCGGACTGTACGATGTTCTTCGCGCGGCAGTACGACGCCACAAGCTCCTTGCCCTTTACGATGTTGTCTTCCTTGAGTTCCTGCTTGAACCACTGATTGATCTTGTTCTTCGCCTGCGAGCTCTTGACGATCTTCAGCCAGTCCCGGCTCGGCCCGCGTGAATTCTGCGAGGTGATGACCTCGATGCGGTCGCCGTTCTGGATCACATAATCGATCGTGACGAGCTTTCCGTTGACGCGGGCCCCGATCATGCGGTTGCCCACCGCGCTGTGGATGCTGTACGCGAAATCGATCGGCGTCGATCCGTTCGGAAGATTCTTCACATCGCCGGACGGGGTGAAACAGTAAACGCTCTCCGAGAAGATATCAAAGTCGCTCTTCAGCAGGCTCATGAATTCGCGGTTGTCCGACATCTGCCAGTCGAGCACCTGGCGTAGCCAGCTGAGCTTCGCCTCCTCGCTCTTCGTGTCGCCCTTCTTTCCGTCCGCCGCTTCCTTGTATTTCCAGTGCGCCGCGATACCGTACTCCGCCGTGCGGTGCATCTCGAACGTGCGGATCTGGATCTCGAACGGAACGCCGCCCGGCCCGATCAGCGTCGTATGCAGCGACTGATACATATTCTGCTTCGGCATCGCGATATAATCCTTGAAACGTCCAGGGATCGGCTTATACATCTCATGAATCAGCCCGAGCGCCGCGTAGCAGTCCTTCACGCTGTCCACAATAATACGCACCGCGAACAGATCGTAGATCTGATCCAGCGTCTTCTGCTGATTCACCATCTTCTTGTAAATGCTGAAAAAGTGCTTGATCCGCCCGTCAATCTGCGCCTTGATCCCGGCGGCCTCGATGTGCTCGCGGACCTCGCTTACGATATTGTCGACGAACTCCTGCCTCGCGTCCTTTTTCAGAGCGATCTTCTCCACCAGATCATAGTACACGTCCGGCTCCAGATACTTCAGCGAGAGATCGTCCAGCTCCACCTTGATCTTGGAAATGCCAAGCCGGTGCGCGATCGGCGCGTAGATATCCATGGTCTCGCGCGCCTTCTCCTTCTGCTTCTCCGGCCTCATATACTTGAGCGTGCGCATATTGTGCAGACGGTCGGCAAGCTTGATCAGGATCACGCGGATATCCTTCGCCATCGCGAGGAACATCTTGCGCAGGTTCTCCGCCTGCACCTCCACTTTGTCGGCGGAATAATTCAACTGGCCCAGTTTCGTGACGCCGTCCACCAAAAGCTCGACCTCATCGCCGAACTCCTTTCGAAGCTCCTCCGAGGTCATGACCGTATCCTCGACGACGTCGTGCAGCAGCCCGGCGACAATCGTCTCCTTGTCCAGCTCCAGATCCGCAAGGATGATGCCCACACAAAGCGGATGGATGATATACGGCTCGCCGGACTTGCGGCGCTGGTCTTTGTGCGCCTCGTATGCGATCTTATACGCCTTCTCGATCATGGAAATGTCGTCGGACGGATGATATTTGCGCACACTGCGGATGAGCTCCTGGTACAGCACCTCCGGGCTCGTGAAATCCTCCATCGTCTTCACGCTCGCGTCGGCCTGCCGGATCTCCTCCACTCTATCCTGACCGGTCTTCTTATCCGCAGATCCACGTTCTGTCTTCACATCCGTTGATTCCCGTGCGGTCCCCATCCCGCTCAGTCCCTGTTTTGTCTTCACATTCGTCGATTCCTGCATCGTTTCCATGTCTGCCGGCTCCTGATTCGTTTTCACATCTATCGACATATGATCACCATCTCTGCCTCATCTTGCAGCGCATGATCCGCTGCCTCTCTTCGCGCCTGTCTCGTTTTCTCCCGACTATTTTCCTTCGTAACAGATCACTGACTCCACATCATATCCGGCGAGCTTCTCACGGCCGTTCAACCCCGCAAGCTCCATCAGGAAAACGATCTTCACCACTTCGCCGCCGAGCTGCTCGACCAGCTTGGCCGCAGCCTCGATCGTCCCGCCCGTCGCGATCAGATCGTCGATGATGACAACCTTCTGCCCCGGCTTGATGGAATCCTTGTGCATCTCAATCGTCGCAGAGCCGTACTCAAGATCATACTCCTTCGAGACCGTCTCGCACGGCAGCTTACCCTTCTTGCGCACAAGCACGAACGGCTTGTGTAAATTATACGCGACCGGCGTGCCGAAAATGAAGCCTCTCGACTCCGCTCCGACCACCACGTCAAAATCCAGTCCCGCAAGTTTCTCCTGCATCAGGTCGATCGCCAGATGCAGCCCGTCTGCATCCTGCAGAATGCTCGTCACATCCCGGAAAATGATCCCCGGCTCCGGAAAATCCGGTATGCTTCTCACGTACTCTTCGATCTTCTTCATTTTCTTTTCCCTCCCACGGTTGCGGCAATGCCATGCCGCGTCTTGAACGCACTGTGTCTGTCCCCACAAGCTCGCGTTGCCACGCCTGCAGGCAAGATCCTGCATCTAAAGGTGAAGTATAGCATTTTCCGCGATTTTTCGCAACTGCTTCTTCCAAATCAACTTATATCAGGAAAGACTCTTATTAAAAATATGTTCGATTTAGATAGCAAATAATGGAAAAAAATGGTATACTATTGCCAAACTCATTTTTAATCAACATCAGAAAAAGGAAAATACCCTAGAGGAAAATCTGAAAATGAAGAAAAAAAAGTCAGCAGGAAACAGACATACAGTCTTTATCCAACATATGTGCAAAAAAGGAACGGTGCTCCTGCTTGGCCTCGTCCTGACAGTCTCAGGAATTTTCGGTCTGGCATCTTACGCGGCATCATCTGATTTCGATACGGATATACCCTTGGAAACCGATTTTCCGGACACAGAGACACCGATGCCGGACGAAACTGCCATGGACACAGCTGCAACAGATCTACCCAGTTCCAATACGTCCGATACCGTTTCTGCCGCGGACGAACCCGCAACGATCGCACCGCAGACCGACGCGACGGCAGCAGACACACCCGCGACCGAACCTTCAAGTGACACTTCATGGGCAAATACACATTCCCCGGACGCTCCTGCGACTGAACCCACACCAGACACGACGGTTCCTTATACCACTCTGTTCGGGTCGAAAACAGACGTCGCGGATACGGCAGAGAACGAGACGCTTATTACCGAGGAGTCGCAAACAGAAGTCTCCGCATTCTCCGCGCTGCCTTATCAGACGATGGCCTTAGAGACACTGCACCGGATCGGTCTCGCGGATGCCTTTGGCACCGGCACCGTACCTGCGGATCTGTTTACCGCGGAAAAAGACGGCGAGCTCTTTGAACTTTCTGCGGATTGGCCCGGTCTGGCCTCCGGCAGCCTGTATGATAATAACGACGCGATCCGCTCCTCGCTCTTTCCAAAGATTGACGGCTATCATATTGTGAGCGCCACCGTTCATGACACCGCCATCCGGCATATCGGTACCCTGACGACTGAAATCCACGGCCAGGAGATGACGTTTGTCTACTATTCCGCCGATCCGGTATTAAACGAACAGTCTGTGACTGTGCTGGAAGACGGCGGCACAATTGCGCTCCACTATGAACAAGAAGAATATGAGATTAGCTATGAGGTGTCCGGAGTGCCCGACGTTACCGCAGATGACGTCTTTGGCAAAAACCGTCCGCAAAAGACACGGCGCCACGGCTATACATTGAATGTCACCGTGCCACGCGGCTATACCGGCGTTGTATATATCGATGGACAATTTCAGATACCAAACGGCGATTATGACTTCCTTCGGCTTGGTTCCGACCCCGAGTATGAGGGCACAACGACCGGAGCCAGAATATCTGACAAAAGTTTACCGCGCTTTTTTTCACGTAACGGACGCTACAGCAAGACAAATGTGACTTCCCACCAAAACGTCCGCATATTGATGGCAAAGCGCGGTGAGTTTCTACGAGATTATTATCAGTTTGATCCGCATTTCTGGATGGCGGCCAATGAAGTATCCGAACGCATAGTAGCCAATGCAGCTCCTGTGCAGATCACGACGACAAATGTGGATAACACATATTCCTATACTTGGTATTTTAGTACCCGTGTGATCCCCAATGAGTGGAAGACATACATGTTACGCACGCTGGAGATCAACGGCGAATCCGTAGCCGTGCCGTTTTTTGAGAGCAGGCCTACCGATCCGAACGTTAGCGCAGAGACTACGCTTGCCAGTGGTACCCGTATCCGCATAACCCTCACTTATATTGAAAAGGATACGCTGACACCTCAGTCTGGGCTTCCAATCAACAATTATATACGTCACTACCGCCTGGAAGTGGAAAACGCCGCAGAAAGTCTTACCATCACCAAAGGGACCGTAACTCCGGCGACGTCATCACAGAATATACTCCGGTCTGCTTCGGGCGTTGAAGCTCAATACGCGATTGTTCAGTCCCGCAGTACCAACTGGACAGGTAAACAACAGGGCGACATCACCCCGGCCTCCCGTCAGCCTTCCGTCGGCTACCTCGGGTATAACCGTTACGGCAACAGCGCAGATGGAAAATTTCAGGGAAATGTACGGTTCCGGCCGCTTTCCGGCTTCCACACATCCGGAGGCATGGTGACGTTTCTCAATTCCTCCGGCAAGTCCATAAGCATCGAAGAATTCACGGGACCGGACAGTGATGGCTGGTACTATATTAAGCTGAACGCCAACGCAACGGACGCGATCCATCCTACATCGCTGGAAATCAAGGCTGCGCCAAATCGTTATGCCGTGCGCTATCTGCCCGGCAATCCAGTGAACGGCACCGTGGACAATATGCCTGAATTCAGCGGTGTCACCGCAAGTCTGCCTACGCACACCGATACCAACAACGGCAGCTTTTACCTGCTAAACGGCACTTACGCGACTTCGGACACAGCTGTACCGATTGCCTCTGCACCGACAAACAGTGCGGCAGTACCCTCTACCTTTCTTTCCTGGGCTCTGACAGACGAAAACGGGAATTTGGCCTCCGGCAACGCTTCAGATATGTTTTCGTATTTCCCTGGCGCCATCGGGTCCCTGCGCGAAATGATGAGCTATGCCGTCTACGACCGTTCGCTGGATCTTTGGCTGATCAATCTGGCGGCACAGTGGCAAAACAACCGCTTCCAATATTTCATTGACTTGCAGTGGAGCACCCCGGACGGCGTAGTGCACACGCAGAACAATGCCGCCACGATAGCAACCACCAGCGGTGCGCAGCGTGACGGCCAAAAGCTCCGTTTTGTATTGAGTAAGGACGCGGATGTGATCACCGATTTTCTGAAAAGCCACCCCGGTTACCGTCTATCTCCCGACAATGCCTATCTGTTCGATGTGGACGACAACGGACATATCACGATAAAATTTGAGCAGCTACCTGCCCGTCTGGACGTAACCAAAAAACTACTGGACGAAGACAAGAACGAAATCTCCGTCGCGCGTGAGTTTTCGATGGTCCTTACCCTCTCCTACCCGGAGGGCGCTACCGCTTTTGACGGAGCGAATCTCCCCGGACAGCCTTTGAGCGCCGATTACAACGGGGATTATGCCTACACCGTGACCAATGCTTCAGGGGAGCAGATTAAAAAGACATTATCTCTGGCAGACGGCAGAGGAGCCTTTTCCCTGAAGCCGGGTGAGACGGCTGCATTTGCGCAGCTTCCGGCAGGCACCGATTATGATGTCAAAGAAGAATCACTGGAAGGCTTCAGCACGGAATATCAGGAGAAATACGGAGCGCTACAGGCATCCTCTACCGCGCATGCTGTCGTGATCAATCGGCGCACTGTGCCGCTCACCATACGCAAGCTGGTGACCGGTGACAGCGCCGCCCCCGACAAGAAGTGGGGCTTTACCGTCACCATGTATGATGGAGACGATGAACAAACGGACACTTTCTCCCTCGGACACAATGAGTCTTTTGTACTTAAAGGATGGCCGACAGGCACCACCTTCACCATTACAGAGACAGGCGCCAATCAGAATGGCTATGAAACCATTGTGACCGGCGCAGAGAACGTGAAGGGCGGCACTGCCACCGGCACTCTGCGCGACGCGGAAGCGGAAAACGGCATTACCGTGACCTATACCAACGCCTACACTAACGCTGCCCTGACGCTTATGACGCTTACCAAACGTCAGCTGGTGAACGGCAAAGAATCCGGGGAACACACCAATGTGCTGGCGGGAGACACGGTTACCTACGAGTTAACGCTTTCTAACGTCGGCAATGTTCCGGCCACAAATATCACTTTGGCCGACGCCATTCCCGCCGGACTTGTGCTCAACGAAACCAGCATCAGCGACGCAGGCAGCGTAGCCGCTGGTACTGTCACCTGGACAATTCCTTCCTTGGACGCTCAACAGAAAAAAACCGTGCGATTTACCATCACAGTACCTTCTGAAAAGGCCAGCGCCACTTGGACGAACCAGGCTCTTGCACGCTACGATAACGCTCCGGAAGATCCAGGCAAACCGGGCACTCTACAGGAAGTCCACTCCAATCAGGTAATTCTTTCCTTTGAGAAAAGCGGGGGCGAGGTGCCGGAAACGAAGCCATCCCCGGAAACAAACCCTTCGCCGGAGCCCGAATCCGAGCCGAAGCCATCCCCGGAAACAAACCCTTCGTCCGAGACAGAATCTGAATCCGAGTCCTCCCCGGAGACAAACCCTTCATCCGAAACGGAAACCGAGGCAAACTCCGAAACAGAGAACAGAACCGAGACGCAATCTGAGACGGAATCCTCCGGAAGCCCAAAGACAGCCGATGATGCTCCGGTATCGCCATGGCTGTTCACAGCGTTTCTTGCTCTCTCCTTCCTGATGGTATGCCTACATTGCAGGAGGAAAGATACGTGGTAGACGACAAAAGTATCCCGTGAGATCCGAAGAGGCAGATCTGATTTCATGCCATGAATCACACGGGATACCTAGTCAAAGGATTCTATTCCTGCTATTCCTGTATTTCATTGATAAGCCGCCTGGGACGTTCAATCTCCGCATCCTTATCAGCAAGTTGTACATCCTTATCAGCAAGCTTTGCTTTCTGGCTGTCGATCTCCGCCTGCATCTCGTCCATCATGTACTGCGCGGTATTCCGGTCAAGTATCCGCAACTCTTCTGAAAATATTCCCATAATTTTCTCCACATTCTGGCAAAGACGGTACACGTCTTCGTACATGGGCCTGAATTCCGGGTATCCTTCAATCAGCCGGAGGATCGTCTCAGGATCGTCCTGGCTGAGGAACGCAAGCCACGCCTCTGTTTCGCTTCTGATACTTCTATTTTGGGTGTTCTGATCGAAATTTTCTGATCCAGATATTCTGTGTCCACCGGAATCTCAGTCTTCCGTAAGAGATGCTTCAATATTCTGAATCCTTCGAGCCTGCACACTATCAACCCTTCACCAACATACCCATTTTAAACGACTCAATTGCTAATTCTATCGCCTGTGGATTACATTCTCGGTACTTGAAATAATATAACAGCAAATCAATATAGGCATCCAGCTTATTCTCATCCCCAGGCGCAACATATTTTCCGCTATCAAACGGCATACACTCATTGATCAAAATATACACAGCAAACCGTTCATTGACGTAAATATCCTTTTCGGTTTCCGTATAATGTATAAACTGCAATGGTTTCCGTCTGAGAATCCAAGCAATCAGATAGGCAAAAATCTTTTCTGTCCGAACATTTTTAATCTTATGAAATTCTTTCAATCTCTCAATATCCGCATAGTAATCCAACACAACGCTGAGCATAATCCGTTCGTTGCACTGCACATCTTTCTCATATCCCGCACTGCTGATAAAACTCTCCGCAGATTTTATCAATTCGCTCAATCTTTCCCGGAATTGTTTTATACCTACTTTTTCCAATAGCGCTTTGTAATCTTTTTCGTTCGCTCCGGACTCCATCTCACTTCAAAGCCTCCATTACCTTTAACTCGCTTAAGTCCGAATTACAACGTACAATAGTCGCCGCTATCCTAGACTGCAAGTTGCGGCGCATATTGGAAAAATACATGGCCTGTGCCTCTTTTTCCAATCTATAGGAAGAATTAGGCAAAGTATCCCTTTCTTGTTCGCCCGAAGCCACTTCCCTGATCAGGGCATCGATCCGGTCATGATCATATCTTTTCCGCTCAGTCATGTATTTGATCCTTTCTAAATATAATTCGATTTGCACGATCCTTAATACTAACATTTTGCCCGTCTGAAACATACTTTACCCGTCCCGTATTTTCCAACGACATCTCTGGTCTTTGCTCCAGCCTGGTCCAATCTACATATGTATCTTTTTCATAATAATGATTACACGCATCCCAACCATTCTCCCCCATTTGATAGCAGGTAGAGATAATCTCATCGACAGAATCAAGCAGTTGCCCCAAAACTGTCGAATAACGAATCAGAAAACGGTTATCTTCTCTGTATGGATATTTCACGTGGTGGTCAAATTCTCCATATACTTCTTCCGGAAGGGTTCGCACTTGTATTTCACAATAGCATTCTTTATATCTTACAATATAATGCTGAGAACGATACCCTTTATTGGTATACTCCGCATGTATTTTATCCTGAAAGATGTCCCTGTCCCCATATCGCGTGTATGCGACAGGCTCTTCCTTCATATAATTGGAACCATATTCTTTCGATGGGAACAACCTGATCAGATCATCAAACACGCCTTCCCATTCTTCTTTTGAAAATAGAAGAATGCGCACTCCTATCAGATCCCGGACAATTTCCCGATAATTTGTCCTGTCAATTCCGCTATATTTAGCAAGTTGTTCTTTCCCGCATTTGCGTATAATCTTTTCAATCAGATGCTCCCCATCCTTTATTCTGCAATGAACCGAATGAACTTGATGGGTCAGATTCTTTATTATATATGACTGCAGATCCGTCGCACATTGAGTGAAAAAATCCTCATCATTTTCGT
This sequence comes from uncultured Lachnospiraceae bacterium, assembly GCA_947591155.1. Lineage (GTDB taxonomy): Bacteria > Bacillota > Clostridia > Lachnospirales > Lachnospiraceae > Choladousia. The sequence continues at coordinate 170,837 of CANQDA010000001.1, forward strand.
AGTCATTATATATGGCCTTCAACGTCTCCCATTTTAAACCAGAAATTTCAAAATATTTCTTCACTTTATATTTTTCAAAAAAAGCCTCTCGTTCCAAATCCTTACAGCCCATTCATTCCTCCAGCAAACCGTTAAGCGACGAGTCTATATAATAGACGGCAGAGCCATGAATAATCATGAACAAAATATGATCTGATTTCCCTCCTGCTTTCAAGAGTCAGATATTTGTTTTTCATTATCTCACATTCGCCCCCCAAACTGCAAGGAAAACCTGAGAAAACCGCTTACATCGGTTTTTCACCAGAACCAGAAAGATATACCATACCCATACAAGCGTTGAATAGAATGGCTAAACATTTCATAAACTAAGTAAGCAGTATCCCACATGCAATGAATTTTTTGCCATACTCCAAAGCGATATGTATGGGGGTTACATCCCTTGCCATATCGCGAAAGATATCTCGTATTTTCTGAGTTACAGTGACTTCAAAACTTTCGGGCAGGACTGGTTTTACGTCAAAAAAGTGTATCTGTTCATAATTATCTGCCAATTACTTGCTGTCAAGATGCTTAATAAGCGCGTTGACAAATTCTCCTACATTTTTCGAACCCGATATCTCTGAAAGCGTAAATCTAATCCCGAACTCTCTCTCAATATCGGCTATAAGGCTCAAGTGCGAGAGACTGTCCCATTCCTCAACGTCAGCGGCAGTGGTCTGTTCAGTCAGTTCTATCTCGTCGTTATCAAACACATCTTTGGCTATCTCGTTGATTTTTGCAAGTACTTCGTTTCTCTTCATTTTAATTTATCTCCTTTATAAATATTTTCTTTTCCTCATATTTGTCTACGGCCATGACGTAATTGTTTTCCGAAATTTCATTGAACCCCATATTTTTGTAGATGTCCTTAACCATCGCATTTTTCAAGGTCTGGATATATTCGCCGTAAACATGCTTATATCCTCGCTTCCGTGCCTCGCGCATAAAGCAATTGACGATGTATTCCTCCATGCCCCTCTTCAAAACACGACAGCTCATCAGCCAAGTATCGATGAAGAGCGCATCATCGTTTTGCTTCTTCATGATGATTACGCCGACCAGCCCATGATCGCCAAATTTGTCACGGAGAGTGTAGTAAAGTGTCACATAATTCGGATCACTTGCTATTGACTGAATATCCGCGTCGGTATAACGGACGGTGCGCAGGTTGAACTGGTTCGAGCGCTGAGTGAGCTGAGCTATTCTTGAATACTTTGATTCTTCAAAAGGCCTCGCCTCACCTATCATTTCGAGGCTTTCAAGATAGCAATTAATAGACTCAAAAGAAGTCATCAGCTTTGTCCTCTCCAATTCCGCCTGATATAGCTTTGTCCGATCTAAGCCCGTTCCTGTAAACGATGCTGTCTCGAAGTAGTTCTGCTTCTGTAGATATCCAAGGTAAAGCGCGGGATCTTCGGGAAGTTCTGGAACCTCTATTTCAGGTATCATCTGACGCACGAGATTTCGCTCGAACGGGTTGTCGTCGATGAACACCATTGAGTCCATACCGATATTCAATGTTTTTTGAATAAGACGGATATTCGAGACTTTGTCCTCCCAGTTCGCGACAAAAAGGGCGATATCCGAAAGGCGAAGGATCATCTCGTCGTGCTTCTCAAATGGCTCTTTGGCAATCTCCTCATTGTTTTTGCTGCACACGCAAAGGATTATCCCGCACTCCTTGAGCTGTTTGAGCCAACGCTGAAAATCCGTGAAAACATGCCCCCTGCCCAATTCACCTATTTCGATATTATCCATTCCGTCGTCGCCGACGACTCCACCCCAGAGAGTATTGTCAAGGTCTAAAACGACACACTTCTTGATTCTCCCGACAAGTGCTTTCTGAACATCTATAACTGCCTTTGCGACATAAGGCAAAGCATCAGTTGATACTGTCATTTTGGCGTTGTAATACAGCGGTGCATCATAAAACCGTTCAGCACCAACCTGAATTTGCACAGAAAGAAGATCTATCGGATATACGTTGTTGCAAGCTTCCATTGCCTCCGCAAGCATAAAATTAAGTTTGCGTATCTGATACGCAAATGAGGAACTGACCTTACAGGAATAATTTCCAAGCACTTTGTCATCTATTTCGGTAAAATTCATCTGCAGAATATTAATCCTGCCGTGTTGCGAAATCAAATCCCAATACATTGTAATCTTTGACATCACTGACGAGGCGAAGTCCGAGCGTGCTTCAAGTGGCAGGTCGAGAAATTCCTCATAAAGCTTGTCCGTCGCAAGCCACAAAAGTATACTGCTGGGACTGAATGAATAGACCTCCGAACACGGATCTAAAAGTTGCATCTCAATTTGATTGTAATCAGCATCATAAACTGATATTGGAATGTTTTCAAGTATTCCATAGCCGCGAATGGCAACTGCCAAAAACTGCGTGGAGACATTGCTTAAAATGGCAAGGCAGCTTTTGATTCCCTCCACAGAATGTTTTGATTTTTGTCTTAGTTCTTTAAAAGTATACATTTCTCTCTACCTGACTACATTTTTTATAAATCTTTTTAACGAATCCCAGATTAAAGCACATGTTCTTTTGATTTTGTCTGAGCCTTTAATACTCCAGACGACTTTGCTGAAAGGTTCGTTATTTATTCTTTCAAAAAATTCTTCTCTCCGATGATTTTGCTTTACTCTATCATGTATCATTGGATTACCGCTTATCGCGTCCCTGACAGTTCGCTTTTCAATAACAAAGCTGTCTGTGGCATTTTTCAAAAGTATTCCTCCTTTCAATGTATTGACCAAGGCTAAAGACACTCCGTATTTTTCTTCTTCTGCTGTAAATCTCAATCCCCAAAAATCGCCCATTGATATATCTGCAATTCGCGGAAATGATTTATATCTACAGTTCTCGCATGAGTGTCTGATATGTATTCTCAAGGAAACATATGCGTTGACCCACGGATCTGTTATTCTGTTTCCATAATACACTTTGCCATTTTTGAATTTAACCATAGTTCCAAGATTTGTCCAACCTTTTGACTTATTTTTCAGATGAACTTCCTGAACCTCTGCTTTGTTTCTTTTCTCAAGTTCCTCAATGAACTTCCTGAATACCAAAGGAGAATTAATTCCCAAGCATATAAAATCTACCGTATAAAGGTTGGAATATTCTTTTCCAACAAATCCGTATAAAGCGCTTACCTGACAGGGTGTCCCGCAAAAAAGCACCTTTTCGCTATCCTCCAGCAATCTTTTGACCTGCCTGTAAATTCCTTCCGTGTCACTCTGGAAATATTTTGTGCGCATTATCCTTTTCAATCCGTCATAGTTTTTTGAAATATAATGGTGAGCCCCTTTCCAGTCATCATTATACACACAGCCAACTATGTAACCTCCATCTTTCAAAAATGCGTCGGCAAGGCCATAATACAAGGCCCCTGATGTACTGTTATACCGTATGTTTTTATCCTTGTGATAAACTTTGTATACCTCTGGTTCCTTATAATTTTCTTGTGAAGCATAATGACATCCCAAAACCGGGCAGGTTTTATCACATAATCCACACTTAACACAAATGTCGAAATTTATTTTAGGAAACCAAAAACCTTCTTCATCTATCTCATATGTTATTGCATTGGCAGGACATATGTCGCCGCATGCTTTACAGCCTACACAATCCTTCTTTGAAACTTCACTTATCATGACTTCCACTTGACCTCCAAAGCTGATCTTGCCGGACTTCCTACTGCCATTGTCCCCGTACGGATCCTGCCGGCTACCAAAGACCCAGCAGAGATTATCGCTTCGTCACCTATCTTACTTCCTCTGATTATTGTACATTTCAAGCCGACCCAGACATGGTCACCTATGATAACAGGCCGAGGTGGATTAGTCTGTTTCCCTTCCTCATCTAAAAGCGGATGGTGATCGGCATCATATATAAAGACTTCACGGGCGATTAAGACTTCATTGCCAATACTGATTTCCTTTACTGCCAATATAACAGCACCTGAATTTATGTACGCTGACCCAATCGTAACCAACGCGTCTTCTTTTATTTCGATTGTGGCCTTATAGCATAAACTTGTAGTACCAAAAAGCTCAAGTTTAGCCCCCTCTGACATTCTTATGAAAGCCTCTGTTTTAGAATGTTTGGGAAGGTAATAATTAATATTGAAATTCCCATCATGGAGAATAATCTTTGCTCCTTTTTTAAGATCTAGTACTGAATGTTTATACGGAATCAAAAATCCTTTCCCCCGCCGGTCTACTCTCCTGCTGAAAAAGTTATACCAGACAAATTTCGGCACACTGATCTTTGAAAGAAGAATTACCTTGCTTTTTATGCTCATAATCGACCTCTCTCTGAATAAAATGGTCTTTTGTCTTAAGCTTTCCAATCTACCTCAAGTACAGGCCTGGCAGGATTGCCAACAGCCATAACCCCCCCCCGGACTTTTCCGGACACAACAGAACTTGCAGAAATAACCGTCCCTTCTCCAATTCTACCTCCCCGGATAACGGTGCATTTTGTGGTCACCCACACATGATCGCCTATGACAATGGGGCTCGGAGGATTCGTTGGAATACCGTTTTCGTCCAAAATATCGTGAAAATCCCAATCCAGCATCGTTACATCCGGGGCAATCAAAACGTCATGGCCGATCGTTATACTTTCCGCTGCAACAATTCGGGTGAAACAATTAATTTGTGCCGATCCTATGTATATCTTTGCATTTGGCTTTGCTTCAAGTGTTGCGCTGAAATACAGATTTGTCCGCCCATCGACTTCTAAAACAGCATTTTTATCCAGCCTGATATATGCCTCCGATTTGGAATGTCTGGGAGCAAAATAGTTAATCATAACATTCCCGTCGTGCAATATGATCTTTGCTCCCTTCGCAAGGTCAAATACAGAATATCGAAACGGAATAAGAAGTCCTTTTCCCTGTCGTTCTACTTTCCTGCTGAAAAAGTTATACCAGACAAATTTCGGCAAGCTTATTTTCGAAAGCATCATTATTCTATTTCTCAGTCCCATAGGATGTACCTCTATTTCAAAAATTATATATATAATTCGGATCATCGTCATAACAGCCTGTCGCTTTCAGCAGAATCAGCCCCTGATCCAGTTCGTCAATCCTTTTCATTTCCTTTTCTGTCAGGATAAAATCGAAAATATCAAGGTTCTCCTGCATATGCGCACGACTGAATGTGTTGACTACAGGAATTACGCCGTTCTGATAATGCCATCGGAGGATCACCTGGACAGCTGTTTTCCCGTACTTTTTCCCCAATGTTCTGAGATAACTTCCCATTCCTCCGTCCGGTTTGACTCCTCTGGCAGTCGGTGTGTGGGCCATAAGCAATATCCCATGTTCCTGACAGTATTTCCTTAATTCGATTTTCGCATTGAATGGATGGAGTTCTGTTTGTATTATCATAGGCGCGAGGAATCCGGCTCTTTCGATTTCTTTCAAATGTTGCAGAGTTAGATTGCATGCTCCAAAAGCGCGAAATTTGCCCTTGCCGTTAAGTTCTGTAAGTTGGCGATAATATTCTAGCCAATTTTTCTCCGGCCAGTGGAACAAATATACATCCACGCAGTCGACCCCTAAGTTTCTTAGTGAAAAATCAAGGTTTCCTTCCACCGTATTAGGCGAACAGCTTCTCTCCACATCCATTGTGCTGCACTTTGTCACAAGACGAACATCCGACTTCTTTGCAACGGTTTTCCCGATATACCGTTCAGAGCAACTATAGATGCGGCCTGTATCAAATAATCTGAATCCAACGTCATAGGCCTGATTTAGATATCTTTTGCAGAACAGGTTCCCCTTAAGCTCCCGGTTTAGCTCCAAATGTTTTACCGACGACAAAGTCTCACGAAAATTCAGCTTTAAAAACATTTTCTTATTTCTTATATATTTCCAGATTACCCCTGTCCCGAAAGATATCCAGGGAAGTGTCAGCCCGTTATCCAATACATATGCCTTTTCCTGCCTTTGCATATCCATGCCTCCAAAATGTGATTTTATATAACCCTCTTAATATCTTCCCACACGGTTTTGGTATAATCCTTTCGTTTTTCTAACGTCAGGAACAATCCGTTTGTATAACAATTTTCATCATTGTAACGTTTATCATCCAGATAATCTAAAAGCGGCGTACCCCCATCGACTATTGATTGTAAATTATCATATACAAAACTTTTTATAAATCCATCCGAAATATACCCACGAAGTTTCCTGCTCATCGGAGGTATAACAATTATAGGCCTCAGTTCTTGTACAAGACAGTTAGCAATGACTTTTTTTAAATCATTTTTCTTTTCTCTGAAAACATCACGGTAGTATTCTGCCTGAGTGGAATCCTTAAGATCATTTAAATACGCATTATCTGATATCCAACTTTTAAGCAACTCCTCCATAGGGTTTAAAATATCCTGCTTTTTCCGCCCAAATATAGTGTCCAATCTACGGTACAGTCCTCTTACTACTCTTAGCGAAAAATCTTTGCCTCTAAGCACTATGGGGAAATCTTTGTATAACAAATACTTCCATTTTGGCAAATCAACAGCTTCATGTGGTAAAATAGGGATGTATTTTTCTGAAAATGTATCTTTATACAAGTATTCATTTCTCCCAAAAGAAAGCGGGCATACAACAACAACAACAACAACTCCTCCCACTTTTAAATGATTTCCATAGTGCATAATTATTCTTGAATCATACCGAAAGTCTTCCGGTGCCACTGCCATATTGTAACCTGATATTTCCGGCACAGCAGACCAGTCGAAATCGAAAAAGCTCGGTCCAGAACCTATATTTACCGCATCAAGGTTGTTTGGGATATTTGAAAACCGCTCTTTTAAGTTCATAGAAAAATGCCTCTCTATTTTACTAATTTGGAAGTAATGCTTTTTACATATCCTTTCTCACTTTCGGAAAGAGAAATACCCCACACTGATGCTACGTAAATCACAACATATAATACTGTACAGAGAAATATCGAGCTGTAAACAGGTCGTACAAGTTTAAGGGCCATTATCGCAGCCCCCACAGAAAATGGTATCAACCAGCCAGGAACAAGCCTCAGCATTTCCCTATAATACTTTTTCATATTCAACTTCACTATTTTCTGATAGTAAATTGTTTGGACAAAAATGCAGATGACAATTTCGCAGCCAAACGTACCTAGTGCGCTTCCTATCGCCCCGAATCTTCTGGCCAGGGGTATACTGACAAGAAAATTCAAGAATGCCACCGCTGCATTTATAAGTATCTGGATTTTATTCAGATTTTTTGCTCTGGCAATATCCTGCCCAAGTCCTTGGCTTAGCGAAATTGTTACAGGAAGCATAATCAGAACACCGACATAATATGATTGTGTATATTCCCGTCCTGACCACCTTTGTATAAACGGTTGTCCCAAAAAGACAAAACCTGACATTATCAAAACAGCAATCTGAGCAAATATCCTTGACGTTTTGACGAATAAATCCGATAGTTCCTTACTATTCTCTCTTGCTGCAAGTCTATTGATCTCTGCTATAAATATTCCTGCCACAGCTCCTGCAATGGTTATATAATAATTATTAAATGTACTCCCCACGGAATATATAGCAACCTCACTAGCCCCTTTCACTCGTGCAAGAATAAACTTGTCCACCTGCCAATTAAGTTGATCCATAATTGACTGCAAAGCAATAAAACCAGCAAATGCTGAAACCGATTTTAAAAAGGCATAATCCGTGTGCTTCAAATCAAATTTTATCTTAAGCCTGATAATAGCATATAAGCCATTCGCAATCAGCATCAAGGCCATCAGAACAAGATTAACAGCCACAATGGTAATGGCCCCGAATCCGCAAAGCAGAAATGGAATCGTTATCAACGGCACCAAAACAGTATGTAAAAGATCAATTAGTTTGCAAACAACAAATTTTTCATGAGCAATAATGCACGATGAAAAGACGCCGTTCAAAGAAGAGGCTAAAACCGTAAGTGACATGATAAATAAGGACTTCTTAAATATCTCATATTCATTTGGAAGAATTTTTTTTCCAAAAAGCATCTCAGCGCTTCCGGCTATCAGAAAGCCCACAATCATACCAATAGTTCCCAATACAAAGAAAATCTTCAAGAAAATGCCGTTGATACTTTTAATGCTATAATCTCCCTTTTCCTTTGACTGAACATAAAAACGGACGTACGCTGCGTTCATTCCACCATTGAGAATCGTAAGATAACCGATAAAGGATATACAAAGAGAGTACACTCCGTATTCACTCTGCCCCAAGGAATGCAGAATAATTGGCGTATAAATAACACCAGAAAGTATTTTGAACGCTATCGAAAGATATGAAAATACTATTCCAGCAGTCATCTGTTTTTTTCTTTCGGAATCCATTTGTACACCCCTTCACGCAAGTTCTACCATTCTTTAGAAAGTCTTTTTTTAACTCCCACTCTTCTTGTGCATAACATCTAGAGCTATTGGAACATCAAACATACGCTTATCTTCATAACTTTCAATTTTAACTATCTCAGAATTTCTTTAAGCCATACTCTTGATTTGTCGCGCAGTTCCTCCAATTTTTCAAACGGTCTTCCATAATCTATGGGTTGCAGCTTTTCTATGTATTGTAAAGTTTCCATTTCCTTTGTATCGCAAAATCTCTGCGGTGCCTCGCAAAGTTCGAGGATACTCCTGATGCGGGAATTCATGCTCACAGCGATCGGTCTGTCAAACACAAAAAATTGCGTCCTGAAGATTATTGAAAATACAACTGCGTGAAAACTATCGGTGAAAACAGCATCTGCATACCGAATCAGGGAAAGGAAATCCCCGACGCTTACCTCAAACAGCCTCTCTTCATTTTTCCTGCCAGCGCGGAAATCCCAAAAAGGATAATCCCCCGTCAAGTATGGCATCGTTATCAGCCTTAATCCGTTCTTGCGTGCATATTCCCTCGCTAATATCCGTGGTCGTTTTTCCCCGCCCAGAAAATAGCAGAACAAATATCTTTCCTTATATAGATTTGGTGAGCAAATATCATTCCATTGTTCCTCTGTAAGAAGCAGGGTCGGGTCCACCACCCATTCAACCGGCTGTTCACACAAACCGCTTATGAGCCCGACATCCGATTTTTCCCTGACGGAAATGGCGTCAAAATCCTTTAATGCCGTCCTGAAAAAGGCCTGTTCATTTTCATCCAGTGAATCCTTTGATATGGAGGCCGCATAGGATATTTTTTTCCTTCCTTCAGGAACAAATGTTAAAAAATACGCTTCCTTTTCCGTTGTTCGCCATACCTGGTCGCTCCCGGTAATGAATAATGAGTACCGGAAAATATCCCCCGCAATTTTCGAGTTTTGGTTCAGTTTCAGGTTCGTAAAGTCCTCATCGTTTAAAACTGTCATATTGTGGGGCACAAATCTGCGGCCGAATTTTGCCACAATCTCCTTCCTCTTTTTTACCCGGGCGAACTCCCTGCACTTCCATGTCTTCTGGAGAACTTTCCTGATGAAAAAAGTCAATTTACTCCAAAATCCTTTATGTCCCTGCAAAGACAGCCAGAAAGATCCCGCAGGCCGTTTATACGAGAGCTGCTCAGCACAAATGACATTTTCATTCAGATACCTTGTAAGTGCATAAGCCTGAAGGTTGCCCCCATAGTTTGAACTGTCATAGTATTCTGTGATAATTGCAGCTGTTTTACCTTTTTCAAACATTGAGACTTTCCTTCCTGCCGCCTGCCCCGCGGCATCGGTCAACTGTTCAAGTACCTCATAAATATCTTTTTATTCTCATGGGGCGTAGTTGTCGGCCTCCCAAGGTCCGCCCGCGCCCCGAGCGCACATTTCACCTCGATCAGGCTGAGCCCGTCCCGTTTCTTCGCCTGTCCCAGTTCCCGGTCCAGCTCCGCATAACTGTCCACCGACACCGCGTACGGGTAACCACAGCCCTTTGCCACTGCCACAAGGTCGATCTGTCCCGCGACCGTAGGCATCCCGCCTACCGTCTCATGTGCCCCGTTGTTGATCACCACATGGACAAGGTTGCCAGGCTTATTTGCACCTATCACCGCCATCGCGCCCAGGTGCATCAGCGCAGCGCCGTCACCGTCAATGATCCATATCTTTCTGTCTGCCTTCTGCAGGGCGATGCCGAACGCAATGGACGAGGCATGGCCCATCGAGCCGACGGTGAGGAAGTCACGTCCGTAGCCTTCTCCCCTCGCCTCGCGGATCTCGAACAGCTCACGGCTCGCTTTGCCGGTAGTCGACACGATCGGATCGTCGCCTGTAAACTCCACGATGTGCTTAATGATCTCCTCGCGGGTCATCGCGTTGCTGTTCTCATATCTGACTCTGCCGTCAAATTCCAGCGCGCCTTTTCTGATGACAAGCGCAGCCTGTTTTCCTGCCGCGAGAAGCCCCCTGAATTCCTCCATTTTCTCGGCAAGCTCATCCTCCGCAGTCTCCTTCGAAATGACAGAGTACGCGATATCCATATCTTCCAGCAGCTTCAGGGTCACCTCTCCCTGATAGATGTGCTGCGGCTCGTCATGAATACCTGGCTCCCCACGCCAGCCGATGACAAAGACACAGGGGATTGCGTAGACTTTGTCGCTCAGAAGTGAAGCCACCGGGTTAATGACATTCCCCTCCCCGGAGTTCTGCATGTAGACCACAGGCACTTTGCCCGTCGCCAGGTGGTATCCTGCCGCCAGTGCCGTGCAGTTCCCCTCATTGGCGGCGATGACATGGTGCTTCGGGTCGGTGCCATACCGATCCATCAGGTAATCGCACAGTGCCTTCAGCTGGCTGTCCGGCACGCCGGTGTAAAAATCTGCTCCTAAAATTTCAACAAGCTTTTCTGCCTTCATCTTACCGTCACCCCAGAATCTCATGGTAAAGTTCACTGATGGCTGCATCATCCAGCACGATCGGATGGTTCCTCAGACGCACGGGATTCACAGATTCCGCCAGTTCCCGGAATTGTTCGCCTGACGCTTCCGGGACTTTCAGCCCGAGTGACCAAAAGATTTCCTGCAGCTTCCCCGCTCCTTCCCTGGCATTCCGGCATCCCATCGCCTGCCCGATCCCATCCAGTGTCCCGGCCAGATATTCCCGGCCCCTCGGATCAATACACTTATCGGTGTTTTCAACCATCCAGGGGTACAGGATCCTGTCGCACAGGATCGCCGCATGGCCGTGCGCGCAGCCGAACAGGCTTGTGATCTTGTAACACATGGCATGTCCCGCCGTGGTCTGGGTAACATTGATCGCCTTCCCTGCCGTGTGCGCCGCCATCATCATCCCGGCGTTTCCTTCCCCTGTATTTTGCAGGTACCCGTCCATATGGGCAAGGATGCCCTGGATCGCTTCCCTGCTGTATTCCTTACTTTCTTCGGTACTGTTGACCGACCAGAACGACTCAACCGCATGGCAGAGCGCGTCCATCATGGTCGCCTTCCTCTGGTACAGCGGGAGCGTTTTTAACGCGTCCGGATCCAGCAGGACGGTCCCCGGGATGAGGCTTTCACCCGTCACGCTCTGTTTCTGTCCTTTATAATAAATGACTGCATAACGGGTCGCTTCCGAGCCGGTCCCGGCAGTGGTGGGCACCGCAAGGAAAGGGATGTCGTTGGGAACGATCCTCTGTTTCAGGTAGTCCCCGTTCTCCCCGCTGCCGTCCATGCCTGCATAAGCTTTGATGCATTTGGCGACATCCATGGCGGATCCGCCTCCCACGGCGATGATGGAATCACAGCTTTCCCTGCGGAACAGTTCTACTCCCTTTACCACGCTTTCATAGCGGGGGTTCGACTGGAAGTCCCCGAAAGATATGATCTTTATGCCTGCCTCCTCCGCTGTTTTGAGGTGCCGGCCGAAAGCCTCCATATGCCGGACCGAACCGCCGCAGACCAAGAGTACGTTCCTGCAGGCATTTCTCCGGATCCATCCGGTAAGCCCCATGTAATCTGTTATGACCTTCTGCCCCGCCACGGTATCACATCCTTTCTGGCACAGCATACCGCCAGTCCCGGTCCGGCGGATTTGATTCCGGTTTCCGCACTTCATTCCTCCGGGATCAGCGTGATGATGTCCCTGATGCTCATGCACTTGTCATCGCATTCCTTCGCCCTGTGTGTGCGCAGGATCGTCTCCGCGGCGTCCCGCATGGCCGGGAAGCCTGTCCGCGTCAGCTGGTTCGCGTAGATGATGATGTTGGCCCCGAGCTCCTTCCACTCCTCCTCATAGACCGTATCAAAGGAAGTCGGGACCAGGACGACCGGCGTTGTCCTGTCCCGCTCACGGAACTTTGTGACAAACTCCCTGATCTCGCCGGGGTCTTTCCTGCGGCTGTGGATCATGACCGCGTCCGCCCCCGCTTTGACAAACGCAAAGGCGCGGGTAAGTGCGTCGTCCATACCTCTTTCAAGAATAAGGCTTTCAATACGCGCGCAGATCATGAAGTCTTTTGTCTTCTGCGCGTGCTTGCCAGCCGCTATCTTCGCACAGAAATTTTCAATGCTGTCCTGCGTCTGCTGCACCTCCGTGCCGAACAGGGAATTCTTCTTGAGCCCGGTCTTGTCCTCAATGATGACCATGGAAACCCCCATGCGTTCAAGGGACCTCACCGTATAGACGAAATGTTCCGTCAGCCCGCCTGTGTCGCCGTCAAAGATGATGGGCTTTGTCGTAACCTCCATGATGTCGTCGATCGTGCGGAAGCGGCTGGTCATGTCCACCAGCTCAATATCCGGCTTGCCCTTGGCGGTTGAGTCGCAAAGGGAACTCACCCACATGGCGTCAAACTGCCTGGAGCCGCCGTCCTCATGTACCACGGTCTTCTCAACGATCAGGCCCGTGATGCCGCTGTGCGCCTCCATCGCGGTGACAAGCCCCTTCATCCCCAGTGCCCTTTTCAGCCTGGCGCGGCGGACGTCCGGCAGGGAGAGCTCCGTCCTTGCCCTGTCCTCCATGGCCCTGTATTCCGGGTTGTCCGAATAGGGATATTCCACAAGTTTCCCGCCGTAGGACGCAAGGAGGGACGTCACCTCATCGCGGATCGGCCGCTGGAACCCTGTCACCCAGTCATCACCGTGTACAACGATGTCCGGCCTGTACTTTTCGATGTTCGCCGCATAGGACAGCGTCTCCTGGTCGACAACCTTATATACTCCGGCTATGTTGACAAAGAGCTTTTTCCTTTCCCCTGCCGGCACAAGCGGGAAACGCTTATATGAAGTGACCGCTTCATCGGACAATACGCCGATGATAAGCTTTCCGAGCCGCTGGGCCTTTTTGATGATCGAAATATGGCCACCATGGAGGATGTCCGTGGAGAAGCACATATATACCGTGCGGGATTCTATCTCCCCCAGTTTTGCCTTCACGACCGCAAGGTCCCCGGGGTTATCGATCTCGGAGCAAAGAAGGTTCCCTACATCGAGCGCCGAAATATTGGCGGCGCCGTCCAGCTCGTTCAGCGCTTCCTCCGCATAGACATCCCGCCTGCCGTCCTCACAGAATTCGATGATCTTATCCAGCCAGACCCTCCAGTCAGGTTTAAAAAGCTTATATAGCGCCTGCCCCTCCACGGCCTCGTTGAAAATGTCAACGCCGACCTGCACCACCTTTCCGTCGACGACCCTTGCCTTGAAATCCTTTTCGGGCAGGGGAAGCGTGGACGACACGGCCATGCATGAAACCGGGGAAGCAGCCACACGGTCAAAAACCTCATTTTCAAACACCAGGTCGCCATGCATGAGGATGATATCGTCGTCAAGGTAGTCCCTCGCGCAGTAGATACTGTAAATGTAGTTGGTCTGGTCATAAACAGGGTTCTTCACAAAGGTTATATGTAACGGCAGTTCAAGGGAATTGCAGTAATTCACCAGTACACTGTCATAGTACCCCGTGGTGATGACAGCCTCCCTGATCCCTGCATCACAAAGCTGCTTCAGCTGGCGTGAAAGGATCGTTTCTCGGGAAGAGATCTCCGTCATGCATTTCGGATGCTCCGATGTCAGGACGCCCATGCGGGAACCGAGACCGGAATTAAGAATGAGTGCTTTCATAGCTGTCTCCTTCTAGCTGCTCCGTCCATATCGGACGTTTTGATGCGCTCTCTCATCATGGCGAATACAGAAAACAATAGCATGAGACATACACTCATGGTTATTGATGTCAAGTTTGTTGTATAAAATGTTATAAATAACATAATTAGTAAAATAACCGGGAAAAACAGATCGGCGCTCTCTCTGGTTAATCTCTGGTATATTTTTGAAATCCAAAATACTAAAAACAGATAAAACCATAAACCCAACAGATATATCATGCTGGACATGCTGGAGATTCCAAAATGCAAAAATCCTAGGTCTGCATTTGTTCCCAAGTCGCCGCCACCAAAAGAAAAATAACCGATTCCCTTTCCAAGCTTATATCCAAAGCCATTCTCAAACGAATACAGCAATATACCGAGCCGCTCTGTACTTCCGTGAGCCGTGGTGGATGTGATGGCGCCAAATTTATAAATTCGATCCATCACCTTCCCCAATACAAAGTTTCTTACTACTGGAATGCAAAGGACAGATACTATGACAACTCCAACAATCAGGGCGTATTTTAACCATTTCATCACCTTTCCTTTCAGGGAACCATTCCTCCAGTACATATCCAAAAAGAGATATGCTGCGAAAAAAATGGCTGTCAGCATGTATATTGTCATATTGTCGTTCTGCGTTGATAAAATAAAGTGCCACCCCAATAGCAGGACATTATAAAGATATATCTTTATCCTGTCTTTTTTGCCCGTTTCAAACTCTCCATAGTATTGGTTGTAGATAAACAGAAACGTCATATAAATACCAAGCCTGTGAGTGCCATTAAATCCATACAGGCCCGAACATAAGTCTTCATAATAGCGGTTCATAGAGAGCCAGGACGACGGCATCATAAAACCTTTTACATAGATTTGGATTGTAAGAACTATCATGTTCATAATGCCCCAGATGTTGAACAGCAGAAAACTTTGTTTCATCCTTCTGAAAAAATGAATCCCCGGGGCTCTCGCAAACAACAGCACAGAGATATGAACTATCAGCACCTTGACAATTATCAGCACATTACGCCACGCGTACCCTCTGTCTGGCCCTGACATATAACTAACCACCAAAAATACGATAAAAACAATACCACCTACGAGTAGCAGATTTAATATGTCCCTGTCAATTTTCCGGGATAAAATATAATTAAAAATGACAATGAAAAACATCGTTATAATGCCGATATTCCAAAGTGGCGATGCCCAGGCAAATCCAACACTCGCCCCTGAGAAATAACCGCTAAGCATCGTCAGGCAGAGTATGAAGAAGAATACAATATCGTTTTGGTCAATACGCTTTTTCAGATAGATTTTCATCTTTTCCAAATGACTCCTTTCGGACATTTATCTATACAAATCCCCAATTTTGAAATTATATCCTGCTCCCCAATGTAAAGCTGCGTTCGCTCTTCCCATGATTTCAATAATGTGTGGATCTAACTAAGCCCCATATTCTTTTTAGCCAGCTGACAAAATACAAATGGATAATTCCAGGATTCCTGAATTTTAAAATGTATTTCGCATAGCTGTGAACCAGACGGGAATCATACGAATCCACGCATTCCAGATAAATGTCAGAGTTCATGAACTCATCGGCCATTTTCCTTTTTTCCTGAAATCGGAATGCTGTGTTTCTTATCACACTTTCGTCCAGTAGTCTGTACATAAGATCCAGCCAAACAGAATGTATCGCAATGGTCGCATTCAGAGGATAATCTGATCCTTTCACAGTTTCACAGAATAACTTATAGGCTTTGTTCGCGTCTTGCAGATACTTTTTCCAATCAGAATGAGTGGATGCAGAACCATCGTTCTTTCTATAATGGTATAAAACATCCGGAATATAGGAAAAAGAGCTTAGTTCAGGATATATTTGTAAACGAACCAAGTAATCTTCGCCAATTACCAAGGTTGTATTAAATCTTATATGTTTTACAATATCCTTGCGCACAATACACTCGCACATAGAACCGCCGCATGCATAACTCAAAAATATATTTGTCTCACCTAAAGACTGAAAAAAATGTGGTAAACTGTCGTCGATCAGAGCAAGCGGACTATAGCTTGTCCTCTTTTTTCCTTCAATACGCTCAACAGCAAAAAAGACCATACCTGCGCCTGTTTCCTCTGCATTTTTCATAATCTTTTCAAACGCATCTACCTCAATCCAGTCATCAGGATCCATAAAATACAGCCATTCCCCTTCTGCCATATCAATTCCCGCATTCCGGGCAGAAGATACTCCGCCGTTTTCCTTGTGGATAACAGTTATACGGCTATCTCTGCGAGCGTATTCATCACATATTTGACCGCATTGATCAGGCGAGCCGTCATCAATCAGAATAACCTGCAGGTTTCGGTATGTTTGATTCATAATACTGTCCAACGCCTGTCGAATATATTTTTCAACTTTGTAAACTGGTATAATCACACTGACTAATGGTGTATTCATGCACATACTGCACACCCTGTGTCAGTCACAAAGGCAATCCTAGTCCGGATTACCCTCCCCTCCAAATCTTTTTTCATTCTTCATCCTCTTTCATAACAACGTAGATATTACTCTATAAACTGGCTATTCTTCCCTTATAAATTGCTCTAATTCTTCCGGTGTTCCCAATACATGAACCTTTTGACGATCCACAAGGCTTATTGTTACGTCCATTCCCTTTTTAATCATCAGGTTATAAAGAGGAGCAATATATTTCTCATTCCTTTCTAGGTGGTCGTTTTGGATATAATACTCATTATATAATTCTTTATAAAGCATCGCAGATGAGAAATAATAGGCTCCAAGTGTACAGTTGTCAGAAATACGTTGTTTCTCTCTTACCGCAACAACTCTTCCAGCATCATCCAATTTTACGAAGCTCCAGTGATTACCATCGGCATGAAAGCATGGGATATGTCCATCGCCCAAAATGCTCTTATACTGCATTGCATGAGGTTCCACATATGTATCAATATTATAGACAATGATGGGAGCATCGGGAGTGCAGTATGGAATCGCTAGCATGCAAGTCGTAGCCTGTCCATCAGTCGAATTGTCTATTTCAACAACATCAACATCTGTTACATCATATTTTGCTATCTGCTCTTGAATAAAACACGCACTTTGTTCCTCTCGCCGGACAACGAAGACATATTTGCCCACATATGGATTATAATCAACGAGGCTATCCATCGCCCATTCAAATAACGTCCTGCCTTTGGCAAGGATCTTGTATTTTGGGCATGAAAATCCCGCCTTTCGAAAACGAGATCCCAATCCGGCCATTGTAATAATAACTGTCATTTCTTTATCCACGCTGCCCTTCCCTCCTTCATTGAGACTGATTCATTGATTTTTTGCAAATTGAATCAAGTTCTTCGACAGAACATCTTAAAAATTCGTCTGGGCGGACTGTTCGATCGTCAACATAAAACCCTTTATGCCCCGGCCAAGGCTTTCCATAGATAATCTCATCATATGGGATATCCCATTTATCAAGCCATTCCAAAAGTATTTTCGCAGTTATTTTATTTATAATGCCAATATTCCCGTTATAAGAGTTCATGTTCCTTGAAGTGAACAACACTATTTTTGCGCCATTCTCTTTGTAATACCTAAGTTTTTCGACCATATTACAGTAAGGGACAATGTCCTCATATCTCTCTTCCTTTTTCTTTATCGGGCAAAGTGTTCCGTCAATATCAAATATAAACGAGTATCCCTCAAACATCCTCATTCCCTCCGTTTGCAGCAATATCGACTATCCTGTTGAGAATATCAAGTCCTGTTCCAAGCATAACAATCTGTTGTTCAAAGCTCTCGCAATGAAGCGGAATCATGCTTAAAAACAGCAGTGACTCAATCAGCTCTATCCTTTTCTGGTCGTCACCAATTTCCTCGCAAAAGGTCTCAATAAAAACCTTATATAAATCTAAATTCGGTTTTCTTTCCTTTATTGTGTATGTAATTCTTGCACTGTCAGTATCATATTCCGTTTTAAACAAATCTTTTATTATGTAATCATATTTTCCGTCAATGCTATGGAAAAGCTTTGCCAGCTCATATCTTTGATCACCGTAAATATCAAATGACCCGAACTTTCCGCGTGGATCTATTAACTTTATAAATGAAAAATTGCTGTCAATCATTATATTTGCAAAACACAAATCTCCATGAATTATTGTGAAGTATTCAACGTCATAAAGATACTCTGGAATAATCCTTTGTAACAACTTCATTATTTCATTGAGATTTATATATTTCTTCCCGTTGACTGAAATATTTTTTTCAAAAAAACAATTAAATCGTTTATCTTTTCTGATATCATCTATTCTTTGCAGCGTCTTTCTCAGATACATTTCTTCCAGGGACGAAAACATTTTTTCATCTTTTACAGTATATCTTTTAAAATCATCGCAGACAAATCTGATGCGGTTAAAAATATCTATCCATTGCTGTCTTCCCAAATCTCCATATAAGAACAACTCATGCAAAGTGTGATATGAGTAGTATTCCATCGACACATACGGACTGTCGTACGACGTAGAATAGTCAAAAATCCTTGGTCTTACATATTCAATATCACTTGGAAGTTTCAGATACCATTTTATTTCGCCAATAAATTTGTCTTTATCATCGCTGGATTTTCTTAGGATTCCCCTGTTTTTGTCGATTGTAATATGATTGAATTCTCTTGCCTTGACTTCAAGCTTAGAATTGTAGTATTTATCCTGATGACCTATATCGAACCAGTTTTCTGTCATGATCGCACGCATCGGATGTTTCGCACTGTAAAGCTTTAATGCGAAATAGAACGTACTCATGCCGATGCTTTCTCTTTCAAAAGCTTCATCAAGGCATTTTCTGAAATATACGCTGTCCGTAATGCTGAATACACCGACAAATAGCTTTTTCTTTTTGTCCGAATCAATCGTTTTTTTGTCGTATATGTCGGTAATGCTCCCATTTTTCTCATCAAAATAAGTCCATGTTTCGGACATATAGTCTTCGTAGCAATAAAATGCATCAATTCCGGCAAGCGCAGATATATCGTCCATGACGATCGTATCTGCAAAATTAATGATGACCGCTCCGAAAACGTCACGAAGCGCATAATATACCGTGTGGCCAAGGTCGCTTAAAGAATCAAGAATACTTATCCTTATGCCATCCTTTATATACTCTTCAAGACGCCTCTGTACCTTTTCCGCTTCTTCATAGCATATGATGTCTATATTGGGAAAGCTAACATACTGTTCGTATAAATAGTCAAAAACGATCCTCTGATTTATAGGATATATAATTCCCGGCAGCTTGCCGAGGTTCCATAGTTCCTCCGGAACAAGTTTTGCGGTAGGAATGATAATGCGAGACTTCATCATTTCGTTATTCATTGCTAATCACCTTTTAGGAATTGTTCCAACACTCAAAAAAATATAATTTGTCATTCAAGCTCAAACGCCGTTTCCTCATCTGTGATATCGAGTGGTATTTGCAGGCAGTTCATACTTTTTCTGGTATTCCATTACTCCGTTGTATAGTAACAACCAGTGAAGAAAATCCCAGTTGTAGCTTACACACTTGCTGTCATCATCTTCAAAATAATAAGAACCCTGCCACCAAGCCTCATCAAATCTCATATAATCATATTTTGGCCAAAAAAGACCCACATCTGTATGAGAAACAATTATGAATTGTTTCTTAATGATCTCCCAATATTCCTTCACGGAACATTCCGGAATCCGGTTTTCCATACGCAGAAAATAATTCCGAACAATGCGTGTTTCCGCTGCAAGGTCAGCGTTCGTACGTTCATTGATCGTTATTCCTTTTTCAAAAACTGTCTTCTGCAAATCTTTTACACTAAAATCGTCATTCAACTGCAAATAATCCCAATATTTGAGCATATCCTCAATATATCCGAATCCAAACTGATCCGAAAACCAAAACGGGCTAAACATACTGCCATATCTTGGTTCCGCTCCAGCCACAATCCTATACTTCTGATAGGCTATCGCTTTGTCAACGGGATAACTGTCGAGGATTGAATACAAAAACTCAAAAACCCCCTTCGTGGAGATCCTATTATCGGTTCTGCTTTTAAACACGTATTCCCGCCCTAGATTCTTAGCTTCCCTGAGCCCAGCCATTGTGGACGTGATTTGATAATTCAGGTTGAGTAGCCCAGAATGCTCAGGTGCCTTACTACAGATTACTCTGCAGTTCGATTCATTGTTAAGCTGTCTAATATATTCGGGGTTCTCTCCTTCCCATGTGGAAACAATAACAATAATGCCAGGATACAGTTTTTTGTATATTCTAACTGTGTTGATCGTAAAATCGTCTTTTTTTGCTAGTGGCCCCTGCATAACGATTGCGCATTTTTTCTGTATTTCAGTTTTTTCTTCAATAGAAACTACGTTTTCCGAATATTTGGGACGCTTAAATATAGACAAGTATTCTTTTCCACTTTGTTCTTGTTCTGCAAAACAATATTCCAAAAACCTTGAATCCAATCTTTTGGCCGGAAATATTTTTCTTAAAACATATAATTGGCACTTAATAAAACGTTTAAATAATCGTTTTGAAATTTTTTCCACAACTTCTCCTGCCTTTCAAGATTATTGAATAATGACCACTATTTTGATCCAGCCCAACCCATTATATTGCGAAACAAACAATGCTCGCTAACCGTTCAGTCTGCTATTTAATCAGCTTAGTACTGTGTTTTGCTTTTCTTTCTTCCACGGGCGGCGGTGTCATATAATCTCCATATTCCATTTCCAGCACCTTTTCTGCCTTGCTCGGAATGCATAATTGTTCACCCTCAAACAATGCAAGCCTTCCGCCTCCAAAATAATCTTTTGGCATAACCGTCTTAGGAACAGTCAACGCTTTTTTGCTATATTCAGAATAGAAGTTAATTACTGTTTCAGAATCAGAGAATGTATATTTTCTCAGTTTATTTGTTAGCCTCTGCAAAGCTTTCTGTTCACTAACCAGTTTTCCAAACGGAACCAATGTCGCAAGCTTTATAGCTGTTCTCAAAAAGAACCCGCGCTTTTTCCTTCTATCTACCTGCTCGATCTGAATAGCACGAAACAGCCAATAGCTAAACACTACATTCAGCCAATGAACTTTTCTTCTAAATTTGCTTTTGGGAAACCCATCAATCGGGAAAATATCCACACTCACAAACAGACGAAGCTCTTGTTCACACAATACTCTGATAATTTTATGGTTTGTATCTGCAATTCTCAAAGTTCCCCAAATTCCAGTATCATTTTGACTATAACAAGTGAATCCTGCCGGTATCTCACTAGAGGCTATCTCAACGAATTTTTCATAATCCTCTCTTGGCATACATATATCCACATCATCATCCCACGGAATAAATCCTTTATGACGCACAGCCCCCAATAATGTTCCTTCTGACAGGTAATAAATCAAGTTATGTCTATCACAAAGAGAAACAACTTCTTTAAGTACATTTAATTCCAAAAGCTGAAGCTTTCTTATATTTTTTATTTCGTCCATTTCGCTAACAGCCTCCCTTGTACTATTAAATTTCTGCACATCAGTGATTCTTAATTATCCTCAAAGTTCTACGTTGGTCAACCTGCCGGAGCCAGACTAAAAACTTATAATATGGCAAGTCAAGATAAAAGCATTGCCTCATAAATCCTGTCTTCCATGCAGTGTTGGAAAAATCCTTTATCCATTTTCGCGGTTTGGTTAAATATTTCCAGAAACGTTCAGCTTTGTATGAATATACAGCCCCGGCCTCTGTATAATGAAAGTTATTAATAAAATCAAGAGATTCTTTGCTTGGTCTAATTCCAAATCTAAAATAATTTGCCAGAGTTATTTTCGGAGTAATATTAATCATCTCTTTTATACCTGAATTTTGGAATGTATCTATAAAGTCAAAAGCGGCATCCTGAACAATTCGGATTTTGCAAAGATCTGCATCGGAAAATTCAAGCGGATCCATTTGGGGGATAATTTTTCCATCTTTTTCTATATAATAAGTTGTGGATCCTTCTCCGGGCATAAACAATAATTCGCACGCCATTCGACTAATAGCAACTATGTATTCCCATTCCACGTTGTGGTTTTCATCAAACCAATATCCAGCCTTAGGATCATTTGAAAAGCTACTCAGTTTATTATCCGTCAAAACCCCGACATAACAGCCTTTAATGCAAACATTTTTTTCAGGCATATTGACGGCGCAAAATTTGCTGAGAAAATGCTGGGTTGTTCCCCGCCAGCCAATATCTGCAGCTAATACAGTGCCAAAAATGCCGTTTTGATCCAGATATTTCTTCAAGCATTCTTCCTGCTGTAATGCCTTTTCGTGCATAGCATCTTTTAATATCTCAAAGGCTTTCCCAGAAACGCTCCTAATCGGTGTCTGGGGTGTATATCCAAAGCAATTTAACTGCTTCCAAACACTTTCGTCATTTAATCTCAAAAGCTCTAATAACCCATTCAAATCCTCATTTCGTTTGACAGGCAATATGTCTAGGACATCAGAAATTGTTCTGGCCTTCAAGAGTTCTGGATAGGCAACACTTCTCCGTGATGTTTTTAAATAGATTCTAGGAACAGATTCATGAGGAAACATCCGATCATACGCTTTTTTTAAAACCATTCCCTCCCTGGCCATAAACGCAAGACAATTCGCTTTCTCATTTAGCATAATTTCATTAAGCCATTTTGAAAATGCATATAAAACTGGTCCCAAAACACTATATCCTAATATATACGGAAACTCCTTTTCTCCTCTAAGGTGATTGTTACAAAAGGTTTGCAGAGAGGTATAATCAATCCATTCCTGTCCATCCAATCCGGTAGGATTTTTGGGGTCAAAAAAAGGTGTCGAACGTTTATTTTCCAACAAAAGGGGCTTTAAATAATACTGCCTTGACTTTAAATAATCGGATTTGATGGAATCTCCTATATGCAGGACATTATCTGGGGACAAATTCTCCTGATCCAGGAAAAGCTTATACAATCCTCCAGTCCGCTTTGTCGTCCCAGATTCCGAAGACAGATAAAGCCCTGTCCAGTTTGAATATCCGCATTTATGAAGAATTTCCGTAATTGTTTCTTTATCCAAATACATATCGGATAAAATATAAATTTTCTTTCTTTGACGGATACACTCTTTATAAATATCCTCAATATCTTTTCTTGTCTCCGTAAAAAGAAGTTCACACTGTTTTTCTGCTTGCATAAAAGCATCGCAATCTTGTCCAGTTATAACCTTTAACTCATCGTATATCTCTGCCAGAGTGATCTCTCTGCGAATTTTTCCACGCGCTCTTCTTTCTGCATCTATTCGTAATTTTTTATAATCAAAAGGTATATTTCCAAAATTGATCTGGTATATTCTCTCCACATACGTATATATATCTACAGGCCCCATTACATTTCTAGTCACCAAAGTATCAAACATATCAAATGATATAATAGGGAATTCATTGATTTTTTCTTTGATTTCGTCATGATTCAGGCAAAAATGATTCCATATAAGCTCTTTAATTTTTTGTTTCATATTCTTTTCTATTTCGTCCTCTCCGCAGCAACCGCCCTCTCTATCAACAGATCCTGATAACTCTCCGGCAGCTCGTTAAAATAAGCGCTCATCCCCCACACCCGCACGATCAGTCCCGGGTATCTCTCCGGATGCGCCTTCGCATCGATCAATGTCCTGCTGTCCATGACATTCATCTGCATCTCAAAGAATCCCTGCCGGATCGCAAGCATCATGAACATCACAAACTTGTCCCGGTTCTGCTTCAGAAAATCCGGGCTTACGAAAAAGTCAACAACATTTCCGTTGAACCTCTGGCAGCCGTAATCAAGCTGCCCCGAAAAGTTCACCACTTCCGTATATCCAGCCGCAGTGCAGGAGATATGGGTATTATAAGGGTCTCCCGCTTTCCTTCCGGAAAAGTCCCCAGGCATTTTCTTGCATGCCGCATTATAGCCGGGCGAACTCAATCCAAACTTTACAGTCCCGCCAAATTTATTTTTAAACTGCATGGCAACCTCTGCCTGCTTTTTTGTGATCCTGTCCACGAGGTCTAAGGCTTCCCTGTCATCACGTCCAAAATGGCGGTTCTCCCGGCAAAAGCGCAGCAGGCTTTCCTCCCCTTCGAAGTCTTTTTTTCTGGTCTCCGCGAGCTGTTGCAGCGTGTACTTTTTCTCTTCAAACACCAGCCTCCGGATGTTGAGCAGGCTGTCCACGACATTCGCCAGTGCAACCGTGGTGACACCGTAACTGTTGTACTTTGCCCCGCCCTCGGAGACATCCTTCCTCTGGTCATTGCAGCCGTCTGTGAGGAATGAAACGAACGGGTCCCTCGCCCATTTCCATTCCCTGATGTTTTCCAGGAAATCCCGGAACACCTCATCATTCAGGGTGATGTATCTTTCCACCATGTCCTCAAAGGAGCGGATCCCATCCAGATCTCCCATCAGCCTGTCAAACGCAGCAGAAAAGTCATACGTGGCCATGTTGTTCTGTTCAAATGATTTTCCGACAACAAACGGTTCCCAGCAGGCTGAAACGCAGTAATTATAGGCATCCTCTTTTTCATAGCCGAAATCCCTCAACAGCGGCACAATGACGTCATCATTGGCGAACATCGGGCTTCCGGTGGCGGATTCCAGGCATTCCACGGCGGCCTCCATCAGTCCCTCCGGCATCTTTGCGCTCACCCGCAGGATCGTCTTCGGATCCGGAACCCTCGCCCTCGCCTGTGCGCGCATGATCTGTTCCGTCAGTTTACTGCAGAAATAGGTCCCATCCTCCTTCAGCCCTCCCAGGACAATGATCTGCCCGATATCCCCCACAAGCGCATCCGCCTTGTAGTAGGAATACTGCGAGAGCTTCCGGTAAAAATCATCCAGCATCCGGTCAACATCCGCCTCCGTGATCTTCCCTGAAGCCATGTCCTTCTGGTAATACGGATCCAGGAACCAGTCCATATGGCCAAATCCATTCAGGCGGTGGCGCGTCTGCCACATGACCTGGTTAAAAAACATGGTCCTCTGCAGCGCTTCCTCAAAGCCCTTTGCCGGGCCGTCCAGCATGTTTTCGAATTCCGCAATCCGTTTCTCTTTGTCCGGATGCTTCGATTCTTTCAGGGCCGCAACGATCCTGCCTGCCAGGTTCCCTAACCCTTCTGCCACGAGCCCGATCTGGCGGCCATATTCATCATCCCCGGCCGCATCGCCCAGCCTCTCATGGAATCCCTGTACGAGAAGCTTTTCATAATCCACCGTCATGTTATTGAACACGTTCCCGGGCAGCGCAACCGTCCTGTGTTCATCAATGAAATAGACAAAACCGCCCTCCGGTATGTCAACCTCCACCTGCTCCAGCAAAGCTTTTATATCGCCTCCGACGGACCGTGGCTTTTCTCCTTTTACCCGGTGGATATTTTTGTATGCACCAAGGATGTGCCTTGCCAGGTCAAACCTGCCCTTTTCATCCGCCAGATGCTTTTTGGCAAACGGATAAATATAATTGACCCGCCACAGGTCGTCCTTGACAAAAGATTTCAGACTCATGGGAACCTCCGACTTTTAAGCGTTTACTGTCCGCAGAAATACATTGCACTCATATACATCATCCACCTGGAGCACCCTGACCCCGGTTTCCTTGATGTTTGCCTCAGCGCCCTGCTCCGTTTCATTGCCCACAAAGAGCACCTCATCCGCCTTTAAATGATGCCTTTCCAGAATCTCCCTCAGCATGGCTTTCTTGCCATATCCCCTGGCCATGATGTCGATTGACGTATGGCCGGAAATCCTGGCCTCATATTTGCCTCCAAATGCTTCCAATGCCTCCTGTGCCTTTGCCAGAAGCGCTGCCCTGTTGACCAGCGGTTTGACCGTAACGACACAGCCCCCGCCGCGCACAAGGACCTTCCCTTTGAAAGCCGGTATTTTTTCAAGTTCAGTAACCACCGCCGGATCCACCACATACCCTTCATTCAGGATATCTTCCGCATAATCCCCGGAGTTAAAATGGACATTGCCAAAATCCGAATAAATATCTGTCAAGGCATCCTGGTGGTAGAGGTATCTGAACACGTCCCGGACATGTTCACGGCTGTTCCCGGAATGGATGATGCCCCGGAAAAGATTCATGTTTTCCGCACCGACCGCTTTCCCCCGGTTGTTCGCCCTCTCATCCCACAGGGTCCCGTCAAGGTCATAGATCATTGTGCCCTTGAACCCGGCCACACCAAAATAGTCCTTCATAATGAGTGAGACCAGCTTCACCGGATCATGTTTCGCTTTTTCCTCCCCGCTGATGTGCCCGCTGATGCTGCGGATCCTGCCCACCCGGTCCAGTCCCGGCACGGCATCTAGGTTGACGACGGCCGTAATGTCATCGACCGGGATATTCTGCCCGATAATGTCGACGATGCCATCCGCGGATACCCCCTTCATGTCATGGTCCTCGACGTTGTTCATGACAACATATTTCCTGGCGCCCGACGCGGCAAGGATTTTCCGCAGGCCGGAATGCATGTAGGACGGGACCAGGGAGGACCACTGCGTACCGGAACTGAAAATGATGATATCAGCCTTTTCTATGGTATCCCTGCAGCTGGGGACCTTAGCCACATCCGTCCCCTCATCCACTGCCGGGATATATTCCTGTCCGTCCCGCAGGAGCATTACGGACGCGATCTTGTCATCCGGGTTGTCCCACTTGACGATCAGGCCTTCATCCCCTATCACACGCCCTGATTCTGTCCTTGCTTCCAGGTACAGGTTCACGTCGGATATAAGATGGACATTGTCCCGGATCCCAAGGACCGCCGCCATGTCCTTCCCCGCAAGGCGCATGGAATACCCGTTCAGCGCCGCGGAAGCCGAATAAAATATGTTCGCCAGGGAAAAATCCTTAAATTCAATCCCTTCCAGTGCTGCCCTCCATGTACTGCTCCGTACGTCCTCAAAGAAGAAATAGTCAAGGAGCCCTTTCAGGCCGTATGTATCCTTGTCCCCTATGGCCGTCCTGCTGTTTTCCAACAACTCGCAGGCCAGGTCGTAACAGTTTTCCCTGCCCTCCGTAGTAAACCGAATGCTAAAGAGCTTATTTAACGCCGACTCCCTGCTGGCAGGATCCCCCAGCGCGGAAGCTTTCTGGAGCCTGAACTGGGTCATATGGTTTTTCCGCAGGTCACTGGGCCCGAGGATACGTCCGCCAAAGACCTGCCGGCATGCCCCCGTGGACTTTCCGTTGTCATATGCATTGATGATCACATCAAGGTTATAATTGTCGTTCCCGTAAAGTGCCGAAAAGCCTTCCTGGACCGCAACGCTTCCGGTCCCGCCGCTGAAGATCACTATATTGTACACGGTCGTTTTCCTTCCTGGTTTTCTGTTTCCGTGGATTGGGCCTTCCAGGGCCCTGTTCCAGTGCTTTTTTCCTGACTGTTTCCAGCTCTTCCTGTGTATTGAATGAATAGCTCCGGCCCGGCCCGACCAGGGAATATTTCATTGGAAGAAGCTTGTTCTCATAGAAGTATGTAAAAGACTCCAGCAGTTTCATCTCTTTGGATACTTCCTTATTTACGTAGTCCTCACCGTCATTGATCCCCAGAAACCTCATATAGGATTCCAGCTGGGAACAGATCGCTTCCAGCTGGAACACAAACACAGACTGGTCATGGATACCCTCCTCAACTGCCCCATCTTTTCCCCTGAAATAGGAGGCCTTTATCTTATCCCCGTCCGGCTCGTACCATGCATAGGGTTCCGGATCAACGGAAGACAGTGATATCCCCACTGCCGTTCCGTCAAGTTCCATGCCTGCCGCCTGCTTAAAGACCGTATCATCCAGATAGAATGTATCCCCCCAGCAGAGTGTTATCCTGTCCGCGCCGCAGTCCTGCCTGACCAGCCTTGCCGCACGGAGGAAGGAGTGCGAATCACCCTGCCCCGTCCCGATCGCGAAGGTCTTGCAGCCTTCCACCGAATTTTTATAGGCGGGGTATATCTCCCTGTTGAGTACGAGGTAGGTCTCGTCAAAATATGGTGCCCCAAGGTCCACAGTCTGCTGCGCGATATATGTGTCCCCCACTTTGCAGAAAGCCTTCGGGTAACCCCCAAAGCGGGAAGCCTTTCCGGATGCAAGTATTAAAAGTGCGCTCTTCATTTTCGGTTCCTGTTTCCCTTCCCACATCGATCCGTCATCTCGTCCTGAATAAAACCTTATAAAGGAAGGACGGATACAGGTATGCGTGTACGATCCCAAGGGTAAATGCGGCCAGTGACTTTGACACCTTCATATAGAGGAAATTTGCAAAGTTGTTTAACCTCCCTGAATGGTTCTCCCACAAAGGCTCGCCCGACATCACGGTCTGCGACCTTATCTCCATATAGTAATCCCTGTATGGATGGCAGCATTCCTCCACCCATGGCCTTGGCTGGATGATCTGGTTCTTTGTAAAGTGGACAATGACCGGGTTCCTTTTCCCTTCCTCGAAATCCTCCCTGCTGCATCTGGGCGACGGGCGGCGGTACCGGATCATGTCCTTGTAGTCAAAAAGGAACACCGCCGTCGTGCAGTTGAATTTCGGCGGGAGGACCTTCACGCCGCCTTCCAGTGTGTAATTGATCACATCCTGCACGTCATAGAAATACATGTGGCGTCCGGAACCGATCACCCTTGTGATCTTTCCGGTGATGTCGTCCTCCCTCCATTTTTTCAGGTTGTACAGAACCATCCCGCAGTTCACATATGGGGAGGATGCCTTCATCCCGATTTTCCTTTTATATGCACTGCTCTGCAGGTCATTCGCCGCGGCAATATAGTAACCGGAAATATCTGTGTCATAAAGTTCCCCCAGGCTGCCCGTAACGACCTGGTCGCCTTCCAATAACAGCACCTTTTCCACGGAAGCAGGGAGCAGGTTCTGGAAGTAGCAGTAGCAGAACACCGTCTGCCCGTTCCTGTTTGAGCCGGACAGCTTGTTGAAAGATTCCGGCATGGGGATGAAAATGATTTTCCTGCCATATTCATGGACAAGGGTGGTAAGGTTGTTTTTGCTCTCCTCCGACAGCCTGTCGCCAATATAATAGATGACAATTTCGTCAACGTCCCTGTTGTGGATAAACAGCGATTTGAATGTCGTGATCGCCAGCCTGCTGTATAGGTCGCCGGAAGTCATTACAATGTTCATATTTCCTGCTTTGTCCTTTCTGGTGCACGTGTCAGATCCTGCAGATTTCCACCGGTATGTGCAGCCCGCTCAATTCTTCCCGGTAGTTTTCCATCTGCCGGTCATCCACGTCCATATACCGTGGCACAGGCATCCCAAGGGAGCGGTATTTTTCTTCCCCAAGGTTATGCCCTTTTACCAGCTCTATCTTCAGTATCTTCCTTTTGTATTTTTCCATTAAGTCCCTGGCTGCCCTCCTGTCCCCCGCGCCGTCGGTGTATCCGCCGATCACCGGGATCCGGATGGCCACAGGCCTGCCGGAATCCAGCAGCATGCCCAGGTTGGACAGGTACAGCTTTAAGTCACCCTTCTCTTCCTCCCTGCAGCGGGTCTCGTCCAGGATCTTCACATCAGCATAAAAAAAATCTATGTACTTAATAGCCAGTCCAAGGGCGGATGGCTGGACAAACAGGCATGTCTCGGCTGCAATGTGGACGCCGTTGCGGTGGAGTGTTTCACAGACCGGGACGAGCCTGTCCATCTGCAGCAGGCACTCGCCGCCGGAAAAAGTCACACCGCCCGGCAGGGAGCTGATCTCCCCCGCGTTTTTTATATCCCAGCTGCCGTTTTTTTCTCCGTAAAACCCCTTGTCCCTGAGGCAGACCTCTGCCAGTGCGTCCTGCGCCATGTACTCCCCGTATACCCCATCCAGGCCATCTTTTGTGTATGCCTGGGGGACACCGGAGAGGTTCTCCGGGTTTGAACACCAGGGACACCTGAGACTGCACCCCTTTAAAAATACCGTCGTGCGGATCCCCGGGCCGTCATGGAGGCTGAACCTCTGTATATTCGTAAGTAAAACGCTGTTTTCAAATGCTTTCCCTCCAGGCTCCATGCCACAGCCGCCCTTCACATCGCCCCGTCCCTTCTGAAGACCACCTTCACCGTCTTCAGCAGGATCTTCAGGTCCATCCACAGGCTCCAGTCACATATGTACTGCCTGTCCAGCTCCACCACTTCCTCGAAGTCCGAGATCCGGCTCCGGCCGCTCACCTGCCAAAGTCCCGTGATCCCCGGGCGGATCGACATGCGCGCCCGGTGGTGCGCCTCATACTTTTCCCACTCGTCCACGGTCGGCGGACGGGTGCCTACGAGGCTCATGTCACCCTTCAGTACGTTGTAGAACTGTGGGAACTCGTCAAGACTCCAGTCACGGATAAAATTGCCGATCCCTTTTTTGTATGTTCCATCCGGCAACACCTTCGAGCCGATAATCCGCGGATCCTCCTCGAACTTGAACATCATCTGCCCGTCCAGCCCGCAGGCCACGGCCACCTCGGCCTTGCGCGCTTCCGCATCCAGGCACATGCTGCGGAACTTGTACATCTTAAATTTCTTCCCGTTGCGTCCCACGCGCGTCTGTGTGAAAAAGACCGGGCCTGGCGAATTGATATAGATCATCGGGGCGATCACGAGATACAGGAGCCCGGTCAGCACACAGCCGATAAATCCGCCTAATATATCCATTGCCCGCTTCGCGAACGCCTGTCCCAGGGTAACGCTGCCGAGACTGTAGGTCAGCACCGTGCTGTTCCCGATGTGCTCGACCGTCTGGCGCTCCCCCGCATAGAGCTTCAGTCCTTCCAGCCTGATATGTACGACCAGCCCCATCTCGATGAGGTTCCGGTACAGGTCCTCCGGTTCCGGCCCCTGCACTGTACCGCCAGCAGAATTAGTCCTTGCGGCCACCCTGTCTGCCTCGGACATTCCCGGCACCCCGATATCGGCCATTGCGATCAACACCTCATCGACCCATTCCCGCTTCAGATATTCCTCGACATCCTCCCGACAGGCCATCACCGGCACACCGCCGACCTCCTGTCCCCTCATGTCCCGGTCCAGCACCGCCATCCCGGACAGCTGGTACAGCCCGTGGCTGTTCTCCCGGATGTCACCGACGGTCTGCTCCGCATTCTGCGAGGACACGAGCAGGAAGAGCACCGTCCTGTCCCGGATCGGGTTCTTCCTCAGAACCACCTTCCACCCGAGCCGCACCAACAGGGTCAGGCAGAAGTACAGGGCGATCATTGTGTAGTAAAAGATGCGGGAATAGCTATCCCCGTTCTGCACGGAAAACAGGTAGAACGAGACCGTAACCGCAAGCAGGACCGTGTGGAAAAGCGTCATCGTGAATTCCCTGCGCAGCCCGCGTTTCAGCACATCCTTCATGGAACTGAAGAACACGATCAGCAGAAGGTCTGTCATGGTAAAGACGACCGCGATGACCCGGTAGTCCTCTCTTACATAGGGATTGCGGGATCCGTGCCTCACCATGTAGGCGAGCACGAACGCCACCTGCAGGCACAGCAGGTCAAGTACGATGAAGTCCAGGTGCTTCAGCCAGCCCTGCGAGAGCTTCCTGTACATGCCCTATACCTCCCCTTCCTCAAAGAACACAGTAAACGGATGGTCTCCTGATATGTTCCCATTTTATACATTAAAAAAGTTGATTAATTATTTCCCACATCTATCCCGATAGCTTCTAGCTTTTTCTTTCGTTCCATATTATGATTATTTATATATATATTCCTTTGGCTTCGTACCCATCTTCCGAGATGCAAACCGTCCTCAGTCACATAGGCCACCGGAATATTCAGATTGCCATATTTTTTTCGATAACGGCAGGCAGCCGCATAGGAACGCTCCCAGACGGTGTTGTGTTTGTTCTCCCAGATCATGCCAAGCTCATCCAGTCTTGCGATCTGCTCTCTGCTCAACTCCGCCCGTCCTGTCCTTTCATTTTTTCTTGCGAATCGTATATTCGCAATCCAGACGCCGAGTTTGACGCCATCGGAATCTACATAATAGTAAGGAACGTCCAGATTCCCGTGCTCACGGTGATACCGCATAGCCGCATGATAATTTTGCTCCCAGAGATAATCTGGTACATCCCAGATCATCCCGATTAAGTCGAGCGCTTCAATCCTCTCCTGAGTCAGATAATTCGCGCGGATGCCGCTCTTCTTATATGTACGCAATTGTGCCAACCATTTCCCGAGCTTTACCCCGTCATACGTTTCAGCCTGCACATTTACCAAGAGATCTCCGTGTTCCCTGTAATATGCCTGCGCCGCCGCGAAGTTCCTCTCCCAGTTCCTGTCAGTTTTTGACTCCCAGCGCATGCCCAATTTATCCAATCGCGCAATCTGCTCTTCTGTGAGGACGCCCTTCACTTTCCCCGCGCGCACCTTGCGCTGCGTGTCAAGCCACTGTCCCAACGACAGTCCGTCCTCCGTCACATACCGCTTTGTCGCTTCCAGATCTCCATGTGTTTCAAAATACTGCGCCGCCGCCTGGTACATCAGCTCCCACGAGGCGCCCAGCGTCTCGTTCAATTTTCGGAACAGCTTCATGCAGTCCTGCATCTCATCCGTGATGTGGAAGTGCTCGTTCACAATCAGTTCCGATTCTCCGTGATCCCGGTAGTACCGGACCGCGGCCTGCATTTCCTCCTCGACCGTTCCGATGCTGTACAGGTTCTCGATGTTCATCACCACGTCGAAGATTATGGCGTTCTCGCCCTGCTTTCTCCCCGCAGACAATGCCCTCCCGATCTGCTGCTTATAGATGATCGGCGAGATCGTAGGCCTGAGCAAGATCACCCCGCTTACATCGTCGACGTGGATACCTTCATTCAGCATGTCGATGCAGAACAAAAGTTTCAGATGATTGCTCCCGTCCGCCTTGAACCGTGCGAACTCCGCCTCCGCCTGCGCATCCTCCGAGTAGACCGAGTAGACGTGCGGCTCCGGATCCACCTTCGCGAACCATTCCGGGACTTTGGCAATCATCTCCTGCATATGCTCGTAGCTTGCACAGAACACGAGATATTTTCCATATCTCCCGGATGCCCTATCCATCTGTGTCTGAGCCTGCCTGTTTCCATCATGCTGTGCAAGGTCTCCCGGGGACTGTCCGTCCTCTCTTGACTGCTCAAAATTCGCGATATGCCCAGACAAGCCTATGTCATCGGATATTTTGTGTTCTTCCTGTCCCTTACACCCGATTTCTTCTTTCACCATATGCTTGTAAAAAATCTCATCCAGCCCGTCCGCCTTCTCAAGCGCACGACGCAGGGCCTCCAGATACTTCTCCGCCTCCGCACGCACTGCTTTGCTCTTCGCGTTTTTCGCGCGGTCGCGGTAGCGCTCCAGTTCCTTCTGACAGGAGTACATCGAGAGCACATACTTCGGAGGGTTCAGGATACCGCGCACGATTGCGTCACCGAGCGTCATCTCCGAGGCAATATTGCCGTCAAAAAGTTCGTCAGCCATGTCCCGCTGCCCGTCCAGATAGCGGATGTTCGTCGCGGAGAGGCCAAGCACCGGGATATTCGGATAGTACTCCAGAAGTCTCTGCACACCCTGCCCCCACATCCTTGCGCCGCAGCGATGAAACTCGTCTAATACTATGTAGTCCGAGCGGATCTGCGCGAGTTCCTCTGCATCCATCATCATGAGTCGCGCGTAGGTGTAGAAGCGGATGTTCGCCAAGCAATCGGAATCCGCATCCTCGTCTATCGCATTGTCCTGCGCATTGTTCAGCGCATCGCCCAATATGCTGCATGCCGCATTGTCTGTCATTTGATCTGCCGTTTTATCTTCTTCCGTTTCACTCGCCGCTCTCCAGTTCTCCAGCTGCGTCCGAAATATGTATTCCGACGGCGAGAGCCAGCATATTCTCTTGTCTGGAAAGTCCTCGCATAACCTGAACCCGATGAAGGACTTCCCCGTACCGGTCGGATGGATCACAGCCGCCCTGCCGGTCTCAGCCAACATGACAAGCGCTGTCTCATAAGCTTCCTGATTATGCCTGAACAATACCGCTCCCATGGCCGTTTCCCTTTCTAAAGAACCTTGCAGGGGTGTAATGAAGTATCGTACTTCATTATGAATCGGCCAGAAATGCTGTATTTGGGGATGTTTGATTGCTTTGTGACCACAATTTTGACTGCAAATAAAATTCAAATCAATGACAATAATTTACTGAAATATAATAGAAATAAGGCGATTAGCAGATATGGACTTTGACACCAATTTTGACTGCGAATAGGAAAAAAAGAGTTGCAGACGATGTGGAAAAAGATAAAATATTCCGTAATATATCAGAAAAAATAATCCATTGCTTTATAAATAACAGTCTTTATTTCTGGAAATATTTTTAAAAGCCTCTTGAACAGTTGACATTCGATAATCAAGATGTTAAAATCTCACCGTATTTGATGTTTCAGACGTGTCATGTCGTGTAATGAAGTACGATACTTCATTACATTTTTTTACATTAGAAGACCCCGGAGTGGCAGCTCCGAGGTCTTCGCTTTTGTTATCTTGAACCTTTTTAGCGTTTCTATTCAATATCGATATCACTATAACACATATAACAAAGCCTTACAACAGTTTTTGAAATTTTCCTGCTGTTTTTTACTTCTTCTGCTTCGTCAGCGTCTGGATGCCCTCAATCGCAAGCACAACTGCCAGAATGACAAGCAGTACCGCGATGCCTGCGCGCGTCCACATCCAACCGGTGCCGACAGCGCCTGCCGCGGTCGCGTTCTTGAAGTTCGTCATGATGGTCTGGCACAGGGATACGATCGTAACCACCAGCATGAACGCCATCGGGAACAGGAACATCTTGTTGTTTCTGCCCATCTTGCCGAGCCATGCAGCGACAGCCAGAAGGCCGAGAGCCGCGAGCAGCTGGTTGGCTGCGCCGAACAGCGGCCAGATGTTCGAGTAGCCGGTCATGCCGAGCGCGATACCGAGCACCACGGTGATGATCGTCGCCACGTACGGATTCGTCAGGGTCTTCTTGATGCCCGTCACATCCTTGTAGGTCTGTCCCGGCTCAAGCCAGAACTCCTGGAACATATAGCGGGCCAGACGGGTCGCCGTGTCCAGAGATGTCAGACAGAAAGCGGATACCGCCAGGATCAGCATTGCGTAGATCACGCTCTCCGCGCCCTTCAGGAACGGGATTGCCGCACACATACGGGAGATGCCGGTCGCAAATACCTGCGTCGGGTTCGTGACTCCACCCGGAACATAATCTTTCCAGATGTAACCAACCGCGCACAGGGAGATCAGCGCCAGAGCACACTCGATCAGCATTCCGCCGTAAGCGATCGGCTTCGCGTCGCCTTCCTTGTCGAGCTGCTTCGCCGTCGTACCGGAACCTACCAGCGAGTGGAAACCGGAGATAGCGCCGCAGGCGATCGTGACGAACAGAGCCGGGAACAGGCTGCCCAGAGAAGTGCCCGCGCCTGCCGTTGCCTTATCAACAAAACCTGTGAACGCCGGGATCTCAAGCGCCGGATGCGCGCCGACGATGCCTACCACAGCCACGATCATCATGCCGTAAAGCAGGAAAGAGCTCAGGTAGTCACGCGGCTGAAGCAGAATCCACACAGGTGTGACCGAAGCGATCGCAATGTAGATACCTACAATGATCATCCAGGTGTTGCCGTCCAGATAGATCGGATGGAAGTTCAGGCCGATCGCCATACATGCGACGATCGCCGCCACGCCGATGATCGTGGAAACCGCCAGAGAAGCGTTCCTTCTGTAAACCATCAGGCCGAAGATGATCGCGATGACGATGAACAACACGGAGATCATTGCCGTCGAAGCGTTCGCAGCACTCGCCGCCTTGTCAAGCACACCCGCCTCGTCGTATGTAGCCTTGAAGGTGTTAGCAACGATCGAAGCGAACGCCGCCACTACAAGGATCAGGGTCAGGTACGAGAAGATGATGAACAGCTTCTTCGCACGGGAGCCGATACTGGTAGCGATAACCTCACCGATCGACTGGCCTTTGTTGCGCACGGACGCGAACAGCGCGCCGAAGTCGTGCATAGCGCCGAAGAAGATACCGCCGATCAGCACCCACAGCATGACCGGAACCCAGCCGAACACTGCTGCCTGGATCGGTCCGTTGATCGGGCCTGCGCCCGCGATGGATGAGAAGTGATGTCCCATCAGCACCGGAGCCTTTGCCGGAACGTAGTCGTTTCCGTCTTCAAGTTCGTGTGCAGGAGTCGTTCTGTTCGGCTCTACGCCCCACTGCTCTGCAAGCCACTTTCCGTAGAAAAGATAGCCGAGAACAAGAATCACGACACCTACGAGTAAGATTACTACCGCATTCATGTTTACTGCCTCCTTTTTCTTTTCATGAATTTAGTATCCTTTTCATAAATTTCGCGTTGCTGCGTCCCATCCGGTTCGTGAAGATCTCGCTCCCTTCCCGGACGACCGCGGCTGTATGGAGGTTCATCCACCCATACCACGAAAAATGAAAACTTTTGTATACCCTGCACTTTTTGAGCGCCCGCTTCGCCTCCGGCGTGCAGCTGTCGCAGATGAAGACCGCCGTGATGTAGCTGTACATATGCCCCGGCTTCGGGTCGATCAGCTTCATGCCTTCTTCATAAGCATATGCCTTACATGACTCAAAAATCTCTTCTGTCAGCTGCGGAACGGAGAACAGGTAGACAAACTCGTTGCTGTCCGCCTCCCAGAGCTTCGCCTTCTTAATAAGGACGTATTTTTCCGAATGCACATAGAAGCGGCAGGTCGCCACCAGCGGAAGTCCCTCCGGCGGCTCTTCGATCCGCTCGACGTCGAAATACGCCTCATAACTGTCCAGAAGCTTTTCCAGAATCTCTTCGCGGGTCGGCTTAAGATCCATGCATTCTCACCCCAAGCTCACTCATGCCCAGAATTCCTTTGCGGAAACTTTGTCCGTTTAAAGCAGCAAACTCCCGATCCCATAAAAAAAGCACAAAAGAATCGGTGCCGCAGGGGCGCCGACAATATGGTTCCGCAGCAAACCCCTTTGTTCTGTGCTGAATCTAAACAAAAAGTAAAATTCTAAAAAATCTATAAAAATTTTATCACTGATACAGGAAAAATGCAAGCAGAATTATTCACAAATCATTCCAGTTTGCAAAC
This sequence comes from uncultured Lachnospiraceae bacterium, assembly GCA_947591155.1. Lineage (GTDB taxonomy): Bacteria > Bacillota > Clostridia > Lachnospirales > Lachnospiraceae > Choladousia. The sequence goes on from CANQDA010000001.1 coordinate 208,156, forward strand.
AGATCCAGGACACGCGGCGTCAGGCCTGCTTTCCGGCAAAACAGAGCTCCTACATCTGCTCGATTCTCGAGTAGGCAGAGGTCATATCGCCGCCGAGCGCCTCCGCAATATTGATCGAATGGTTCACGATGCGCAGGTAGCTGTTGAGCACTTCCACGAAGGTGAGACCCTGCTCGAAGGTGCACTCCTTGCGCTGCAGACGCTCCATATGGTTCGACTGCGCTTTCGTCACGCGCTTGATGATCTTGCGCTCCTGCTTGCGCAGATCCAGCCAGATCTCCGGCGTAAGCATCACCTGCTCGCGGAACAGGCGCATCGCGTCGTCCATGAGCTCCTGCACTCGCCCGTAGATATCAGCCAGCTCTTCCCGCGCAGCCTCCGTGTAGACCATATCGCCTTCCACGCATTTCTCATTCTGATCCAGTATCTTGACTGCGTGGTCGCCGATCTGCTCCAGATCGTTGATGACATGAAACGCGCAGCCCATATACTGCGAGACCTGCGAGGGCATCGCCACCGTATTGACCTTCGAGAGGTACCCCGTAATCTCAGACGCAAGATAATCGACCACCTGCTCGCCCTCGCGCACATGGTTGGCCTCCGTCATGCTGTGCTGAAACAGGCCGTCGGAAGCTCTGGAAAGGTCGTCCTTGACGATCCCCGCCATACGTTCGACCTCCTTGCCGACCTGCAGCGCGACAACCGCCGGCGAACCGCTCATGTTCGGGTCGATGTATTCGAAGCGGAACGCGCTCTCGTGCGCCTGCTTCGGGATCAGCTTGTAAGTCCACTTTACGACAACATTGACGAGCGGAAGCAGGATCAGGCCGGTCACGATCTTGAACAGGATATGGTAGACCGAGATCTGGAACGCCTCGTTCGGAATATAGGTCTCGATCATAGAAGCCAGCGGCGTCAGCATCGTCAGAGGCATGAAGAGCACCGCGCCGACGATATTGAAGATCAGGTAGATCATGGCGGCGCGCTTCGCGTTGTTCTTCGCATTCAGCGCAGACAGAAGCGGCGGCGTCGAGGAGCCGACGTTGATGCCGCAGATGATAAACCCGGCAAAATAGATCGGCATCAATCCCTGCATCGCCAGCGCCTGCAGCACGCCGACCGCTGCTGACGAGCTCTGGATGATCGCGCAGAGGATCACGCCCACGGCAAAGCCGAGCAATGGATTCTTCGCGTTCATGATAAAGTTCTGGAACAGGGCCGAGTCCTTCAGCGGGGACATGGCGCCGCTCATCGTGTGCAAGCCCTGAAACAGGATACCGAAGCCCAGAATGACCTGGCCGATGTAGCGATTGCGCTTCCGCTTCGCGTACAGGAGCATCACCGCGCCGAGACAGATGCAGACCGGGGCAATCCCGGAGACGTCGAGCGCGATCAGGACACTCGTGATCGTCGTACCGATGTTCGCGCCGAAAATGACGCCGGTCGCCTGCGCGAGATCCATGATCTCCGCGTTGATAAAGCCCATCACCATGACCGTCGTCGCCGAGGACGACTGGATCACGACCGTGACAAGCGCGCCCAACAGAAAGCCCATGACGCGGTTCCTCGTCAGTCTCTCCAGCAGGTCCTTCATCTTCGGTCCTGCCGCCAGCTCCAGGCCTTCTCCCATGTATTTCATACCGAACAGGAAGAGACCGAGCCCTCCCAACAGTGAAATAATGCTTCCGATTCCCATGTGTATCCTCAGTACTGCCGCAGGGTCTCTTTTGGCAGTCCCCTGTCCTCCCTCGCGTAAATGATTAAAGATCCATGCGCAGCCGAAGCTCCTCCGCAGACAAAAATACGCGAATCGCTCCCCAATGCATGCGCATGTAGCATATCACATTTATCCGTATTCTGTAAAGTGATTGCGAAAAGAAACGAAGGCAAGCCTATGGGACAAAATATCTGCCGGAACGCGGCGAAAGCGCTTGCCGCCTACCGTGTGAAGCGTTTATACTGATTACAGACAGAAAATGATATAAAATATAAAATTTTCTGCGTTGAAGTGCAACAATCCGGCTCTTTCGCGACACTTATTATACAGAACCGGTTTTTCGGAGACAATCTTTCAGGACTGATCCTCGGGCTGATTTCCCGGGCGGTTCCCTACCGACGCAACGCAGACAGGCGGGGACACAGATGGAATATTCCGCAACACGACAGGAAGGAGCGAGTTATGAACCCGACAAACGAATTGATCCGTCAGGCGCAGACAGGCGACGCGCACGCCTTTGCCCTGCTGTACGAATCGGTGTACAAGGATCTTTACCGATTCGCCGTCTACACCCTGCGCCATGTGCAGGACGCGGAGGACGCCGTGAGCGAAACCGTGACCGACGCTTTCGCACAGATCAAAAGCCTGCGTGAAGCGGGAGCGTTCCGCTCGTGGATCTTTCGCATCCTGAGCGCGAAGTGCAATCGACGGATCCGCCAGTACATACAGGCTCCCGACGAACTCTCAGACGAGATCAGCGCCCCGGAGTCGGATCTCGGGGAACAGGCGGACGTACAGCGCGCGTTTGGCACGCTCTCGCGGGAGGACCGTCTGATCGTCTCCATGAGTGTGTTTGCCGGATACTCCAGTCAGGAGATCGGCGAGCTGCTGCAGATGAATCCGAATACCGTGCGTTCCAGACAGAGCCGGGCGCTGAAGAAAATGGCGGAGCTGCTCGCGTGAGCCGCGGTCTTGTTTTTATAGATCACTCCCTTTTGCGAGCCACGGTCGTCCGGCCTTTTTCCCGGATTTCAGTGCAGTTTTGAAACGATGCATTGAACAGACACAAACTTACAGCCATTGCAGATATGGAAAGGAGATCACGATGAACGAGAAAGAAATCCTTCAGCAAATAAAAGACGAAGCGGAAAACCTCACCCCGCCCGCCTCCCTGCAGCCGGACGCGGTCGAGCGGATGCTGAAAGAACAGATGGCACAGAAATCGAACAGCCTGGAGCAAGACACAGCCGGGCAAAGTGTGTCTTCTTCCGATCACATGAAGCAAAATACTCCGGGACATCCGGGAACTGTATCGCAAAGTGAATCCAGCGAGAAGGTCGTCACCCTCGCGGCGAGGAAGAAGCGCTACCGCCGGATCGCACAGATCGGCAGCATCGCGGCTGTCTTTGCACTCTCCTTATTCGGTTTCTCCCAGTACGAGCGTATCCGCAAGACCGCGCTCTCTGAGCAGGATGCCAACGAAGTGGCAGTGGAGCTCTCCACGGAGGAGGCGAACGACAACGCTTCTGTCCCGATCGCTGAGGAGAAAAAAGCTGTCGCAAAGTCCACTACGGATACAACCTCACAGTCTGCGGCAGACGAAGACAGTGCAGCTTCTGAGATCGCTGTTAAATCCGAAGCTGCAGCAGCTGATCCCACAGCAGAAACCGCTGCTGAAAGCACCGCCAAAGCTGCGCCGGACGCGGAGCCGACTACCGAGAAAGTCGTCCAATCCGCTCCGCCTGTCGAGGCCTTCACCTACGCTTCCAGTTATGAGGAGGTCTACGATGCGCTGAACGAGCAATTCGGGCCGAACGGCCTGTACCGCGGCTACGACATGAAGACAATGGATGCAGGCTCCGCCGCCCCCGCAGGCGGTATGGGAGACCTATCGATGGAATCGGCGCAATCCGTCGATATGGCCGAAGATACCGTCGGGACGGTCAATCTGGCAGCGGCCCCTGCAACGGAAGTCTCCGGCGAAGACGGTGCAGTAGATTTTTCTGATACGAATACGCAGGAGGTTGGCGTCGACGAGGCGGACATCGTGAAGACGGACGGCGAATATCTCTACATCCTGCGGCAGGACGGCAGCTTCGCGATCGTGAGCGCGGACCTCGAAGAACCTGTCCTGATCAGCGTCACCGGCATCGGTGCCCCGATATCGACAGCGGAACAGGCGGCCCAGGATGAGGACTTCAAACCCGCGGGTGACGTCACGACCCATGAAACGTATGTGGGTGTAAACGGGCAAATGAGTCCTTACAACGACATCACGATCCATGAAATGTACCTGGACGGCGACATTTTAAGCGTCATCACAAGCTGCTACGCGAGCTCGCTCGAGGCCGAGGGCGATATCTACTATACCAGCTATGGGCGCGAGACGTCGATCCACACCTACGATATCAGCGACCGGGAGCATCCGGCGCTTGTCGGCACGGTCACGCAGGACGGCTCTTATGAAGATTCCCGCAAGAACGGCTCCTGCATTTATCTGTTTACCAACTATCAGCCGACGATCGGGGAGACCTACGGTGGGAGCGCGATCGTCCCGAGGATCAACAAGACGCAGCTTCCCGCGAGCGATTTCTATGTGCCGGAATCACTCCACGACAGCGCCTATCTCGTGATCTCCTCAGTGGATACTGCCGCTCCGGGCAAGACGCTCGACAGCAAGATCCTCGTCTCCGGCGCGACGGACTACTATGTCAGCCCGGAAAACATTTACATCGCCAACGAACACTATAATGGCAGCTACTCGACCTCCACCACGGAGCTCATCAAATTCCATTATGAAGACGGGACGATCACCGGAGTGGCCGCGGGCGTCGTCAAAGGCACCCTTAACGATTCCTTCTCTCTGAATGAGTACAACGGAATGCTGCGCGTCGTCTCCACCTATGAGGGCGATGCGTTCAGCGGAGTGCGCGAGTTCGTCGGGGATCTTCTGAACACCTACTACGAAGATAACTGGATCGAACACAACGCGCTGTATGTATTGGACGAGAACCTGCAGACCGTCAGTCTCATCGACGATCTCGCGGAGGGCGAGACGATCCGCTCGGCCCGCTTCTTCGGCGATACCGGATACTTCGTCACCTTCCGCCAGACCGACCCGCTGTTCTCCGTCGACCTCTCCGATCCGGCGAACCCGAAGATCCTCGGCGAGCTGAAGATCAGCGGCTTCTCCTCCTACCTGCATTTTTACGGTGAGAATCTGCTGCTCGGCATCGGCTATGAGGCTGACGAGAAGACCGGCGTCACGAGCGGGCTGAAGCTCTCGATGTTCGACATCTCCGATCCGACCAACGTGAAGGAAGTGAACCGCTACACGATCCCCGGCGTCACCTGGTGCCCGGCGATTGAGGACTACAAGGCGATCATGGTCTCGCCCGAGAAGAACCTCTTCGGCTTCTTCTGCGACGACCGTTACCTGCTCTTCTCCTACGACGCCGAGAACGGCTTCACCCGCGAATTGCTCTACGACTTCTTCGCAGACGGCTTCTCGAACACGGCCGAGTATAACAATCTGCGTGGCCTCTATATTGACGATGCTTTCTATCTCGCGGGGGATGCGTTCGTGATCACGTTTGATATGGAAAACGGATTTGAGAAGGCGGCGGTGCTGCCGCTATACAAGACAGGGAAAGAGACAGAATCAAATTGACAACAAAAACAAGGCAACCGGTTGGACCACTCTTCCGACCGGTTGTTTTTATGCGCAGACCCGCGCAAGGTGTTTTGCCGCTATCGCAGCACGCGGGTCGCGCAGCGAGCAAGGCGAAAGCCATCCCTGCCCGACCCCACTTACTCTTATCAAATACAGAACACCGCATACAGCGGCACGGCTTTGATCCCGTTCATCATGCCGAAATTTCTTCCTGATACACGGATGCTGTATGCCGGGCTGTACTTTTCCCGGTATACAGACAGGCTTTTTGACTTCACATGATCTCCGGCCTTACACTCGATCGGAATCACCTGTCCACCCCGCACGATCAGGAAATCTATCTCCGCAGTTCCTTCAGATTCCCAATAAAACAGCTCATATCCGTTCGCCTTCAACGCGCACGCCACATAATTTTCGGCAAAGATCCCCCGAAATCGCTCGCTTTGTACCCGGAGAATGCTTTCCAACGTCATACCTGTGCGAGCAGACAGCAATCCGGTATCACTATAATACAGCTTGAACGCAGACAACTCCATATAAGCCGCAGGAGGCATAAATCCCTGCGTACACCTGCTGCATTTGTTCACAATCCCCGCGCGGATCAGCCAGTCAATCGAAGTACCGTACTGTGACGCTCTCGCGCCGGAACGGATCAGCTTATACTGGAATTTTTTATTCTCCTTCGCAAGCTGGCTCGGCAGAGAATCATAGGCTTCGAATATTTTGACAGTTTCTCCGGGATCCGCGTATTTCGCCATATCCGCCACATAAGAGTTGAAAATCATTTGTCTGACCTCATACTGCGCGATCGTCGGATTGACAGAAATATCAGCCAGCACAGCCGCCGGCATTCCACCCACAATACAGTAATTCTCATACTCGCGCATTGCTTCCTGATGCAGTGCCTCTTCCAGCACCTGGTCTTTCTCAAAATGCGTGCGTATCTGCTCCGCCAGAGATTCTTTTCCTTTCGCCCAAAGATACTCCTCAAAATCCATCGGATACACGGTAAGCATTCTGACTTTACCTACCGGAAAGGAAAATCTCTGACGCTTTAGCGCCACACCGAGAAGGCTTCCCGCCGCGATTACATGGTATTCCGGAGCTTCCTCTGCAAAATATTTCAGTGAAGTCAGCGCCCGTTCGCACAGCTGAACCTCGTCAAAGACAATAAGCGTCCGATCTGGAACGATCTTCACATGAAAATACCGCTCCAAAGCCGCTACGACTGCCTCTGCCCTGATCTCCGTCTCAAAATAGCTTCCTATTTGTGAATCCTCCTCGAAATTCACATAAACCATATTTTGAAACTCATCTCGTCCCAATTCCCTCATCACATAGGTTTTCCCCACCTGCCTGGCTCCATATAAAAGCAGCGGAAGGCGATTTCCTGTTTCCCTTCTCCACCTTAACAGATCTTCCTGTATCTTTCTCCTCATATAAACCCCCCATACACTGTGATTTTATATCAAAATTATAGCGCATGGGGGTTTATATGTCAATATTAGTGTTTATTTCAACATTTTTTCGTTCTTAAAAATGCGTCAATCTGCATTTTCCACTATAAGTTTTCACTATGTGTTTTCAATATGCCTCCGAAAGAATTCGCACTCCTCGTCGTTACACTTCTTCGCGTATTCACTGCGGATGTCGCAGTGGAACACATGCCCCGGCTTCGTCTCCTCGTCGCCGTAGATGTGCATCTCTGCCTCGACTCCCCTCTCCGTCAGAAGATCCGCCATCGGCTGCGCGCATTTCAGCAAAAAGTCTCCGGTCGAGCTCATGACAAAGGACGGCGGAAAGTCTGCCGTGATATGGCCCAGAATATCCTGTTGCTCTTTGTACTGCTGATAGTCCTTCCCTGCGTAGCACACCATCAGGTCCTTGCCCAGCTCATTCATATCGTATACGCCGCAGTTGAGCGCAGTCGCCCGTAAAGTGAATTTCGGAATGTCCAATCCGATAAGCGCCGCGTACTCCGGGTTTGTCACCGCCGCGCTGTACTGAGCGTTCAAGTGTCCTCCCGCCGAATCACCGACAAAGAAAATGTTCTCCTTATCAATGTGATATTTCTCCGCCTGCGCGCAAATATACCGCATCACCGCATTCGTGTCCTCAATCTGAACCGGATAACGGCTCTCAGGCGCGACCCGGTAAGAGAAATTGACGACCGTAAAGCCGCGCTGTGCGAGATTCATGCAGTAATACTGATACACGTTTTTATCCCCGTAGACATAACCGCCGCCGTGAATGCTGACGATTGTCGGCAACATCCCTTCCGTTCCCTTCGGATAGTAGATGTCCATCGTCTGCAGCCTGTGCTCTCCATATTTCAGATCGTCCACACGCGTGATGTCCGACGGTGTCCGAAGACCCTCGTCCCGCTTCCAATCGGAACGGCCGAACTGAATCCTGCTCTTCCAGGCCAGCATGTACGGCTCAATTTTCGGAATAATGACCGGCCCTAAAGCCGCGCCGACGCCTGCCGCCACAATCAGGCTGCCAATGCCTGACTTCTGTTTCTGTCTCTTTCTGCTCATATGATCTGCCCTCCTTCTATTCCTTTTGTTTTTATGATACATCCCGCCGCAGGCAGCATTCTCTTCCCTTCGGCATTCTCTTCATTTTAGTATTCTCTTCATTTTAATATTTTCTTCCCTTCGGCAGCCTGCCCTTCCCCATCCGCGCGTAAGCTCAGCCTGCGTCCTTAGCATCCGTCATAAATCAGCTAAGCCGACCACTGATCTGTGCGAATATCAATGGCCCAATGCGTCGGAGAGCGCCGCGAACTGCGCGAGCGTCAACGTCTCACCGCGCACGTTCTCCGAAAGCCCGATCTGTGCAAGCGCTCCCAGAATTTCTTCCCGGCCAAATTGCAGTTCCGAAGAGTTCTTAAGACCGTTCAGCAACGTCTTACGCCTCTGGTTAAACGACGCCCGGATCAGCGCGAACATCAGTCGTTCATCTTTCACCTGTACCGGCGGCTTTGGATAGCGCGTCAGCCGGATCACCGCGCTTCCGACATTCGGGCGCGGTATGAAACAGTTCGGCGGAACGTTCGCCGCCAGATACGGCTGCGCGTAATACTGCACCGCGAGCGAGAGCGCCCCGTAATCCTTCGTCCCGGGCTCCGCCTGCATTCGCTGCGCGACCTCCTTCTGCACCATCACCGTGATACTGTTCACCGGCACCTGGCTCTCGAACAGTCCCATAATGATCGGCGTCGTGATATAGTAAGGCAGGTTTGCGACCACCTTGATCGACTGCCCGTCGTTCTTCTCCCGCGCGATCGCCGCGATATCCGTCTTCATCACATCCTGGTTGAGGATCGTGACGTTGTCATAGCCCGCCAGTGTCTCCTGCAGGATCGGTATGAGCTTGCGATCGATCTCGACCGCCGTCACCTCACGCGCCGCCTCAGCCAGAGCCTGCGTCAGCGTCCCGATGCCCGGCCCGATCTCCAGCACAAAATCATCCTTCGTGATCTCGGCCGCCGCGATGATCTTGTCCAGCACATGCGGATCGATCAGGAAATTCTGTCCGAATTTCTTCTGAAAATCGAACCCGTGCTTTTGGATCACCTCGATTGTCTTTTTCGGATTTGAAAGCTTGTCCATATGGGCTCCGTCTCCATTAAGATTCATCACTGTAACTTCTTGTACACCCGATGCGCATTCTCCCAGGTAGCCTCTTCAACTTCCTGCGCGCTCACACCCCTGATCCGGGCGATCTCCTCGATCACCAACGGCAAATAAATGGACGAATTGCGCTTGCCACGGTTCGGCGCCGGCGCCAGATACGGGCAGTCCGTCTCCACAACGATACGGTCGAGCGGAACCGCCGCGGCCACTTCCTTCATGACACGCGCGTTCTTGAATGTCACGACGCCGCCGATCCCAATGTAATATCCCAGCTTCACATATTCCAGCGCCATCTGCGCCGACGAAGAAAAGCAATGAATAATGCCTCCCGTCGTCCCGGCGTGATGCTCTTTCATAATGTCAAAAGTATCCTGCGCAGCCTCCCTGCTGTGAATGTTGACCGGCAGTCCTGTCTCCTTCGCCATCTCAAGCTGCCGGATAAGCCACTGCTTCTGAAGCTCGTGCGACTCCTTGTCCCAGTAATAGTCCAGCCCGATCTCCCCGACCGCCACAGTCTTCGGCTTCTGACACAATCCGTACATCCACTGCAGCGTCTCCTCATCCAGCGAGCCGACCTCATCCGGATGCGCACCGACCGCCGCCCAGACGAACGGATACCGCTCTGCCAGCTCCTGACTCGCGCGAATCCCCCGCACGGACGCTCCGACGTTCACGATCCCTCCGATCCCTGCCGACTCCATCTGCGCGAGCAATTCCTCCCGATCCTCCTCAAATGCCTCATCGTCATAGTGCGCATGCGTATCGAAAATCATGTTCTTATTGTCCTCCTACGGTTATCCTGTACTATCTTTCCGGGATATTGAAAGTATATAAAAAATCCACTTTTCCAGATTGACAGATCCACTACAAAAATCTCCTGATCAGGAAAAACGCCGCAGTCCCGATCAGAATGAGAAGCACACCCACAACGCCAAAGATTTTGAGCAGCTTGCCCCAGTTCTCCTCTTCCACATAATAGCTTTCAGGATCTCCGGGATCATAAAATATGACTACAGACTGTCCCTGTTGAAATTTTGGTTTGGCAGTCCCGAACGAGCTGAATCTTTCATAATGCGTCCCATTGACATAATAAGTGTAGACCGCATGCCAGGAATAGGATGTGGTCCCGTCGGACTCGCTGTGAGAAACTTTGCGCATATCCGCCACTTTTCCAACGGTCTGCGCGGTACAGCGCTCACGCTTTTTGGCCCGGGATCGTCCGATTCCGACGGATGCTGCGACGAAAACCAGTCCGACAAAAAGAAAAACACCGGGAAAAATGTATATGGCTGCCGTGCTTGACATGGGAAACCTCCTGTGAGTTTTGGAACGGTGTGCAGGTTAATACGCCGCATCATATTTTGAAAGAAGGTATATGCAGTACTGATTCATACTGATTCCCTCCCTTTTGGAATGTTCTGCCAGAGAACGATGCAGGCTTCGGGGCATTCTTATCTTGAACTGCCCGGAATAATCAGCTAAACTGTCCGGCTCGTGAATCTCTATCTTCTCCTCAATCGCTGCCTGAAACCATGCCCTTTTCGCATCTGTCGCATTAGAGACTGCCGCCTCAATCGTTTCTCCGCAGGTGAGACAGCCGGGAAGATCCGGAAAAGAAACCATAAAGCCCCCTTCATCCTTATCTTCTATGATTTCCATACGATAATTCAACTTCATATAGTCATCCAGCGTTTTTGTCATTATCTGCCTCGCTTTCTACAACTTGCCTCACCAGCTCAACATAAACCCTTTTAATCGGTTCATGCTTTGGTATTGTAATTGGCTGACAACCAGACTTTCTAAATATATAAAATATATTATATGTGGTGTTGTATATGGTGTCAACAATTTGTTGTTCTATTTCCTTGTGCTATCCCAATCGCCGCGTTAATCCTCACCGTATAACAGAGCGTTTGCCTAAATGATCTGCTTCACCTCGCGGTAGATTCTCAGTCCATCTTTCCTTCCGAACTGCTTCAGAGAATCCCGATAAAGAATCTTGAGAGGCTTCGGCGATTCGATCAGATTCATGATCTGTTCGATAAAATCTTCATAACAGGTGTGCGCGAAACTGTCTTCCAGTCTCTTGCGTATTCTCTGGCGCTCTGCGTATTTCTCATACTCTTCCTCAAGACGAACCTCCTGCTTTTCCAGACAAATACGCCGCTGTCGGAAGCTGTTCTCTCCCGAAGCGGCTATACATTGCTCGATATCCGGGCGCAAAATAATGTCCCTGGGTACCGACGTACAGTTCTTCCAGTATTCCCTGACCGCTTGAAATCCCGTATCATTGCTCACGATCGCGGTCATCCCGGTATACCCCTGCCCATAGATCTCCCCAATGCGGGATGCAATGTAAAAATCCAGAGCATTTTTCCGTGCCTTTTGCAACTTGCAGATCTGAAATTCGCAACCGGATTCTTTCACCTGAAAGAACCGTCTCTGCTCAATCTTCATGCAGGCCTGACTGTAAAAAATTGTCACAGAATCATCCTGTTGGAGATATTCCGCTCCCTGTAGTCCCCGGCTCCCTATATTCTCAAAATCAATCATGAAATGTATCAATCAGCTGCTCCTTTTCATACAAGTAAAATGCCTACAGCACAGCCATGGGGATGACCTCGCGTCAACCGGTTTAGCACGAAACCCTTCTCATGGATTTCAGCATATCAGATATGCCTATAAGACAGTTCAGCCTTTACCAGTAACAGTTCAAGTGCAAAATCTGTAACCCTTCACATCTAACGAACGACCCAAAATTAAAGACTGTTAAGTTCTCCATTGCTGGTTCCTGAAGAGAGGTTCGAACTCTCGACAACATGGTTACGAGCCATGTGCTCTACCTGCTGAGCTATTTAGGAAATCCTTGCATAGATCCTCCGTGTTTTCAGCACACCGATCTGTTAGAGACAGCATAACCCCGCTGTCGGGGAAACCGGGTTAGAGGTTTTCGTGCTGCAGGCAAGTAATTTAAAATTCTACAAAGGTCGTCGCATTGGATACTTTGATTTGAGTATCCAGCTCCGTAAGCAGCTTTTCTCTGTTTTCATGAATCTCCTCAATCTTTTTCCGAACATCCAACGGATCCACAAGTTCAGCGGTGTTCTCTTTTACATATGCGTTCACCACTTCAAGCGGTTTATCATCTTTCGCCTTGGCATCCTTTCCCAGAATACTGAGGCGCATACTCTCCGCAGTTGATTCCAACTGTCTGTTTTTGTTCTCAATCGTAAGCAGGCACTTGTCCAGTTCATTTTTCATTTTTTGGTACAGGCTCTGTTCAAACTCTGCTTCATCCTCATAGGCCCCATAACCTCGCATCCTGCCTCGGAGGGAAATAGCGCCCGCAACCGTATAATCTCCAAAGGATGTATGGATCATAGTTGCTGCATTTGACGCAACGATCGCTGCATCAATCCTCCCATATCTTTCAATCAAATCCATGATCTGCTGATATGCGCTCTCCGCTTCCTTCCGGAAGTCCTCCTCCGAAACTCTGCGCTCCAACACTTTTTCTTCATTGTGCTTCTTTACGTCCGCAAAGGAAGCTTTTGCTATCTTGTCCTGAATTTTCTTGACAAGCAAATCTCTCTCGTCTAACGCCTGTGTCACCAACATTTTTTCTGACATAGAATAATCCTCCCTTCAAACAATCTTCAGATAAGATCATTCTAAAGGAGGATTTAATATTTGTCATTGAACTTATAGTATAATCGTTGACCAATCTAGCTCGCCCGCAGTTCCATGTACTTCTCATAATACGCAAAAACCCATTTGTGAGTGGAACGCTCAGAAAACTCATAATTCTTTTTCCTGTTTCCGCGTAGCAGCATATCCACCGGCATTCCGAACAACTCGCTCAGGGCATATAGATTATCCACAGTCGGCATGCTTCGTCCGTCAAACCAATGGTAAATGCTCTGCGGAGCGGAAAGACCCAGATATTTCTGGATATCTCTGACAGCCAACCCTTGCCTGACCATGATCCGCCTGATATTCTGGCCCGTCTTGCATACGTCAATCTTTGGAAAATCCGTTCGCATACTATCCGCTTCTTTCCTGTTTTTGAATGCTGTATTATTCCTATTATACGATTGTAAATCGTCTGTGTCATTGAACTGGTAGTATAATGATTATAAACTATAGTCTTCCCTTGCTATATATGGTCTCCGTTCCACCTAAACGTTTCTCTACCCACAAGTTCAATTAAATCCCACCACAAAATTCTATGATCTCATCTTTCCTTTCTTCCACCGCATCTTTATATTCTACGGAGCATAAACCCAACCGACCGCAGCACTCAATCTCCAAATGCCCGTAAAAATGTTCGATACTTTCAAAAATGCGCTGACATTCTCTCATGCTCGTCCCTGTCCTTAGAGCAACCACATAGCCTTTCTTCCCAGCTTTTAGAGTTGCGTGCGGCTCATGGGTATTGCACCATGGGGTGCATCTGTCAATAAAAGCCTTAAACTGTCCTGGGATATCCGCCCAGTAAGAAGGCGATACGGATATGATAATGTCGGCCCATTCATAGTTTTCGATTATCTTGTCAACATCATCATTCTGGACGCATTTCGCAGTCTGATGGCACGTCCTGCATCCTTTGCAAAAGTTGATATCGAAATCATCAATGCAAATGCTTCTGACCTCATACCGTTCCGTCAGGCATTCTGAAATTATACTTACGATTTCTGCAGTTGCTCCGTTTCTGACAGGACTGCAATTCATCAATAAGGCTTTCATTCTATCTGCCCTCCAACACCGAACTACTTGCTTTGCATTATTTGCAGTCCAAGCTCGAACGCCAGCAACATGATTTTTGTTTTGTCATCCAAACGCGCGCGTCCAGATAAACTCCTCGGCTCCCAAGTGGAATGATCCAGATTGTCTCCGGCATAGAAGAACTGGAAGAACTCCGTCCCTCTGAAATCGCAGAGCGCCTGCATGCCGGCACATTCCATTTCAACACAGATTGCGCCCTGCTCCTTTCTGCGCTTTACCTTTTCCTTGGTCTCCCGATAACACGCGTCAATCGTCCAAGTCGTTCCCTCTACAAAAGGATAGCCGTAATCTCTCAGGACTTCCTTGAACGTTTCCCGATATTTTTTGTTTACCTCTATGGTATCGCTCGGTTTTGCATAATGATAGCTGGTTCCCTCATCTCGGATTGCGCGCGTCGGTATGATGATCCCGCAGTCTTGAATTGACCGATCCAGAACGCCGCAGTTGCCCAACAGTATGAGCCGCCTGCTCCCCATGGCGATCAATTCTTCGTATTGGCCGACACAAAGCGGTTCGCCTACGTAGGACTGAAACAGTGCAAACATTCTTCCTTTATACTCAACTCGATAAACCGGATTCGGCCCAACGGCTGACTGAATTTCCGCAATCTTCTCCGCATCAAACAGGGAAAGGACGCTCTCAAACAGATATTTCGAAAAGCATGATATCGTCACTTCCGGAAAATGATCGATTCGAGAAACGATCATTTCGGGATTAATAATGGCATCGTATGTAGAGTCAAATTCTTCCAATAACATGGTTGCCCTCCCAAAAATTCAAAAACAAGTATTTATGTAGCTTTTCAGCTTTCTGTTTACTATTCCAACCCTATAATCGCTTTTAGCTCCATTTTGGCCTTATACGGAATAGTATTATTATTGTCAATAATCTTTTTTAAGGTTTCCTTTACTGCTTTTTCATCCAAATTGCCAACCATATATATCCCCTCCTCACCACATCACAACTGACAAACCATTATATATTCTTCCTCATTTTCTTTTACTGTTTCAAACCCCAGCTTCCGGTACATATTCACCGCATAATTTGCTTTCTGTACGGATAGAGATGTCTGTTTATATCCTTTATCGTTCAGAAATTCCAGCATTTCTTTCATAAGTGCTGTACCTAACCCTAAGTTTCTATATTTCTCATTGAGCGATATAGCAAGTGAGGGCGTTTTATCATCAATATGTCCGTAATCATTCATAATACGCGCCCATACTGCACCTACAATTCTTTCTTTTACCTCTGCAACTAAACACCAATCATCTGGTTTTCCAAAATCATCAATATATACTTGCAACTCTGGTTGTTCGATAATAGACTTTGGCGGCTTCTTCATTCCTTCGGGAATAAAGATTGCTTCATAGAGGAAATCAGATAATATTGAGTATTCGCTTTCTCTGATCTCCCGAATTTGATAGTCCATATTTTCCTCCGAATTCCAATTTAGTCGTATCCCAACAAGCGGGAATTTATATCTCTTTTTTAGAATTTCTGATATAAATTGCCGACGTTATAACAACCGTTAAAATGAGAATATGCAAAATAGTATGATAAACATCGGGTATATATCTTCCATCAATTTCAAGCCACTTTATAGTCCCTGAAAAAAACTTTATCTTACCTTCAAGTGAACCCATTATCCCTTTACCAAAAATGGTATACCATTCGTGACATAAAAATTGAATTACAAACCATATTGATGTCCATACCGCAACAGCCCATTTTCCTACTTTTTCCGTAAATATGAATAATATCATCGCCGCTAAATAAATTAGAAAAAATATTCCGTCATCCTTATATGAGCATGTTACTAAATAAGTATTACTGAAATAGACACCTGTCATATCAAGGAAAAACCAGCACAGAAGCAATATTTGAGGTATTATGCAATATCTTTTCTTCATTATTTATCACCTAAACCCGAATTTAATGTAGTAAATATTTTTCTAAATAAACTGCTATACCATCTTCGTCATTTGTCAGGGTTATGTGATCTGCTATATTCTTGACATCTGAAATGGCATTGCCCGCCGCGACGCCTGTCCCACATAGTTTCAGCATATCTATATCATTTTTATCGTCGCCAAAAGCCACGACTTCGTTTAGCGGGACATTTAACATATCTGTCAATTCCCGGATCGCCTGCACCTTTCCGGAGACTTCAGGCAGGAACGCATACCACTTTTCTCCGCGATAGCCCTGTACCCTGCAATGGTTTTTCTCCGCAATCTTTAATGCCGTCTCATCATCGGGAAGCATAGCCACTATTTTATTTGCGCGGCAAGTGAGAGGTTTGCTGTAATCACAATACACGGCTTTATGTAATTTTTCAGATTCAGAAATGTGCCTGCTGTTCCAAAACACCTGACGGCCTGCCGCCACAGTAATCTCCGTATCATGCTCCAACGCAAATATGTCCTGTATGATCTGGTTTGTTTCCGTGATCCCGTGACTACAACTGTATATTTCACAGCCGTGCCGGTGGATAAGGGTTCCGTCTGTTGTGATCTCATAATCAGGGTGTAATTCTTTTATATACCGTTCCGCGCCGATCCAGTATCGCGCGGTAGCTATCACAACGAATAACCCCTGCTCTTTACAGCGCTTCAAAGCAGCTTTTGTGCGCTCCGATATGCTCCCGTCAGAACGTAACAGTGTTCCGTCAAGGTCCGTAATGAGCATTTTGGGATTCATGAAAGGGTCCTCCTCTTTCCAATGAAATATTTCAGGAAGCTCAGAATTTAGTGCATAGAACAGCCTTTATAATAAATGCTTAACAGCGTTCTCCTTGATAAACGGGAATTTATATCAATCGATATTTCTTCTCTATCTGTAAATACACAATTAACAGTGCAATCGTAATCACCACAACGCCAAAAATCACAGGTATAAAACCAATCGAATTTTGTTCAAGAAGCAGCAACGGTATTCCACATATCTCTATGAGTATGGCATAAACAAACCAAAGCACCGCAACGGAGTGGTTATATTTTTTTGTATCTTTCACTTTAGGCGGTTTTACTCCTGTGAAAAAACCAACAGGCTTTTTTGATATCCATGCCGAAACGCCAATGCCGAAAAGAATCGCACTAATCAAACTCCATATTACAAATCCTATCACCACTACTATTCCTCCATAAAATCCTGATTTCTCAATTTGATTCTATTTGATATCGGCAAGCAAAAAGCCAGTATTTATGCGGCTTTCCAGATTTCTATTTACTACTCCAGCTCGACAAATGCTAATCAATTTTGTTTAGAGATTATTTGTTGTCGTGTTTATAGTTCTTTTGATTATTTGATGTATCCATATTATCCTGCCTATATGGGGTAATGTTATCATTTTGTTATCGGCATTGATAACACACACTCTGTAACTGTGGATAATAGCTATAAGGTTCAACCTAAATTATAAGCAATCTTGTGCTTAGGAAATCAACACTATATAACTTTCTGGGCGACGCCATTTCAGTCAATGGACGACTTCTGCTTTTTCGATCTTGATGTCTATCACGATTGCAACATAGTTCTACAAACCATGTACCACATCCCGATCTAATACTTTCTTTCGCGCTTTCCAGTCGGGCATATGAATGCTCAAAAAATCATAAAACTGTTTGCTGTGATTGGGATATATAAAGTGAACTAATTCGTGGAGAACAACATAATCGATGCATGCAGGTTTGGCCTTAATCAAATATTGATTAAATGTAACTACCTCTCTGTTAACACTGCAGCTTCCCCATAAAGTTCTCATTTTTCTAAGTTGAATTTTGGGCAGCGGCTTGCCATATTTTTTTATGATTGGATAAAACTCATTAACCCGCTCTTCCAAAAATACATGGCTTTCTTTTCTCCACCAGTTTTCAAATTGTTTCATCAGCCCGGTTTGGTCATTAGGATTTTTGTTTCCTATACAAATAGTTCGACCTTCACGATAGATATAGCTTTTTGTACTTTCAGAGACAGAAAAAATCAAATCTTCTCCGAACATTTTT
Organism: uncultured Lachnospiraceae bacterium; assembly: GCA_947591155.1. Lineage (GTDB taxonomy): Bacteria > Bacillota > Clostridia > Lachnospirales > Lachnospiraceae > Choladousia. Next base: position 225,976 of record CANQDA010000001.1, read on the forward strand.
ATTGAAAACCCGTTCCTTATTTCATTGGTAGAAGCATATCCTTCCGTTGCGGCGAAAAGATCAAGCTTTCGTTCAATCCATTCCGCTTTTTGACCTAAATAATCTACAACCCACTCAGTTGAAATACCTTCAGGAACAGAGAATTGTACTGATTGATTCGGATAAACTTTTAATCGACTGGTTTTCATATGTTTTCTGTCAATTCTTACTACAATTGATTTGCCGGAAGAAGGCAGAATAATTGAAACGCTTTCCATATCAGTATACCTTCTTCGCAACCATCATGATCTCATCAATAATAATATCTATCGTATCGAACGACCAGTCCAATTTGTTGTCTTCAAGATAATCAAACAATAAATCGTCCAGTTCCTTTTTTATATTGCGATGTACTATAACATTGTCGCGCCAGTCGCGCTTGGCATTTGAAGAAACTACGTATTTGATATTTAATGCCAACTGACCAAGTGATTCAGAATCGTTAATCTGGGTTTCACCAGTTGCTTTCTTAACTCCACTGCACACTGCTCCAAAGAAATTTTTAGCGTCACTATCATCCGCAATAATTTCAGGATAATTGACAGAACTTCTACCGGCACGATAGTCTTCTGCCAAATTTTCCATTGTAGAGAGGTATTTTTCGCTGTCACGTTCTGCCATATAATCCTGAATGGTTTTTTTAATGCGTTCCATAAAGGTCATATATCGGATAGGATCATCATAGCGAGAAGTTTCCAATACTTCGACTTGCCTTGTTTGAATCGCCTCTGCTTTTGCCTCATTTGACCCAAGTCTGGCCAATTGTTCTTCCATTTTATCCTTATTTAGGATATCTAACGGTTCAACAACAATTTTAGCATCTTCTGCGTTTACATATGTGTTAAGAAGATGCCGGATTCCGTCTTCATATTTCGAGAAATCTACACTGTCATTAAAACGCAAAGATACACTATCTTTTAGCTTCTTGAAAAGCAAATAATCCTTTTTGTATTCTTCAGATTTTTTGTCGCCAACCGCTTCATATAACTCATAGTTTGAAAACATAAAATCAACTAATTTGGCGAATGTTGCCAGCTTTTCATAGAAATCTTTTCGGACAACATTATCTCGAAGTCGTTCTTGCCAAATATTCGTAGCAGTCTCGTTTTGGGAAATACCTTCAAAAATGTCCCACAGACTCTGATGCGCTTTCTCCAGACGCCCTTTTTCATCCAATACAGCAATGATGGCATTCTTTATTTCCGATTGCTCAAAAGTATTCATTCCAGATTGTTCATCAGAATACAAATCAAGAGCGGAATTTAATTTTTTGAAGATTCCGATATAGTCAACAATTAATCCGAAATCCTTGTTATCGTACACACGGTTAACACGTGCGATGGCTTGCAACAATGTGTGATCCTGTAATTTCTTATCCACATAAAGTACAGCGGCAACGGGTGCATCAAAGCCTGTTAATAGCTTATCTTTTACGATCAGCAGGTCTATTGCACCTTCCGGATTAACAAATTCTCCAGTGACAGAATCCTCATACACATCGTAGTTGTTTTTATAGAGAGGATCAACTTCTTTTCGGAAGAAGTCGCTGATTGTCTTTAAAGTTTGCGGCGTATTTACTTCGTCGTCCCCCTCTTTCGCATTATTGGGTGTAATAACGACAGCAGGAGTAATACCCCCAAGATCACGAAGCTTATAAAACATTTTCACCGCAGCTGCACGAGAAGAACAAGTCAATATAGCCTTATAGCGCTTGGGTTTAACGTAGTTTAGAAAATGCTCATGAAGATCAAATGCAATCATATTAAGCCTCAGCTCAGTCTGTGCCAAAGCAACGAAACGACTATACTTCGTCTCAAGATCCTTTCGAGCTTCATCAGACAAGCCAATTGTAATATGCTTCAAATGCTTATTGAGTTGCTCACTTGTAACGCTCTGAGGAACCACTCGTCCTTCGTATACAATCGGAACAGTGACCTTATCATCAATAGCATCCTGAAGAGTATACCTGTCAATCAGCGGACCGAATTTATCATAAGTGTTTTTCGAGTTTTCAATATTTCGCTTATCGCCTTTTTTGGGTGTTTTAATAAGTGGAGTGCCAGTAAACGCGATTTTTGCAGCATTAGGCAGAACCTTGTTCATGTAAAGGTTCAGTCTTCCATATTGCGTTCGATGCCCCTCATCAATAAATAAGAAAATATTAGCATCGGAATTGCTGTAAGCTTGTTTGACCGCCGCCTCAAACTTATTGACAAGAGAGGTAATAACCGTGTTTCCTTCATCATCAAGCAGATCTATTAACCCTTTGCCGGTTTTGGCACGATGAGGATTCATCTGCGTATGAATAAAGTTATCCCTAATTTGTTTATCGAGGTTAATTCGGTCAGTCACCATTATAAATCGGGGGCTTTTAATTGGGCTGTCCTTTTTCATGCTTTCACGAAGAATAATCTTTGTCAGCATAATCATCGTAATGGTTTTTCCGCTGCCCTGCGTATGCCACACAACACCATTTCTGGTGTTGGCTCCGTCTTTCAATAAAAGACGGTCCATACATTTTTTAACAGCAAAATACTGTTTATATCGACATACCTTTTTGACATTGTTGTCATAGATAATAAAGTTTAGAATAATATCAAGTAATCGTTCTGGGTGAAGCAAAGAAATCAAAGCGCGATCCTGTTCCTTCACAGTGCCATCCGGAGAACATTTTTTGCACCATTCATTCAGCCAGACCTTGTCATCCTCATGCCACGAAACAAAATACTTGGCGGGCGTTCCGCAGGTACCGTATAAGACCTTATCTGGATTGACTGCCAGCACAAGCTGAGAATAGTGAAAGAGCTGGGGGATGTAGTCGTTTCCCCAGTTGCGTATGTTCTGTGTAACACCTTCCATCACATCTACACCAGATTTCTTACACTCAATGACAACAAGAGGAATTCCGTTTATTAATACGACTATATCCGGACGGGCAAATTTCCCATTTGAACGTTCCACCTCAAATTCGTCTGTAACTTGATAAGTATTGTTTTCCGGATGTTCAAAGTCGATATAGCTGATATCAAAAGACTGCTTTGTTCCATCCGGAAGAGTTTCCTCAAGGCTCTTTCCCGAACACAACATATCGGAAATTTCTTTATTGGTAGCATATAACCCTGCTACGGATTGAATATTCAAGGAACGGATAGCAGCGGAAATAGACCCGCCAGAAAAAAAACGGGACTCACTACCATATGGATATGTCCTCTTGCTGAGGAAAGACTGTAATTCATCCTCAAATAGCACATCTTTTCTCGACCCACGTTTTGCTTCTGCGTCACTACGCGGAACAATGGTATATCCTAATTTTTCAAGTACTTTTAATGCCCGATCTTGCGACTCGGGACGTTCATTAAAAATTTGATGGCTTGGCATAATACATCCTCATTTTTTATAATGGCTTTCAGTTGTGATTTGCTTCTATTCATTAATTATTTAGAGACGCAATTGCAATCGCTATCAGTTCATCCCAGTTTCTGGCATTATCGATTGCTTGTTTGAGTATTTCTTTTTCAACTTTTGTAAATGGCCGATTGCTTCTTTCTATAACAAGTTTGCAAAGCGTTTTGATTTGTTGCTCTGTCATGTTTTTATCCTCACAATTCCAGTCATTAATAACTGTGTCATCGCCTTTTTGAACTTAGAATATTCTTCAACCTCACGCTGATGAAGGGTGATAAGGTTGTCGAGGGAGCGGAAGAAGCTACCGATTTGTTGCTGTTCAATACGATCTGTCGGCAAAAATACATTAACTTTTCCAATCTCATCTTTATTGATTTTCTGTGGTATAGCCGTGACCAAAGTTCTGTCCTTTAAGTCCTTCTGGAAAAGCGGTGACTGTATGGCATTGCACAAATAATATGAATCAATACAAATTGGTTTTAGTAACGCCAAACTTACATAAAATGCGAGCTTTTCAGAGGTTTCCACAACATTTGGAGTGCCTACATCACCTATCCGTGTCATTAGAATATCGCCTTTTTGGGGATACACCTTATAATCCTTTTCAAACGCTTCTTCTGAAATAAATTTACGAGCGGTAAGTGAAGCTATATTTTCGACAGAAAGGAACATCACGCCGCTGTCTGTGTACTGCGGTGTTTGATGTACTCCATCATATATTGAAACAATCTCTCCCAACTTACGCTGTTCCCAATCTTCCATAAATCCAGGGAAACGAATTTCGGGAGCAGTTTTTCCATTTTGTGGGAACATTTTGCTAAGGCACGTCTTTTTCAAATTCTTGTACTCGTTGGTTTTTGCTTCACAAAGCTTTATGATTTCATCATAGTGATCTAATATCTCAGAGATTTTCTCCTGCTCAGCATGTGGAGGAACGGGCAACAAACAACTGTAAAAATCCTTTTCCGTCAAGTTCAAAAGTCCGTCGTCTCGAACTCCGTGATTAATTTTCTTTGATAGTTGCCGATTTAAAAAGCCGCTAACAAACAGATGATCATAAAATTCTGCGCATTCGTTCTGTATTTTGAAGCTTTCAAACACATTGGGAACAGCGGCAGTCTCACGATCCCTCAAACGATAAATGCATCCTTGAGGGTATCTGTTTGAGTTGCCTTTGTTATAAGAAAAATCGCCTTTATGGAGAACTATGTACTTCTCATATTGCTTTCCCGAAAGCTCTTTCCCGAATTTCTTTGCCTGATTAACAAATCCTATTCCGGCAGATATACTGACCGTTTCATAAGATTCTGTTCCGGCAGTTTGCGTCAGTTTTTCTGCAATATCAGAAAGCTTTGCGACACGCCAATTACGGGGAAGAATACCCATTCCCGTTTTAGAATATTGATCGTCAGAAAGGCTTTGACGAATAGCATCTATCCTATCTTTTATTTCCTTTTCCATTCGCCGTCACTCCTTACTTTGCATTTCTTGCGGCCTCATTTCTTTCCACCGATCCATTTCACACTGTCAGAAAGGTCATCAATATCTGCTGCCTCAACCTTCCTGCGAGCAGAATTGTACTTTTCATACTGTTCAAGGGCTAATGCATTTGCCACATCACGCTGAACCGTACCGAAATTCTGTAGAACCTCTCTGCCGTTGAATCGCAAAAACTCTCCGAGCTTGCTTTCCCAATCTGCCATATGCATTTCCTGGCGAGATTTTGCCATAAGCTCTGCGTAATCAAGGTACATGTTGACAATCAAGTTTAATGTGCTGATTTCGTCGTGTGTCATATAGTTCTTGGCAACGGTTACATCCGCCTTGCGAACCTTCGCACCTTTAAATGCGGTGAGACCCATATTATCCTTGGAAGCATCTGCGCGAGAAGCGATAATCTCAGGCGCAGTATATCCGGTAGCCGCATACTCGAGCTTGTTCTGAACTGACTTGAAAAACAGCTGTGCTGCATCGCTCTGTGCATCATAGTCCACAGACAAGGCGAAAATATCTTTAACCTTCTGATACAGACGTTTCTCACTTGCACGAATGTCACGGATTCTTTCTAGTAATTCGTCAAAATAATCAGCCCCGAATTCTTTGGGATTGCGCAGACGTTCATCATTCAGAACAAATCCTTTTTTCGTATACTCTGTCAAAATGCGGTTTGCCCATCTGCGAAAATGAATACCCACATTGCTTCTTACGCGATATCCGATGGCGAGAATCATATCAAAATTATAGAATTTCTGCTCCCGCTTTACCTCACGTAATCCCTCTGTTCGAACTTGTAAGTACTTCTTACAAGTTGAAGATTCCTCAAGTTCTCTGTCTTGATAGATGTTCTTAATGTGTAGAGTAATGTTCTGAGGCGTTGTCTGATACAGTTCTGCGATAGTTTTCTGTGTCATCCAAACCGTATCATCCGAAAAATAGACATCTATTTTAGTATCGCCCTTTTCGGTTTGATAAATAAGGATTCTTCCGGATTCACTGATTTCGTTACTCATAAGCCGAGCTCCTTGAGATATTTTTCCATTTGTGCCTCTGCTTTGGCAATCTCCGATTTTAGACGGGCAATATTGCCTCTGACTTCCTCAATGTCAACAAGTTCTTCTTCCTCGAAAGTATCCACGTAACGGGGAATATTAAGATTATAATCATTGAATTTGATTTCTTCGAGTGTTGCTACATGAGCAAACTTATCTATATCCTTTCGTTCATGGAATGCACTAATAATTGCATCAATGTGTTTTTGTTCCAAAACATTCTGTTTTTTTTCTTTTTTAAACCGATTATTTCCTTCCTCGTCATTTCCGGAGGCATCAATGAAAAGCACATCGCTGTTTGAACGGTTTTTCTTGAACACAAGGATACAAGCGGGGATAGATGTGCCGTAAAACAAATTTTCAGGCAAACCGATAACGGCATCAAGCAGATTCTCATCAACGACTCTCCGACGGATTCTGCCTTCTGCTGCCCCTCTGAACAAAACACCGTGCGGTGCGACTGCAGCAATACGTCCACCTATCGAAGCACTTGCGATCATATGCAATAGGAAGGCCCAGTCACCCTTGCTTGCAGGAGGAACACCCCAATCAAAGCGATGGTACTTGTCAAGGGTTGCTTCCATCTTAAATTCTTTTTTACCTTTGCCAACGGCATCTCCACCTGGATTAAATCCTGCCGCCCACTTATCCTTAGAAAATGGCATATTTGCCACAATGGCATCAAATGTCAGAAGATTTCCGTCCTCGTCCTTAAACATTGGATTGGCAAGCGTATCTCCCCATGCAATTACCGCATCACGTATCTCGTGAATATACATATTCATCTTTGCCATAGCAACAGATGAACCGTTGACTTCTTGACCGAAAATAGAAACCTGATTTGAGTTGCCTTTTTTAGCAGCTTTGATAAGCAAAGAACCGGAGCCACAGGTAGGATCATATACGCGTTCGCCAGGCTTAACAGAGACTATCTGTGCCATGATTTCAGATACGGCTGCAGGTGTATAGAATGACCCTGCTTTTTTGCCAGCCATACTTGCAAACTGGCCGATCATATATTCATATGCGTCTCCGATGACATCCGCTGGAACTTCGCCGTCTTTTACTTCAATATGAGAAGGGCGGAGGTCAAGCGGATACAGGTCTTCCAGCAATTCTCTCAATATGGCATTTTTATGCTCGCGTGTTCCAAGTGCGTTTTCGCTATTATAATCGGTTGTGTTAAGCACGCCGGCAAGCTGTTGGTTATTATCATTTTCAATTTGCCGAAGCGCTGTGTTAATAATCTGGCCAATATTATCAGAGAATCTTTGTTCATACAGGGTAGTGAATAAACAGTCTTCGACCACAGTAAAGGGCAAATATCGCTTTTGCCTCTCCAATCTAATGCCCTCATATTTTTTTTCAAGTTCTTCAACTTTCTCTCTGTATGTGTCACTTAAATACTTTACAAACATCAGAGGAAGCACGTAATCCTTATAGTTTGCTGCATCGATGGTATCGCGTAATGAATCTGCCCCCCGCATCAATGCGCTTTCAATGTCTTTTTTTGTTGTACCCATTATCGTTTTCCTCCAATTATTCTTTGAATATTAAGCATTGTAAACTTGTTTTGCTCGTTTATAAGACTTCGATAGAGCTGCTCTCGACGAAGATTTGTTGAAACCATATCGGTAATAATCTGCTGTTCCTTCAGTGGTGGAACAGGAATTTCCAATTCGGCGAATGTCCCAATTTTTATTGTCCTTTGAGCTCGCCCCCCATCGAGCGACTGAAGCAGATCAGAGACTTCCGGAGTCGACAGCCAATATCTCAGGTATTGCGGCAAAATCCCGTTATTAAATATCCTTATAACAGCAAGCTGTGACGGTATAACCAGCCCAGCGTCATGTCGTGTAATAACCACCGGGGAAATAGGGGTGAAAAGTTTAATTACGATATCTCCCGGTTGTGTCAGAATAGCTTGATCCAGTATATCCTTTGCCGGAAATATATCTAGCTCTTTGTAATCAATCTCATTGTACGAACTTAAAGATCTTAAATTAAGCCGTTTATATGCTTTCACCGTTTCTTCGGGAAAACGAGCCTCTTTTCTATTCAAAACCAATCCACTTTGCAGACTGGCAATATCAGACAACTTCATATTCTGCTCCTTATGCAATATCGGCACACCCACACATGCGAGTGTGCCGATCTGCCTCAATTATCGAGTATGTGATTCGGGACAGCATTTAGCACAACCATCAACATAGGTATAATACTTTCCTGCTTCTCTTACTGCCTGCTGAGATGTGGCAAAATCACCAAGATAAACGCGATTTTCAACATCCGGCAACCAGCTGCACGTGGCTCGATGCACTTCATGCTCACCAGTAGGCTGAGCATTCTTGTTTACATAAAATCTCAACGAAGTGTTCTCCTTTCTTCAAAAGTAACAAGACTTCGTTGACAATCCGCGCATTGCGCAATATAATAACTTAAACATTCTAGGTCAAACGAAGGGACTCTCATAATCAGCTGCAACTGATTTTGAGGGTCTTTTTCTTGTTCTGCATGCATTATAACCCGCTTTTTCAAAAAAGTCAATGGGATTTTTCAATATTTTTATTATATATGCTGTCATTTCTTCTGCGTAACATATTTTTATGTACTTATGCTTTATACGTTATAGCGTTTTCTTCGTTGCGCTGTTGCTGCGCGCATGTTAAGTTAATTGGATTATAGTTATGATTTAAATGTAAACTTATCAGTGCATTCTATTCTTTCTACTTGACAAAAAGGAGAGACTTATTTTTAAATCCCCCTGCCATCGTGCGTCTATTATGTGTAGATCAGATCATTATTAACGATTTCCGTTGTCATTTTCCCCCATACCTCGTTCATCTTCTGAAAAACTTTTTGATTTAATCAATCTATTTTACGCATTTCCTTCCTTTAGCTGCTCTGTACCTTGCGTTTTTCATCTGCTTTATAATCCCTTCAATCCGTTCAAAAATTGTTTTCCTCATCGTCTTTTCCACCTTTCTTATCGTTCTCTGTCCACAGCTTTTTTCTGCACTGACCGTTTTGTCTGTTGTCGTCCCTCCTGCTGGTACCGGTGCAGCTTTTCCAATACACTCGCTTTTTGAGGTTGCTCTAATGGCTTCTCTTTCTTTTGGTCCGTCTGTTTTTTCCACGCTCGCAGATCCTCGTTATATGCCCTTATCAATTCCTCCGACCTGTGATACACTTTCACAAACGATTGCGTATCCGGATAACCTTCCTGCTTCACGGTCTGCTCTAAACTCGCGTGCATTCGCTTTACCAACTGCTCCGTCTGCTGGATTTTCCCCTCTAAAGTTTTCCGCTCTTTGCCTTTGAATAGCCCTGTTGTTTCTGAAAGCTGTTTCTTCAAAGAAGAAATGTCCTGCTGCCTGGATTTTATCTCCTGCGACTGCTTCTGAAGCCTGCCCATTACTTTCTGCATGTCTTTCCATTCCTGCAGGTCAATCTTCGGCACAGGTTTTGACGGCAGAGTAAGTTTGGAGATTATCTCCTGCAAAAAATCTTTTGCACTTCTGACAATCTGGCGGAACAGGTCAGGGATCCAGCCATGCTGCCGTATAGATTCCACCGTCCTTTCATTGATTTTTTCCCGCTTCACCTTCAGAATATCTTCCTCCGGAACACCCTCGACTAATGCCACATCCACCGTCCGATTCCAATCCTGCTTTGCCACATTGTCTGCCCGGATTTCTGCCGCCTTCGGATTATTCCTGCCGATTTTCCTGGTTGCCAGATACACGCCGCCTTGCTGGAATACCGACAGTTTTTCCGCTTCTTCTTTCACATAATTATTGATAAGTTTCGTATACATTTCTTTCACTTCTCTGGTAAAAGCTTTATCCTTAAACCATTCCTCTTTCTTCATAAAAATATGGCTCTCATAAATTTCTCCTTTGGGGATAACACTGCACCCGGGTCGAATATTCCCATGCTCGTCCATAATCTCTTTCTTGGTGCGCCTGTGTTTTCCGTATTCATCATAAAACATATTCCGTGTGGCAATCTTCACTTCCGGCTGTTCCAAAATCTTCCGTTCGCTGAACACCAAATGGATATGATAGTTGGTCTTTGTCTTATTGTGATGAAGCGCCGCGCTGCATTCCACACCATATCTCGCGTGAAATATTTTAGTAAACAAGCTCACCACATCATCTGTCCTATATTGAACAAAATTTTCAGGGAGAGCAATGATAAATTCCCGCCCCTCAATACATTTTCCCACCGATCCGCTCGCTTTGAAATCCATCTGGTTTTCCCTTGCAAGATTTTTCCAAAACTCCGGCGTCGCCCCTTCCGTCTGGTAAGTGTCGTACAAATACTCCTGCCTTTTCGGATTAGAGATATAATCTATCCGTCCTATCACATCAGACAGCTTACTTTGCCTGATAAATGAATGTCTTCCTATAAGCATTCTCCTTTCCCCGGCGCTTGCCCGGTTTATTGTGAGTAGGCGCATAGGCGCCTGTTTACGAACCCATCCGCCTTTCGGCGGCAATGCTCCCGGCAGGGCGAAATACACAGAGCATAAATCCTCGATTTGTGCGATGGGTGTATTTCGCTCTCAAACGCCGAGGGCTTAGATAAGTGTTCTTACCGCCGCAACATTTACGGTTTTGCCTGTCGGTTTTCCCTTGTTCGACAGATACAGGAGCGTGTCACGCTCCTGTCCTTATCATCAGAGAAGGATTACCAGCGGAAGATTTCACGCACTCCACGCCTGTCTAAATATTCTTTTCTTGCCCGCTCCCGTTCCTCTGCAGTAGGTGCGGTTTTTGACTTTTCATATAAGTCATGTAAAACCATACGGTCAAGTTTCTGTTCCAGCCTCTGCTTTATTTCCTTTTCGCAACTGTTATCGTCGATCAGGTGAAAACGAAGCAACTGCATAAATAATTCCTGCGATATTTGTACGTTCTTCATCCTATCCCATCCTTTCCGTGACGGTTTGTGACAGTTGTGACAGTTAATTTGATACTGTCTCTGCTTCCTCAAATACCGTCACAACCGTCACTAACTGTCACACCGTTTTTGCGGCATCTCTCCATAACTGTATTTTCCGTCCTTCATGAGAACGTTCTTTCTTATAGCGAATTCCATACTCCGCATACAAACGTCCTGAAAGAATGTTCAATTTTTTTGTGATAATATTCGGCTGAATTTCTATCGCCAGCAATGAAATAAGTTCTGTCGCTGAACCTTCCCAAAAAGATATATCTTTCATAACACGCCCTGCAATCTCGTCCAGCAAAGGTTCCGGCGGCTCTCTCCACAACTCTGTTTCCGTCTTTTTCAGATCCCACATAAGTGTTTCGGGATTGCGGAGAAGATAAAGTTTTTGGTCCTGCTGATCTCTGCCTGATACTTCAAGCGTGGCTGCGTTGCCTGTCCGTTTTTCTTTATACAGAAGAAAAGCTCCATCTGCTGCACCAAGCAACCCGCTTGTGCCTGATATCATATCGAACTTATCATCAGCTATCTGCTTGCGCGTATGGTGTACGAGCAATAAACAGATACCGTTACTGTCAGCAAAACTCTTTAATCTCGTAATAACCTGATAGTCGTTAGCATAACTATAATTATCACCGCCCAATTCACGCACCTTCTGGAGCGTATCAATGATAATCAGCCTTGTATTATCATGTTCAGCTACAAACCCTGCAAGTTGTTCGTCAAGCCCTCTCCCAAGCTGTCCGGCTGAAACAGAAAAATAGAGGTTTCCCGTACTCTCCATTCCAAACATCCGATACAGACGTTCCTGTAAGCGGCGATAGTCATCTTCAAGGGCAAGGTACAGTACCGTCCCTTTTCGGACGGCATAATTCCAAAGCGGCGTGCCTGTGCTGATGTGATAGGCAATCTGCGCTATCAGAAAACTCTTCCCCAATTTTGGAGCGCCTGCGAAAATATAAGTGCCGGGATAAAGCAATCCTTCAATCAATGGCAGCTTACTGTCATACACCGTATCGTACAAATCGCTCATAGAGATCGTTTTCAGATACGATGGATCCAAATTCCGCAGTAATTCTCTCTGCATTTCCTCAAAGTTCTTGCCATTTTCGCTATAACTGTCTATACTGAAATTGTTATTACATTTTTGAATTGGCTGCCTTTCATCTGCGCCAACAGATGAGCAAAAGGCAGTCATTTCTTTTTTATTTTCCATCCACATCTTCCCCCTTTAAGCCGCCGAGAATAATGGCGATCAATTCAATCACGTCGAGCAGTTCATCGCTCACATTGGCGCCTGCCTCAATCCTGCGCAGTTCTGTGAGAACAGAGGCAAGTTCCACTTTGAGCGCTTTATACACTCTTGGATTCCCTTGCACTACCACATCCTGATTCAGACAGCGGCGGTAACAGTATTCCTGCTTTGGGAGTCCCGATAAGGCAACTGCCTTGTTAATCAGTTCATTCTCCTCCGGTGATACCCGAAACCCTACTGTGATATTTCTCCAACGGTTTTTGTTATCTAAATTTTTAGCTGACATTCTCAAAATCCTCCTTTCCCAAATCATCCAGCCTGTTCGCCATCTCCGTTTGTTTAGACGGAAACAGGTGGGCGTACTGATAAGTGATGTCAATGCTCTCATGCCCCACACGGTCCGCAATCGCCACCGCCGAAAAACCCATATCGATCAGCAGACTAATGTGGCTGTGGCGGAGATCATGAATCCGTATGCGCTTCACGCCAGCAGCTTTTGCGCCTCTGTCCATCTCATGATGAAGATAGCTTTTCGTCACCGTGAAAATGCGGTCTTTCTTTTTCAATCCATAGAGCATACCGATATATTCTTGCATTTCCTCACTAAGAAAATGCGGCATTTTGATCGTACGGTTGCTTTTCTTTGTTTTTGGTGCGGTGATCATATCCTCGCCATGCAACCGCTGATACGACTTGCTGATTTTTACCGTTTCCTTAACGAAATCGAAATCAGCGGCTGTCAAAGCCAGCAGTTCTCCCTCTCGGATCCCACACCAGTAAAGCATTTCAAATGCGTAAAAGGAAACCGGCTTGTCCATCATTTCAAAGGAAAACTTCTTATATTCTTCTTTTGTCCAAAATAACATTTCCTTGTGTTCCTCGCTCCCCATATTTCCTGCCCTCGCCGCAGGATTGGAGCGCAGATCATAATAACGGACAGCATGATTGAAGATTGCCGACAACTGATTGTGCAGCGTTTTCAAGTAAGTCTGTGAGTACGGCTTTTTCTTCTCGTCACGGTAGGCGAGCATTTCATTCTGCCAGGCTATGACATCCTTCGTGGTGATCTCGCTGATCTTCAGTTTCCCAAAATACGGAAGGAGCTTTGTGCGGATGATATGCTCCTTTGTCAGCCATGTGTTTTCCTTCAGACGGTTCTTTATATCCTTTGTATAAAGTTCCACAAATGCTTCAAAACTCATGTCAAGATCGGCAGAAGTCTGCAGGTAAAACATCCGCTCCCATTCCTGCGCCTCTTTCCTTGTAACAAAGCCGCGTTTACATTTCTGTTTTCGCTCACCTTTCCAGTTCACATACCGGGCCATCACATACCATGTGCCGTTATCTTCGTTCTTAAATACTGGCATTTACCTCATCTCCTTTCTCTGTTCCTGTCTTGTCCCCATAGAGTCTTTCATAAAAATACTGGCGGTTCACACGCCCTGCAATCGTAATAAAACCCTGTGCTTTCAGCTCCTCATTTAACTGTCTGATCAATTTATAGGCATAAGGCTTTGATACGTCTAATTCCCGCGCCACATCATCTGCACGGATAAATCTGTTCTCCATCCTATCAATCCTTCCTTTTCTCGTTCTGCCGTTCTATCCGGTAAAAGTTCCAGCAGGCATTCCCTTTTCGGCGCTGTGCTGTCCCTCGTCAGGCGCTCACTTACTGTCAATCAGAATCATCGCGGTTTATTCTTTTCCGGACGGTCATTCATTTTTTATATAGCTAAACTTATTTGTTTAATTTTGTTTGCATTATACTAAGCATATTTGCTATTGTCAAGTGGCTTTAAAGAAAATATTAAACTTTTTTGTTTTATTTTATTGACACATCCTAAACATATCTGCTATACTGATTACACCAAATACATAAGGAGTGAACCACTATGGCTATCGGTGAAAGAATCCATTTTTTCCGCACTATGCGGGGCATGACGCAAAAATATCTCGGTACGCTTGTCGGTTTCCCTGATCGGAGTGCCGACGTCCGTCTGGCTCAATACGAAACCGGCTCCCGCAAACCAAAAGCAGACTTGACTGCTGCGCTTGCACACGCCCTTGACGTTTCCCCGCAGGCTCTTGATGTTCCCGACATTGACAGCAACATCGGTCTTATGCACACCTTATTTGCCCTTGAAGATATTTACGGTCTTACCGTTGGCGAGGCAGACGGAAAGGTCTGTCTGAAAGTCAACAAAGACAAGGGCAGGAGGGCCTATGGGCTGCTGGAAATGCTTCACGCGTGGAAAGAACAGGCGGACAAACTCTCTGCCGGTGAAATCAGCAGGGAAGAATACGACGATTGTGTCAATAGTTTTTCGCAAAATTAAATTCAGCCGTTTGGCAGCCGGCATTAGCCTGTAAGGGAGTCGGACAGTATTCCGTCTTCCGGTTTGGCAAGATGATCCATGTTCATGTATTTCCGGGTGCCCCATTGGGTCCCGGCTACATGCCTCAGCCGTGCGCAGACCAGCATCAGTGCGCTCTGCCCGTCCGGGAATGCGCCAATGGCTCTGGTCCGCCGTTTGATCTCCCGGTTCACACGTTCGATCGTATTGTTCGTCCGGATCCGTGTCCAGTGCTGTGTCGGAAAGTCCATGTAAGTGAGCGTTTCCTCTATGCCGTCTTCCACTTTCTGGGCCGCTCTGGACAGCTTCATCTCCCGCAGCTTCCTGATGATCTGGGGGGCTTTCTCCCTGGCAGCTTCCTTGTTCTCCTGTGCGTGTACCGCTTTCAGCATCATCGCGACCGTTTTCACTTTATTCCTTGGTGTCACGGAAAAGATGTTCCGGTAAAAATGAACCGTACATCTCTGGTACCGGGCATCCGGAAAGATCTCCGCCACTGTTTCCAGCATGCCCAGATTCTTATCCCCGATGACAAGCCGGACGCCTGTAAGCCCCCGCTCTTTCAGCCAGCCAAAGAAGGAACGCCAGCTTTCCCGGTCTTCTTTCATGCCTTCTGCCGCACCGATGATCTCGCGGAACCCATCGCTGCTGACACCGATCGCAACAAGGACGGATACATTCTGGATCTCGCCGCCCCAGCTGCGTTTCAGGTAGACCCCGTCCACATAGACATATGGATAGTCCCCGGCGAGCGGACGTGTACGCCAGATCTCGATATGTTCATAGGCTTTCTTGTTGAGGTTGCTGATCGTGCCGGGCGAGACCCTGGTTCCCCACAGGGCTTCCGTGATGTCCTCTACGCGGCGGACAGAGACACCGGCAAGGTACATTTCGATCAGTGCCTCTTCCACGGAGGATTCCCTGCGGCGGTAGCGTTCGATGATGGCCGTCTCAAAGGGAACGCCTTTGAGCTTTGGGACTTTCAGCTCCACTTCGCCTGCCGTGGTCTGGAAGTTTCGCTTATAATGGCCGGAGCGGTAGCCCTGGCGGGTATCGGAACGTTCATATCTCTGGGCGTTGACCAGTTCATCGGCTTCCTTGTCAAGCAGGGCGTTAAGGGTTTCTTCCACGCTGCTGCGGACAAGATCCTTCAAATCATGCTTTATTAAATCCTCATTCAGTTGTATAATGTTATCAGACATGGTTTTTGCCTCCTTTAGTAAAATTTTGTGTGGTAACTTAATTCTACCAAACGGCATAGACCATGTCTATTTTTTATGAAGTTAAATTTGCGAAATTAATTATACGTCATCAATACGACCGTTGGCGTTATTACTACCCTGAGTTCGACACCACGCAAATCTGGGCGAAAGTTCCTTCACAGGAATTCAGTGACGCTATGATCAAAGCCTTCAAAAACAAACTCAAAATTGACAAATAAAGACGACAAAAACGCCCTTAGCCATGAGTCATTACCCACAGCTAAGGGCATTCTAATATGGATTCGTTCAGAGTCTGGCTCTGGACGACAGTCACACAAGCCACTTCTCAATCATTCTCTTACCCAAAAACCACCGGGTTGCAAGAATAATCGCTCTTATGCGACTGTTATCAAATTGTTATCAAAAGACCTGTTGAAATGCCGCGAACCCGCATAAATACTGGATCTCTGCGACCTTCCAAATTATTCAAGCTCGATCCTTGAACCTTTGCCTTAAACGATTTTGTATAGGCTATTTAGCTCAAGGTATCAACATTATTTAGATTATCCATAAAATATAGACTATCAGATTTTTTGTTGTCATTCTGTTGTCACAAATAAGTTGACTACATTAACCCATTCTATCGTTTGCAGCAATCCGCTATTCAACAATTCTCACTATATCATACGAAATTCTTTTATCATCTCCAAAACATTCTGGAATCTTTTTGTTTTATCAGGATGTAATCCCTTTTGAACAAATCCTCGCAAATTAGCGTCTACTATTTTATCAGTATTAGTTTTTCCAGTCATAATATAATACACTATTCTAGTCAAAGCATACGTTTCATGCAAAATATCATATGTATTAAATCCCTCGGTAACAAGGGACGGATCATTGAAATATCCCTTAAAATCCGTGTTACTCGTTGTTAATTGACTATCTGGTATTTTTACAAGTCCAAAATCGGAAATTTTAATTACCGCTACATCTTCATATGCTTTTATCAATATATTTTTAGGGCTAATATCTCTATGCAACCTTCCTTTTGAATGTATATACCCAAACGCCCTCAAGACTTGCAATGCAATCCCTTTTCTTTGAGAGCTTGATAAAGCAGAATTGTTTTGTGAAATATATGAATCTAATGTATAGTCCATATACTCCATTATATATTCATTTTTTTCTTCATCATACCTATATACCTCAAGTATATATGGAGAAGAAAATTTTTTCATTTCCTCAAATTCTCTTCTAAATCGTTCCAATTCCTTATTAGATAAGTCCTTTTTAGCACGTTTTATAACAAAGTTCCGATTATAAAAGCTATCCTTATATTTATATACGTTTGCATACGAACCCTGACCAATTTGTTTAAGCTTATACGTCATGTCTGAACTTGCACTTTTAACATTAACACTCTTTGGCACATAAAAAATCGGCTGAATATAATACAAATCAACTTTCGACATATTAGATGGTAATGTACTGCCACCGCTAGAACTCAAAAACTCTCTGCAATCTTTTATCAAGTTCAAATAGTATTCATCAATTTCGAAAGCATACTTTGACGCTTTTAACGCACTATACAACCCCATTGTTATTTCTATTATGCTAATCAAATCCCTGCTCGGTTCTGCCCAAAAGTGGGCACCATATTCGCCAGTAGGAAGCCTTTCATTCATAGTTCTAAATAAGGATATGAAATAATAATGCAATGTCGCCAATATATCACGAAGCTTACTATTATCCACACCTTTATATAGTTCTGAAAACTCCGCATTAAACCCTCTTGTTTGAAGTTCTCGATATTGCGCCTCAATATAATTTTCTATATTCATTTCTTTGCAAAGCCTCGCTTAGATTATCCATAAAATATAAACTATCAGATTTTTGTTGTCATTCCGTTGTCACAGTCTCTGTAAATCAGGCGAAAATTTTACTCTCTGTTTTCCTCAAAATGATCCGGCACACATTGTCTGCCTCATTTTTCCATTTAGGCTCAATAGAAAAGACATTTGTTGATATTTTCTTAAAAGGTACTTTGTTTTCATTGAGCAACTGTTCAAACATAATTGATTCCAAAGTATCAGAGAACATATAGTTACTATTTTTCATATTTGGGGTTATAGTAGACGCCTCTAAAAATCCAATTATGACAAATACCAAAAATAAACTTGATAATCCAAGCATCATTTTTGTAATTCCAATGCCGTTTCTTTTCCCCATAACATTTCCTCCATAAGTTTTACTCCATAGAATGCACTACACTTTTTTGATGAGAATTTATAGCAACCGGTATTTCTTCTCTATCTGCGAATACACAATTAGCAGCGCAATAGTAATCACCACAACGCCTAAAATTACAGGTATAAAGCCAACTGAATTTTGTTCAAGAAATAGCAATGGTATCCCGCATATCTCTATGAGTATAGCATAAACAAACCAAAGCGCCGCAACGGAATGGTTATATTTTTTAGTATCGTTAACTTCAAATGGCTTTACTCCTGTGAAAAAACCAACAGGCTTTTTTGATCTCCATGCCAAAACACTAATACCGAAAAGTATAGCACTAACCAAACTCCATATAATAAATGCTATAATCATTAATTACACCTCGCTCCTTAATCGTTATCCTTAAATGATTTTATAGAAATCAATTAACTCAAGATACCAACATTATTCAAATTATCCGCAAAATATTGACTATCAGCTTTTTATTTCCATTCTGTTGTCGTAATCTTATGTAACTTTTTCCATTTAAAATATCGCAGCTCATGTCCCGACCTCCAAAAGTTAGTCCAAAATATAATGAATGGAGAACATTACATATCCTTGCGCTTAGTACACTTATAAATTCTGAGGAATGTCTGTGTACCGGAAAATATCTCTGGCTTCGGGATACAGTGCCCACCGAAATGCCGGATGAACTTCCCAATCATATCCAAAATCAACACTGTTAGAAGTTATATATTTATTATCCTCAAAATATTTTCTGTCAATAAATCCTCCAGCCGCATCTTTCCTTGCATTTATAAAGTTGATTTTATACATAAAAGCAATCAATTCTTCTACCGTACATTCTTTATCGTTTGCAAAATAGAATTTCCCATTTTGCATTATTCCTTCTATCTTACGGACTAAACGTTCTTTGTTATAAACAAATGGCTTCTCTGTTTTCTTCATCTCATGGCTTGGTTTCATTCCCAATAATAACCGTTCTATATCTGGCAATTCGTATTTGTGCTCATTTATTGTATCTTGAAGTCTGCTCGAAGAATACTGCTCGAAAACTTCTTCCCAGTCTTCTGTAACAATAAGATTCCTGCCTTCGGCATTTGCATTACGCGCAGCCAGAGTACACAAATTGATAAGGTCACGTGGCCTTCTTCTGATAAGTGACAGAAAAATGTAGCGAATTGGCCGACTGTTCCATTTTCCAGCCCCCTCAAATGTATCTGCCATTATGCCATCCAGATACGTAGACATTTCTCGTTGCTCCATATCCAATAGTTTCTTTTCAGGAATGACATTGTCAAAATAGGTTTGTACCCGTTTAACCAATAATGCTAGTAATTCATGTTCTGTCCATGTAAGCCATAAAACATTTCCGTCTATCTTATCTGTTGATTCGTCTGCTGTTCTGACCAGATAATAGACATCACTTCTCAAACTAATCCTAAAACACAGCTCGTTTGACTCATTACACATATCCCTAACAGCATTTAACAAAGCAGATATCCGATATATATTCTGTTTTGACCCATTCCATGCCCTATCTAAATCATCAACATATATGACTATCTTATGGTTTTTCAAATATTGATCTGCAACACTCTTTTTAATTGCATCAACATCAACAACATCCTGCACTTTTTTTACTATCATCCCAATCCGCTCAGTAAGCTTTAATCCTTTTCTGGAAATCTCATTTATGGTGTCATTGTCCTTGCTAATATTAAAATTCGAAACCACTTTCTCTACCAGAAGCTCTTCCAAACCTGATTTCCATTGCCTAATCATTTCTAACGGATCTGTTCCATCCTCTGCATTAGCTATGCTAAGTATGTCATCCGGCTTAACCCATATGCTTAACACATTATTTTTGAGGTTCTCCAAATAAGACATCTGGAAAACTGCAGACTTACCGATGCCTTTATGGGCAACAAGTATCCTTATAGGCAAAAAATTATGTATTTTTTTATAGACATCCGTTTTTATGAAATAAGCGCTAAATCGATCTTTTTTCTCATCTTCAGCAGCAAGATCTCCAAACATATCTCGTATCTGCTCCTCAGAAAAATCAATTACCTTACCATGCAGGTTTTCTTGTGGTTCAAGCATTACATTTGTAGCACTTTTGCCTCTGTCAGTTTCCTCACAATCAAAAAGAACCCTGCTTCCTTTTGCCAATTGTTCATACGCTTCCTTGCCTACATTGTTGATATGTACAAAAATTTTTTCCCCTGTTGATGAACGGATAATGCAGTATCCTTTCTCCGTCTTATAGCATACAATCCCTTTTTCCATCTATCCCTTTCTCCTTTTCAAAAATTTCATTTTATCATGCCAATGGCATAACCTTAGCAGAATTAAAATATAATGCATAAGTGTTTTGTATTAATTCCATTAAATTATACTTCATCCTTCCCATCAAAGCAATCCCTATAATCGATCAGATTCAGCCTTTTGTAAAGTACAATCGGCACTCCCGCCTTATTGCAGAAGTGCCGCTCAAAACAGTTTATGAATAGATGATTTCTTGTTCTACTACCTCCCTCACACACGCCTGAATATTATTCATCCTGCCAACCCATTCAAGCTGATTTTCGGCTTTTAGTTGCTCCGTTATCCCCTGCCTGTCGGCATATTCTTTTACTAGTCGGGAAAACATATCCTCCGCTCGCTCGTCAATATCGGCCAGATATCTGTTCAATCTGCCGCTTATAAGCAGATTTCGGTATATCGCTTTGCGATATTCTTTCAAATACCTTAAATGCCTTTGTCCCCATACGCCAATGTGTCTTTGTTCTTCTTCCGGCAAGGTAAGACAGGGAATAAGATAATCCCCATGTCTGATATAAGTGCCACCCATCTGTTCAAAGATTGTCTTTTTCATCGTTTTTCCACCTTTCTTATCGTTCTCTATCCACAGATTTTTTCTTCATCGCCCGTTTTGGCTGCCATCTTCCCTCCTGCTGATAGCGGCGCAGCTTGTCCAACACGCTTGTTTTTTGCGGTTGCTCTAACGGTATCTCTTTCTTTTGTTCCGCCTGATATTTCCATGCTCTCAGTTCCTCGTTATATGCCCTTATCAATTTCTCCGATTTTTGATACACCTTCACAAACGATTGAGTGTCCGGATAGCCCTCCTGTTTCACGATCTGCTCCAGATCAACGTGCATACGTTTTACCAACTGCTCAGCCTGTTGGATTCTTCCCTCTATGCGTTTTCGTTCTTTGCCTTTGAATAAGCCTGTTGTTTTCGAAAGTTGTTTCTTCAAAGAGATAATTTCCTGTTGCTTGCATTTTATCTCTTGTGCCTGATTCTGAAGTTTACCCATTACTTTCTGCATATCCTTCCATTCCTGCAGGTCAATCTTCGGCACAGGCTTCGGCGGCATGGTAAATCTGAAGATCATCTCCTGCAAAAAATCTCTTGCTCCTCTGACGATCTGACGGAACAAATCCGGTATCCAACCTTGCCGACGTATGGATTCCATCACCTTTTCATTGATTTTTTCTTGTTTCACTTCCAAAATATCTTCCTCCGGAACACCTTCAACTAACGCCACATCCACCGTCCGATTCCAATCCTGCCTTATCTCATTGTCCGCCTGTATCTCTGCTGCCTTCGGGTTATTCCTGCCAATCTTCCTTGTTGCCAAGTATACTCCGCCCTGCTGAAATACAGACAGCTTTTTTGTCTCCTCCTTTACATAGCGGTTAATTAGATCGGTATACATTTCTTTGACCTCTCTGGTAAAGGCTTTATCCTTAAACCAGTTCTCTTTTTTCTTAAAGATGTGACTCTCATAGACTTCACCTTTGGGGATAACGCTACACCCAGATCGGATATTTCCTTGCTCGTCCATAATTTCTTTCTTGGTGCGTCTGTGCTTACCGTATTCATCATAAAACATATTCCTTGTAGCGATCTTCACTTCCGGCTGTTCAAGCATCTTCCGCTCGCTGAACACCAAATGGATATGATAGTTAGTCTTTGTCTTATTGTGATGAAGCGCTGCGCTGCATTCCACGCCATACCGTGCGTGAAATATTTTGGTAAACAGACTTACCACATCGTCTGTCCTGTATTGGACAAAATTTTCAGGTAAAGCAATGATAAATTCCCGTCCTTCGATACACTTTCCCGCCGATCCGCTTGCTTTGAAATCCAACTGATTTTCCCTTGCGAGATTTTTCCAATACTCTGGCGTTGCTCCCTCTGTCTGGTAAGTGGCGTACAAATACTCCTGCCTTTTCGGATTAGAGATATAATCTATCCGTCCTATCACATCAGACAGCTTACTTTGCCTGATAAATGAATGTCTTCCTATAAGCATTCTCCTTTCCCCGGCGCTTGCCCGGGTTTATTGTGAGTAGGCGCATAGGCGCCCCTCCGCCTTTCGGCGGCTGATACAAATGCGACAGCATTTGAAAGGACAGCTATGCTGGCCTTTGCTCCCTGCAAGGGCGAAATACACAGAGCATAAATCTCCGATTTGTGCGATGGGTGTATTTCGCTCTCAAACGCCGAGGGCTTAGATAAGTGTTCTTTTCGCCGCAACATTTACGGTTTTACCTGTCGGTTTTCCCTTGTTCGATAGACACAGGAGCGTGCCACGCTCCTGTCCTTATCATCAGAGAAGAATTACCAGCGGAAGTTTTCATGCACTCCACGCCTGTCTAAATATTCTTTTCTTACCCGCTCCCGTTCCTCTGCAGTAGATGCGGTTTTTGACTTGGCATACAAATCATGTAAAACCATACGGTCAAGTTTCTGCTCCAACCTCTGCTTTATTTCCTTTTCGCAACTATCATCGCCGATCAGGTGAAAACGAAGCAGTTGCATAAACAATTCCTGCGATATTTGCATATTCTTCATCCATCCCATCCTTTCCGTGACGGTTTGCGTCGATGTGACGATATTTCAGATATCGTACCCGCTGCTAAAGATATCGTCACACCGTCACTTATCGTCACGTTCTACAAGATACAGCTTTATCATCCGACCTTCGTGACATCTTTCTCATTTATAGCAGATACCATATTCACGAAACAGCCGCCCCGCCAGAATATTCAGCTTTCTCGCAATACTGTTGGCCTGTATATCCAATCCAAGCCAGGCGGCAAGCTCCGTTGCCGTGCCTTTCCAACCCGGACAATCTGTGGTAATCTGTCTGCTGATTGAATCGAGCAAAGGCTCCGGCGGTTCTCTCCACAATTCTGTCTCTACCTTTTGTAAATCCCACAAAAGCGTCTCTGGATTGCGGCAAAGATAAAGTTTCTGATCTTGCTGATCTCTGCCCGACACCTCAAGTGTAGCTGCGTTACCCGTCCGTTTTTCTTTATAAAGCAGAAACGCGCCATCTGCAGCTCCGAGCAGACCATTTGTGCCCGAAATCATATCAAATTTATCGTCTGCAGCCTGTTTACGCGTATGATGTACGAGCAACAGGCAAATACCATTACTATCGGCAAAGCTTTTTAATCTTGTAATAATCTGATAATCATTTGCATAGCTGTAATTATCCCCGCCCATCTCGCGCACTTTCTGAAGCGTGTCGATAATGATCAACTTTGTATTGGGACGTTCCGATACAAACCTTGAAAGCTGTTCGTCAAGCCCGTTTCCTAGCTGACCTGCTGAAACTGAGAAGAAAAGATTCTCTGTGCTGTCTGTTCCGAACATTCGATACAATCGCTCCTGCAATCGTCTGTAATCGTCTTCAAGCGCAAGATACAGTACCGTTCCCTTTTGAACGGTATAATTCCAAAGCGGTCTGCCTGTGCTGATATGATAGGCAATCTGCGTCATCAGAAAACTTTTCCCCAACTTCGGCGCTCCTGCAAAGATATAAGTGCCGGGATAGAGCAGGCCATTAATTAACGGCGGCTTTCCGTCATACACGGTATCATATAATTCGTTCATAGAAATTGTTTTAAGATACGAAGGATCTAAACTCCGTAATAGTTCCCTCTGCACTTCTTCAAAACTCTTGCTATTCTCGTCATAATTGGATATACTATCTTCGATACATGTAGGAAGCGGTTGTCTTTCATCTGCGCCAACACTCTGGGGTTCCTTAGCAGGCAGGCCAGGCGAGCTTAGCAACTCCGTATGCAGCGCTGATGAGCTTAAAGCAACCGTTTCTTTTTGCTTAGTCATCATTTTCCCCCTTTAATCCATATAAAATTTCCGTAATCAGCTCAATATTGTCTAAAAGCTCTTCTCTGATGCTTCCGCCTGACTCAATCCGCCTCAATTCTTCAAGAACAGCGGCAAGCTCGTTTTTTAATGCTTTATATATCCGCGGATTCCCCTGCACGACTATGTCCCGGTTAAGACAGCGGCGGTAACAGTATTCTTGCTTAGGAAGTCCTGAAAGCCTGACCGCTTTATTGATTTGCTCGTTTTCCTCGGCAGATACTCGGAACCCTACCGTGATATTTCTCCAACGATTGTGCTTATCTACATTTTTTGCCGACATGAATCATATCCCTACCTTTCTGAAATCATTTAATCTGTCTGCCATGTCAATTTGTGTTGACGGAAACAAATGCGCGTAATTATAAGTGATACTGATGCTCTCATGTCCAACCCTATCGGCAATCGCCACCGCCGAATATCCCATTTCTATTAAAAGTGAAATATGGCTGTGCCGAAGATCGTGAATTCGTATACGCTTTACCTTTGCTTCTTTTGCCCCTCTGTCCATCTCGTGATGCAGATAACTCTTTGTGATTTCAAAAATCCTGCTATTCTTTTCCACATGGTATAGCTGTTTCAAATATTCCTGCATTTCATCGCAAAGAAACTGCGGCATTTTTATCACCCTGTTACTTTTTGGCGTTTTCGGATCAGTAATGACATCCCTGCCGTCGATACGCTGATAAGACTTACTGATTGTCACTGTACTTCTTTCAAAATCGAAATCCTCCGGCGTGAGCGCAAGCAGTTCCCCCTCGCGGATACCGCACCAGTAAAGCATCTCAAACGCATAAAAGGATACGGGTTTGTCCATCATTGCAAAAGAAAACTTTTCATATTCCTCCCGTGTCCAGAATAACATTTCCCGCCCCTTTTCTTTGCCCATGCACCCTACTTTGACAGTAGGATTTTCTTTCAGTCCATAAAACCTAACGGCATGATTGAAAATCGCGCTTAATTGGTTGTGGATTGTTTTCAGATATACGGAAGAATATGCCTTACCGTTTTTATCTTTCGCTCTCAGCATTTCATTCTGCCATGCGATAATGTCTCTCGGTTGAATTTCGCTGATTCTTCTTTTCTCAAAATAAGGTAAAATCTTCGTCTTCAGGATATGTTCTTTCGTATGCCATGTGTTTGCCTTGATACGATTTTTCATATCTGCCGTATATGTATCCACAAAGCTCCCAAACGTCATATCCAGATCTGCGGTGACTTTATTTAACTGTTCCCGTTCCCATGCCAATGCTTCCCTTTTAGTGGCAAAGCCACGTTTTGTCGTCTGCTTACGGTTTCCCTTCCAATCCGTATAGCGATAGTAAACCTTCCATGTGTTTGTTTTCGGTTCTTTATAAACCGCCATTTCTTAATCCACCCCTTTCTTAGAGCCATAACAGGCTCTTTCTAAAAAATACTGTTTGTTTATACGGCCGGAAATGGTTAAAAAACCCTGTGCGTTTAATTCGGCATTTAATTTCTGCACTATTTTATAAGCGTAGGATTTTGAAACACCCAATTCTTTCGCTACTTCTTCCACCCGCATAAAAGCTGTTTTCTCCATAGAATCCCTCCTTTCATACTAAACATTTTTATTTAGTTTGTTTGTATAATACTAAGCATTTTTGCTATTGTCAAGTGGTTTTCGAAAAAATATTAAACTTTTTTGTTTTATTTGTATTGACTATCATTAAACATTTATGCTATATTCATTGTAAACACTCAAATAAGGAGCGATATATTATGGCGATTGGTGAAAGAATCCATTTTTTCCGGACTATACGCGGCATGACGCAAAAATATCTCGGTATGCTTGTTGGATTTCCCGATAAAAGTGCTGATGTGCGTCTGGCTCAGTACGAAACAGGATCACGCAAACCAAAAGCGGATTTGACAGCTTCACTGGCGCAGGCTCTTGACGTTGCTCCGCAAGCGCTTGACGTCCCTGATATTGACAGCTATATCGGTCTAATGCACACCTTATTTACACTTGAAGATATTTATGGTCTGACCGTCGGCGAGGCAGATGGGGAAGTCTGCTTGAAAGTCAACAAGAACAAAGGCACAGAAGCCCATGAATTGCTGAAAATGCTCTGTGCATGGAAAGAGCAGGCGGATAAACTCTCTACCGAAAAAATCAGCAGAGAAGAATACGACCGCTGGCGTTATCGCTATCCAGAGTTTGACACCACGCAAATCCGGGCAAAAGTCCCATCGCAGGCATTAAGCGATGCAATACTCGAAGCATTCAAAGACAAATTGAATGACTGATAACGCAAAAGAGCTAACAGACTTCCGTTTGAAAAATCTGTTAGCTCTTTATTCTTGAATAATCTTAAAATGTTGTCAAACTGTTGTCACGAGTACATATCAGCAAGCAAAAAGTCAGTGTTTATGCGGCTTCCCGGCTTTCTGTTTACTATTCAAACTCCTCGGCGGATAACTTAAACTGGCTACTTTTCTCTGATTTTTAAAGGATTTATTTTTCATATTCTTTAAAAATTGCTCTCGTATTTGTGCCAGTCAAAACTTTTAGAGCCAAAATAGAGCCACACTACTTTTTTGAGCATATAAAATTTAGTATATCATTTATCAACATTTTGAATTCCTCTTCCGTTTTTTTCAATGTTTTGTTGTTATCATAATAAAAATCATATTTATACTGATTGACTTGATCATCTGAATCATTTCCCCATTCAGTATTACAGCCAACCTCACGGTCTACCAATAAGGTTACGCATGGTGTTTCTATTTTCTTTTTAATTTTCTCGATTTCTCCAATCTCTCTTATGTGCATAAAAAGTATCTGATCCGTACTTTTCATGAACTCTTTATATTTCTGATATAAATATTTTGTTGGCAAATCATTATACTCAATAAATACCTTTTTTAAATCAGACAAAAATTTTCGTGATTTAGCATCCTTCTCACCTTTCCACCCATATTCTAAAGCAATATTTTTTATTGGAGTTATTGCAGAGATATTTTGAATCTTAAAGCTTTTTGATGCAAATTCACATAATGTATCTTTACCAACGCCACCACGCCCATTAATTATTATAACTATCTTTTCCATTTTTAATCCTTTTTATACCAACTTGGATATTTTTTATAAGTAAAAGCACCAATTGCCTCATAATCATATAAAGCAGTTTGTCCTATCGCCTTTAAAGTTTCAATAATGTTATCCCGTATACCCCAAAAAGTTTCTTCTCCAGGAGTTATAACTTCAACATCTGTCTCGTTTATAGCAAGGCGATTCAAAGCCAACATTAAATGATGACCTGCTATAATATAATAATCATCTTCAAATCTTATAACATTTATCTGTGGAACCTCAACATTATTCCTTAAAAATTCCATAAAAAATAATATTTTACTCTCTTGTATGGAATTGGCACTTTGAGTTGGAAATAATTCTTTCGGAGATAATTTCATCGTTTTCACCCTCTTCACTTTATTATGCATTATACCATGCTATATTTAATCCAGCAGCATGCAATTCTTTCATAATGTTCTTTTGCCAATCTGAGTCTAAAGATATATATACTATACCATCCAAATCCCCTGGTTTTTCAACATCTGAATCTACTAAGGATACTACTTTTCCCCTTCCCAATTTTGCAACCATATATCCATGTTCAAATACAACATTTTGCCGTGCCCTATTTTTAAAATCTTTTTCTCCTTTCTGCCTTCCTTCATCGCACGCAGAATATATGACAATTGCAAACACAACATCACTATAATGTTCTATTTTCTCAATTATCGTCATTCCGCAACTTGCATTTTCAGCAAGAATAATAGGCTCTAATCCAATTCTTCTGCAAAAATTTTCAATTTTTTCTCTCAACACCTCATCATGCCCATGAACTATAAACACCCTATCTTTCATAATATCTTTTTCCTTTCTCATCATTGTACCTATTGGTTCACTGTTTGAACTAATTTCTTCTATATTAACAGAATCACTTTTTTCAAGTATCTCGCTACACAGTTCACGTATCCAACCTATTTTTCCAAAACTGCCCCCAAATACATATGATACTTTTTTTATATTCTTATAAAATAATAACCTTTGTTTTACTTCCAAAAAGTATTTTTTTATGGTAATCCTATTTCTTAGGTACTCACACACATCCCAAAAAAGTTCCATAAACTTATTCCATTCCAGACTATCTCTTAATTCCACTATAACATCTGCTAAAACATTCTTTATGTAAGTATCTATTTCAAAAACACGTAAAATATCTTCAAAAACAAGATAGTCATAATATACGTTCTCTACAGATATTAAAAAGTTAAAGGAAATTGGCTTAGGTGGAACATTTGTTAAAATAGTTGCATTGTATTCATTCATATATGTTTTCAAGTATTCATGCTGTATAGCTTGATTTAGTATAGAATCAAACCTATTATCTTTTATTTTTGCCGCCTTTTTTACTGCCTCTAATGTTATTGACAAACCTCTATCTTTCAGCTTAGAGGGAATCTCCCTTAGAATATCGGCTTTTTGAGGAATATTTGCAACAATAGGGTTCCACAATTCCGAATCATCTGGCACCTCTCGCCACTGCTCTGCAATTGTTATACCCATTGTTGCTTTTCTATGGATAATTGCATCATTATGTTTCCTTATAAAAGTATGACCAGCCTCTTTATAGAACTCTTGATGACTATCTTTAACATACCTATATTCAAGCCGTTTCTTTTCAAAATAATATTCCAAATTGCTTTCCCTTAGCGGAAACAATACCAACTTATTACTCAAAAAACTTGATTTTTGCATCATCACATATCTAACAATATGGGATTGTGCTATAAAAGCTGGTGGCAATATACAATATTCGTTAGTTAACAGTACCGCAATATTTAAACTTTGACCTAAAACCTTGGACTTAGACAAATCATTTCCCAAAAACGTTGGGAATGTTTTCCACATATCTGGTCCCATAAAATCTAGGAAAATATTCTTATGCTCATAAATAGATTCTTTTCTCATCATAATTCATCTATAAACACCTTTATTTCATCTATATTTACATAATAGCTAGTATTAACTGTAAATACCTTATTACTATCCAGAGTATTTATCCATTTCTCATATTCTATGTTAAGTTTATCAAGATAATCTAACTCTATCCCCTGTTCAAAAACTCTGTTCCTGCTTTTAATCCTCTTTAATGACACAACAGACGGACAAGTACAATAAATATATCCATCTATTTTGGGTGCAAACGCTAAAATATCACAATATAATTGTGAATAAACCTTAAATTCACGTTTTGACAAATTGCCTTTTTCATATTGTAATCTAGCAAATGTAATTAACTCATCCAAGCAACGATCCATAAGAACCACGTTATAATCATTAATTGTTATATAATTTGAAGCAATCATTGCTAAAGTAGACATTCTACTATGAAATGCCCATTTTTTCATATCGGCATAAAAATCAGGCAAAAATTCATTTTTTGAAACATCTTCTTCAATAAACTTTGCCCTATCCAATTTTTCAATTAGCTTTTCTCCTATCGTTGTTTTTCCCACAGCAATCCCACCCACAATTGCTATTAATTTCGTTTTTCTATCCATGCCTTCTTTCATAATCCTCCTCAATACTTTTCAATTTATTAATCAGCAAGTCCTCATCTGTATAAACTCCTAACGATAATTTTAATCCGCCAATAATAAATTGATTAATATACATTGACTGATTGTCAATTCCACATTTTTGCGGATCTGGTATTGTTTTCAAACGTATATCTGTCGCCAAACCAATTGCCCCCATATATTTATCTGGATTTACATATCTACTCAAACAGTCCATATAGCCTGCCTCCCACATTGTACCAGAATCTTCCGCAATCTGACACAAAAAAACATTTGACTCTTCAAGTTTTTCTACATCTGCCCTATATATTTTTTCAGCCGTAATGTCATTCCTTGTTTTATCATTAATACTATCATTTTCATTTGGGCAATACACAACAAATCCAGCCTTTCTCAATTTCTTTGCTAATCGCAAGTTATTATAAACCTCCGCATAAGAAAACATAGGACCACCTAAATATATTTTCATTCTATTTTCTCCTCTACATATGCTTTTATCTTATACCACACTTATATTAAATGTTCAGGTGCTTTTCTAACTGCTTGTTTTATTTCATCTTCACGTTTTTGATATATTGAATCAGCTATTTCTTCAACCTTAGAAAGCAACCACATATATGCAGTTGTTCCTCTAGAGTAATTAGCCTCCGCATACATATCTATTCGTCCATCTTTACGCAACGAATCAACCTGGGCAAAAGCACGATTATCGCCTGCTGGGTATATTGCAAAAGTCTTTCCTCCATATTGTTGAAGTATGGAAAAAACCGGAACATCACTTGGACCATCTGCTATGTATATCATGTTCTCAAAAGGTACTCGGCGATCTTTTTTTTCCATTCTGCTATTGACATCTATATACTCATACTTATTTGAGCCTTTATTGATTTCAAATATTGCTCTCGTTTTAGAAGTATTGTCTATTAAGTATCCCGTCTGCTGAATTTCCCGATTTACAACGTTCACGTTGCCTTCTCCTTGAAACATTGAAGATAAAATAGGAGTTTCAATAAATTCACATCCCCATATATCATCCACATATTGACTAACTAAAGACCCTTTAATCATAGATGTTAAACCAGTACTAACAATGTAATGTTCTACATGAATCCCATATTTTTGATAATTGCTATTTTTAGCTATTACTTCCTTTAAATCTGGGAAAATATCTATTACTCCAGGATAAAAGACCAATTCAGTCCCTAATTCATATAACATATCATTATTTAATCCTTTAAACATTCCCTGTTGCACACATGTTAACATATGATTTAAATAGATTGTATCTTTATTTACTTTAATACCTTGTTCTAAATATTGTTCTGGTAAAGCATTTACTTCTTTCCAAAAAGCACTTGCATCAATATTATATTTTTTAAATAATGGCTCTTGCATATAGCCATTAATAAGAGTTTTATCAAAATCCCAAATAATTGCAATTGTATTTTGTTCCATGTCTAATTCCCCTCGTATTAATCCATTAATTCTAATACCACACATACCTTATCCATGCTATAATTCACATATAAATATGTTCTGTACAAACAGAACTGCATTACTCCCCATATTCTTTTCTATTTTTCTAATTCAAACTGCCACTTTTTTCTCTCCGCTTCCTCCTTACTACCTTCCGCTCTGTTTTTCATTTATTCCTGCTACAATTTCGACGCCTGTTGTGATTTTGTTCTTAATTCTAGTAATCCGTACCTATTTTTGTACTTCAAGCCATACCCGTTTAAAATTGTAACTTGTTTCTTTCACATCATTGACCACAGCCATAACAAATCTTAGCTGATAGTGATTTTTCAGAATGAAATCGTATATCTCGTAATCTTTCGGTTCCACTCCAAACGTAACTTTGCATACGGATAGCTTTCCCTCCGATATGCGTTCCAAAATGCCTATCCAGAATGGTTTCTAAAAAATTACTGTCAATCTACCCGATACTTTGTCCATGACAATTCCTCCTTAAAAATTATACTGGGCAAAGAACAGACGCCCCAAGGAGAGAGGGGCACTTACACTGTAATGGTGTGCCTAGACTACCCACCAGTTCTGCAAAATTGCCTTACGTTGTGTTTTTATCTTTGCCATTATATATTACCACATAACCACTCATTTTTCCATAAAAATATAGCAATCTACTTATTTTTCCTTATCTATTTTATTTACATGGTGCTAGCACCATGTTCAAATCATTACCAAGAAAAAATATCCTGTCTAACTCACAAATAGAATCTAATTAATCTTCAGCTTCTTTTCCATAATTTCATAAACCAGTTTGACATCATTTTGTAATTCATAAATTCCATGCCCTACCGTTTTATACCCTCTATGCTCATATAAGCATACTGCCGAAAGTGAAGCATCTAAGAGAGCTGTATCATGTTTTTTTGAGATCCCCATTTCTAGGCAATCCATAATCCTTGAACCACAGCCTTGTTTCTGATAATCTGGCAACACATATACTCCCGTAATATGATTGCCGTCATAGCATCCCGTACCGATAATAATATCTCTATTTATCAGTACTCCCATATTCCCAGAAGCTATCCCTTCTAAAATATGTTCCCTACTATGATGTTGGCAAAAGAAATCTGCCACCTCTTTAGGATAATACTTTGGATATACCGTTCTAATTGTTGTATGTAAAATATTGTGTATTGCATCTGCCATTTCCACTGTTGCCGTTAAATACTCCATATCTCTCCTCCAAAAAATCTCAACTTATAAATTGCATTATATCACTTCCAATCTTCATTTACCACATAAATTAGGCGCAACAACTGCCACGCCCCACATTTCTTATCGTTCCAACGATTTCTCAATCTTCCACCTCTGCCCTTTCAGATCGTTCTGCTTCTCATACAGATCATTGCGCTCTTTGCAGAGTTCTTTCATACGCTCCAACTGCGCCCGCACTCCCTCCCGGCATTCCGGCTCTATCTTCTGGTACTCCCCCGTTAAACTGCGGATTGCATTGTTATTCTCCTTGATCTGCTCCGATACACATACCCAGTCTATCAGATTGCGGACTTCCATATCCGTATCATATAATTCCGTTTCTGTCAAAATCTTTGCACACAGCCGCACCATGACTTTCTTTTCCATATCCGTCATATACTATCAATCCCCTTTCCTATCGGCTTATATCAAAAGCACGTTTCGGGCGCTTATTTGCCCTTTCTGCCTGCTCTAATGCCTTTGTCCGTTCCACTATCGACTGCACCTGTTCCCTGCCTAAATGACGCTCCAAACGCCCCAAATCAGACACTTTTCCCTGCAATCGGTCTATGATGTCGCTCTGCTCCATGACCTTATCCGTCAAACGGCTAATCTGCTTCTGTTGCCCATCCACTTTGACAGTCAGCTTCTTGCACTGCTCCGCAAGCTGCACACATTTAATGGTCAGACTCTTTACTACCTCTTTCAATTTCTCCACAAGCGGTAACGCCTTTTTATCCCGATATGCCTTTGCGCTCATCAACGCCCCCGGCTCTGCCAACTGCCATTTTACATCTTCATCATAGGCATGGATATTCCGCTCCATGACTTCCTTTGACTGCACCATTTTGTTAAGTTCTTGCTGTAACTTTTTCTGCTGTTTTTCCAACTTTTCATTTTCGGATAACAGCTTTTCTTTATCCTCTGCCAGTGTTTCTGTCTGCTCTTTCAGAAGATGATTTGTAGCAGAAAGTTCTGATACTTCCTTTCGGATTTCTTCTCCTTCTTTCCGTATCTGCTCCGTTTCCTGCTCTGCCGCCGTCTGCCGATAAATAAGATCAGCTAATTCCTCTCTGCCGCCAGAAATGGTCTGTTCCAGTTCCTCCACCTCTTTCTGACGTTCCCGCTTTTCAAAATCCAAGACAGACAGATGTTTCTCATGTGTTCCCTTTTTCTCCCACTCAATATCATGCCGAAGCATAATCTCCGCAAGCTGCTCTTTCTCTGCCGCTACCCACTGGTTACGTTCCGTTTCGCTCCTTGTGCCGCCTTTGAAGCCGAGTTCAGCCAATGCCTTTTTTAACGACACTCTTGTTTCAAGCCCTCTCTTGCTTCCAGTCGTATAAGGTATGAAATCTATATGCAGATGTGGCGTGACTTCGTCCATGTGGAGATGTGCCGAGAATACCCGCAGCGTAGGATTGCGCCGCTGAAAGTCCTGCATATATTCATCAAGTATTCCTGCTGCGAGCCGTCCGTCCTCCGTCTTTGCCCCCATATCGTCCTTATTGCCGATCTGTATGATGATCTCATGGAACGGCTTCTCCTGCTTGCCGGAACAGATTTTTTCATAGTAATCGTCAATCTGGCGGTCACTTCTGGTCTGCTTCTCATTGTACCAGGCAAGCGCTTCATCAAATAATTCATGATACACATCTTTGATATTCTCGTTGCAGTATTCCACATTCAGACTGCTCCGCTCCGGATCAGTGTTCTTTGCATGGAATTTCCTGCTGTTGTGGTTGACCGAACCTTTCCCCGTCATAATGCTGATTGTCCGTTTCAAATATATATTCCTTCCTCTCTTATCAGTAATAAGCGCCGGTTACGGCGCACAGCCTTTGTTACTTTCTGCGAAAGTAACGCAAAAGCACTTTTGACACGCTCCGCTTTATCAAAAGTGCAAACCCGCAAGCGGGTTTTGCGCCCTGCCGGGGGCATACCGTCCTTACGGACGGTGGGCGGCTCATCGCCGCCTCGTTACCGCTACTTCCCGGCTTTCTTTCAACAGCGCAACATTGCAATGTCTATACCCTTTGCAACCTTACAGTCCTCAAGAGCGCAATTCCAAGACTGCAAAATCCTAATGCGCTGCATTGTTGCGCTGTTGCCTTGCCTGTCCGTCACCGTCTGATCTTGTCCAGTTCCCAATACCATGTATTGTTTATCCGCTTTGCCCGGATGCCTAACTCTTTCTTTGCATTTTCAAGCGTCCGTTTCGATATGCCCTGTTCCTCCGCCAGATTAAAAACCTCATTGCTCTGCATGGCATTGTTTGTTTCCGCCAGTTCCCGAAGCAGCCGCTTCGCCTGCTCCATTTTATTTGCTTTGGGAGCAATGCCGCCCAAGACTTCATCCGCCGTAATCTCATAATCTCCGAGCCATTGAAAGCCGTCCTCCGACAATTCAAACGCCTTTGGGTGTCCGAACGCTGCAAGATTATTTTTGATCTGCACCACAGCCCTTATGTTTTCCTCGCCCTCTACCCTGCCGACTAAGAGAACGCTTCTCGCAACCGCAAAGAAATCAATCGAACCCATTCCCCGGTACGCCGCTTTATTTCCCGCTGCCTTGTTCATGTGACCGACAAGAACAATCGCACATTGGTATTTCTCCGCAAGTGCCGCCAGTTTCTTTGTCATATCCCTTGCTTCATTCGCCCGATTCATATCCATACCGCCGCCCAAATAGGCTTGTATCGGGTCTAAGATCAGCAGCTTTGCTTTTGTTCTCATAACCGCTTCTTCCAGTCGTTCATCTATCATAGATAGAGATTTCATGCTTTCATCAATCACTAAAATATTTTCACATTCCGCTCCTGCCTGCTCCAAACGTGGCTTTATCGTATCGGCAAGACCGTCCTCTGCACTCTGATAAATTACATGCAAAGGCTCTGTCGGCTTCATTTCATCATCCAAACCCTTTCCCTTTGATAATTTCGCTGCTATGTTCAGTACGAGCGTTGTCTTTCCGTCACCCGGATCGCCTTGCACGATTGTCAGCTTGCCATAAGGGATAAACGGGAACCACAGCCAGGAAACTTCCTGCGACTGTATCTCCGACAATTTAATCAACTGCAATTCTGTTTTTGTTTCTTCCATAATGCCCTCCGTTTCTGAAAATCGTTGTCACCGGAAGAAACCTCTGCTATACTGATATTGCGATATTGATAACGGAGGTTTTCCGGTTATCACAGCCCTAACAGTTGCCGTTGTTAGGGCTTTTTTCTTCTCCGTTGGTGTTTCCCTGCCATAGATATTTTGCTCCGTCCAACACCCATAGGATAGCTTTCAGCATATCAAGACAGTCATTCCGCATATCTTCCAATCCCTCCGGAGTTAAATCTACCTCTGTTTTTTCAAACTGTTCCGTCACTTCCCGGATATTGGTCTGCATTATCTTTAATTCCTCTACCAACTGATAGACCAGTTCTTTTTTACCAACCACGCACACCCGGTTATAAATGCAGGAACGGACAAAATAATCTTTTTTAGAAAGTCCGCTTGCAAAAATCTTTGCTTCGATTTCTTCCCTCTCTCTGGGGGAAATACGAAAGCTGATTGTCGGGTATTTATGCACTCCGCTCATTCTTCTTCCTCCCTGCTGTTCTCAATCTCCAATTTATCCGCAAGTTCTCCCTGCTTATTGGGATATAAATGTGAATAAGTATTTAATGTCGTTTCAATTTTCTCATGCCCCAACCGTTCCGCAATCGCTAAAGGTGTAAAACCCATTTCCACAAGTAACGAAGCGTGGGAATGACGAATATCATGCAAACGTATTCTTTTCACTCCCGAAGCCTTGATGCCTCTGATAATCTCATGCTCCATATAGGATTTTGTAAAACGGAACATTCTTTCATCTGCCATAATTCCGTATAGATGCGAGGTATACTCTTTTAATTCCTCTGTCAGAAACGGTGGTATCGTTATGATACGCTTGCTCTTTGGCGTTTTGGGCGGTGTGATAATATCCCTGCCCTCTATTCGCTGATAAGATTTGTTTACCGAGATGGTGCGCTTCTCCAAGTCAATGTCATTGTAAGTGAGGGCAAGTAATTCTCCAATCCTCATGCCTGTCCAGTAAAGGAGTAGAAACGCCATTTTTGTTTCCGGCTTATCCTCCACTGTCACAAGAAACTGCTTAAACTCTTGCTTTGTCCAAAACTCTTTCTCTCCTGCATGGCTCTTGCCAATGCTCCCGGCTTTTCTGCAAGGATTGTCTTTCAAATCATAGTACCGAACCGCATAATTGAAGATTGCCGACAACTGATTATTAACGGTTTTCAGATATGTTTCCGAATATCCCTTTTTCATTAGCGCATTTTGCCACGCCCGAATATCGGAAGCCTTAATCTCATTCATCTTCTTTTTCTTAAAGTAAGGAATGATTTTCAGATCAATAATGAATTTCTTTGTCCGCATGGTATTTTCACGCAGACGGTGTTCCATATCCTCATAATAGATCTGTACGAAGTTTTCAAAATTGATGTCTAAATTTCTCTGCTGCTGTTGCAGGAAGTCACGCTCCCACTGTTCCGCTTCCGCTTTTGTCTTAAATCCCCTCTTGTTCTTCTTGTGGCATACACCCTGCCAGTCCTTATAATAGAACTGGCAGCGCCACATCTTTCCGTCCCTTGTCGCTGACATAAAACCTCCCCTTTCCTACATGGCTACAGTCATACCATAAAATTTTTCTTCAAAGTATTTTGTTGGAACTTTGCCGCAGATTGTCCGATAGCCCTTTGCTTTCAGTTCCTCATTCAACCCCCGGATAATCTTGTAGGCATAACCCGTTGATACACCAAGCATTTCAGCCGCTTCCTCTGCCGTTACATACATTTTCTTCACATTCTCCATATTTTCTTGTCCTTTCTTATTAAACTTTTGGTACACTTTTGTGACCTTGTGATTGTATTGTACGGTACACATTTGTGTTTGTCAAGTATTTATTTTAAATTTTTATACACAAATGTGTCCTAACGTGATATAATTGAATTAAGTACCAACGGAAATCAAAGAATTGGAGGTATCGACATGACCACTGGGGAAAAGATCAAACACTTTAGGAATTTGCGTAGTATATCACAGGAAACACTCGGTCAGCTTTCCGGTATCAATTCTGCCACAATCAAAAAATATGAGTATGGCATCCGCAACCCCAAACCCGACCAACTGATGAAAATTGCAAATGCTTTGGGTATCAGTATCAATGTTTTTATGGATTTTGATATAGAAACGGTATCAGATGTATTGTCCTTGATATTAAAAATGGACGAACAGTTAGATATGGACTTTGAAGCAGAAAAGGACAAGGACGGAAGTTTTATTCCTTCCACAATCAAAATATCCTTTCAGAACTCACTGCTCAATCACAAGTTGGGCGTTTATATGAAAGCAAGAGAATTGCAGGAGAACCTGTTGAATGATACGGAACGCTTCTCATCAGAGGAAGAACACCAACGTGCCATTGAAGCGCTCTCAAAGGACTTGGACGCTGTTAAACAAAGTATTCTTGATGACAGTAAGATTGTCAAAAAAGGGGTTAGAGGTATATCTGTAAAAATCTATCCCGAAAATGAATAAAAAAATTTTCCTGTAAAAAGTATTGACTTCCACGTAACGTGATACTGTATTCTTTTCTCATAGGAGCAGAATAGATATAAGCCGGCAATCTCTGTCTTGCTTCTTCAAAAATTTAAGGAGCTGATAAGAATGCGAACCATAAGCCAGGTTGCAGAATTAACAGGCGTAAGCACACGAACATTACAATACTATGACGAGATCGGATTGTTAAAGCCAAGCGAATTGACCGAATCC
Source organism: uncultured Lachnospiraceae bacterium (assembly GCA_947591155.1). Taxonomy (GTDB): domain Bacteria; phylum Bacillota; class Clostridia; order Lachnospirales; family Lachnospiraceae; genus Choladousia. The sequence continues at coordinate 264,320 of CANQDA010000001.1, forward strand.
GGCTATCGCCTATATGATGATGAAGCCTTACAAAAGCTACAACAAATCCTGTTTTTTAAGGAATTGGGATTTAAGCTGAAAGAAATCAAAGAAATCCTGCAAAAGCCAGACTTTGACAGAATTAAGGCTTTTAAGAGGCAAAAAGAGTTGCTTCTGCTGAAACGCAATCGATGACGTATAATTAATTTCGCAAATTTAACTTCATAAAAAATAGACATGGTCTATGCCGTTTGGTAGAATTAAGTTACCACACAAAATTTTACTAAAGGAGGCAAAAACCATGTCTGATAACATTATACAACTGAATGAGGATTTAATAAAGCATGATTTGAAGGATCTTGTCCGCAGCAGCGTGGAAGAAACCCTTAACGCCCTGCTTGACAAGGAAGCCGATGAACTGGTCAACGCCCAGAGATATGAACGTTCCGATACCCGCCAGGGCTACCGCTCCGGCCATTATAAGCGAAACTTCCAGACCACGGCAGGCGAAGTGGAGCTGAAAGTCCCAAAGCTCAAAGGCGTTCCCTTTGAGACGGCCATCATCGAACGCTACCGCCGCAGGGAATCCTCCGTGGAAGAGGCACTGATCGAAATGTACCTTGCCGGTGTCTCTGTCCGCCGCGTAGAGGACATCACGGAAGCCCTGTGGGGAACCAGGGTCTCGCCCGGCACGATCAGCAACCTCAACAAGAAAGCCTATGAACATATCGAGATCTGGCGTACACGTCCGCTCGCCGGGGACTATCCATATGTCTATGTGGACGGGGTCTACCTGAAACGCAGCTGGGGCGGCGAGATCCAGAATGTATCCGTCCTTGTTGCGATCGGTGTCAGCAGCGATGGGTTCCGCGAGATCATCGGTGCGGCAGAAGGCATGAAAGAAGACCGGGAAAGCTGGCGTTCCTTCTTTGGCTGGCTGAAAGAGCGGGGGCTTACAGGCGTCCGGCTTGTCATCGGGGATAAGAATCTGGGCATGCTGGAAACAGTGGCGGAGATCTTTCCGGATGCCCGGTACCAGAGATGTACGGTTCATTTTTACCGGAACATCTTTTCCGTGACACCAAGGAATAAAGTGAAAACGGTCGCGATGATGCTGAAAGCGGTACACGCACAGGAGAACAAGGAAGCTGCCAGGGAGAAAGCCCCCCAGATCATCAGGAAGCTGCGGGAGATGAAGCTGTCCAGAGCGGCCCAGAAAGTGGAAGACGGCATAGAGGAAACGCTCACTTACATGGACTTTCCGACACAGCACTGGACACGGATCCGGACGAACAATACGATCGAACGTGTGAACCGGGAGATCAAACGGCGGACCAGAGCCATTGGCGCATTCCCGGACGGGCAGAGCGCACTGATGCTGGTCTGCGCACGGCTGAGGCATGTAGCCGGGACCCAATGGGGCACCCGGAAATACATGAACATGGATCATCTTGCCAAACCGGAAGACGGAATACTGTCCGACTCCCTTACAGGCTAATGCCGGCTGCCAAACGGCTGAATTTAATTTTGCGAAAAACTATTGACACAATCACGCAATCGGACAGACAGACTTATACAGCTTCTTAACCGCTTAGAGAAAGGAGAGCAATGTATGAGTTTTAAAGAATTTGACCTGTCTGACTACATTACTGCATTGGAGGATTTCAAAAATAACAGCACCCATGATGTGATCAAATACTTTGGAAGTGTTGAAAACTTTGATATGTCTATTCAAAAGATCAAAGATAATGAAGCAAATATAGCGAAGCTTGCCATTCAGCAATTCGGAAGTATTGAGAAGTTCACGGAAGCCATGAAGCAGAATTTAGAGCATTTCTCCGAATTTATGGAAACACAATTAACGGAAGAGGTAAAAGAGATTGGAAAACAGTCTGATCTACTGTATGGCAGACTGACCGCCGATTTGTCGGAAGATGTTTCTTCTCCTAAAGTACAAGCCATCGTGCACGAAATATTGCAGTTTTCACAGAAACACAGTGACGGCGCAGACTTAGATAAGCCTTGGATCAATGTCCTTATGGACATATATTCCGGCGATTACATCAAAAACATCACTGATGGCAAATATGGAAAGGGAGCCTCTGACTACATCGTAAAAGCCTTCCGTTATTACTCGGAGAATAGCGCTGGCAACAACAATTAGAGCCAATTTAGAGCCAAACGCCATAAAGCAGCGCCGGAAATGCCCATTTTATCAGCATTTCCGGCGTTTCGTCCGTTACTCAAGCTCAATCGTTCCCGGCGGCTTACTCGTCAAATCATAAAGCACGCGGTTCACGCCCTTCACCTCGTTGATGATCCGGCTCATTACCCTCTGTAGCACCTCAAACGGAATCTCTGCCGCCTCAGCCGTCATGAAGTCGATTGTGTTCACTGCGCGGAGCGCCACCGCGTAGTCGTAGGTGCGCTCGTCGCCCATCACGCCGACGCTCTGCATATTGGTGAGCGCCGCGAAATATTGCCCGATACTCCTGTCAAGTCCCGCGTTAGCAATCTCCTCACGGTAGATTGCGTCCGCATCCTGCACGATCCGCACCTTCTCCGCCGTCACCTCACCGATGATACGAATTCCGAGTCCGGGGCCGGGGAACGGTTGCCGATAGACCAGATATTCCGGAATACCGAGCTCCAGTCCGGCTTTTCGCACCTCGTCCTTGAACAAATCCCGCAGGGGCTCAATGATCTCCTTGAAGTCCACATAGTCCGGCAGGCCGCCCACGTTGTGGTGCGACTTGATGACGGCTGACTCGCCGCCAAGTCCACTCTCCACCACATCCGGGTAGATGGTTCCCTGCACCAAGAAATCGACCGCGCCGATCTTCTTTGCCTCTTCCTCGAAGACGCGGATAAACTCCTCGCCGATGATCTTGCGCTTCTTTTCCGGCTCGGACACACCGGCCAGTTTTTTGTAAAAACGCTCCTGTGCGTTCACGCGGATAAAATTCAGGCGGTAAGGACCGTCCGGGCCGAACACTGCTTCCACCTCGTCCCCCTCGTTTTTCCGCAGCAACCCGTGATCCACGAACACACAGGTCAGCTGTTCGCCGACCGCTTTCGCGAGCAGAACCGCCGCCACAGAAGAATCCACGCCGCCAGAGAGCGCGCAGAGCACTTTACCGTCTCCTACCTTCGCGCGGATTGCTTTGATGGATTCCTCCACAAACGAATCCATGCGCCAGTCTCCGGCGCAGCCGCAGACACGCAGCACAAAGTTTTCCAACATCTTTGTGCCTTCCTGCGTATGTAACACCTCCGGGTGGAACTGGATCGCATAGAGCTTCTGCTGCTCATTCTCCGCCGCGGCCACCGGGCAGTCCGCCGTATGTGCGGTGACGCGGAATCCCGGCGCGATCTTTGCAATGTAATCATTGTGGCTCATCCAGCAGATCGTCTTCTCCGATACGTTCTCAAACAGTTTGCAGGAACGGTCGACCGTCACCTCGATCTTCCCGTACTCGCGCACCGGAGCGTGTTTCACCTCGCCTCCGAGCACAAGCTGCATCATCTGCGCGCCGTAGCACAGCCCGAGTATCGGAATGCCAAGCTCGAACAGTTCTTTCGTGTAAGTCGGCGCGCCAGGCTCATAGCAGCTGTTCGGCCCGCCCGTCAAAATGATCCCCTTGGGGTTCATCGCCTTGATCTTCTCAAGCTCCGTCCGATAAGAATAAATCTCACAGTACACGTTGCATTCCCGCACCCTGCGGGCCACCAACTGATTGTACTGTCCCCCGAAATCTAAAACGATAACGGTCTCTCTCTTCATTGTCCTCTCCATTCCCGCCCGTCGCATCCCGAGCGATTTCTGATTTTCAATTTTCTCTTTCCAATCAGCCGCGAATGACCTCCAAATTCATCCGCCAAATCAATTCCGAAGATTTTCCGATGCCATTTGTTGCACCCATTCATTGCACCTTCAAGCGCACATCATTCCATCGTATCTATGAAAAACATTATAAGATAGCTTTCCTGACAAGGCAACACAATTTTATAAATCAGATTGCTGATATTTATATATCAGACAATATAATCTCGTAAATCGAACGACAGACTTTTGCAATTTTGCAAACCAAACTCCATGTCTTATAAATTGAGCGACGGAATTTTACATCCGCCGCCCATAACCGTTTGTTTAAAACAATCCTTCCAGCTCCTCACGATTCGAAAGACCGACGCTCCGGTTGACGCAGTCTCCGTCCTTAAACGCGAGCACCGTCGGCACCGAGGCGACCTTGTACTGCCGCGCCAGATCCGGCAATTCGTCCACATTCACCTTTCCCACATAATACCGATCCTGCGCGACGTCCAGCTCCTCCATCAAAGGCGCCATCGCTTTGCACGGACCGCACCACTCCGCATAAAAATCTACCATAACCGGTTTATCCGCGTTCAAAACATCTTGCTTGAACTGCTCCTGTGTCTTAATGATCAGCATTTCCGTCATCTCCTTCTCTGTAGTATAAATTCACGTTTTGCAGGATGCCTTGTTAAATACGAGGACTTCTTCCAGCCAAGTCATCTGCTCCTGCATTCCGCCGTATTGTTTATCATTCCCTTTGAAATAATCAGCTATACAAACCAATTATAGCGCATTTTGTAAATTATGTATAATGTTTTCTTTCACAGTTTTTTCGGTTCACGGCGCTCCTTTCATGACTTTTCATAGATTTCCCAAGCAATTATCCCGTAGATTTTTCCGACAATGCTTGCGGAAACCATACAATCTGTGCTAGTATTAACCAATATACGGCAATTAATTTTTAATCATCAAATTACAAAAATCGTGTTTAAAAATTTCACCGCGAAAGCGGATCGATGGGTGGGGATTTTATAATGGATCAGCCAATTTTATATCTGGAATGCAATTCGGGCATCAGCGGGGATATGACCGTTGCCGCCCTGGTCGATCTAGGGGCCGATCGGCAGGTGCTTACAGCCGCGCTCGCAAGCCTGCCGCTTACCGGTTATTCGATTGAGATAAAGGACGTATACAAATCCGGGCTGCGCGCCTGTGATTTCAATGTGATCCTCGAGCACGACAACCACGACCACGACATGGAGTATCTGCACGGCCACGCGCATGCTTCCGATGCGTCCCCGGAGTCGCACCACCACGCACACGAATCCCGCAATCTGCAGGACATTACAGAGATCATCAACGCCGGAAAGCTGAGCGACTCGGCCCGTGAGCTTGCGCTGCGCATTTTCCGCATTCTCGCGGAGGCCGAAGCGTCTGTTCACGGAAAGTCTGTTGAAGAAATTCATTTTCACGAGGTTGGGGCGGTCGATTCGATTGTCGATATCGTCGCGGCGGCTGTCTGTCTGGACAACCTGCATCCGGCGCGTGTCGTCGTATCCCCGCTCACGGACGGCAGCGGACAGATCCGCTGTCAGCACGGGATTATTCCTGTACCCGTTCCGGCTGTAACGGCTATCGTCGCGCAGAACGATCTTACATTGAAACTCACGGATGTCGAAGGAGAGCTTGTGACGCCGACCGGCGCCGCGATCGCGGCCGCATTGACGTCGCCCGACACATGGTCATCCGGTATGCCGCAAACCGATGTCGTGCAGACTAAACCTCATCATTCCGATCAATCTTTCGTTGCCGCTTGCCTTCCCGCCGAATTTCGCATCCGAAAGATCGGTCTCGGCGCGGGGAAGCGCGATTACGCCACGACCGGGGTGCTGCGCGCGATGCTGCTGGAACCACAATATCAGACAGAAAATGTTGAAATATTATCTCTTAGCAATGGCCAAACCAATGATGGGTCGTTCTCCTCTCAGGGGTATTATGCCAATTCCAGCAATGACAGCCAACTTGACAGACTGCCACCTGTTTCCCGGAACCAATCAGATGATTTTGATAACCCGTCAGCCCAGGTGTTTCACGGCGACGACGATTCCGCCGACACGATCCTCAGTCTCGAATCGAACATCGACGATTGCACCGGCGAGGCGTTGTCCTTCACGATGCAGGAGCTTCTGGAACACGGCGCGCTCGACGTTTTCTACGTCCCGATCTACATGAAAAAAAACCGCCCGGCCTATCTGCTGCGGGCGCTCTGCCACGCAGATCGGAGGGCGGATCTGGAGTCCATCATATTCAAAAACACGACGACCATCGGCATCCGTGTGCAGGAAATGCAGCGCACGAAGCTCCCCCGGCAGGTCGTTTCGGTCGAAACTCCCTGGGGCGTCGCCGACGTCAAATGCTGCACGCACAACGGCGAGACCTTCTGTTACCCGGAAAACGACAGTGTGAGCGAACTCGCCCGGAAGAATCAGATCGGTTTCCCGGAGATGTACCATCAAATACAGGAATATGCCAGAAATACGCTCGGGAACTGATTCATTCCGAACAGATTCTGAATACATGATGCTTCGATCACACAAACACACTCAAATCATATCATTAATTCCGCAAAAAACTTCCGAAAAGATTCTGAATAGCATCTCCTCGGAAGTTTTATTATCGTAATCTTGAACTTACAAACCCTACAATTCTCTCAACACCTCCGCCACGCCCTTCCACTCCTCCAGCAAACGCTCCAGCGAGTACGCCGCGTTCGCTGGACTTGTGGAGGGCAGGCCGACGATCTCCCGACCGCAGCTCTTCCTCTGGAAGCGCTCAAACAGCCGCTTCGCCGTGCCGCCGTTCGCGTAGATCTGCCGGATATCCGCACAGGAAAGGATTCGCTCCAGATCCGCCGGAACCACATTGCGGATGCTGCTGTCGCTGGAGCCGACGATCTCGCACTCCGCGATCACATCCCAGACCGCAATCCGATTCTCCAAAAGCATCCTCTTTTTCTCCTCAATCGACCCTGGCTCCTGCCATCCAGTGAGTCCGGCGATCACCTTCCAGAAGCGATTCTGCGGATGTCCGTAATAGAACTGTTGCTCCCGCGACTTAACCGACGGGAAACTCCCCAGGATCAACACCTTGCTGTTCTCATCATACACCGGCTCAAACTCGTGCCGGACCTTTTGGTATTCTCCCATGTCAGACTGCTCCCCTGCCTTCTTTCAGACAATATGATTCGAATACTCTGCGCCTTTCCGATTCTCTTTCCCGGCTTTTCTACATTTCCTGAAATCAACAGGATTAAACCTATCTCTAATTTTGATCCATAACGCTTTGTCCGAGCTCTTTTGTATTCCCACAGGACGGATCAAGCTATTTTTTGCCCTGGCGTCCGAACGCCACCGCCCCGCTTATCTTCCCGGCAACCAGACGCAGTCCATATCGGATCAGATACAGCAGCGACGAGGCAGCCGCGGACATCAGAAAGACCGAGGGCACCACCAGCGGCCAGAACTTCCAGCGCTCAGCGACCACCGGCACATTCGGCACCAGAACGCCGTCGTACACGATGCGGTCAAAAATCCAGGAGATCAGGTAAAGTCCCAGTGAAATGCCGGAGATATAGGTCAGAATCTCCTTCACCATCGTCGGCCAGCGCTTCACATTCAGATGCAAAAGCAGCGTGAACAAAAGCACAGCCGTGATCAAATTCTCCCCGCCCCAGGTGCTGTTGTTGCCCCAGACGAAATTGCCCCCGTCACTCCGATAATAATTGTACCAGCCGAATAAGACCACTACTGCGATCAGCAGGACAAGGTTCAGCCACTTCTTCAGCTTCAGCCCGTATTCTCTCAGATACGCCCCGATAAAATAATAGGTGATCGGATACATTCCCGTGAAGAATCCCGGAACGATCGGATCATACTTTGTGGAAACAGACGGAGACGCCCACCACCCCGGCGTTCGGAGATCAAAGATATTCAGCAGCTTTGGTAGCAGGGTGAGCGCGGCCATCGTGAACACAAGCACTCGCTTTTCTCTCTGACTTTTCAGCCCGTGATAAGCCAGATTCAGAAACGGGATCATAAGGAACAGCCCGATATACATCTCGATATACCAGGCGTAATTTGCCGCGTCGAAATCCAGAATGTCCAGGATCGCCGTCTTAAGCGTCACCTCATAATTCAGCGCAAACTTCTTAAACAGCAGACAGGCGATGCTCGCCAGCAGATAGATTTCGATCGTCTTCCAAAGTCCCTTGTAATATCTGCGGCTCAGTGTCTTGTTCAGCATCAGATACCCGGTCAATATCATGAACATTGGTACGCAAGTCATAAAAAACGAACGGTACACGCAGAGCCAGAAAATATCCGGTCGATTCGTCGGCTCGTAGTAAAAACCGCTGTTAAGAAGAAAATGGACCGAAAGCACGCTGAACACAGCGACACAGCGGATCAGGTCCGCGTTCATGTCGCGCTCGCGCGCGCCCTTTCGTCCGGACGAGGCAGTTTCCTGACTCGCCGACAAATGCATGTCCGTTTTCTCTACGTCAATACCCTGCTCTGTCTCCGACAGTTTGTCCGTCTCCCATACGTCTGTCACTTTCCCGTCTACTCTGTCTGCCGCCTGCATCCAACTCCTGCCTTCTTTCTTCACACATCCACATACATTCATCCCACATTTTTCGCTTGCGGATTGACCTTCTCCATCCATTCATTTCACGATCTTCGATTTCAGATAGATTTTCTCTATCCGCTCACCGCACGATCCTCGCCTTCGGATAGATCTTTGCCATCCGCTCGTCCGGGAAATGTTCGTCGATAAACTCCGCGACCACATTCGGCGCCTCGATTCCGTGCTGCCTCTGTGAATAGCGCCCGAGCGCCATCGCCGAGATCAGGATATCCCCCGCCATCAGAACGATCAGCACCCAGGTCAGCGCCGGGCCGATCTTCTTCGGAATCTTCTCGATCCAGTGCGACAGGAAGGGATATGCCCCTTTCACCCAGAACACCGCGACGATCCCCCAGAAAAAGCAGTACAGCAGATTGATCCTGCCGCCCAGATTGAACGGGATCTTACTGTAATTCCAGAACACTGTCCCGAACACATACTCCGTGAACACGCTGCACACATATTCATAAGTGCCGCCCACGATCGTCCCGTACACGAAGATAAAGCGGTCGTTGCGATCCCGATAGCGGTACAAAAACGCGGTCAAAAGCGAACACGCGATGCCCCAGACAATGCTAAATGGTCCGTAGACCACGCTGCTGCGGCTCATCCAGGATCCCAGTGAAAATCTGCAAAACACCGTCTCCACGATATCGCCGAAAAACGATCCGATCAGAAACAGCCAGGCCTGCTTGTAGAAGCCGCAGCCCTCGGCAAATCTGCTCTCCTTCTTCGGTTTCTCCTCCGCCTTCGCCTGCAGGATCTTCTCCGTCTCGATGTTCGGATAGGAACGCTCCAGCCTTCGCAGCACCGGCCGCGTGATCACATTTCCGAACGACGCAGACACTTTATGCATGTTGCCGGTGACGCCGGACATGCGGTTGATGTAGCTTCGCCATTTCAGCACGACAGCCAGCGCCCACAAAAGATCAATAAGCAAAAAGCCAAACAGGACATACAAAGCGATCTTTCCGAGCCCTTTTGGTATAAAACGTATCAGCCGCAGTATCAGCGGATTACCGACCCACAGCACAAAAAGCGCCGCTGCTCCGAAATAAAGCAGCAACGGCGCCGAGATAAATCCGTGAAATCCGATTCGGAACCTCTCATAGCCCCACCATTCCCGGTGGAAAATGCGCGTCAGGATCAGTCCGGTCAGGACCATCAGGCAGGCGCTGATCACGATCGCGCCCAGGATCAGAAATACCGGCTTACCTTTAAGTTCGCTTAAGAACACGCTGTACGCGATCGCCGAAAACCCGTAGATCGGGCACAGCGGCAGATTCAGCACGCCGAAATTGACAAGCCGCTTTTGCCTTATGGCCGAGACGACCGTCCCGATACACCAGCCAGCGAGCGAATAGATAAAGAACAGCCAGCCCAGCTCATAATAATGGTAATGCATAAGTAACGCCCTTTACATATTTCCTACAAAAGATATATTATGCTCCAGAATCTGTCGGTTCTGTCGCTAACTTATCAGGTGAAAGCCTGCAAGCAGTCTTTCCTGCTGATAAGTTATATTATGCTCCAGAATCTGTCCATTCTGTCGCTAACTTATCAGGTGAAAGCCTGCAAGCAGTCTTTCCTGCTGATAAGTTATATTACAGTATACTGTAAAAAATGCGTCGCTTTTTGTCAAGTGTTTTCGCTGCGCGTTCTGTTACATGTTCCACTCCGAAACCTGGCGGCCCATCGTTTCGCTTTTGCCGGAAATACGCGGTCTTTTCAGGCTGTTCCGCTCACGATCCTGTAATACGCTCTGGATGTGGCAAGATATACCAGACCATAGAAGACTGCGAACACCAGGAAACATGCCAGCATCACGCAAAGCAGCAGCTTCCCGTCGAGCAGTCCGAGCAGCATCAGGATCTTCTGCACGATCGGGAACGCGAACATCGTGTGAACGCAGGAGAGTAAAAGCGGCGTGAGGAACACCGTGAACATCTGCGAGCGGATACTGCCACGGATCTCCCGCTTCGTCATGCCGACCTTGCGCATGATGCCGAAACGCGCGGCGTCCTCGTAACCTTCGGTGATCTGCTTGTAGTACATGATCAGCACCGTCGCCAGCAGGAACACACTGCCAAGCAGCACGCCCAGCACGAACAGACCGCCGTTCAATCCGTAAAACATGGCGCGCTCCCCTTCGCGGTAAGTGACGGTCGTATGCGGAATCTCTTCCGCATTCTCCGCCTCATACCTGCGATCCCAGAGCTTTTCCCACAGCTCCTTCTGCGCCTTCTCATCCGCGTCGGTATCAAAGCCGTAATAGAAATATCTCGTATCCAGTTCCCGCCCGAACTGCTCCAGCGCAATCTGCCTTGCGATATCCCCGATCTCATTGCACACGCGAATATCCGGCACAAACACGAACATGCACTTTGCCAGCAGCGAATAACCGTCTCCATTGTGGGTGAAATGCTCCACCTGGCCTTTCACCTTCCAGTTCCCGCACTCGCGTATCTTAAACGTATCGTAAGGGAACTCACCTTTCACCATGTATAAAAGCACCTCGTCGTCCGCGAGCGTCTCCTGCGCGCCCATGACACGATTGTAATCCTCAATCGGGACAAAATACAGACCCATGACCTTCGCCATATCCGCGATCGGGTTCGTCCCCTCCAGATTCGCGTAATTCAGGATCGCCTCATCGTTCTGCATAAACGAATCGACGCCCACATAGCGGTAGGCAAGCACATTTTCCTGTGTCACGCCGAATTCTTTCGCCGTCTCCTCCGCAAGCGCGGCGACATGCTCCGTCCCCTCATAACCGTCCGAGCGCAGCTCGATCTGCCTCGGATAACGCGTTATGAGGCTGTCCTCCTCCCCGACATACAGGCAGGTCACGGCGGACACCATGACGAGCACCATTGTGGAGAGCACACAGATCGACGCCAGCCCGGCCCCGTTGCGTTTCATGCGGTACATCATCGAGGAAACCGACACGAAATGATTCGCCTTGTAATAATAGCGTTTCCTGCGCTGCAGCACACGGCATAGCTTGACGGAGCCGGAAATGAACAGCAGATAGGTCGAGACGATCACCATCGCCACCGCCGCGAAAAAAACGACGAGCGCGCTGATCGGATCCTCGATCGAGACGGCAATGTAGTAAGCCGCACCCAGCATCGCGAAACCGATGATCGCCAGCAACCAGTTGCCCTTCGGCGGCTTCTCTCCCACCGCCGAGCTGTGCAGCAGCTCCACCGGCTTCGACCGCCCGAGCGTGAACAGCGCTTTCAGCAGGATCAGCGTAAAGACTGCCAGAAACAGCGCGCAGGTCGTGAACACCGCGCCCGCATCGACGCTGAAATCCATCGACGCATCGCCCTGAATCACGCGCACGATCCACAGTTCCCCGAGTTTCGAGAACAAAATGCCACAGAACAGCCCCGCCGCGAGCGAGATAAGCGATACCAGCGCGCTCTCCCAGACAAGCACACGCGCCAGATGGCGCTTCCCCATGCCGAGAATGTTGTAGAGACCGAACTCCCGCTGTCGGTTCCGCACCAGAAACGAGTTCGTGTAAAACAGAAAGATCACGATAAAGACCAGAAAGACGCCGGAGCCGAGCTGCAGCATCGACTGGAGTGTGTCGCCCCCACGCATGCCCGCCACATATGGGTCGCGTGAGAGGAACAGAAACAGATAATACATCATCACCATGCCTGCGCAGGTAAGCAGATACGGCAGGTAGGTGCGGCCGTTCTTCGCGATGCCGCTGAGGGCCAGCCGCAGGTATAAGCTGCCGCGGCGTCCCGACCGTCTGGCGCGAGATCCGCTGAAGCCGCCGTCCACCCTGCCGGAATTGCCGTTTCCGCGAAGCTCTGCTGCATTGCTGCCTGTTTCGCAATCGATGTTTTTTTGTTCGAACTTACTGACACGTTGTCCGCCACTGGCTCCGAGCTCCGGTCTGTACGATGATATGCTCATCTTCGATCACCTCCCGTCGCCAGTATCGTCAGCGTGTCGGAGATCTTCTGATAGAGCTGCTCGTCCGTGCTCACGCCGCGGTAGATCTGGTGGAATACCTCTCCGTCCTTAATGAAAAGCACCCGCCCCGCATGGCTCGCGGCCTTGACCGAGTGCGTCACCATCAGAATCGTCTGCCCCTCCTTGTTGATCGAGGCAAAGAGCCGAAGCAGTTCATCAGTCGCGCGAGAGTCCAGCGCCCCGGTCGGTTCGTCCGCGAGGATCAGCCTCGGATGCGTGATCAGCGCCCGCGCCACGGCGACGCGCTGCTTCTGCCCGCCTGATATCTCATACGGGTATTTTTTCAAAAGATCGGAGATGCCCAGTTTCTTTGCGATCGGCGTAAGCCGCTCCTCCATCTCCCGGTAGTGCATACCCGCGAGCACGAGCGGCAGGAAAATATTGTCCTGAATCGAAAAGGTGTCGAGCAGGTTGAATTCCTGAAACACGAAGCCCAGATTGTCGCGGCGAAACTGCGCCTTCTCAGCCTCCCGGATATGCGCCAGATCGCGCCCGTCCAAAAGCACCTGCCCCGCGGTCGGTGTATCGAGCGCCGCGAGGATATTCAGAAGCGTCGTCTTGCCCGAGCCGGACTCACCCATGATCGCCACGTACTCGCCCTCCTCGACCTTGAACGACACGTTCGCAAGCGCCTGCACCTGGTTCCCGCCGAAGCGCGTCGTGTATATTTTTTTCAGATTGTTGACAGCAAGAATTTCCATCGCTATGCCTCCCTAAAATACTTGCCAGAAACATCAAAACCGGATAACGCAGGTAAACCGCATCCTGTCTCCATCCACTCGGCTTTATGCTTCCGATACAGGCATATTCTATCAGCGGAAAATCCTGTCCGCCATCGAATTAACTTTCATTTTCCTTACATAATTGTAAGGTTGTACAACATGATCCGTCTTTTACCCGTGATCTGTTTTCACACGCCCGACTGTTCCCAATCTTAAGTGGCCTGTTTATCACTCGACCTCGAGCTCCGCGTTCTTCAAATCAATCCGCACTTCGGTACCCTGCCCCGGCGTCGAAGTTATGCCGATCCCATGCCCGAGATTCGCACAGATCCTGCTGCACAGATACATCCCGATCCCGCTCGCTTTCTTGTCGCTTCGCCCGTTGTCTCCGGTGTAGCCTTTCTCAAAAACGCGTGGCAGATCTTCTGGCACGATCCCGATCCCGGTATCCCGGATGCAAAGTGTCTTCGGCGGTTCCAACGTGATCGCAATGCCACCCTCATTCGTGTACTTCAACGCATTTGAGAGCAGCTGCTCGATCACAAACAGCAGCCACTTCTCGTCCGTCACGACACGCGCATCAAGCGGCTCGTACTCCAGATGAAGTTTCTTCTGGATAAAGGTCGACGCATGCCGCCGTACCGCCTGCTTCACGATCTCATCCAGCTCGTATTCGCGGATCACATAATCGGTCGAATTTGAGTCCAGCCGCAGGTAGCACAGCACCATCTCCACGTACTGCTCGATCCGCCGCAGCTCCTCCCGGAGCGCACGCATATTTGCCTCTGTCTTTCCCTGCTCCTCTTCTGCGTCTGCTCTGTTTGCTTTCCTACAGTTTGAATCACTAAATACATGTTGCTCTTCTCCACTTTCCCGTCCCAGTCCGACATCTGTTCTGTCTGCCTCCCCGCAAGCTGAATCAGGAGATAAATGTATATTCTCTGCACTGTCCCTGCGCCTTGAAGCCTGTCGCAGTGACGAATCCTCCTGCAGCATCAGGCGCATCGCCGCGATCGGCGTCTTGATCTGGTGCGCCCAGACCGTGTAATAGTCGATCATCTCCCGGTAGCGTTGCTCCATCTTGCCCCGAAGCTCTCTTTGCCCCCGACACAGCAGGTTCAGAAGCTCCTGATAGTCCTCTTCCAGAAGGCCGGAAGGCGCCGGCAAATGTTCCAGAGCGACGTCCGGGTCGAACGCCAGACCGTCCCGCCGTTCCCTGCGTTCCGAGGCAGCTCCTTGCGTTCCTCCTACATTTGGCTCCTTTTCTGTCTTTGCGTTTCTCCCTTCGCCCGCTCTTTCGCCCGTCTCGTCCAAAGCTGCGTCCAAAATATCGAGCCGCCGTCTCAGATCCCGATGTCTTATACAGAACTGTCCGTAGTCTAGTCCCAGAACAATCGCCCCGAAAAAAAACCACAGCGTCGCCACATAAGCGACGGCGGAAACAGGCAGCTGATACAGGGCAAAGATCACGGCCGCGATCGCGACGAAAACCACCGCCACTGCGATTCCCTTTCTGTGTATTTCCAAATACGCACGTAACATGAATAGCCCTCTGCTTTCTTCTATTATTACCCTATCACATACCCAAGTCCTTTTCGCGTTGCGATAAACTCCTCCAGTCCCACATCCGCGAGCTTTTTGCGCAGACGCGTGACGTTGACGGTCAAAGTGTTCTCGTCCACGAAACTGTCCGTTTCCCAAAGCCGCTGCATCAATGTATCGCGACTCACCACCTGCCCTTTATTCTCCAACAGCATCTGCATAATCCGGTATTCATTTCTGCTGAGCTCAATGCGTTCACCCCGGTAACTCAGACTCGCATCCGACAGGTTCAGCACCGCGCCGTCATGTTCCAGCGTTTCAGCCGGACTCGTAAAATCGTAGGTTCGTCGCAGAATCGCCTGTATCTTCGCCATCAGCACATTCAAATCGAAGGGTTTCGATATAAAATCATCACCACCCATATTCATCGCCATCACGATATTCATGTTGTCTGAGGCTGAGGAGATAAACACGATCGGCACCTTTGATATCTTTCGGATCTCGGCGCACCAGTGATAGCCCCCATAAAACGGCAGCATGATATCGAGCAGCACCAGATGCGGTTCAAACTCCCTGAATTCGCTCATGATATCCTGAAAATTGCGCGCGCACCGCGTCTCCAGTCCCCACAGGGCAATCTGCCTTCGCATCGCCTGCGCGATCGCCTCGTCATCCTCCACGATCAGAATTTTGTACATAACGCTTTCCTCTTTTCCCCGCAAATGTCTTGTCTTCATCTGATTCCGTCGCGTTCCATTGCGTCGATCAGCTTGTACCATTATAAGAAAAAGCGCGCGAAAATGCAATTCCCCGATACATGACAAAATCCTTACGATCAGTCTGTTTCTATCCCCCTTCTTGCTTTTATATCTGGGGCTTAAAAAAATTCAAATTATAGAGATAGGCGGCGGAAGAAGGGCGGTACATCCCAGCCAGACGGTTGTACTCTTCCGCTTTTTTGCTGTCGCCGAGCCGGTAATAGCAGACGCACAGCTGAATGCAGGGCAGATAGCCGTGACTGTCCGCGGACATGAAGCCGCCGCTTTTGTCATCCTGCGGGAGGGAACGCGCCAACTCAAACCAGAACACCGCTGCCCGGTAATTCTGCGCTTGCATCAGCAGATTCCCGATCTCACAACAGATCTCTGCGCGCGGCAGGTCGTAGAAAAAAGACCGAGTGAGGGCTGCGAGCACGTCAGTTACGCATCCGCTCGCATCATCCGATGAATTGACAGGCAGACTGGTATTCGGACAATCGGATAGGCGCTCAGGCCGATTGTTTTTCGGATCACCTTCTGAACTGGCAGAGAGACGGCCGACTTCCAGCTTGCAGTACGCCAGAATCTTGCAGGCTTCGATCTTGTTCTCTATCCAGCCCTGATCGTCATTGAGAAAGTCGTTGAGCACCTGGATCGCGCGTGCATAATGCCTGTGATAATACAGCTCTCGTCCGTAGTAAAAGCGGTCGCGTGGCGTGAGCGCTTCGCCCTCCCTGATCTGCCTCTCGTAGATGCGTAGATTTCGGTCGCTGTAAAAACTTTTGACAGATCGGTGCGTCACGGCTACTCCTTCCGCGTATACGATCCGGCCTGAACAGACGATCGCCTCATGTACACGGCCTTTCCAGATGTGCGGAACACTCCGACGGACGAGGCGTTCCCGGTAGTAGGAGAAAACCGGATTTCCCTGCTCGTCAAACGCAGTGTTGTAGCGCATCATGACGACGTCCGCGTTTTCCCAGGCAGATTCCTTCAGGCGAAGGAAAACCGCCCGATCCTGTTCGGTGAAGACATCGTCTGCGTCGAGCCACATGACGAAGTCCATGCCCGCTTTGGAGAAAGAAAAATTCCGCGCGGCGGCAAAGTCGTCGATCCACGCGAAATCATAGATTTTGTCTGTATAGTGTGCGGCGATCTCTTTCGTCGCGTCGCTGCTGCCGGTGTCCACGAGGATGATCTCGTCCACTGCGTCCCGGATGCTGTCCAGACAGCGCGCGAGAACTGCTTCCTCATTTTTGGTAATCATGCAAAGACTCACCGTCGCCATGGCAAATCCTCCCCAGACGTTCTCTGTTATGAGAGTATGCAGGGATGCATCGTGAGGTGACAATGGGGAGCAAATCCACACTGTTTTCCCATAATTCTGTATAAAGGGAAACTTTGTCTGACCCCCTTAGATGAGCGCGGTGCTGAAATACCGCTCCGCCCTGTCTGGCAGGACTGTGGCAATCACCTTATCACGGCCATACTTTTCAGCCATGAGTTTCGCCGCCCAGACGTTTGCCCCGGAGGAGGTTCCCACCAGAAGTCCCTGAACTTTGGCTAGTTCCCTTGCTGTGTTGATCGCGTCGTCGTCGCTGACCTCTACGATATCTGTGATGATGGAGGTGTCCAGGATGTCCGGGATAAATCCGTCCCCGATTCCCTGAATCTGGTGAAGACCAGGTTCATCCCCCAAAAGCGCGCTGACATTCTTCGGCTCCACTGCCACGATCTTGCAGTCAGGGTTTTTCTCCAACAGATATTTTGCGATGCCCTGAAGCGTCCCGCCGCTCCCGATCCCTGAGACGAAAATATCGATTTTCTTTCCGAGCTGCTCTGCGATCTCCCGCGCGGTGGTATGATAATGCGTCTCCGGGTTTGCGGGGTTCTGGAACTGTTGAGGCACAAAGTAATCCCCGGAGGATGCGGCGAGCTCCGTCGCCTTCTGCACACTCCCGTCAATGCTGAGCTTTGGGTCGGTAAGCACCAGCTCGGCTCCCAGTGCCCGGATAATCTTTTTTCTCTCGTCACTCATATTTTCCGGCATGACAATGATGACCTTATATCCCTTGCGGACGCCGCACAGAGCCAAACCGATACCGGTGTTTCCGGATGTCGGTTCAATGATCGTCATACCGGGCTTAAGCTTACCGCTCTTTTCCGCCTCTTCGATCATATGCAGAGCGATTCGGTCCTTGATGCTCCCGCCGGGATTCAGAAACTCCGCTTTCGCAAAGATGTTCAGTCCTGTAGTCTGCTCAAGGCTGAGCAGCGGCGTATTGCCGATCAGATCCAGAATATTTGTATAATACATGATTTCAGCACCTTTCCTTTTCCGTGATGCAAACCTGTTCCGTAACGTTCCGTTCTTCAAACATAATTTGCGTATTTTTAAGTATAGTACGACATAGTGGTTTTGGCAAGACTTGTTGTGCTATGACATGGAATGTCCAAGAAGTTGAAATACCGCACGCAGTCACGCAGGAAATAGTATCCGAAGCATGCCGTTACGCTCTCTGAACATTCCGACTTCTTCTGAATATACTGGAATGAGACAATAAAAAGTCTCGGACTACAGTTATAAGGAGGTATGCGTTATGAATAATGCTTACTATAACACCTGTCCGCAATGCGGAAGACCTTCGAACTGCTGTACCTGCTGTAACGGCACGACCGGGCCGACTGGACCGACCGGACCGATGGGCTTTCCGGGCGCGCCTGGTGTCCCAGGCATGACCGGACCAACGGGCGCTACCGGCGCTACAGGGCCTGCGGGACCGACCGGGGCAACTGGCGCAACCGGACCTGCAGGGGCATCTACAGGTGTGACCGGGGCAACCGGACCTATCGGAGCAACTGGCGCTACCGGAATGACCGGACCAACGGGTGCGATCGGGCCTGTGGGACCCACTGGTGCTACAGGTGCCACAGGAATCGCCGGGGTAACGGGACCGACCGGACCTACGGGACCCACCGGACCTACAGGGCCAATCGGGCCGACTGGTGCTAACGGAATCACAGGACCGACGGGGCCTGCCGGAGTCACCGGCGCAACCGGCGCTACAGGGCCAATTGGGCCGACCGGCGCTACGGGGCCGATCGGGCCCACAGGCGCTGATGGCATTACCGGACCCACCGGACCTGTCGGCGCAACGGGTGCCACGGGGCCAACGGGTGCAACAGGCCCTACCGGTTCAGCCGGACCTGCCGGTGCTGACGGTGCAGTCGGTGCCACGGGACCGACGGGTGCAACAGGCCCTACCGGACCGACCGGACCCACCGGTGATACCGGACCGATTGGGGCGACCGGACCGACTGGCGCTGACGGTGCAGTCGGGCCAACGGGCGCTATCGGACCAACGGGTGCTACCGGACCCACCGGACCGACCGGCGGTACCGGTCCTGTCGGTGCAACAGGAGCGACAGGAGAAGCAGGGCCTGCAGGCGCCACAGGTGCTACGGGCGCTACGGGGGCAACGGGGGCGACAGGCGCTACAGGGCCCACCGGACCGACCGGAGCTGACGCGACAGTCACACCGGCCGCTGCGGTCGCGGATACTGACCCGACTACGGCGACCACCGCTGACATCGCCACGCAGCTCAACGCGCTGCTGACCAGCCTGCGCGCCGCGGGACTGCTCTCGTAAGCAGTTTTCAGATTTGCACTTATGGAAGAGGGACCCGGCGATTACGCCGGATCCCCCTTTTCAAAAGTCGATATTCTCTTTTCAAAACTCATATTACTGTCATAGTCAAACTGTTGTTTTCCGATTTCAGCTTCCCGCTCAGAATTCTTTTCCCTTATAGATCCAAATGCTCATGACCGCGGACAGCGCGAGCAGGCAGAGCCCCACGGCTGGCCCTGCGTACAGCAGACGCATCATCTGCCCGAAATCAAATTTCGGCTGCCAGACTCCCGACTGTACAAACATGTATCCGATCAGTATCGGAGCCAGCATCACCACAGCCACACTGGTCCGCGCTTTCTCCACTCCGAATTTGAACGTGATCGGAAGCTGAATCGCAAGCAGAAACAGACTGATCGTCTGGAAAATACACTGTCCCGCCATCATCTCCGGCAGAGGCGTCCCCGCCACCGCGAAAAAGATTGCCGCAGTCACAAATCCCAGAACGTCCATAAGCAGGCCGAGCACGTACTTCGACAACACGATCCTGCTCCGGGCGACCGGCATCGTCAGCGCGTATTTGTCCCAGCCTGCCTTCTCGTCGTATCCGCACGCGGTCAACAGGATGATTGACATATAGATCGAAAACATCCCGCCGAAAAAGTATGGATTCTTCTGTACCATGCTCAGTCCGCCCCAGAATACCAGAATCAGCAGGTAGGATTTCCACTGTTGTTTCAAATTGATCAGGTCTTTATATACCAGTCCGCTCATCTCGTCTCCTCCTTCACATGATACAGCATGACGTCCTCAATGCTCGCCGGATCGCAAACCAGCCCGGCGGGAATTCTGTCGCGCAGCGCCAGTGCCTCCACGCCAAAGCTGTTCTCCCTCACGCCGATGATCGCAGAGCGGTCGAGCGTTTCCAGCTCCTGCTTTTTGCACTTCACCACCGCGTACTTTTCCAACAGTTCGCTCTTCTCCTCGCAGAACACAAGCTTCCCTTTGTGCAGGAACGCCACATAATCGCAGATCTTCTCGAGATCGCTCAGGATGTGCGACGATACAAAGATCCCGTGATTTTCGTCCTGAATGAAATCCAGAAAAATATCGAGGATCTCGTCCCGCACGATCGGATCGAGCCCGCTCGTCGCCTCGTCGAGCAGCAAAAGCCGGCTGTCGTGCGAGAGCGCTACCGCGAGCATCAGCTTCATCTTCATGCCGCGCGAGTAATCCTTGATCTTCTTGTCGTGCGGAAGATCGAATCTCCCGAGATATTGCATGAAGCGCGCATTGTCCCAGGTACGGTAGCATTTTGTCATCATCTTTTCAATGTTGTCCGCTGTCATCGCTTCCGGAAAATTGCACTCGTCCATGACGACCCCGATCTGTTCCTTCAGCTGCGCGGGACTTCCCTCCGTGCTCTCCCCGAAGATGGAGATCTCTCCCTCGTCCTTTTTCAGCAGATTCAGGATCAGCTTGATCGTCGTACTCTTGCCAGCCCCGTTCTCCCCGATGAAGCCCATCACGCAGCCGGACGGCAGCGCGAGGCTTAAGTCCTCCAGCGCAAACCCCGGATAGCGCTTCGCCACATGGCTCAGTTCCAATATATTGCCCATACTCCGTATACCTCCTGCCATTGCTTTCCAACTTATTTTCGATTATATCCCGCTCATGCCGATACCACTCATTTTTCATGTGATATTTCCGCTGTAGCTCCGGCATATCTCCCGGATATGCACATTCTCACTTCTCATTGTAGATCAGCTCCAGCATATCCTGAAGCTCTGCAAGACTCAGAGCGCAGCCTGCGGAGAGCTCGACGATCTCCTGCATCCGCTCCTCGATCCTGCGCAGCTGCTCCTCCCGCACGAACTCCAGATTCTTCGCCGCCACATAGCTGCCCTTGCCGGGCACGGATACGAGGAAACCGTCCCGCTCAAGCTCTTCGTAAGCGCGTTTCGTCGTGATCACGCTGATGCGCAGCTCCTTCGCCAGAAATCGGGTTGACGGAAGGGCGTCCCCCTCCTTCAACTCCCCTGAGATGATCTTCGACTTGATCTGCGCGCTGATTTGGTCGTAAATCGGCTGACCGCTGGAATTGCTGATGATAATATCCAAAACCCGGCCACCTCCCTTTCCCTATGTACATAGTCTTATATGATCATACTGTATATATTCATTATATACAGTATTAACAGATTGTCAACCCTGTTTTTCCAGAAAATCAAATTCCTTTTTTCCGAGGGATTGAAGACCGAAAAAATCTATAGTATAGTACAGTTAGTTAGATACCTGATTCGGACATG
This sequence comes from uncultured Lachnospiraceae bacterium, assembly GCA_947591155.1. Lineage (GTDB taxonomy): Bacteria > Bacillota > Clostridia > Lachnospirales > Lachnospiraceae > Choladousia. The sequence continues at coordinate 285,755 of CANQDA010000001.1, forward strand.
TACGGCAGAAAGTTAATTGGGAGGTATACGAAATGGCAAATAACGCGAAGATGATACTTGACAAGGCGTTTCGCATCTCGGAGATCGACGACCGTATCTACGGCTCCTTTATCGAACATCTCGGACGCGCGGTCTACGACGGCATTTACCAGCCGGGACATCCTCTCGCGAACGCGGACGGCTTCCGCACAGACGTCATTGATCTGGTGCGCGAGCTGAACGTCCCGATCGTGCGTTACCCCGGCGGCAATTTTGTCTCCAGCTTCAACTGGGAGGACAGCGTCGGGCCTGTGGGCGAGCGTCCAGCGCGTCTGGAGCTCGCGTGGCGCAGCCTCGAGACAAATAAAGTCGGATTGCACGAGTTCAGCAAGTGGGCGAAAGCGGCGAACTCTGAGGTGATGATGGCCGTCAACCTGGGCACGCGCGGCATCGCGGACGCCTGCAACCTGCTCGAATACTGCAACCATCCGAGCGGCACGAGATACAGCGATATGCGCATCCGTCATGGGCAGAAAGAGCCCTATGGCTTCAAGGTCTGGTGTCTCGGCAACGAGATGGACGGTCCGTGGCAGCTCGGACAGAAGACGGCGGACGAATACGGCAGACTTGCGGCGGAGACTGCAAAGGCGTTGAAGCTGATCGACCCGACGGTCGAGCTCGTGGTCTGCGGCAGTTCCAATCAGGACATGCCGACCTTCGCGGCCTGGGAGGACACGGTGCTCAATCACACCTATGAGAACGTGGATTATCTCTCCCTGCACAGCTACTACGGCAACCGTTCCGGCAATACCAACGACTTCCTTGCGAAGTCCAACGACATGGACGAGTTCATCCGCTCTGTTGTGGCAATCTGTGATTACGTGAAAGCGAAGAAACACAGTTCGAAAAAGATGATGCTGAGCTTCGACGAGTGGAACGTCTGGTATCACACCACCGAGGCGGACAACGAGGAGATGAAGAAGAACCCGTGGCAGATCGCCCCGCCGCTGCTCGAAGACATCTACACCTTCGAGGACGCGCTGATGGTCGGACTGCTGATCATCACGCTCCTGCGCAACTCCGACCGCGTACGCATGGCCTGCCTCGCGCAGCTTGTGAACGTCATCGCGCCGATCATGACGGACCAGAACGGCGGAAAATCCTGGCGGCAGACGATCTTCTGGCCGTTCATGCACGCGTCGAAATACGGGCGCGGCACCGCCCTGCTCCCGGCCATCGACTCCCCGCTGCACGCGACGAAGAACCACGGCGACGTCACCGACGTCGAATCCGTCTCCGTCTGCAATGAGGAGAAAGGCGAGCTGACCATCTTCGCGGTCAACCGCAGCCTCGAGGACGACGTCACCCTGACGACCGACGTCCGTAGCTTTGAGGGATATAAACTCGCGGAGCACATCGTGCTGGAACATGACGACCTCAAGGCAGTGAACAGCTCCGCCGGAGAGAGCGTCGCTCCAAAAACAGTCTCACAATCCGCGCTCGACGGAGGCACGCTTACCAGCCTGCTGCACAAGGCGTCCTGGAACGTGATCCGGCTGGTGAAATAAAGGCCGAGGCATAAATGCTTTGCTCATCGGAAACAGTGTTCTGAAAATGCAAAAGGAGGGTGATCTGCGGATCATCCTCCAAATTACATGTCCAGTCATATTTTTCTGTGAGATCATCCTAAAATGAATGGATACTCTTCCCCTTCCGGATACTACGCGCACATCGCGTCAACCTCTTCCTGCCGTCTCAGGTCGATCTGTCCGACAAGAACCGCCATCGCCGTGGCGACCAGCTCCAGAATCTGCCTGCAGTCCGTCTCCGGCGTATGGATCGGGAAGCGCATATATTTCCGATGCATCCTCATGATGTAGCCGAACAGCTCCTCAAGGCTGCCTATCTCGTCCGCAGTATCTTTCGCCCGCGCGAAGATCTCCCGCCCCTCCGGCATCCACACCAGCACCCGCATGCGGTATTTCAGCTCGCTCTCATACATGCAGTGATCCTTCAGGCTCCCTGTGAACGAAGCATTGTGCGGGTAGGTAAAATAATCGGCCAGATAGTGCATCGCCACGCCCATCCTGCGCCAGAGGACGCGTTCATTCTCCTCTCCCGCTTCCGCCGCCTCATAAAGCGTCTGACGGCACAAATCCCGGAAAAGTTCAAACGTCGTATCATACTCATGCGGCACCTTGAACATTTTCGGATTCAGATCCGGCAAGATCGAGCCGAGACAGAAGGCCTTCCTGTGCCGGGAAAGCTCTTCCGACCCCAACCCTCTGACCAGATAGCGTGCAAGTGCGACATGCGATTTTTTGCGCATGGCAATCCTCCTGTTCTCCCACTCTTCCGTATCTATTCATGCTCTGACTCTCATCAGTCCACAAAATATCGGCCTACCGTTCATATCTACTTCATTATATTACGATAAAATCACCTTCAGTGCAAGCGTTCCAAACCACATTTCTTCAAAAAAAGCTGGTAAGAAAGGCTGCTCCTTCCTGCCGGGGAAGAAACAGCCTTCCAGATTTTTCCATACAGCTTGTATCTGTTTTGCGTAACTTACGCAAGCCCGCGCGTCGTGATCTCCGCGATGTTGACGAGCGTCAGGCCGTGGATATTGTTGTTCTCCAGACTCGTGATCAGCGCCTCCGCTGTGTCGAGCGAAGTCAGGACATTGACGCCGGTCTCGATCGCGTTGCGGCGGATCAGGAAACCGTCCTTCGAGTGCCCGACGCCCTGCGACGGCGTGTC
>CANQDA010000002.1 GCA_947591155.1 uncultured Lachnospiraceae bacterium
CAAAGATCATTATACCTCAGGGGACCAATACTCTTTTATTTATTTTTTATCAACTGACAATATCTTTACTCCAACCCTGTTTAGTGAATTAAAACGGATGTCCGATGTTTGTGAAACAGGAAAAAGACGCCGTGGAAGCTGTAGATGCAGCTTCCACGGCGCCTTGATTTTTGCCGGAATAACGTTTTACTCGGCCGGAGTCGCTACCGTATCCGCAGCTGGAGCGGCGAGCACTTCGTCCGGAATGACGATCTCGTCCACGGTGTTGTAGCCCATCGTCATGTCGAGAGTGCAGTCGTTCAGAACGATCTCCGCGGTGGTAGTCGCGGCGCTGTCGCCCATGGCGCTGCCCATTGACTGAGCGATGAGCGAGTTGAACGCGGACAGGTCGCTGCCGTTGAAGTCAACGTGCACCTTCGTCGGAAGATAGGAGGAAGCGTCCACATAGTACTCAATGTTCATTACGATACCGTTGAGCATACTGAGGACCATGCTGACGTTCTCGTCCGCCGTGAGATCCTGACCGGTCGTCTCGGAGGACTTCTGAAGGATCGTGTTGAACGCGGCGGAATCGATCGTGCAGTTGATCTGATAGCACTCGACGCCGTCCACATCGGCGGCTTCCGGAGCGAGCTCGAAATTCAATCCCCACTCGGCCATATCAGAGAGGGATACGGACTGACCGGAAGCGGTGTCCATAAGCTCTTTCATGTTGACGCCGGTGTTGGAGGACTGCGCCTGCCAAGAGCCGGTGGTCGGATCTTTCATATACATCGTCATGGTGCCGTCGTCGCCTGTCACCATATAGGATTCGATCGGCGTCGTCTGCCCCTCAGACAGAGCGGCAACGTCCATGGATCCGGTCATCTTCATCGCGATCGGATCCAACGTGTAGTCCATCTGCATGGAACCGGAAGCGGTGATCGGCATATTGGTCGTGTTCGTGCCGTCGGAGATATTGAGCGCGGCGTCCAGATTGACGTCCATCCCCATGGACATGCTCTTCATGTCCACCTCTGCGGCCGCCATCTTCTCGGCGAGTGAATCGAGCGTCTCGGCACTGTCGAATCCGCAAAGCATGGAAGCTGCTGCGACGACTGCGAGACCCATAAGAAACTGTTTTTTCATAAATCGAAATCCTTCCTTTCCCACTATGTAGATAAATGATTGATTAAGATGGCGTTATTATAGCACCGATTGTTTTCACTGTCCATAGAGCAAAGTCTGGAAGTATGGAAAATTAAGAAAAAATACACATTTTAGCGAATTGTGCGAAAAAAATTTCTTGCGAAACGGGGTGATTGTGGTATATTGTTAGCGTTGACGGAAGACAGAGATAAAGCAGGGCGTAAAATACAGAAACAGAGGATATCATCATGAATTATACGGAAGCGGTGGAATATATAGAGAGTACGCCGAAATTTACGAAAAAAAACAAACCGGAGAACACTGCTGAGCTGATCCGCAGGCTCGGCAATCCGGAGCGACGGATGAGGGTGATCCATGTGGCGGGGACGAACGGAAAAGGCTCTGTCTGCGCGTTCCTGGCGTCGATCCTTGAGAAAGCCGGAAAGCGGACGGGCCTGTTCACCTCCCCGCATCTCGTCGAGATCACGGAACGTTTTCAGATCGATCAGACGTCTGTGTCGCACGAGACGTTCACGGACGCGTTTGTGCGTGTGAAACGGGAGATCGACGCGATGATCGCGGACGGCTACGCGCATCCGGCTTATTTTGAGTTGCTGTTCGCGGCTGGACTTCTCATGTTTGAGGAGGCCGGGGTGGAATATCTGGTGTTGGAGACCGGACTCGGCGGACGTCTGGACGCGACGAACCTCGTCGAGCGTCCGATCGCCTGTGTGCTTACGAGTATCAGCCTCGACCACATGGAATATCTGGGCGACACCGTGGCGAAGATCGCGGCGGAGAAGGCCGGGATCATCAAGGAAGGTGTGCCGGTCGTCTACGACGGGAGGAATTCGGAGGCAGAGCAGGTGATCCTTTCTCAGGCGGAGAAAATGCACGCGCCGACGTACCGGTATGACGATTCTATGTGCGAAATACTTGCAAAAACAGATAAAAGCATTGATTTTATGCTCGATTGCAGTTATGATAAAACTGATACGGCGGGGAAGCTGCGGATCACGGTTCCGTTTCTTGCAGAATATCAGGTCGCAAACAGCTCGCTCGCCGTGATGGCGGCACGGGTCGTCAGCCGACAGGACGCCGGTTGCAAGATCACCGATGAGATGATCACGGAGGGGATCCGCACGGCTCGATGGCAGGGCAGAATGGAGACGGTGTTGCCGGGCGTGGTGTTGGACGGGGCGCACAATGCGGACGGGATCAGGGAATTCATCCGCACGGCCGCGGATGTCAGGGAACGGACGCCGGTTTCCCTTTTGTTCTCGGCGGTTGTCGAGAAGGAATACGAGAAGATGATCCGGGAGATCTGTGAGGATATGCGGCCGGAGTTTGTCGTGGTGACGCAGGTGGGAGGCGCGCGCGTCGTTCCGGCGGATACGCTTGTGGAGGTGTTTCGCAGATACACGAACGTTTCGGTCATCGCGAAGGCAGACGTGTCGGAAGCGTTCTCGGAGGCGCTTGCGCGCAGGGGAGACAGTATGCTGTTCTGCGCGGGTTCACTGTATCTGGTCGGGGAGCTGAAGAAGATATTGCTGCAGGAACAGGCGGTGTGAATCGATCCGCGGATTTTACGGCGGCGCAGGACATACACGGTTTTATGAGGAGAGGAACAGATGATTAATTACGAAGAGGAACTGAAAAAATTTCATCCCAGCATGGACGTAAATGAGGCGGAGGACGCGATCTACAGCCGCGACCTGACTGACGTTACGGACATTCTGAAGGAGATGCTCAGGGAAGAAAAGAAGAACAGAAAGCAGAGGAGTTAGTCCATGAGGTGTATCTACTGCAATACCCCTCTGGCGGCGATCGATTACTGCACGGGCTGTGGCGCGGACATCACGATTCAGAAGCGCATCGTCCGAATCTCCAATCTTCTGTACAATGAGGGGCTGGAAAAAGCGTTGGTCCGGGACATGAAAGGGGCGATCACCTGTCTCCAGCGCAGTCTGAAATTTAACAAGGAAAATACGGATGCAAGGAACCTTCTGGGTCTCTGCTACTACGAGACGGGGGAGGCGGTCTCCGCGCTCTGCGAGTGGGTCGTCAGCAAAAATCTCCAACAGTCGGACAACCTTGCGGATTATTACATCAATGAGCTTCAGACGAACAAGAACCGTCTCGACACGATCAACCAGACGATTCGCAAGTACAATCAGTGCATTACATACTGCCGCGAGGGCAACGAGGATGTGGCCATCATTCAGCTCAAAAAAGTGCTCAGCCAGAATCCCAAGCTTGTCAGGGCGTATCAGCTGCTTGCGCTGTTGTACATGAAGCGGCAGGAGTACGAGCGCGCGCGGAGGCTTCTGAAAAAGGCGCTGAATATCGACACCACGAACACGACGACACTGCGGTATTTTCAGGAGATCGAGGATATCACGGGCCGGAGCACGAATCTTGGACGGAGGTACAAGAAACAGGAGAAAGATACAAAGGAGAGCGTATCCGGTTCTCTGCGGTACATGAGCGGCACGGAGATGGTGATCCAGCCGACCACATTCCGGGACAGCTCCGGGATCGCGACCTTTATCAACATCGCACTCGGAATTCTCTTAGGCGGCGCGATCGTGTGGTTCCTGATCGTCCCGGCGAACCGCCAGTCGGTCAACGATGAGGCGAACCGTCAGGTGACGGACGCTAACACAAAACTTGCTACGGAGGCGGTCAAGGCGCAGGAACTCCAGGATGAGATCGACGGCTATGTGGCGCAGGTGGAGAGCGCGCAGCAGGACCGCGACGACGCGCTTGCGAAGGCGGAGAGCTACGATGAACTGCTCGGAGCGGCGCAGGTGTATGTGAGCGGGGACGCGACGACTGCCGCCAATCGGATCGCAAATCTGGACGCGGCGGATTTCGACGGCAACGCGAAGGCATTGTACGAGGCGCTTTCCGGTGCGGCGCAGGGCAGTCTTTTCAGCCAGTATTACAGCGCGGGCACATCGGCCTACGTGCTGCCGGATTACAAGACGGCCGCCGAGCAGCTGCAGAAGGCAGTGGACGCCGATCCGGACCGCAAGCAGGCGAATTACGGGGACGCGCTTTTGTACCTCGGGATGTCCTACTATTATCTCGGGGATTCGACAAAAGCGGACAATGTGTTTGGGCAGCTTCAGCAGTATTTCCCGAACCTGGCGCAGCAGTACGGGATATCGGGCTATATGACCTCCTCCGGCGGAAACGCCGCCGGACAGGATACGGGAGCGCAGGATTTGAGCGGCCTCGGGGACGCGACGACAGGCCAGAATGCGAACGGGACCGGGGACGGCAATATCACAGTGTACGGCGACCAGGGCAACGGCGGGGCGGACAATTATACCGATCCGGGTACCACGGATCAGGGTTATGATTACGAAAACGGCATCTACCCGGCGTGGACGGATCCGAATACCGGCATACAGTACGACGTCTACGGGAATCCGCTCCCCGGTCAGGGACTATAAAACGATAAAACAGAACAACGAATCAAAAAGAGACTGTTACAGAAGAGAAACGCTTCGGTGGCAGTCTCTTTTTATGCGCAGACCCGCATGCAAAAAGCGGCTGCCGTCGCAGAGCGCGGGCCGCGCGGCGGGCAGGGCGTATGCCCTGTTCAATTCAGCAGGAAAACAGAGAGTACAGGGGGTAATGACATGAATCAGGTATTCACGATTGCAGGGACGGTGATGACCATTCACCTGCCGGCAGAGCTGGATCATCACAGCGCAGAGCAGATCAGGGCGGAGGCGGACCGGCTGATCCGCACGCGCAACATCCGCAGCCTGATGTTCGATTTCGCCGGGACAAGCTTCATGGACAGTTCCGGGATCGGCATGATTATCGGGAGGTATAAGATGATGCGTTTCATGGGCGGCAATGTCGTGGCGATTCGCGTCGGGGAAGCGATGCGCAGGATCCTGACGCTGTCCGGGGTCTACAAGGTGATCGATATCTACGAGGATTTGCCGCAACAGCCGGGACTGTACTGACGACGGGATTCGGGCTGGAGCGCCTGTGCATGGATCGCCGTATAAAGTATGCAGCCGGAATGAAAGGATTGCCGCAGCAAACGCATTAGACAAAGGGGGAACATATGATGCATCAAAATGAGATGAAACTGGAGTTTGACAGCCGCTCATGCAATGAGAGCTTTGCGCGTGTGACGGTGGCCGCGTTCATGACGCAGCTTGATCCGACGCTCGAGGAGGTGGCAGATGTCAAGACAGCCGTGTCCGAGGCGGTCACGAACGCGATTATACACGGTTACGAGGGCAGGGTGGAGAAGGTCACGATCTTTTGCAGGCTCGAAGGGCAGGAGCTTTATGTGGAGGTGCGGGATTACGGAAAAGGGATTGCGGACGTGCCGCGTGCGATGGAGCCGCTCTATACGACAAAAGAAGAATGTGACCGTGCAGGAATGGGATTTTCTTTCATGGAAGCGTTCATGGATTCGCTCGAGGTGGAGTCCGCGCCAGAGCGTGGGACCTGCGTGAAGATGCGCAAGCGGATCTCGCGTGAGACCGATGGCGGCTCAGACGACGAGTGCAGGGATGGGACGAATGCCCGGTGCGGAGAAGCCATCGGAAATAGACAGGAAAGGTTGTGATCTGGCGAATGGAACACACCCTTGCGTTGATTAAACGGGTTCACGAGGGGGATAAAGATGCCAGAGAACAGTTGGTAGAAGAGAACATGGGACTCGTGTTTACGGTGGTGCACCGCTTTCAGGGGCGTGGCTGTGAACAGGAGGATCTGGTGCAGATTGGCTGCATCGGTCTGCTGAAAGCAATCGACAATTTTGATTGTTCTTATGAGGTGCGCTTTTCGACGTACGCGGTTCCAATGATTACCGGGGAGATCAGGCGTTTCTTGCGCGACGACGGGATGATCAAGGTGAGCCGGATCCTGAAAGAGGCGGCGGCCAAAGCGTATCGGGCGCGCGACGCGTTGGAGAAACGCGGCGGGAAGGAGCCGACGATGGAGGAGATCGCGCAGGAGACTGGGATCAGCGCGGAGGATCTGGCGCTCGCGATGGAGGCGATGTCAGACGTGGAATCCTTAAGTCAGACGATCTACAGCGGGGATGGCACGCCAGTGCTTTTAAGCGATCGCCTCCCGGACCGAAAGGATCGCAACGAGGAGCTGCTGAACCGCATGCTGCTTCTGGAGCTTTTAAAGCTTTTGTCAAAGGAGGAGCAGGAGATCATACGGCTGCGTTACTTCGAGGACTGCACGCAGGTGCAGGTCGCCGGGCGGCTGGGAATGACGCAGGTGCAGGTGTCGCGCGCCGAGAAACGGATCCTGAAGAAGCTGCGTGAGGCTGGGACATAAATATTTTTGTGATTTACGTCGATTAACACTTGCGGGAAGACTGACGGCTTGGTATGATAAAGCATATTGATACGAAAATGTGAAGGCGCATAGGAAAAATCGAGAGACAAGGCGATGAAGATACAGAAGGAGAGATGACTGTGAGAGAGATTCAGGCAGGGACGATCACGAATGTGGTGGAACGGCTGTGCATCAGAGCGAACGAATATCTTCCGGAGGATATGAAAAGCGCGATCCGGGATTGCCGCGCATGCGAGGACTGGCCGATTGCGCGCGATGTTCTGGATAAGATTGTTGAGAACTATGAGATCGCAGAGGCGCAGGAGGTACCGATCTGCCAGGATACCGGTATGGCGTGCGTGTTTCTGGAGATTGGGCAGGATGTGCACATCGCGGGCGGTGGTCTGCGCGAAGCGGTGGACGAGGGCGTGCGCCGCGGGTATGACAAAGGTTATCTGCGCAAGTCGGTCGTGAAGGATCCGGTGCGCCGCGGGAACACGGGGGACAATACGCCGGCGATGCTCTACACGGAGATCGTGCCGGGTGAACAGATCAAAGTGACGGTGGCCCCGAAGGGGTTCGGCAGCGAAAATATGAGCGTGATCCGCATGTTTAAGCCGTCCGCGGGTTTGGAGGGAATCAAGGATTTTATTCTTGAGACGGTGGAGACAGCCGGGCCGAATCCGTGTCCGCCGATGGTGGTCGGCGTCGGCATCGGAGGAACATTCGACAAGGCGGCGCTGCTGGCGAAGAAAGCATTGCTGCGGCCGCTCGACTCGCAAAATCCGGATCCGTTCTATGCGGAGCTTGAAAAGGAGATGCTGGAGAGGATCAATCGGCTCGGCATCGGGCCGCAGGGTTTCGGCGGACGGACGACGGCGCTCGGACTCAACATCGAGACGCTGCCGACGCACATCGCGGGCATGCCCTGCGCGATCAACATCAGCTGCCATGTGACGCGGCATATGACGGAGGTGATCTAGATGGAGAGACATATCACGTTACCGCTCACGGAAGAGCTCGCGCGGACGCTTCATGCGGGCGATACAGTGTATCTGACTGGGACGGTCTACACCTCAAGGGACGCGGGACACAAGCGCATGTGCGAGGCGCTCTCTCGCGGCGAGGAGCTTCCGTTTGATCCGAAGGATGCGACGATCTACTATGTCGGACCGTCTCCGGCGAAGCCGGGACAGGTGATCGGTTCCGCGGGGCCGACGACGAGCGGCCGCATGGACGCTTACGCGCCGACGATGATGTCCGTGGGCGCGCGCGGGATGATCGGAAAGGGCGCCAGGCTGCCGGAGGTGGTCAAGGCGATGAAACAATACAGCGGCGTGTACTTTGGTGCGATCGGCGGCGCGGGGGCGCTTTTATCAAAGTGTATTAAAGAGGCAGAGCTGATCGCGTACGAGGATCTCGGCGCGGAGGCTCTGCGCAGACTCTATGTGGAGGAGATGCCTCTCGTCGTCATCATCGACTGCGAGGGGAACGATCTCTACGAGAGCGGGCGCGCGGCGTACCTCAGGCAGCGGGGCGAAAGCAATTAGGCGGGATCAGGGATAATCAAAGGAAATCCGGCAATACTAAGCTCAAAAACAAGAGTGAGAGGTGGATTGCATGGAAGGAAAATTTTTGACGCGTTATCTGATCCTGATCACGGCGCTGATGATCTTTGCGGGGGCGGCGTGGTATTTTACGAAGGACTCCGGCGAGCCGCGCTCGGGCACGGTGCTCGCGAGCCTGGAGGCAGAATTCCCGATCGGGGAGGAAGTTTCCTATGAGCTCTGAAACGCTGTATCTGAAGATCGATAAAAATGTGCAGGCAGATCATGAGCATGTCATGCTGAAGGACATCGCCTCGATCAACTGCAGCGACAAGGCGACGGAGAACAAGGTCAAGGTCCTGCGTTTTCCGACGGAGATCATCAAGGGACCGGGGCGGTATGTCTTCTCGGCTCTCGATGTGATAGAGGTCATTGAAAAAGAATTCCCGAACCTGGAGATCAACAATCTGGGTGAGGCCGATTTTATCATAACAGTGGAAAACAAGAATAAGCTGTCTGATTTGCTGAGCTGGGGGAAGACGATCCTCGTGTGTGTGTTGGCGTTTTTCGGGGCGGCTTTTTCCATCATGGCATTCAACAATGACGTCGGGATCACGACGCTCTTTGCCCAACTCTACGAAACCTTTACAGGTGAGGCCTCGGACGGTTTCACGCTGCTTGAATTGTCCTATTCAGTCGGGGTTGGACTCGGCATACTCATTTTCTTCCATCATTTTGCACGCAAAAAGAACCTGTCAGATCCGACTCCCCTGGAGGTCGAGATGCGCACGTACGAGGACGATGTCGATAAGACGATGATCGAGTCCGGCAACCGCAAAGAGACAAAGCCGTAGGAGGAGGGGAGAGCATGGGGCAGATATGGATCTCATTGATTGGGTTTTCCTCCGGCTTTATTGTGGCCGGAGGCGTCGTGGCGTTGATGGTCGGGCTGGGGATCATCACGCGGTATATCGGGATCACGCACACGGCAGATAAGATTTTTCGGTACGAGGATGCAATCCTTCTTGGCTCGGTGACGGGCACGGTGCTCACCGTTTATGACCTGAGCCTTCCGATCGGCGTCTGGATCTTATGCGTCGGCGGACTGTTTATCGGCGTCTTCGTGGGTAGCTGGATCATGGCGCTCTCGGAAGTCATTAATGTATTTCCGGTCTACTGCAGGCGGCTTGGCGTCACGAAGGGCCTGAGTTGGATCGTCATCGCGATGGCAGTCGGAAAAGTCGTTGGGAGTACGCTGGGTTTTTATATGCGCTGGGGAAAGGGCTGAATATTCTGGATTCGCGGGTTTGAAAAAAGGATGTAAAAATTAAGGAGAAAACGTCTTGCGGAAACGCAGGGCGTTTTGTTATAATCGTTTTCAGGAAATTCAGATCAGAAAAGCGGAGTGACAGCATGAAAACACAGAGTGAACTGAGGACGCAGCTGCGCCAGATCGATCATAAAGGATACAAGGCGTACAAGGTGTTGGAGGGAGAGTACGACTTTGGAGCGTACCGCCTGTGCATCGACCATGTACAGGGGGATCCGTTCGCGACGCCCTCGCGGGTGCGGATCGTATACGGAAACCGGGGAAATATCCCGGGCGAGTTCTTTGCGCAGAAGCACCGCAGGACAGCGGCGGAGGATTATCTGTTGAGAAGGCTGCACCGCAGCCTGCGGATGTGCATGGACCGGGAGCGCAAAGGTTCCGGAAAGAGCGGGCTCGTGACCGCGTGTCGGGCGGGGCAGGAGATTTTGGAGCGCACGGCGATGCAGATCTCGGCGGAGACGGTGACGGCGCGCATTGAGGTCGGTTTCCCGGCTTACGGCAGGACGATCGCGGCCGGAGAGCTGGAGAAGATCCTGTTTGATCTTCTGCCCGAGGTAACTGAGAAGACATTTCGCATGCAGAGTGCGATGTACAGGGAGCTGCAGCAGGTGGCGAGTCTGGCGGACGATCAACACTTTATTCGCGGAGAACTGGACCGACTTGGCCTCGTGGCGTTTGTCGGGGACGGCTCTGTGCTGCCGCGCGAGAGCGGCGTGTCGCAGCGACCGATGAGGGATGCCGTGAAGTTTGAGAGCCCGGAAAGTCTTGCCGTGATATTGGAGCTGCCGCATCACGGGGCATTGCGCGGTATGGGCATACGAAAGGGCATTACGGTAATTGCGGGCGGCGGTTTCCACGGGAAGTCGACGCTTTTGAAGGCGCTGGAGCGCGGCGTATACGACCACATCGCGGGCGACGGGAGAGAGTACGTCCTGACGGATGCGAGCGCGTTCAAGCTGCGCGCAGAGGAGGGCCGCTGCGTGCATGAGACGGATATCTCAATGTTCATCAGCAATCTCCCGACGCGGACGGACACCACTTGCTTTTCGACGGAGAACGCCAGCGGCAGCACCTCGCAGGCGGCGAACACGGTCGAAGCTCTGGCCTGCGGCAGCACGGTGCTGCTGATCGACGAGGATACCTCGGCGACGAACTTTATGGTGCGCGACGATCGGATGGCGCAGCTCGTGTCGGACGAGAAGGAGCCGATCACGCCGTTCATCCGAAAGATCCGCAGCCTGTACAAGGATCTCGGCGTCTCCACGGTGCTCGTGGCGGGAAGTTCGGGCGATTACCTCTCGGTGGCGGATACGGTGCTGCAGATGGACTGTTATGTGGCGAAGGATGTGACCGCCCGCGCGAAACAGCTTGCGGTGAATCTTACGGAAGAGACGGCGCAGAAGCGCGTTTGGCTGAAAAAGACGGTTCGACCGAAGAGCATTGAGAAGATGCGCGTGCACGGCTGGGACACGCTGAGCCTTGACAAGACGGAGATCGACCTGCGCTATCTGGAACAGATCGTGGACGAGACGCAGACGGCTGCGTTGGGATACGCGCTTCAGTATATACTCGGTCGTATGGCCGATGGAAAGAAGAGCGCGGCGCAGCTTGCGCAGGAAGCGGCGCAGAAGCTCGCGCGCGAGGGCATCTTAAGCGTCACGCCGAAGAATTACGGAGCGGGTCCGGCAGCGATGGTGCGTGTGCAGGAGATTCTGGCGGCGCTTGCCAGGTATCGGCTGCTGTAAAAGAAAATATAAATATACGACAAGGAGAGGAGACGCAATGGAAATGATTTCTTTGGAGAAGGAACTGAAGGAAAACAGCTACCCGGGAAGAGGAATTATCATCGGCAGATCCGCGGACGGGACGAAGGCAGTCACGGCGTACTTTATCATGGGGCGCAGCGTCAACAGCAGGAACCGCGTGTTCGTCGAGGACGGCGAGGGGATCCGCACGCAGGCGTTCGATCCGTCGAAGCTGAGCGATCCGAGCCTGATCATCTACGCGCCGGTGCGCGTGCTCGGCAACAAGACGATCGTGACGAACGGAGACCAGACGGACACGATCTATGAGGGTATGGACCGGCAGATGACATTCGAGCAGTCGCTGCGCAGCCGCGAGTTCGAGCCGGACGCTCCGAACTACACACCGAGGATCTCCGGTATTATGCATGTCGAGGGCGGGAAATACAGCTACGCGCTCTCCATCCTGAAGAGCAACAACGGCGACCCGGCGGCCTGCAACCGCTTCACCTTCGCGTACGAGAACTGCGTCGCGGGCGAGGGGCATTTCATCCACACCTACAAGTGCGACGGCGATCCGCTCCCGAGCTTTGAGGGCGAGCCGAAGCTGGTGGCGATCCCGGACGACATGGAGGAGTTCGCGCAGATGCTCTGGACGAGCCTGAACGAGGACAACAAGGTGTCGTTGTTCGTGCGCTATATCGATATCGCGAGCGGGAAGTATGAGTCGAAAATTATCAATAAGAACCAGTGAATATATGAATACGCCTTGGCATAGTCATCGGACGGATCAGCAAGAGGGCAGATGAATCAAGATGGATGGCGAACGGCTCAGACAGGAGCGGATGTCGTCCGCGATAGTATAATTACAGACAAATCTATCATATATGGAGGGATATCGACATGAATGAACTTGCTTTGAAATACGGCTGCAACCCGAATCAGAAACCTTCCCGCATTTTCATGGAGGACGGAGGCGAGCTCCCGATCAAGGTGCTCTCGGGCAAGCCGGGTTACATCAATTTTCTCGACGCGTTCAACGGCTGGCAGCTTGTAAGGGAGCTGAAGCAGGCGACCGGGCTCCCAGCGGCGACTTCATTTAAGCATGTGTCCCCGGCCGGCGCGGCGGTGGGGCTTCCGCTCAGTGAGACGCTCGCGAAGATATACTGGGTGGACGACTGCGGCCCGCTCTCCCCGCTGGCCTGCGCGTACGCGAGGGCAAGAGGCGCGGACCGGATGTCTTCGTTCGGCGACTTCATCGCGCTGTCCGACATCTGCGACAGGGACACGGCGACGCTGATCAAGCGTGAGGTGTCCGACGGCGTGATCGCGCCGGGCTACACGGACGAGGCGCTGGAGATACTCGGCCAGAAGAAAAAGGGTAATTACAACGTGATCCAGATTGACGAGAACTATCGTCCGGCTCCGATCGAGCGCAAGCAGGTGTACGGCGTGACGTTCGAGCAGGGACGGCAGGAGCTTCCGATCGACGACGCGCTGATCTCTAACTGCGTGACGAAACAGAAGGAGCTGCCGGAGGGCGCGAAGACGGATCTGAAGATCGCGCTGATCACGCTGAAGTATACGCAGTCGAATTCCGTCTGCTTCGTGAAGGACGGACAGGCGATCGGTATCGGCGCCGGGCAGCAGTCCCGCGTGCACTGCACGCGCCTGGCAGGGCAGAAGGCGGACAACTGGTTTTTGCGCCAGTGCCCGAAGGTGCTGAACCTTCCGTTCTCCGAGCACATCACGCGCGCGGAGCGTGACAACGCGATCGACGTCTACATCGGACCGGAGTACATGGATGTGCTCGCCGACGGCGCGTGGCAAAAGGTCTTCACGGAGAAGCCGGAGGTCTTTACCGAGCAGGAAAAGCGCGCGTGGCTGGATCAGATGAAGGGCGTGACGCTCGGCTCCGACGCGTTCTTCCCGTTTAGCGACAACATCGAGCGGGCGCACAAATCTGGCGTCGCGTACATCGCTCAGCCGGGCGGTTCGGTGCGCGATGAGGACGTCATCGCGACCTGTGACAAATACGGCATGGTGATGGTGTTCACGGGAATACGGCTGTTCCATCACTAGCGAAATGCATACAAATGGTTGACAACGTGCGCACAAATGCGTATAATGTAATTGTCTAGAAGATGAGGAGGCGAGACTGATGGCAAAGACGGCGAATATTAATATTCGGATTGATCCGGAGATAAAGACGGGAGCCGAAAAGGTATTTGCCAGTTTCGGTATGACAATTACAGATGCAATCAATATTTTCCTGCACAAGGCAATTATGGAGGGTGGGCTTCCATTTGAGGTCAGACCGCCGCGTTACAATGCGCAGACAGAGGCGGCGATTCGGGAAGCGCGCGAGATAATCTCGGGACGGATCGATGCACGTAAGTATTCCTCGGCGCAGGAATTGTTTCATGAGTTAGATACGGAAATGGACGGTGAATGATGCTGGAGCTGGTCACGACCGGTCAGTTTCGCAAGGACTACAAGCGAGCAAAGAAACGTGGTTACGATATGTCCTTGTTGGAAACGGTCATTGATATGTTACTGGCAGAGAAAACCCTTGAGGAACGCTACCGCGATCATAAACTAACGGGGGAATACAAAGGATTCAGAGAATGTCATATTCTCCCAGACTGGCTGTTGATTTATGCAGTTGACAGAGAAAAACTGATTTTGACAGCTTCCCGAACAGGAAGCCACTCCGACTTATTGGAGTAGTACAAACAAAATGAAAGGGATTCTGCTTATCGGAAACGATGAGAAGAATCCCTTGCTGTTATTATACAGAATTCTGGTTTGTTTTGTTGTTGTGCACGGCCAGCGCCGCCTCCACAAACCCTCGGAACAGGGGATGTGGACGGTTCGGGCGGGACTTGAGCTCCGGATGCGCCTGTGTGCCGATGAAGAACGGGTGATCCTTCAGCTCGATCATTTCCACGATGCGCCCGTCCGGGGAAATGCCGGAAAGAGTCATGCCGTTTTCCGTGAGGATCTTGCGGCAATCATTGTTGACTTCGTAACGGTGTCTGTGACGCTCGTGAATCTCTTTTTCCCCATACAATCTGTACGCGAGCGTGGTCTCGTCGAGCACGCACGGATAGGAGCCGAGACGCAGCGTACCGCCGATGTCCTCGACGCCGTTCTGGTCGGGCAAAAGCGCGATCACAGGATGCGGCGTCTGCGGATCGAGCTCAATGCTGTGCGCGTCCCCGAGTCCGGCGACGTTGCGGGCGAATTCGACGATCGCGAGCTGCATACCGAGACACAGCCCCAGATACGGGATCTTGTTCATGCGCGCGTAGCGGATCGCCTCGATCTTGCCCTCGATGCCGCGGTCGCCGAAACCACCGGGCACCAGAATGCCGTCCATGCCGGAGAGCAGCTCCGCGGCGTTCTCGCGCGTGACATCCTCGGAATTAATCCAGTGGAGGTTCACGACCGCGCGACTCGCGATCCCGCCGTGCTTCAGGGCCTCGACGACGCTGATGTACGCATCGTGCAGCTGTATGTATTTTCCGACGAGCGCGATATCCACCTCGCTGGTCGGGGAACGCAGCGCGTTCACCATCGCCTGCCAGTCGGTCAGATCCGGCTCGGGGCAGGGCAGGTGCAGGCACTCACAGGCCACCTGCGCGAGCTTCTCGCGCTCCATGGCAAGCGGAGCCTCATATAAATATTCTACATCCAGATTCTGCAGAACGTGCGAACTCGGAACATTGCAGAACAGGGCGATCTTGTCCTTGATCCCCTGACCGAGCGGGAATTCGGAGCGGCATACGATGATATCCGGCCAGATGCCCATGCCCTGCAGCTGCTTGACGCTGGCCTGGGTCGGCTTCGTCTTCATCTCTCCGGACGCTTTCAGGTATGGAATCAGCGTGACGTGGATCAGGATCGCGTTCTCGTGTCCGATGTCGTGCTGGAACTGACGGATGGCCTCCAGAAACGGCTGGCTCTCGATATCGCCGACCGTTCCGCCGACCTCGATGATCGCGATCTGTGTCCCCTCGGTCGAGTAATCCCGATGGAAGCGGCTCTTGATCTCGTTCGTGATGTGCGGGATCACTTGTACCGTGCCGCCTCCGTAATCGCCGCGGCGCTCCTTGTGGAGCACGGACCAGTAGATCTTACCTGTCGTCACGTTGGAATTTTTGCTCAGGCTCTCGTCGATGAAGCGCTCATAGTGGCCGAGGTCGAGATCCGTCTCCGCGCCGTCGTCCGTGACGAAGACCTCGCCGTGCTGGATTGGGTTCATCGTCCCGGGATCGATGTTGATGTAGGGATCGAATTTCTGCATGGTTACCTTGTAGCCGCGTGCTTTGAGCAGTCGTCCGAGAGACGCTGCCGTAATTCCCTTGCCGAGACCGGAGACGACGCCGCCGGTCACAAATACGTATTTTACGGACATGGTTTCCTCCTGTGTTTCCTTATTTGTATGAAAGCCCGACAAGTAAACTTGCCGTCCGGCTTTGCATGGAGACCGGGCTTTCACAATAAAAAAACATGCGCAAGGCGCGACGAACCAAAGGGATCAGGCCGTCCTTGGCATGACTGAACCGTAGTTATTATACAACGTTCTCCGTGGAAAATCTATGCTTTTTTTCTAGAAATTTTGCAAACATTTTAGATTTCTGCTATTGATTTATGAAATATATCTCTTTATAATAGAGTACGGTTTCAGAAAGAACCGACAGAAGAGGAGGAACATATGGACAACAACCAGCAGAGAAACAATCGCCCGTCGGGAGGCGGCCAGGGACCGCAGGGGGATCCGAACAAGAACCGCTCCTCGTTTACGATCTTTCTGATCGTGACATTGGTAGCTATTCTGGCGGTGGCGATGTTGAACAATATGAGAAACAGCACAGCGGCGGTCGAGATCACATACGACGAATTTCTGGATCGGCTCGACGCGGGTACCGTGGAGAGCGTGACGATCAGCTCCTCGCGGATCGAGATCGAGATGAAGACGATCGAGGCGCTTTCCGATATCCTCGGAACAGGAAACACTACCTATTACACAGGCAATCCCGGAGACCCGAATCTGATCGAGCGTCTGCGCCGCGCGGACGTGAAGTTCACCGAGGAGATCCCGGACACCACATCGATGATGATCGTGGAAATGCTGGTAAGCTTTGTGCTTCCGGTGCTGCTGATCTGGCTGATCTTCGGTTTTGTGATGCGCCGTATGGGCGGCGGAAGCGGCGGGATCATGGGTGTCGGCAAGAGCCGGGCGAAAGTGTACGTGCAGAAAGAGACCGGCGTGACGTTCCAGGACGTCGCAGGACAGGACGAGGCGAAGGAGTCCCTTCAGGAAGTCGTTGACTTTCTGGAGAATCCGGGCAAATATACGACGATCGGCGCGAAGCTCCCGAAGGGCGCGCTGCTTGTAGGCCCTCCCGGCACCGGCAAGACGCTGCTCGCGAAGGCGGTCGCCGGCGAGGCGAAGTGTCCCTTCTTCTCGCTCTCCGGTTCCGATTTTGTAGAGATGTTTGTCGGCGTAGGCGCTTCCCGTGTCAGGGATCTTTTCGAGGAAGCGAAGAAGAACGCGCCGTGTATCATTTTCATCGATGAGATCGACGCGATCGGAAAGACCCGTGACAGCCGGTACGGCGGCGGCAACGACGAGCGCGAGCAGACGCTGAACCAGCTCCTTGCTGAGATGGATGGTTTTGACACTTCCAAGGGACTGCTGGTGCTGGCGGCGACGAACCGCCCGGAGGTGCTCGATCAGGCCTTGCTGCGCCCGGGGCGTTTTGACCGCCGCGTCATCGTTGACAAACCGGATCTCAAGGGACGTATTGACGTGCTGAAGGTACACTCCAAGGACGTCAATATGGATGAGACGGTGGATCTCGAGGCGATCGCGCTCGCGACTTCGGGCGCGGTGGGTTCGGATCTCGCGAATATGATCAACGAGGCTGCGATCCTCGCAGTCAAGAAAGGCCGCAAAGCGGTTTCCCAGCAGGATCTGTTTGAGTCCGTGGAGATCGTGCTTGTCGGCAAGGAGAAGAAGGACCGCATCCTGAGCAAGGAAGAGCGCAGGATCGTCTCCTACCATGAGGTGGGGCATGCGCTGGTGAGCGCTTTGCAGAAGGATTCGGAGCCGGTACAGAAGATTACGATCGTGCCGCGCACGATGGGCGCGCTCGGCTATGTGATGAACGTGCCGGAGGAAGAGAAATACCTGAATACGGAGAAAGAGATCCGCGCGATGCTCGTCGAGTGTGTGGCGGGGCGCGCGGCGGAGGAGCTTGTCTTTGACACGGTGACGACCGGAGCCGCGAACGATATCGAGAAAGCGACGCGCATCGCCCGCGCGATGGTGACGCAGTACGGCATGTCGAAGCGCTTCGGCCTGGTGGGGCTTGAAGTGCAGGCGAATCAATACCTTGACAATCGCCCGATCATGAACTGCAGCGACGCGACGGCCGCGGATGTAGATCAGGAGGTCATGGCGGTTCTCAAGGATTCCTACGATGAGGCGAAACGGCTGCTAACCGAGCACCGGGCCGCGCTCGACAAGATCGCCGAGTTCCTGATCGCGAAGGAGACGATTACCGGCAAGGAGTTCATGCAGATCTTCCATGAGGTGGAGGGAATCTCCGAGGAGGACGGGAAGAAGGAGCCGGTATCTCGCATCAGCGAGAAGGTGGTCGAGGAAACTTCGACACAGACCGCTGAAGAGAATTCGGCAAAGACAGTCGAGCCGGCAGCAAATGACGCTGAGGTGCTCAGCCGGCCGGAGCGAAACGATGAAAATACGTTGAAGGAGACCGACTCTGAAATCAAAGTCGATCCGGCAGCCGGGGAAAACAGCGTCGGCGAGTGATGCCGCGCCGGTCACCCAGCCGGAGCAGACTGGAGAGAATGTGCCGAAGGAATAAATACAGATAAGGAATAAGAAATTCCCGCAGAATACATTTATTTAGATGTATCTGCGGGAATTCACTTTTCAGTCTATGTCCAGATCACTTGTGATAATACCGAAAGACTCCAGTTTTGCTTTCAGTACACGGATTTGGTAATCTAATTCTTTCTGCGTATCGTTTGCTTTCTTGATACGTTGGAGATTTGTGTAACTGTCGACCAGATTGTTGATCATTTCCTTTTCTGTTGGCATAATATCACCTCTCTGTTGTTTGTGATGTTTTGTCTATGCTTCCTAATATATTATACATTAGATAATGACGAGTGTAAAGCGTAAGCTTTTATCGCTCCGGCATTTACTCCCACCTTCCGGAAGCCCCGCAGGGTAGGATCAGGCCGCTTCCGGTGACGGGCAGTCCGATCTCCTGTGAGTCGACATGGCCGCCGAAGCGTTTCAGCTCGGTCGCGATCATATAGCTGAGGACGGCCGGGGCTAGTCCGGTCGTGTAGGAGTTCACGAGGAAGAAGAGCGGATCGTCGCTCAGAAGCTTCGCACACAGCTGAATAAAGGAGTGGATCGAGTCCTCGATCTTCCAGATCTCGCCCTTCGGGCCGCGGCCGTAGGAGGGCGGATCCATGATGATCCCGTCGTAGTGGTTGCCGCGGCGGATTTCACGTTCCACGAATTTTACGCAGTCGTCTACGAGCCAACGGATTGGAGCATCCGCAAGGCCGGAGGCGGCTGCGTTTTCTTTCGCCCAGCCGACCATGCCCCTGGAGGCGTCCACATGAGTCGCGGAGGCCCCGGCCGCCGCTGCGGCGAGCGTCGCGCCCCCGGTGTAGGCGAAGAGGTTCAGCACCTTGACAGAGCGGCCGGCTCTGACGGCGCTTTGTATCTTTTCGGAAAACCAGTCCCAATTGACCGCCTGCTCAGGGAAGAGCCCGGTATGCTTGAAACTGAACGGCTTCAGATGAAAGCGCAGCTTCCTGTCAAGGGCCGGGCTCTGATAGGAGATATCCCACTGTTCCGGCAGATCAAAAAATTCCCACTCGCCGCCGCCCTTTTTGCTGCGGTGGTAGTGGGCATTACAGCTTTTCCAACCCCGATGTGTCTTTGGCGTGTTCCAGATCACCTGCGGATCCGGGCGCACGAGCAGATATCTGCCCCAGCGCTCCAGCTTTTCGCCCGCCGATGTGTCGAGCACCTCGTAGTCCGTCCATTGATTTGCGATCCACATATGATCTCTCCTTTATTGCGCCGCTACCAGCTGCATGAACTCCTGCTCCGGCACCGCTCTGGAGTAGTACCAGCCCTGCAGATAGTGGCAGCCCACTTTCGCGAGGTGTTCCCGCATTTCCTCTGTCTCGACGCCCTCCGCCACGATGCGGAGATCGAGCGCGTTCAGCATGCCGATCGTGTAGGAGAGCGTGATCCCGGCCTTCCGGTTCTTGAAGGAATCCCAGATGATATACTTGTCGATCTTGATCAGCTTGAACGGCATACGGTTGATGTAGTCGATGTTGGCGTTCCCCGAGCCGTAATCGTCGAGGGAGAATACGATGCCGAAGTCAACCAGCTCCTGAATATTCTTCTGGACGATCACAGAGGAATCGGCCGTAGTGGTCTCCGTGATCTCGATGTTGATCTGCTGCGGCTTGACGTTGTAGTCCTCAAGGATCCGCTTGAAGCGGTCGGCAAATCCCGGCTGCCTCAGCTGTACGGGACTGATGTTTACTTCTATGTACTGTATGCTTGTGTCCGCGAGGTGGAAATCCCGGATGAACCTGCAAACTTTCCTGAGGATCATCTCACCCATCTCGACGATCATGCCGTTCTTCTCCGCGATCGGAATGAAATCCTCCGGCGAGATCCAGCCGAGCACATCGTCGTTCAGGCGCACGAGAGCCTCCGCGGAATTGTAGACATTATCCTTCACGGAAAAGATCGGCTGGTAGTACACCATCAGCTCGTCGTGGTCCATCGCGTGCTTGATGGCGGCCTCAATCGTTTTCTCCTGTCTGAGCTTGGAAAGGTCCAGATCGCCGACGTAGGTGACGCCGCCTTTTTTGGATTTTTTCGCGAAGCTGGTCGAATAGTCCAGCGTGTCGATCATGGAATCGTAGGAATCGGCGTCCTTCGGGCATTCAATATAGCAGAGGGACGCGGACATCATGATCTCGGTCCCCGCTTCCGTGTGCCACGGCTGATGGAAGCGCTCCCGTATCTCCTGCGCGACGGAGGGAAGCTGGCCAAGCCGTTTGTCGATGACGAGATAGAACTGATCGGAGCCGAGCCGGAACACGACGCCGGACGAGCGGACCGTATTCAGATATTCGCCCACTTGAAACAGCAGGGAATCGCCGGTCTCCGCACCGTAGGTCCTGTTGATGAATTTGAAGTCGTCCATCGCCACAGAGATAACGCCGAAGGGTTTGCCCTCCGAGAACTTTCCATATAAATACTCTCTCAGGAAACGGCGGTTGAACTGCTTGGTCACCATGTCTGTCACAGTCCCGGCGTTTTGCTGGTAATGGAACATGAGCAGGCAGAGCGCGGTGATCATGAGATGCAGCATCGGCACATAGGCTGTCAGCTGGATCGCCGCCATAATGATACAAAAGATCAAGGTGAAAAGAAGGGGTACGACCCGCAGAAACTGAAAATTTTTACGAAAACGAATGATCGTGATAAGCGATACAAGGAACATGACAGCATCGATCGCGTACAGGATCAGCGACGCATAGGAGACCCGGTACACGCCGTCTTCAAGCGTGAACGCCCAGTGGGTGAAGTAGTTGACGGCAAGGACAATGACTTCGACTGCGATCGCGCCGATGAAGAGAGAATGCTGGATCTTACTTTTCAGGATATCGATATGGGCCAGCTGCAAAATATAGAACGTAAAGGTGATGCAGGTGATGTTGACCGCGAGGTTTGACAGCGTGAGCGCGAAGAAAGCGCCGTTGTAGCCGACGGCTTCTATGTTGCGTATCATCCACGTCGCGACGATCTCGAGGGTCGCCGATAAAAGGTCGTTGATGAGTAGCACAAGGAAAGCCCTGTGACTGCGCAGGGGAACCATCTTCTCGCTGAAAAAACAGACGAGGATCAATAATAGAAAAAACACTGACGCATAGTCGAACGACAGATTCCAGCTGGCCATAATGCCTCCGCCTTTTTCCGCAGATCCTGGGCAGTATATGCCGCAGGATCCTGATATATGATTGATTATAACATATATTTTCATTTCTTCCAGTATATTTTTACCGAAAGTTTGTGACTTTGAGGCCCATGTGGGACATGCATAAACGCGATCCGGCCCAGGGAGGTACCGTGTTGCGCTGTTTTGTACTGAAAAAAGTACAATTTATTTTTGGCGAAAGCGGAATTTTCTGCTTGCATTTGCCGTTCTTTTCCTGTATACTATCAAAGCTGTGACATGATAGCTGTGAAGCGTGAGGTTGCTGCAGTGCCCACCACTGCGGGTTTTCCGTGGAGCGAATGTCAAGTTATCGAAACTGGCGACAAGTCACTGTACAAAATTTTAATGGTCCGGAAGTTTTCGGACACCGTGTGAGATGAGGATACACACGGGTGAGTGTACAGTCACCGCTTGTCGTACTGAAACAGAGTGCGAAAAGGAGGCGACTTTTTTTATGGCAAGTCAGGTAATGAGGATCACATTGAAGGCGTACGATCATCAGCTGGTGGACGCGTCTGCGAAGAAAATCATCGAAACTGTGAAGAAGAACGGATCTCAGGTGAGCGGCCCGGTACCGCTTCCGACGAAGCGAGAGGTAGTCACCATTCTCCGCGCCGTACACAAGGACAAGGATTCGAGAGAGCAGTTTGAGCAGAGGACCCACAAGAGACTGATCGACATCATTACACCGACCCAGAAGACGGTGGACGCGCTGTCCAGACTGGAAATGCCTGCAGGTGTCTACATCGACATCAAGATGAAGCAGAAGTAAGCAGTATAATTTTATGAAGCAAATCCTATTCAGGTTGATATTTATATCAGGCTCTGTTGACTAGGATGATCGCCGGATGGCGATCCGCTGTGGAAAAACAGGAGGTAAAGGAATGAAGAAAGCGATTTTGGCAACAAAAGTCGGAATGACTCAAATCTTCAGTGACGACGGGGTGCTCACTCCGGTGACGGTTCTTCAGGCCGGTCCGTGCGTGGTCACGCAGGTGAAGACGGTGGAGAACGACGGTTACAGCGCAGTACAGGTCGGTTTTGTCGACAAGAGAGAGAAGCTTGTGGCGAAGCCGCAGAAGGGCGCGTTCGACAAAGCAGGCGTCGCTTACAAGAGGTATGTCAGAGAGTTTAAGTTTGAGGACGCCGAGAGCTATGAGGTGGCGCAGGAGATCAAGGCGGACATCTTCGCGGCGGGCGACAAGATCGACGCGACGGCGATTTCCAAGGGCAAGGGCTTTCAGGGCGCGATCAAGAGACACGGCCAGCACAGAGGGCCGATGACGCACGGTTCCAAATACCATCGTCATGCAGGTTCCAACGGCGCCGCATCCGATCCGAGCAGGGTCTTCAAGGGAAAGAAGATGCCGGGGCGCATGGGCGGCAAGAAGGTGACGGTTCAGAATCTCGAAATAATTCGCGTGGACGCGGAGAACAATCTTATCTTGGTCAAGGGCGCGGTTCCCGGACCGAAGAAATCACTGATCACCGTCAAGGAGACGGTGAAGTCCGGTAATTAAGCCTGAACTCGGGAAAGGAGGAAGACACAGATGGCGAATGTAGCTGTTTATAATATGGAAGGCAAAGAAGTCGGAAAGATGGATCTGAATGACGCCGTGTTCGGCGTGGAAGTCAACGAGCATCTGGTGCATCTGGCAGTCGTAAGCCAGCTCGCGAACAAGCGTCAGGGCACACAGAAGGCGAAGACGCGCTCTGAAGTTTCCGGCGGCGGCAAGAAACCGTGGAGACAGAAGGAGACCGGTCACGCGAGACAGGGTTCGACGAGGGCTCCGCAGTGGACGGGCGGCGGTGTTGTATTCGCGCCGACACCGAGAGATTACTCGTTCAAGATGAACAAGAAAGAGAAGCAGCTGGCGCTCAAGTCCGCGCTCACAAGCAGAGTGCAGGAGAACAAGCTGATCGTTCTCGACGAGCTGAAGTTCGATACAATCAAGACGAAGAACATGAAGGCGGTTCTCGATGCGCTGAAGGTTGATAAGGCTCTGGTAGTCCTGGGCGACAACGATCAGAACGTCGTGCTCTCCGCCCGCAACATCGCGGATGTGAAGACGGCGCTTACCAACACGATCAACGTATTCGACATTCTGAAATACAACACGGTAGTCGTCACAAAGGCTGCGGTGGAAGCGATTGAGGAGGTGTATGCGTAATGGCAGATATCAAGTATTATGACGTGATCCTCAGACCGGTAGTTACAGAGAAGAGCATGAACGCGATGGCCGAGAAGAAGTATACATTCCTCGTGCATCCGGACGTGACGAAGAGCCAGGTCAAGGAAGCGGTCGAGAAGATGTTCGAGGGGACCAAGGTCAAGAAGGTCAACACGATGAACCTCGAGGGCAAGACCAGAAGACGCGGCATGACCTTCGGCAAGACGGCGAAGACGAAGAAAGCGATCGTCACGCTCACCGAAGACAGCAAGGACATTGAGATTTTCGAGGGGCTGTAGGCATTGAACGCTTGACGAAGCGAAGCTGAGTCTAGCGAGAAAGCCCACCCGAACGCTTGGCGAATGACGAGCAACGTGAGGAATGAGCCTAGTGAGAGCGGTATTTCCCCTCTACGACACACACCGATGTGTTGAACAAGCATAATCCACGAACAGCAGCGTTGGATTTTCGGCGTGGTTTCTGAGGAAAGTTTACAAATACTTTCCCGAAGAAAGCACCCGAAAGGGTACCGCCGCTGCGTTCGGTAAGTCGTAAAAAACGGCACTTATATGCGGCGACGCATGATAACAAATATCGAAAGGAGAAACATCATGGGAATCAAGACATACAACCCATATACACCTTCCAGAAGACACATGACAGGTTCCGACTTCGCTGAGATCACGAAGAAGGAGCCGGAGAAGGCTCTTCTGGTATCACTGCAGAAGCAGTCGGGCCGTAACAACCAGGGTAAGATCACGGTGAGACACCGTGGCGGCGGCTCCAGAAGAAAATACAGGATCATCGATTTCAAGAGAAACAAAGATGGTATCCCGGCAAAGGTGATCGGCATTGAGTACGATCCGAACAGGACGGCAAACATCGCGCTGATCTGCTACGCGGACGGCCAGAAGGCATACATCCTGGCGCCGCAGGGACTCAAGGACGGTATGACGGTCATGAACGGACCGCAGGCTGAGGTGCACGTGGGCAACTGCCTGCCTCTTTCCGAGATCCCGGTCGGTACTATGGTTCACAATATCGAGCTCTATCCGGGCCACGGCGGACAGCTGGTCCGTTCCGCGGGCAACGGGGCACAGTTGATGGCAAAGGAAGGTAAGTACGCGACACTGAGACTTCCATCAGGCGAGATGAGAATGGTTCCGGGCAACTGCCGCGCGACCATAGGCGTCGTAGGCAACGCGGAGCACAACCTGATCAACATCGGTAAGGCGGGAAGAAAGCGCCACATGGGTATCCGCCCGACCGTCCGCGGTTCTGTCATGAACCCGAACGACCACCCGCACGGCGGTGGTGAGGGCAAGGCCGGTATCGGTCGTCCGGGCCCGAGCACTCCGTGGGGCAAGCCGGCTCTCGGCCTGAAGACCAGGAAGCGCAAGAAAGCATCGAACAAGCTGATCATTAGAAGAAGAGATGGCAAGGCTATCAACTAGTATGAGATTATTAAAGGAGGTAAACCAATGGCTCGTTCATTGAAAAAAGGACCGTTTGCTGACGAAAGTTTACTGAAAAAAGTAGATGCCATGAATGCGGCAGGAAACAAGCAGGTGATCAAGACCTGGTCTCGCCGCTCCACAATTTTCCCGCAGATGGTCGGACATACGATTGCGGTTCACGACGGAAGAAAGCATGTGCCGGTATATATCACCGAGGACATGGTAGGCCATAAGCTTGGCGAGTTCGTCGTCACCAGAACTTACAGAGGACACGGCAAAGACGAGAAGAAATCCGGCGTCCGCTAACTGGCGCGGAAATTGAAAGGAGGCAATATCCAAAATGGCGAAAGGACATAGATCCCAGATTAAGAGAGAGAGAAATGCTCAGAAGGATACGAGGCCGTCAGCGAAGCTGTCTTACGCGAGAGTTTCCGTTCAGAAGGCCTGCTTCGTTCTGGATGCGATCAGAGGCAAGGATGTGAATACCGCGCTCGCGATCGTGACCTACAATCCGAGATACGCTTCTGAGCTGATCGCAAAGCTGCTGAAGTCGGCGATCGCGAACGCTGAGAACAACAACGGCATGAACAGGGAGAACCTGTACGTAGAGGAATGCTACGCGAACAAGGGGCCGACAATGAAGAGGATCAGACCGAGGGCGCAGGGCAGAGCTTACAGGATCGAGAAGCGCATGAGCCACATCACTATCGTTCTGAATGAGAAATAAGGAGGACAATCATGGGACAGAAAGTTAATCCACACGGTCTTAGAGTCGGTGTTATCAAAGACTGGGATTCCAAATGGTACGCAGAGGCTGATTTCGCGGATTGCCTGGTAGAGGATCACGAGATCAGGACCTACCTGAAGAAGAGATTATACAGCGCAGGTGTCTCCAAGATTGAAATCGAGAGAGCATCTGACCGCGTGAAGGTCGTCATCCACACCGCGAAGCCGGGCGTAGTCATCGGCAAGGGCGGCGCTGAGATCGAGAAGCTGAAGGCGGATCTTCAGAAGAAGATCGACAAGAAACTGATTGTAGATATCAAGGAGATCAAGAGACCGGACAAGGACGCTCAGCTTGTGGCGGAGAACATTGCGCAGCAGCTTGAGAACCGTGTTTCCTTCCGTCGCGCGATGAAGTCGACGATGGGCAGGAGCATGAAGGCCGGCGCGCTCGGCATCAAGACGGCCGTATCCGGACGTCTCGGCGGCGCGGACATCGCGCGTTCCGAGTTTTACAGCGAGGGCACGATTCCGCTTCAGACACTGAGGGCAGACATCGACTATGGATTTGCCGAGGCAGATACCACGTACGGCAAGCTTGGCGTAAAGGTTTGGATCTACAAAGGCGAGGTACTTCCATCTAAAAAAGAAGGGAGCGATAAATAATGTTAATGCCGAAAAGAGTGAAACGTCGTAAGCAGTTCCGCGGCTCCATGAAGGGCAAGGCTCTTCGCGGAAACAAGATCACCTACGGTGATTTCGGCCTCGTGGCTACAGAGCCGTGCTGGATCAAATCGAACCAGATCGAGGCAGCCCGTATTGCTATGACTCGTTATATCAAGCGTGGCGGTAAAGTCTGGATCAAGATCTTTCCGGATAAGCCGGTGACGGCGAAGCCGGCAGAGACACGTATGGGTTCCGGTAAAGGAACACTGGAGTATTGGGTGGCAGTCGTTAAGCCGGGCCGCGTTATGTTTGAGCTGGCGGGAGTTCCCGAGGATGTTGCCCGTGAGGCATTGCGTCTTGCCATGCACAAGTTGCCCTGCAAATGTAAGATCGTTTCTCGTGCAGACTTAGAAGGCGGTGATAACAGTGAAAACGAATAAATATGTAGAAGAGTTGAACAACAAGACGGTAGCGGAGCTGAACGAAGAATTAGTAGCTGCGAAGAAAGAGCTTTTCAATCTGAGATTCCAGAACGCAACGAACCAGCTTGATAACACAAGCAGAATCAGGGAGGTTCGCAAGAACATCGCCAGAATTCAGACTGTTATCACAGCGAAGCAGAAGGCGAACGCGTAAGCTGAGCTTCGATTAAGGGAAAGGAGAATATTCCGTGGAAAGAAATCTTAGAAAGACCCGTACAGGTAAGGTCGTCAGCGATAGAATGGACAAGACAATCGTTGTTGCGGTAGAGGATCACGTAAGGCATCCGCTTTACAACAAGATCGTGAAGAAAACCTACAAGCTCAAGGCTCATGACGAGAACAACGAGTGCAATATCGGAGACACCGTAAAAGTGATGGAGACGAGACCGCTGTCCAAGGATAAAAGATGGAGACTGGTCGAGATCGTCGAAAAAGTGAAATAATATAGGAGGTATATCGGCATGGTACAGCAGGAAACCAGACTGAGAGTTGCTGATAACACCGGCGCAAAAGAGCTTCTGTGCATTCGTGTTATGGGTGGTTCTACAAGAAGATATGCAGGTATTGGCGATATCATCGTTGCCACGGTCAAAGATGCAACGCCGGGCGGCGTTGTCAAAAAGGGCGACGTTGTGAAAGCAGTCGTAGTCCGTACAGTGAAGGGTGTCCGCCGCAAAGACGGTTCTTACATCAGATTCGACGAGAACGCGGCTGTTATCATCAAGGAGGATATGACTCCGAGAGGAACCCGTATATTTGGGCCGGTAGCCAGAGAGCTTCGTGACAAGAAGTTCATGAAGATTGTTTCCCTGGCTCCGGAAGTATTATAAGGAGGGCCGAAGCATGAATAAGATCAAGACAGGCGATACGGTCGTTGTGATCGCAGGTAAGGATAAGGGCAAGGACGGAAAGGTCCTGGCTGTGAAGGACGGCAAGGTCCTCGTCGAGGGCATCGGTATGGTGACGAAGCACACAAAACCGTCGGCTGCGAACCAGCAGGGCGGCATCGTGCAGAAGGAGTCCTACATCGACGCTTCCAACGTAATGTATCTGCATAACGGCAAGGCGACACGCATCGGTTTCAAAGTGGAAGACGGTAAGAAGGTCCGCGTAGCGAAGTCTACCGGCGAAGTGATCAAGTAAGAGACTAGGAAGAGAGGAGGTCGCACAAGTTGAGCAGACTGAAAGAGATTTATCAGAATGAGATCGTAGACGCTATGATCAAAAAATTTGGATATAAAAACGTGATGGAAGTGCCGAAGCTTGACAAGGTCGTCGTCAACATGGGCGTCGGCGAAGCCAAGGAAAACGCGAAGGTGCTTGAGTCCGCGGTCAAGGATATGGAAACCATCACCGGCCAGAAGGCAGTCCTGACGAAGGCGAAGAATTCCGTCGCGAACTTCAAGATCAGGGAAGGCATGGCGATCGGATGCAAGACGACGCTGCGCGGTGAGAAGATGTATGATTTCGTAGACCGTCTCATCAACCTCGCGCTTCCGCGCGTGCGTGACTTCAGGGGCGTGAACCCGAACGCGTTCGACGGCAGAGGCAACTATGCGCTGGGGATCAAGGAGCAGCTGATCTTCCCGGAGATCGAGTACGACAAGATCGACAAGGTAAGAGGCATGGACGTGATCTTTGTAACGACGGCGAAGACGGACGAGGAAGCGAGAGAGCTGCTGAGACTGTTCAACATGCCGTTTACCAGGCAGTAAATTAGGAGGAAAATCTCATGGCAAAAACTTCAATGAAAATCAAACAGCAGCGCAAGCAGAAATTCTCGACGAGAGAGTACACGCGCTGCAGGATCTGCGGTCGTCCGCACGCATACCTGAGAAAGTACGGCATCTGCCGCATCTGCTTCCGCGAGCTGGCGTACAAGGGTCAGATCCCGGGCGTTAGAAAAGCGTCTTGGTGACCGAAGGCAAGTGGCATTGAGCACTGGCATTGAGCACTTAGCGAGGCGTAAGCCGAGGTTAGTGCGAAAGCCCACCTGGACACTTGACGAGCGCCAAGCGAAGCGAGGCGGCGAGTATAGTGACCATGGTGTTGCGAATCAGGAAGTTGCAAATTAATACGTTATGAATAAGTCTGAATTAGGAGGAAACTATCATGACAATGAGTGATCCGATTGCAGATATGCTTACGAGAATCCGTAACGCAAACATTGCAAAACATGATACGGTCGATGTTCCGGCATCGAAAATGAAAATCGCAATCGCAAACATCCTTCTTGACGAAGGGTATATCAAGAAATATGATCTGCTTGAGGACGGTCCGGTCAAGACCATCCACATCACGCTGAAGTATGGCGCGGACAAGAACGAGAAGATCATCTCCGGTCTTAAGAGAATTTCCAAGCCGGGCCTTCGCGTTTACGCGGGCAAGGATAATCTTCCGAAGGTGCTCGGCGGACTGGGGATCGCGATCCTCTCCACGAACCAGGGCGTCATCACCGACAAGCAGGCGCGCAAGCTGCAGGTCGGCGGCGAGGTATTGGCCTTCATTTGGTAGAGCAGGGCTACCAATTATAACTGAAAACAGAGAAGATTTTATGACAGCGTCCGAATCAGACCGAAGCACCTGCTGCTGAGGTCGTGAGAACATGATTCAGGAGGCGGTTTGGACTTCGCGAAGCGAATCTGCATGTCCAAACCGCGCGTCACTGATCACGGAGTGAGCAGTAACGCGTAACGAGGTATCTTCTCCGAAAATCTAAGTAAGGAGGAACAGGCATGTCACGTATAGGAAGAATGCCAGTTGCGATTCCGGCCGGCGTTACGGTCGATATCGCGGAAGGTAACAAGGTTACCGTGAAGGGCCCGAAGGGGACTCTGGAGAGAGTGCTCCCGAAGGAGATGGAAATTAAAATGGAAGACGGTCATGTGACAGTCACAAGACCGAATGATCTGAAGAAGATGAAATCTCTCCATGGACTTACCAGAACGCTGATCCACAACATGGTCGTGGGCGTCAGCGAGGGTTACACGAAGACTCTGGAGGTGAACGGCGTCGGTTACAGAGCTGCGAAGGCAGGCAAGAAGCTGAGCCTGTCGCTCGGATACTCGCACTCAGTCGATATGGACGATCCGGAAGGCATCACGACCACGGTGGACGGCAACAAGATCATCGTCTCCGGCATCAACAAGGAGCAGGTCGGCCAGTACGCAGCTGAGATCAGAGAGAAGAGAAAACCGGAGCCGTACAAGGGCAAGGGTATCAAGTATGCGGATGAGGTCATTCGCCGCAAGGTTGGTAAGACCGGTAAAAAATAATATAAGGAGAGTGTGAGAATGGTTAGCAAAGAATCGAGATCGAAAGTTCGTTTGAATAAGCATAGAAAAATCCGCAACCGTTTCAGCGGCACAGCGGAGAGACCGCGTCTCGCCGTGTTCCGGAGCAACAACCACATGTACGCGCAGATCATTGACGACACGGTCGGCAACACGCTGGTCTCCGCAAGCACGCTTCAGAAGGATGTCAAGGCTGAGCTCGAGAAGACGAATAACGTCGACGCGGCCGCGCACCTCG
This sequence comes from uncultured Lachnospiraceae bacterium, assembly GCA_947591155.1. Taxonomy (GTDB): domain Bacteria; phylum Bacillota; class Clostridia; order Lachnospirales; family Lachnospiraceae; genus Choladousia. The sequence continues at coordinate 30,191 of CANQDA010000002.1, forward strand.
GAACGGTGATCGCGAAGAAGGCTCTGGACAAGGGCATCAAGACAGTGGTCTTCGACAGAGGCGGCTTTATTTACCAGGGTAAGGTTAAGGCACTGGCTGAGGCAGCCAGAGAAGCCGGACTGGAATTCTAAGAAGGAGGAAATCACACATGAGACATGAGATTATTGATCCGAATCAGTTCGAGCTGACTGATAAGGTCGTGTCAATTAAACGTGTATCCAAAACCGTTAAGGGTGGACGTAACATGCGTTTCACGGCCCTGGTTGTTGTAGGCGACGGCAACGGTCATATCGGAGCCGGTCTCGGGAAGGCAACGGAGATCCCGGAGGCGATCCGCAAGGGCAAAGAGGACGCGATGAAGAAGCTGATCTGTGTGGCGAGAAATGACGATGCGAGCGTTCCGCATGATTTCATCGGCAAGTTCGGAGGAGCATCCGTTCTGCTGAAGAGGGCACCGGAAGGTACCGGTATCATCGCGGGCGGCCCGGCGCGTAACGTTCTGGAGCTTGCGGGCATCCGCAACATCCGTACGAAGTCGCTTGGCTCCAACAACAAGCAGAACGTGGTTCTTGCGACGCTGGAAGCGCTGAAGCAGATGAAGTCCCCGGAGGAGGTCGCAAGACTTCGCGGGAAATCTGTGGAAGAAGTTCTGGGATAGGAGGACGAAGTCATGGCAGATAAATTGAAGATCACATTGGTAAAGTCACCGATTGGAGCCGTTCCGAAGCACCGCGCGACCGTCAAGGCGCTTGGTCTCACCAAGATGCACAAGACGGTGGAGATGCCGGACAACGCGGCGGTCAGAGGGATGATCGCTCAGGTTTCCTACATGGTGAAAGTGGAAGAAGCATAATAAGTAAGTTCAGATAAGGAGGTGTCATCATGGATTTATCAAACTTGAGACCGGCGGAAGGTTCCGTTCAGAGCGATAATTTCAGGAGAGGACGCGGACACGGTTCAGGCAACGGCAAGACAGCCGGCAAGGGACACAAGGGCCAGAAAGCACGTTCCGGAGCACCGAGGATCGGTTTTGAAGGCGGACAGATGCCGCTGTACAGACGTCTTCCGAAGAGAGGCTTCACGAATCCGAATTCCAAGGACATCGAGGCGATCGGCATCGGAACGCTGGAGGTGTTCGATAACGATACAGAGGTAACGGTCGATAAGCTGATCGAGGCGGGCATCATCAAGAAGGCCAAGGACGGCGTCAAGCTTTTGAACAAAGGCACGCTGACAAAGAAGCTCACCGTAAAGGTGAATGCCTTCAGTGAAGGCGCGAAGGCGAAGATCGAAGAGTTAGGTGGAAAAGCAGAGGTGATCTGATATGTTAGAAACGCTGAAAAACGCATTCAGGATTAAAGACATCCGCAAAAAGTTGTTCTTTACATTCTGTATGATCGTCGTGATCCGGCTCGGATCACAGCTCCCGATCCCGGGGGTGGACAGAAGTTATTTCGCAAACTGGTTTGCCCAGCAGTCGAACGATGCGTTTAACTTCTTCTCTGCATTTACCGGCGGTTCCTTCGAGCGTATGTCGATTTTTGCGCTGAGTATCACCCCTTATATCACATCCTCCATCATCATGCAGCTCATGACGATCGCTATTCCGGCGCTCGAAGAGATGCACAAGGATGGCGAGGAAGGACGCAAAAAGATCGCATCCATCACCCGCTATGTGACCGTGGCGCTTGCTCTGATCGAGAGTATCGCGATGACGATCGGTTTCGGAAATTCCGGACTGATCCCGAACATGAACATCCTGAGCGGATTTACGGTCGTCGCGGCGCTCACCGCGGGAAGCGCATTCCTGATGTGGCTGGGTGAGAGGATCACGGAGAACGGAGTCGGAAACGGTATCTCCATCGTCCTGATGGTGAACATCCTCTCCAGCATTCCGGCCGATATCACAGGCCTGTTCGAACTGTTTGTCAAGGGCAAACCGCTGGCGAGAGCCGGATTCGCGGCCCTGGTCATCATCGCAGTGATCCTTGTCACGATTGTTCTGGTCATCCTGCTGGACGACGCGCAGAGGAGGATCCCGGTGCAGTACGCCAAGAAGATGCAGGGACGCAAGATGTTGGGCGGTCAGTCGACCTACATCCCGCTCAAGGTAAACACGGCGGGCGTTATCCCGGTCATCTTCGCATCCTCGCTGATGTCGATCCCGCAGATCGTCATGTCCTTCGCGGGCAAGAACGGGGGCACGGGCATCGGAGGGACGATCCTGGGGATGCTGAGCCAGAACAACTGGTTCAACTTAAGCCATCCGATCTATTCCGTAGGACTGCTTCTGTACATCGTGCTGATCGTGTTCTTTGCGTATTTCTACACATCGATCACGTTCAATCCGATTGAGGTGGCGGACAACATGAAGAAGCAGGGTGGATTTATCCCGGGCATCCGTCCGGGCAAGCCGACCACAGATTACCTGAACAGAGTTCTCGGGAACATCATTATCCTGGGAGCGATCGGACTGATCATTGTAGTCCTGATTCCGGTATTCTTCAACGGAATGTTTGGCGCGCAGGTCTCCTTCGGCGGAACATCCATCATCATCATCGTCGGCGTTATTCTGGAGACGTTAAAACAGATCGAATCCCAGATGCTGGTACGCAATTACAAGGGATTCCTGACGGATTAAATTTGAGGTGTACTTTCCCCGGTCATGCGAAGGCAGTCCGGGGAGAGTGCACTCAATGCATTTAGAGAGGCGGTGCATATTATGAAGATAGTAATGCTTGGAGCGCCCGGAGCGGGCAAGGGCACGCAGGCCAAGATGATCGCGGCGAAATATCAGATTCCGCACATCTCCACGGGCGATATCTTCCGTTCCAATATCAAGAACGGCACACAGCTCGGGAAGAAAGCGAAAGAGTACATGGATCAGGGACTTCTTGTCCCGGATGAGCTGACGGTGGATCTCGTAACCGACCGCCTTGCGCAGGATGATTGTCAGAAAGGCTATATTTTGGATGGCTTCCCGCGGACGATCCCGCAGGCTGAGGCCCTCGCGTCGGCGCTCGCGAAGCGCGGCGAGAAGCTGGACTACGCGGTCGATGTGGATGTGCCGGACGAGAACATTGTGTCAAGAATGTCCGGGAGAAGAGCGTGCACAGGCTGCGGCGCCACCTACCATATTGTACACAATCCCTCGAAGAAGGGCGATGCCTGCGAGGTGTGCGGCGAGCCGCTGGTTCTTCGCGACGACGACAGGCCGGAGACCGTACAGAAGAGATTGAGCGTTTACCACGAGCAGACACAGCCTCTCATCGATTACTACAAGGATCAGGGCATTCTGAAAACGGTGGACGGCACGCAGCCGATGGACGACGTGTTTGCCGCGGTCATCAATATTCTGGAGGCGTGACGCATGTCGGTGACAATCAAATCAAAGCATGAGATCGAGCTGATGCGGGAGGCCGGAAGACTTCTGGAGATCGTACACAAGGAGCTTGCGGACGCGGTGCGGCCGGGTATTTCCACGTACGAGCTGGATAAGCTCGGCGAGAGGGTGATACGGAGCTTCGGCTGTGAGCCGAATTTCCTGAACTATAATGGGTTTCCCGCATCTTTTTGCATTTCCGTGAACGACGAGGTCGTGCATGGAATTCCACATAAGGGCCGGATCCTGCAGGAAGGCGACATCGTGAGCATCGACGCCGGATTGATCTATCAGGGAATGCACTCCGACGCGGCGAGGACCTACGGAGTGGGGCAGATCACAGCGGAAGCGCAGAAGCTGATTGATGTGACACGGGAATGTTTTTTCCGGGGAATCGAGTTCGCAAAGGCCGGGCATCGCCTTCACGAGATCTCGAACGCGATCGGAGATTATGCGGAATCTTTCGGATACGGGGTTGTTCGTGATCTGGTCGGTCACGGGATCGGGCATGCCTTGCATGAAGATCCGCAGATCCCGAATTTCCGGCAGAGAAGCCGGGGTATCCGGCTGGTGCCGGGGATGACGCTGGCGATTGAGCCGATGATCAACGCGGGGCGCGCCGATGTGGAGTGGCTGGACGACGACTGGACGGTCGTGACGGAGGACGGAAGCCTCTCCGCACACTATGAGAACACCGTTCTGATCACGGACGGCGAGCCGGAGATCCTGACACTGACGGAATAGTAACTGATGCATGTCACATGAAAGGATCAGCTTTGTGCCTCTGGTCACGGAGTGGGCAGCAACATGAGGAGGGCGGCAATGAGACAGTGGACATCCGAAATGCTTGCCGTATCGAGGGCGGGACGCGACAAAGACGTCCTGTATGTGGTTCTGGACTACGATGACACTTATGTCTGGCTGGCAGATGGGAGAAGAAGGCTTTTAGAGTCGCCCAAAAAAAAGAAGTGGAAGCACGTGCAGCTGATCAAACACCTGCCGGAGGAAATCCTCGAGCAGCTGCGGTCCATTGAGCTGGACGCGCATGTGAGGAAGATACTGAAAGCCTATCGGGCTCTTTCGGAGAACGGCGGAGAATAGGCAGCCTGGCCTGCGGTATCTGACAGGTTGCATTGAAATTGAAACATTTTAAAACAGGATACAGGAGGTATGTATGTCGAAAGCAGATGTCATTGAAGTAGAAGGTACGGTACTTGAGAAACTCCCGAACGCCATGTTCCGGGTTGAGCTTGAGAACAAGCACGTGGTGCTCGCCCACATCAGCGGCAAGCTCCGTATGAATTTTATCCGTATCCTTCCGGGAGACAAGGTGACGATCGAACTTTCCCCGTATGACCTGACGAAGGGCAGGATCATCTGGCGAGACAAGTGATGAGATGCCGGGTCTGATCCGGCGGAATAAGCAGAAAAGTGGTAAAAAAGTAAAATAGTGCTTGCATAAAGAAATGCAAAATGCTATAATAAACAGCGTTCCTCTCGCGACGGGGGCACTATGCCCAAAAGCGGGAGAATAAGGTGAAAGGAGGATTTGCCATGAAGGTAAGATCATCTGTGAAACCGATCTGCGAGAAGTGCAAGGTGATCAAGAGAAAAGGAAGCATTCGGATCATCTGTGAGAATCCGAAGCACAAGCAGAGACAAGGTTAAAGAGGTAATCAAACCAAACGGCGGGACACCGTACAGTGTGCGGTGTGAAAAGGGAGACGGATATCCGTTCCCGCGAATTCAATATAACGATGGAATAAATCAGCCTGCACGGCAGGCGTTGACTTTATAGATACAGGGTCCGGGATTTTATTTCGTTGCGATATTGATTTTAATACTGCTTCAGGATTCTGGCAGTCCACGGTCTGTGCCGACCGCTGTGCACAGGGAAGCATGCCTTGCAGGGGCGAAATACGAGGCCCACAGCTTAATGAAGCAGAAAGGCTGCATTTGTGCAGCTGGACAGCTATGTCTGTCCCAGTTAGAACCAATAGGAAAAGAAAATGGAGGAGAAATTACATGGCTCGTATTGCTGGTGTAGACTTACCAAGAGAAAAACGTGTAGAGATCGGTTTGACCTACATCTACGGTATCGGTAGAACAAGCTCAAACAAGATCCTGGCGGCAGCGAAAGTGGATCCTGACACGCGCGTCAGAGATTTGACCGACGAGGAAGTTGCGAAGATTCGCGACATCATCGATGCGGATTACATGGTGGAGGGCGACCTCAGAAGAGATACCGCGCTCAATATCAAACGCCTTCAGGAGATCGGCTGCTACAGAGGCATCCGTCACAGAAAGAGCCTTCCGGTTCGCGGGCAGAACACGAAGAACAATGCCCGCACGCGCAAGGGCCCGAAGAGAACGGTTGCGAATAAGAAGAAGTAATCAGATACCCGTCAATAAAATTCGAGGAAAGTAGGTTAGTTTAGATTATGGCGAAAAAAGTTACGAAGAAAGTGACAAAAAAGCGCGTTAAGAAAAACGTTGAACGCGGACAGGCACACATCCAGTCATCCTTCAACAACACGATCGTTACCTTGACGGATGCGCAGGGGAACGCCCTGTCATGGGCAAGTGCCGGTGGTCTTGGATTCAGAGGTTCAAGGAAATCTACTCCGTACGCAGCGCAGATGGCTGCAGAGACTGCCACGAAGGCAGCGCTGGTACACGGTCTGAAGACCGTCGATGTATTTGTGAAAGGCCCGGGTTCGGGAAGAGAAGCCGCGATCCGCGCGCTCTCCGCGAACGGTCTTGAAGTTACCAGTATCCGCGACGTGACGGCTGTGCCGCACAACGGTTGCCGTCCGCCAAAACGCAGAAGAGTATAATCAGGGAGGTCATAGAAGATGGCAGTAAACAGAGTTCCTGTTCTTAAAAGATGCAGATCACTCGGTCTTGATCCGACATATTTGGGAATTGATAAAAAATCAACGAGAGAGCTGAAGCGCGCGAACCGCAAGGTCAGTGAGTACGGCCTGCAGCTGCGCGAGAAGCAGAAAGCGAAATTCATCTACGGCGTTCTGGAGAAGCCGTTCCGCAACTATTATAAGAAGGCCGACAGAATGCAGGGCCAGACAGGTACGAACCTCATGGTGCTTCTGGAGACCCGCCTTGACAACGTGATCTTCCGCATGGGATTCGCGCGGACCAGAATGGAAGCGCGCCAGATCGTCGACCACAAGCATGTTCTTGTGAACGGAAAGTGTGTGAATATCCCGTCCTACACGGTGAAGCCGGGCGACACGATCGAGATCAAGGAAAAGTGCAAAGGCTCCCAGAGATACAAGGATATCCTCGAGGCGACAAACGGACGCCTTGTGCCGGAGTGGCTGGAGGCTGATTCCGAGGCTCTGAAGGGTTCCGTCAAGGAGCTTCCGAGCAGGGAAGCGATCGACGTTCCGGTCAACGAAGTGCTTATCGTCGAGTTGTATTCTAAGTAATCCCTGTGCCGGACGCAAGTCGGCGATGCCAAAAGGGATTTACTGTACGGAACACACTTTTTCCAGTAAGGAGGGGCGAAATAGTGTTCGATTTCAACAAACCCAAAATTGAAATAGCGGAAATGTCGGAAGATAAGAAGTTTGGACGCTTTGTAGTGGAGCCGCTCGAGCGGGGCTACGGAACGACCCTTGGAAATTCTCTGAGAAGGATCATGCTTTCTTCTCTGCCGGGCGCGGCCGTGAGCCAGGTCAAGATCGAGGGCGTACTGCATGAGTTCAGCTCGATTCCCGGTGTGAAGGAAGACGTCACAGAGATCATCATGAACATCAAGTCGCTGGCGATCAAGAATACCAGCGAGACCAACGAGGCAAAGATCGCGTACATCGAGTTCGAGGGTGAGGGCGTCGTGACGGCGGCCGACATTCAGGTGGATCAGGATATTGAGATCATGAACCCGGAGCAGGTGATCGCTACGCTGAACGGCGGTCCGAACAGCAAGCTCTACATGGAGCTTACGATCACACGCGGACGCGGCTATGTGAGCGCGGAGAAAGGTAAGGTCGAGGATATGCCGATCGGCGTGATCGCGGTGGACGCGATCTATACGCCGGTGGAGCGTGTCAACCTCACGGTAGAGAATACCCGTGTGGGACAGATCACGGACTTTGATAAGCTGACGCTCGATGTATATACGAACGCCACGATGGAGCCGGATGAGGCGGTCAGCCTCGCGGCGAAGGTGTTAAGCGCGCATCTTGCGCTCTTCGTCGACCTGTCCGAGAACGCGAAGTCGGCGGAGGTCATGATCGAGAAAGAGGACAATGAAAAGGAGAAGGTGCTCGAGATGAACATCGACGAGCTTGAGCTCTCTGTCCGCTCGTTCAACTGCCTGAAGCGCGCCGGCATCAATACGGTAGAAGAGCTTTGCAACAGAACGCCCGAGGATATGATGAAGGTCCGCAATCTTGGCCGGAAATCCCTTGAGGAAGTGCTGAGCAAGCTGAAAGAGCTCGGATTGTCGCTGAATCCGAGTGAAGAATAAAGCGAATAGACACACGAAGGACTAGAAAGTGCGCAGCCAGTAAGACCGAAGAGCGTGCCTGTGCATTCCGGAATGGAGGAAAATGAAAATGGCAGGTTACAGAAAACTCAGCAGAACCGCAGACCAGAGAAAGGCTCTGCTCAGGAATCAGGTGACGGCGCTGATCTACAGAGGCAGGATCGTCACCACAGAGGCAAAGGCGAAGGAAGTCCGCAGGATCGCGGAAGGCCTGATCGCGAAGGCCGTGAAAGAGATGGACAATTACGAGACCGTTACCGTCACCGCGAAGGTTGCCCGCAAGGACAAGGACGGCAAGCGCGTCAAGGAGGTCGTTGACGGCAAGAAGGTTACCGTATACGACGAGGTTCAGAAGGAGATCAAGAAGGACAAACCGAGCAGGCTTCACGCCCGCCGTCAGATGATGAAGGTGCTTTATCCGGTGAAAGAGGTTCCGGCTGAAGCGGCAGGCAAGAAGAAAAATACCAAGGAGATCGACCTTGTCGCAAAGTTGTTCGACGAGATCGCGCCGAAGTATACGAGCCGCAACGGCGGTTACACCAGAATCGTCAAGCTTGGCCAGCGCAAGGGCGACGGCGCTCTGGAAGTAGTTCTGGAGCTGGTATAAGCCGTCTGCATGAAAAGTGAATGAGGAAGACCGCCGCAGGCAATTTTCCCGGGAAGTGGACGATTGCCTGACGGCGGTTTTTTTGCGTTGCGTAGCGCTCTGCTTTTCTGTCTTTTTCATTGACGCGTTGCGGGGATAGATGATATACTGCTATATGAAACTGACACATAAATAAGGAGGACAATACATATGAAGAAACTGGTTGTGAAGGATAAGAATGCCTGTATGGCGTGTTTAAGCTGCGTGCGCGCGTGTTCCGAGGCGTTCTACAAGGAATTCGACCCGGACAAGTCCTGCATCCGTATCGTCTCCAAGATGGGACACGACGCGGTCGTGAAGACCTGTATTCAGTGCGGCAAATGCGCGAGGAACTGTGAGGCGGGCGCGATCAAGCAGAACGCGAAGGGCGTCTACATGATCGACAAGAAGCTCTGCACGGGCTGCGGCAAGTGCGTGGAAGTCTGTCCGATGGGCGTGATGGTGAAGGCGGAGGCTTCTCCGACATCTTCGAAGTGCATTGCCTGCGGGATCTGCGCAAAGGCATGTCCGATGGATATTCTCGAGGTGCAGGAGAACTGACAGCCGGAAAGAAGCCTGGAGGCCGGCAATCACTTTTTGTTCATAGTTTCTCTGAGTGAGAGGAAAGGAATGGTCGATTGAGATGAAACGATCTGAGATCAACGCGTGTATCCGCTACATGGAGAATCTGATCCGGGAGCACGGGTTTGAGATTCCGCCGTTCTGCAAGTGGACGCCGGAAGAGTGGGAGACAAAGGGCCACGAGTATGACGAGATCCGCGACAACATGCTCGGCTGGGACATCACGGATTACGGTCTGGAAGACTGGGAGAAGGTCGGTTTTGCCCTGATCACAATCCGCAACGGCAACCAGCACGATCCGAAGTACAAGAAGGTGTATGCGGAGAAACTCCTGATGCTCAAGGAAGGGCAGCATTCCCCGATGCACTTTCACTGGACCAAGAGCGAGGATATTATCAACCGCGGCGGCGGCACGCTCATTATCCATGTCTACAACGACGACGGGAACGGCGGATTCGCTGACACGGATGTGCTTGTAAATTCGGATGGACGGTCCTACTACGTCCCGGCGGGTACGGGCGTCGAGCTGAATCCGGGCGAGAGCATCACGCTCTGGCCGCACCAGTACCACGATTTTGACGTCAAGCCAGACACGGGCGACGTGCTGATCGGTGAGGTGTCGATGTGCAACGACGACAACACGGACAACCGTTTCTATGAGGAGATGGGGCGTTTCCCGAAGATCGTGGAGGATGAACCGCCCTACCGACTGCTCTGCAACGAGTATCCGGCGGCGCGGGACTGAGAATAAAAGAATAGAATACGGCGGCGACCGATTTCGCTCGGTACCCTTCCTGGCATATTTTTCCCAAAAATATAAAGCGATTTTTGTGGAAAAAATATGCCGGAAATCCAAGCGAAACCGGCCGCCGCCTTTTGCTATCCGTTCTGCTTACTCCCTTCCCAGGGTGCAAAGTGATTTTTGTGACAAGATGTGCCGGGGAAGGCTCGGGCAAATCGGAGCCGCCGCTATATTTTTACACTGTTTTTGGCTCCGGATAGTCGACGCCGAAGGTGTCTACCGTCATCGAGGCGATGGTCTGCTTCGTGAGCGGACGGTCCTGAAAGTCGGTGTCCGTCTCCGCGATCGCGTTCACGACGTCCATGCCCTCGATCACCTTGCCGAAAGCGGCGTAAGCGCCGTCGAGATGCGGGGCGGCCTTGTGCATGATGAAGAACTGGCTGCCTGCGGAATCCGGATGCATGGCGCGCGCCATGGACAGGACGCCCTCCGTGTGAGCCAGATCATTTTTGAAACCGTTCTGTGCGAATTCGCCCGGGATCGAGTAACCGGGACCGCCCGTACCCATGCCCTGCGGGCAGCCACCCTGGATCATGAAACCGTTGATGACCCTGTGAAAGATCAGGCCGTCATAGAAGCCCTTCTTCACAAGACTGATGAAATTGTTGACGGAGTTCGGCGCAATCTCCGGGTAGAGTTCGGCTTTGATAATGCCGCCGTTTTCCATTGTGATCGTTACAACTGGGTTCTGTGCCATTTCTGCATCCTCTCTTTTCCTTGATATAGTAGTTGTATTATAAACGCTTCGCGTACGGATAGCAAGCAATTTGCATATATCTGAGAAAGAATTCTCGCAGGGGTCAACACAAGAAAATTTAGACAAAACAGAACGCCCGAAATTGTAAAATATAGACAAATCTTTATTTAGACATGTAAAAGTAGTTGCATGTCTTTTTCTTTCGTGCTATTATAAAAGCACAGATTGGAAACGTTACCGAAACCGTTGCCGGAAACGAAACCGAAAGCTGCGGTACCCGAAGGGAAGAAAGCAGAAGTCATGCGTGAGGGCGGCGTCTCAGGTACATTTCCGAAGGACACAGAACAATATCATTTGAAAGGAAGAGGTAGAGAGATGAGAAACTTCAAAAAGTATTTTGCAGTAGCTCTTACTGCGGCAATGGTAGCAGGTCTCGCTGTTGTTCCGGCACAGGCGGACGAGGCGGCAGGCAAGGTTTATTATCTGAATTTCAAGCCGGAAGCGGATCAGGCATGGCAGGATCTCGCGGCTACGTACACGGAGCAGACCGGCGTTCCGGTGACCGTCCTTACGGCCGCGTCCGGTGAGTACAACACCACGCTTCAGTCCGAGATGGCAAAGGCGGAGGCTCCGACGATCTTCAATGTAGGCAACGCGGACGCCGCGGCGACATGGGACAGCTACACCTACGATATGTCTGGCACCAGCCTGTACGATCATCTGACCGACAAGTCTCTGGTCATCAACTACAACGACAAGACGGCCGCGGTTGCGAACTGCTACGAGTGCTACGGCCTGATCTACAACAAGACGATCCTTGAGCAGTACTGCGCGATGGACAGCGCGGTGGTATCCTCGATCGACGAGATCAACAGCTTTGATACCCTGAAGGCAGTGGCGGACGACATCAACGGCCGCGTCGACGAGATCAACGATGAGCTTGGCACCTTCCTGACCGAGGCGTTTGCTTCCGCAGGTCTGGACAGCGGTTCCTCCTGGAGATTTTCCGGACATCTTGCAGGCCTTCCGCTCTACTATGAGTTCAAGGATGACGGCTGCGATCTGACGGCAGGCGAGGCTGAGATCGACGGTACATATCTCGATCAGTTCAAGAACGTATGGGATCTGTACGTATCCGCTTCCTCCGCGGATCCGGCGACTCTGGCGTCCGGCGCTCTGAACGCTGAGGCTGAGTTCGGCATGGGCGAGGCAGTGTTCTATCAGAACGGCGACTGGGAGTACTCCGCATTCACGAATCCGGAGAACGGCTACGAAGTGACGGGCGACGACATCGGCATGATGCCGATCTACTTCGGCGTGGACGATGAGAACGAGGGCCTTGCGGTCGGTACCGAGAACTACTGGGCGATCAACAGCCAGGCTTCCCAGGAAGACATCGACGCTTCTCTGGCGTTCCTCGAGTGGGTCATCACTTCCGACGAGGGCCGCGACGCGGTCACGAACCAGATGGGTCTGACGACTCCGTTCGACACCTTTGAAGGCGACTTCGCGACCAAGAACGTGCTGGCAAATACGGCGAACGAGCTGGCGGCTGCTGGCAAGACTTCCGTGGCGTGGAGCTTCAACGCGACTCCGAACGTAGACACCTGGAGAGAGGGCGTTGTGTCCGCACTGACCGCTTACACAGACGGCAGCGGCGACTGGGACGGCGTGGTGTCCGCATTCGTCGACGGCTGGGCTGAGCAGTGGGCTCTGGCTCATGAAGAGTAATACGCAGAGCGATCTGTCGTAAATAAGTAATTGAAAAGGGGCTGTTGCATTCACTTCTGCGGCAGCCCCTTTCTTAAGAAAGAGGGAGCATTATGAACCATAAAATAATGAAAAGATATTTTCCGTTATTTGTTCTCCCGACCCTGATCGCGTTTGCAATCGGATTTATCGTGCCGTTTGCCTACGGCATTTTCCTTTCCTTCTGCAAATTCACGACTGTGTCAGACTGGACCTGGGTGGGATTCAAGAACTATACAAGGATCCTTTTTGTGAACGGCAAGCTGGATACTACGTTCCTCCATTCGCTGTGGTACACTGCGCTGTTTACGATCGTCTCCATGACGGTCATCAATGTGGTATCATTCACGATCGCCATGCTGTTGACGAAGGGGATCCGGGGGACGAACCTGTTCCGCACCGTATTCTTTATGCCGAACCTGATCGGCGGCATCGTACTCAGTTACATCTGGCTGATGATCTTTAATGCGGTGCTGGCGCCGTTCTCCAAGACGATCATCTCCACGCAGTGGCACGCGTTCATCGGTCTGCTCATTGTCGTGTGCTGGCAGCAGATCGGTTACATGATGATCATCTATGTCGCCGGGATCCAGAACATTCCGGGCGAGGTGATCGAGTCGGCAAAGATCGACGGCGCGAGCGGCTGGAGCATGCTCAAGCATATCACGATCCCGATGCTGATGCCGACGATCAGCACCTGTACATTCCTGACGCTGACGAACGGATTCAAGCTGTTCGACCAGAACCTGGCTTTGACGGACGGCAACCCGGCCAAGATGTCGCAGCTGCTTGCGCTGAACATCTATGATACGATGTACGGCATGACCGGCTGGCAGGGCGTAGGTCAGGCGAAAGCAGTGATCTTCTTTATCATGGTAGCGGTGATCGCGGTCGCCCAGAACAGGCTGACGACCAGTAAGGAGGTGCAGTGATGGCAAAGGCGAAGGTGAAAGCAAACGATAATGTCAACTCTGTGAGACGCGCGAAGCACGGCGGAGTGCTCACATTGGTCTTTTCCGTCCTGAGCGTTGCGTGGATCCTGCCGATTGTGGTGGTCCTTCTGAACTCCTTCAAGAGAAAAGCGTTCATTTTCCGCAATCCGTTCGGTATCAGCGCGGCGTCGCTCTCTGACGGCTTTGACCGCTGGTGGAAGGGCGTGGAGCGCGTGATGTGCGGCACCCTGAACTACACGAACGGGCTGAAGCTGACGAATTTCTGGTCCTGCTTCGGCTACTCGCTCTTTATCACAGTGGGCGCTGTGGCGGCGATCATTCTCTGCTGTTCCATGTGCGCGTGGTACATCACCCGCGTCCGGACGAAGGTGACGAAGACGCTCTATCTGCTGTGCCTGTTTTCCATGATCGTGCCGTTCCAGATGGTCATGTTCACGCTGTCGAAGTTTGCGAACATCCTGCACCTGTCGAACCCGGTCGGCATCATTGTCGTTTACCTCGGTTTTGGTGCCGGACTTGCGGTCTTCATGTTCAGCGGGTTTATCCGCAGCATTTCGCTCGAGATTGAGGAGGCGTCCACGATCGACGGTTGCAGCCCGATCCAGACTTTCTTCCTTGTGGTGTTCCCGATCCTGAAGCCGACGACCGTGACGATCGCGATCCTCGAGGCGATGTGGGTGTGGAACGACTACCTCCTTCCGAGCCTTGTGCTCAATGTCAATAAATACAGGACGATCCCGATCGCGGTTCAGTACATGAAGCAGAGCCACGGGCAGCTCGACTGGGGCGCCATGATGGCGGTGCTGGTGCTGGCGATCGTGCCTATCGTCGTGTTCTATGTCGCGTGCCAGAAGTACATCATCGAGGGTGTTGTGGCAGGCGCCGTGAAAGGCTGAGACGGAAATATTTCAGGAAGGATGTCGCGAAGACGTGCCTGTCCGGATCTTTCAGGAGACCGGGCGGGCGACAGGCGGCATCCTTTTTGTATCCAGTTTACGCTTGCTTTTTGGAATGGTAATTGTTATAATCTGACACATGTATGAAAGGGTTGGGAAAGACAGATGGAACAGATCACGATCAAGGAAGTGGCAAAGCTTTGCGGAGTGGGCGTGAGCACTGTGTCACGCGCGATCAACAACCATCCGGATATCAACGACGCGACAAAGCAGCTGGTGATGGAGACGATCCGGAAATACAATTATGTGCCGAACAACAGCGCCCGCAATCTGAAACGCTCGGATTCCCACACGGTCGCGGTGCTGATCAAGGGAATCACGAATCCGTTCTTTTCGGCGATGATCCAGGTCTTTGAGCGCGAGGTCTCGGGGCGGAAGTATTCGTTTGTGCTTCAGCATGTCGAGGAATTTGAGGACGAGGTCGACGTTGCGCTGCGGCTTGAGAAGGAAAAACGCCTCAAGGGCATCGTATTTCTCGGAGGCTTAAGCAGCCGGACGGAGCAGAAGCTCCAGCAGCTCACTGTACCCTACGTTATCAGTACTGTAGATTCAGACTATGGCGGCGAGACCGCGATGGTCGCGGTGGATAATGAGAGAGAGAGCAAAAGAATGGTGGAATATCTGATCTCCTGCGGGCATGAGAAGATCGCGCTGCTTGCCTCGACGAAGGACGACGCAAGTATCGGCATGCTGCGACACAGCGGCTACCGTGCGGCCCTGGAGCAGGGAGGCAGAAAGTACGACGAGGAGCTTGTCATGTGGACGGAGGCGGCCGGGAAGGAGATCTACTCGATGGAGAACGGCTACGCCCTGACGAAGAAGCTTCTGGATTCCGGAAAGGAATTCACCTGCATCTACGCGATCTCGGACAGTATGGCGATCGGTGCGTGCAAGGCCCTCTTCGACGCGGGAAAGCGTGTGCCGGAGGACTATTCGGTGGCGGGATTCGACGGACTCGAACTCGCGGCCTACTATGAACCGTCGATCACGACGATGCGGCAGCCGCGCCGGGAGATGGCTGAGGCCTCGATCGGACTTTTGTTTGACCTGATCGAGGAGAAGGAAGTGGAGCGCCGCCGGATTTTTGAGGCCGAGCTGGTGGAGGGAAGATCCACGAAGCGCCTGGCCTGACACGGCGGGGAAAGAGGAATTATGGGAATCATAAAGGCAAGCAAGCTTGCGTTTGATTATCTGAAGATGGATGACGAGGGAAAGGTCGAGTCGAGATCGCGTGCGATCGACGACGTCGACCTTGACGTCAATGAGGGAGATTTTATCGCGATCCTCGGACACAACGGTTCCGGGAAGTCGACGCTTGCCAAGCACATCAACGCGATCCTGCTCCCGACGGAGGGGGTGCTCTATGTGGACGGCAGGGATACGCGCGACGAGTCGAAGCTCTGGGAGATCCGTCAGACGGCCGGTATGGTCTTCCAGAACCCGGACAATCAGATCATCGGTACGATCGTGGACGAGGATGTGGGCTTCGGGCCTGAGAACATGGGCGTGCCGCAGCAGGAGATCTGGCAGAGGGTGGAGGACAGCCTGAAAAAGGTCGGCATGTGGGAATATCGGGATCATTCGCCGAACAAGCTCTCCGGCGGGCAGAAGCAGCGGGTAGCGATCGCCGGGGTCGTGGCGATGCGGCCGAAGTGTATCGTCCTGGACGAGCCGACCGCGATGCTGGATCCGAACGGCCGGAAAGAGGTGATCCGCACAGTGCAGGAGCTGAACCGGCAGGAGCATGTGACGGTCATTCTGATCACGCACTATATGGAAGAGGTCATCGAGGCGGATCGGGTCATCGTCATGGATCAGGGAAAGGTCGTTATGCAGGGGACGCCGAGAGAGGTGTTCTCCCATGTGGAGGAGCTGAAGGGTTACCGCCTGGACGTTCCGCAGGCGACGCTCGTGGCACACGAGCTTCAGAAGGCGGGACTGCCGCTGCCGGACGGGATCCTCTCGAACGAGGAGCTGGTTCGCGAGCTGGAGAAGCTGCATAGACAGACGCAGTTGCCATGAGACAAGAGATAAAAGATAAGAGGTAAAAGATAAGAGATACGGTCATGTGTCGGGAGAATGGCAGGGCGGGCATGACAGTGTGAAATGAACGGTATATTCTTAAGAAGATATACTGGGGAAATATGCCGAAATGGTTGAGAACGGAAGGAACAAGTTCATATGTCGATTCGATTGGAACATCTGAACTATATATACAGCGCGGGCACGGCATTTGAGCGTCAGGCGCTTCACGACATCGATCTGGAGCTGCCGGACGGACAGTTCATCGGGATGATCGGACACACCGGTTCCGGAAAATCCACGCTGATCCAGCATCTGAACGGACTTTTGAAGCCGACGTCCGGGCGGGTGCTGTACAACGGCGAGGATATCTTTGCAGAGGGTTTTGATCTGAAACAACTGCGCAGTAAGGTGGGGCTGGTGTTCCAGTATCCCGAGCATCAGCTCTTCGAGACCGATGTGTTCACGGATGTGTGTTTCGGGCCGAGGAATCTGGGGCTGCCGAAGGAGGAGATCGAGAACCGTGCGCTTGCTGCCCTGCAGCAGGTAGGGCTGAAGGAGAAATACTACACGATGTCTCCGTTTGAGCTCTCAGGAGGACAGAAACGCAGGGCTGCGATCGCCGGGATACTCGCGATGGAACCGGAGGTACTGGTGCTCGACGAGCCGACGGCCGGACTGGATCCGAAGGGGAGGGACGATATTCTCGATCAGGTGGCGAGGCTTCACAGTGAACGGAAGATCACGGTGGTGCTTGTCTCGCACAGCATGGAGGATATCGCGCGCTATGTGGAGCGCATCATTGTCATGAACCACGGGAGCGTTCTGTTCGACGCTGCGCCGCGCAAGGTGTTTCGGCATTACCGGGAGCTTGAGCAGGTCGGACTCGCGGCCCCGCAGGTGACTTATCTGGTGAATGAGTTGCGGGCAAAGGGTTGGGAGATTCCGACCGACGCGACCACGGTGGGGGAGGCTGCGCAGGCGATCCTCGGGGCGCTCGGATCTGCGTCTTCGACACAGGCTTAGGGAGGCAGGACGAAGCCCCTGCACACGGAGTGGGAAAGAGCAGTCTGCCGCCGTATCCTCATTACGAGATTTCGGAAAGAAAGACAGATAACGCCATGTTGAGAGAAATTACGATCGGACAATATTATCCCGCGGATTCCGTTATCCATAAGCTGGATCCGCGCGTCAAGCTGGCAGGGACACTGGTCTTCATCGTGTCCTTGTTTGCGTTCGCCTCGGTGGAGGCGTACCTGTTGGCGACGCTTGTGCTGGCCGCGGTGATCCGCGCCTCGAAAGTGCCGCTTAAGTTTATGCTGCGCGGACTGAAGGCGATCTTTATTCTGCTCTTGTTCACGGTCGCGTTCAACCTTTTTCTTACGCGGGGAACGCCGATCTTTCATTTTTGGATTTTTACGGTGACGAAAGAGGGTGTGAAGACGGCGGTGTTCATGGCGATCCGTCTGATCTACCTGATCATCGGCTCGTCGGTGATGACGCTGACGACCACGCCGAACAACCTGACGGACGGCCTTGAAAAAGCGCTCTCTCCTCTGCACCGCATCCGTGTGCCGGTGCATGAGATCGCGATGATCATGTCGATCGCGCTGCGTTTCATTCCGATCCTTCTCGAAGAGACGGACAAGATCATGAAGGCGCAGACCGCGAGAGGAGCGGATTTTGAATCCGGCAATCTGATCCGGAGGGTGCGCAACATGATCCCGCTTCTGGTGCCGCTCTTTGTGTCGGCGTTTCGCCGCGCGAACGACCTGGCGATGGCGATGGAGGCGAGAGGCTACCACGGCGGGGAGGGCAGGACGAAGATGCGTCCGCTCGTCTACGCGCGCCGGGACAAGTTCGCGTATTCGGCGATGCTGCTGTACCTGATTGCAATGTTTTTCGTGAACCGGATCGGGTTTTTCGCGGGGCTGATCCGCTGGTGAAAGACGCGGGCGGCAGAAAGCTGTATGCTGAAAGAATCAGCATATCTCCGGGTGAATGCCTCTGAGGGATTTCCCGGAGTTTTGTTTATGAGAGGAAAGAGGAAAGAGGAAAGAATGGGCAAAAAAAAACGTGTGAAACTGACCGTCGCGTACGATGGCACGAACTATAACGGTTGGCAGGTGCAGCCGAACGGCGTCACGATCGAGAGTGAGCTGAATCGCCATTTGAGCGAGCTGCTGGGCGAGGAGATCCGTGTGACCGGTGCGAGCCGCACGGACGCCGGCGTCCACGCGCGCGGCAACGTGGCGGTCTTTGATACGACGGCGCGCATGCCGGCGGACAAGATCTCCTATGCGATGAACACGCGGCTGCCTGTGGACATCCGGATTCAGGAGTCGTGCGAGGTGGCGCCGGATTTCCATCCGCGCTTCTGCGAGACAGTCAAGACTTATGAATATAAGATCTGCAACCGCAGATTTCCCGATCCGTGCAGCAGACTGTATTCACTTTTTTACTACTGGGATCTGGATGAGAAACGGATGCAGAAGGCGGCCGACTATCTGGTCGGGACGCACGATTTCACGAGCTTCTGCACGAACAAGCCGGAGGTCACGGATCATGTGCGCACGATCTACAGCCTTGACGTGACGCGCGAGGGCGAGATGATCACGGTCCGCGTGCGCGGAAACGGTTTTCTCTACAACATGGTGCGTATCATTGCCGGGACGCTGCTGCGCGTCGGCAGCGGAATGATGGAGCCAGACGAGATCCCGGAGATCCTCGCGGCGCGCGACCGGGGTCGCGCCGGTGAGACCGCGCCGGCGCACGGACTGACTTTAGTGAATATAAAATACACATCATAAAGCATATAAAGCAACGTAAAATATAAATATTGAAATAATCAACAAAATGTGATATATTATGATTGCTGTCGAGCCTCCAGCAGAAAGGAGGTGGAGTCTATGGAAGAAGCTTTCATTACGTTTTTTATTTCTGTCGCAGCAAGTATACCCCCAGGGCACCCCGTAACTCAAATCCCTTCGGGATGGGGAAACAGCTTCGCTGTTTCATAAGGTATAGTTGGCTATTATATTTGCAAATGGCTGGGCAGAGATAGTTAGACAGCAACAGCCTATACGGAGTAGCTCACCGTGACGAGCAAGAAAACCTCCAGAGCTGACACTCTGGAGGTTTTCGCTTAGCCTATGGAATTTCATTACGTTTTTTGGCTGAGATTATAATAAGACTTTTCGCTGAAAAAGTCAATATGTAGATTCTCCCAATAATCGAAAATTATGTATCGCCAGCATGCAGTTCCCGCTCCTCTATGTACTTTTGCAGCTTGCCAAACGCCCCCTTATAGATCACGGACAAAAGCTTGTCCGTCCGGCGCAGCGCGAGCTGCATCTGCTCATCCGTGAGCAGGCCGTCCCGGGCCGCGTCCGCGAGCTCGTCGAGGTCGACGACGCGCACGAAGCCGTCCGGATAGACGATCACATCGACCAGAAGATCTGTGAATGTCCAGGCATTCTCGCTCTCATCGTAGGCGCTGTCGATGATGTCGCAGTACCAGCTGATCAGCTTTCCGTCGTGGTCGTAAAACTTGCTGACCTTGTACCCGCGCTCCATGAAGTAGCAGGAGTAGCCGTGATGCAGCGTTTTCTTGGGTCGGATCGTGTTCCAGCGGGTGACGATCACCTCGCGGTCCTGATATAAGATCTCATCGTCTTCCAAAAGAATGCATTCCGCCGGAATGATACGCTTCCGGTACAGCTTCAGTTTGCTCATAATGACATCCCTCTTCGTATCTTTATCTCAATCGAAAATCCAGACAACAAGTTCCTAAGAAAAAGAATATCAAAAAATTCGGAAAATGTCTATATAGATTTGCAACAGAATCGCACGATAATTGGCACAGAACCGCACAATAATTGCGTGGGAATCCTAAGACGGATCACTTCAGGAGAGGAATCGTCCGCCCCGCATTTTTTCGTGATTGCGGGATATACAGCGGAAGCATTTTGTGCTATACTGGAACCGCTTAGCTGGATACAATTTTTGATATTTATATTATTCAATTTACAGGGGGAAACGATGATGAAACAGCAGATGTTGGAGCATTTCACGAAGGTATTCGGAGACGCGGAAGGGGCGGAGGTCTTCTTCGCGCCGGGCCGCGTGAACCTGATCGGGGAGCATACGGATTACAACGGCGGGCATGTGTTTCCGTGCGCGCTGACGATCGGTACCTACGGGGCGGCGCGGAAGAGAGACGACCGGAAGTTGAGGTTTTATTCCGTGAATTTTGAGCAGCTCGGCGTGATCGAGTCGAGTCTGGACGAGCTGGAGCCGGGCAGGACGACGGGCTGGACGAACTATCCGAAGGGCATCATGTGGGCGTTCGCTGGGCGCGGCATGGAGATGGACTGCGGTCTGGATCTTGTCATTTTCGGGAATATTCCGAACGGTTCGGGACTCTCGTCGTCCGCGTCGGTGGAGGTGCTCACAGGGGCGATCCTGCGCGCGCTGTACGGTTTCGACGTGAGCAATCAGGATCTGGCGCTGATCGGGCAGTACGCGGAGAATCATTACAACGGCGTGAACTGCGGGATCATGGATCAGTTCGCGGTGGCGATGGGCAAGAAGGACAATGCGATCTTCCTCGACACGAACACGCTGCAGTTTACATACGCGCCGATCGTTCTGGATGGCGCGAAGATCGTGATCGCCTGCAGCAACAAGAAGCGTGGTCTGGCGGACTCCAAGTACAACGAGCGCAGGAGCGAGTGCGAGGAGGCGCTCGCCGAGCTGCAGAAGGTCTGTGACATCAAGACGCTCGGTGATTTGACGGAGGAGCAGTTCGAGCAGTACAAGGACGCGATCAAGAGTCCGGTGCGGCTGAAGAGGGCGCGTCACGCGGTGTACGAGAACCGGCGGACACTCCGCGCCGTGGAAGCGCTGAAGAATAATGAGATCGCGCTGTTCGGAAAGCTGATGAACGACTCGCATGTTTCCCTGAGAGACGATTACGAGGTGACCGGGATCGAGTTGGATACATTGGCGGAAGAGGCGTGGAAGATCGACGGCGTGATCGGTTCCCGTATGACCGGCGCGGGCTTCGGCGGCTGTACGGTCAGCATCGTGAAGGACGAGGCGATCGATTCCTTCATCGAGCAGGTCGGAAAAGCGTATAAAGACAAGATCGGTTACGAGGCAGATTTCTATGTGGTAGAGATCGGAGACGGCCCGCAGACGCTCTGAAATGGAAACAGGAGGAAATCATGATACAGGAATATATTGCGAAGCTGGTCCGGTATGGGCTGGATACGGGACTGATTGAAAAGGCGGACGCGATTTATACGGCGAACGGCCTGCTGGCACTTTTGAAGATTGACGCGCTGGATGAGGCGGCCGAGGAGGCGATTCTCGCGTGGGGGCCGAAGAATGGCAGCGTGGCCGGGCTGCCAGAAGCAGACGATATAATCGGACGGCAGCAAAAAGGAAATCCGGCGGGTCGGCCGGAGACGGGAGATCCCGGGGCACGGTTGGAGGAGATCCTCGGCGCGATCTGCGATTACGCGTATGAGCATGGTCTCATAGTGGAGAACACCGTAGGGTATCGCGATCTGTTTGACACGAAGGTGATGGGGCTTTTTGTGGATCGTCCGTCGAATGTGGCGCGCAGATTTTGGGAACTCTACCGGAAGTCGCCGAGGCAGGCGACGGACGCGTACTACAAATTCAGTCAGGATACGGACTACATCCGCAGATACCGCATCGCGCGCGACCGCAAGTGGGTCGCGCCCACGGAGTACGGGGATCTGGACATTACGATCAACCTCTCGAAGCCGGAGAAGGATCCGAAGGCGATCGCCGCGGCGCGCAACGCGAAGCAGACCGCCTATCCGAAGTGCCAGCTCTGCATGGAGAATGAGGGCTACGCAGGACGGCTTGACCATCCGGCACGTGAGAATCACCGCATCATTCCGGTGACAATTAACGGAAGTCCCTGGTTTTTCCAGTATTCCCCATACGTCTATTACAACGAGCACTGCATCGTATTCAATTCGCAGCATGTCCCGATGAAGATCGAGCGCGCGACGTTCGCGAAGCTATTGGACTTTGTCGCGCAGTTCCCGCACTATTTCGTCGGGTCGAACGCGGATCTGCCGATCGTCGGCGGATCGATCCTGAGCCATGACCATTTTCAGGGCGGCTGCTACGAATTCGCGATGGCGAAAGCGCCGATGGAGAAAAAGCTTACATTCGGGGGATTTGAAGACGTCGAAGCGGGCATCGTGAAATGGCCAATGTCAGTCATCCGTATCACTAGTCCCAGGCGGGAGTGCCTGATCGAGCTGGCCGACCGTATTCTTCTGGCGTGGCGCGGTTACACAGATGAGGCGGCTTTCGTCTTCGCGGAGACGGACGGAGAGCCGCACAATACGATCACCCCGATCGCGCGCATGCGGGAAGGGCGGTTTGAGCTCGACCTTGTCCTGCGCAACAATATCACGACGGACGAGCATCCGCTTGGCGTCTACCATCCACATGCGGAGCTGCACCACATCAAGAAAGAGAACATCGGACTCATCGAGGTAATGGGACTCGCCGTGCTTCCGGCCCGGCTGAAGGATGAGCTGGAGCATTTAAAGGCGGCGATGCTGGAAGGGCGAGACGTCTCAGAGGACGCGGAGCTGTCCAAGCACGCTCCCTGGGTGGAGGAGCTGAAGCAGAAGTACGGTTCGTTTCGTGCGGACACGATCGACAAGGTCGTGCAGGACGAGGTTGGCCTGGTGTTCAGCAAGGTGTTGGAGCATGCCGGCGTCTTCAAGCGCACGCCGGAGGGACAGGAGGCGTTCGGGCGCTTCGTGCGGTCCGTAAATGAGCTTTCTGTATAATATTCACCTGACGGAATCGCACGGTACCCTTCCTGGGTATTTCCCGTCAAAACCGCAATATCGGCTTTTTAAAAGGGAAAGCCGATATTGAACGGCTTTGTGCCGGAAAACACCCGGAAATCCCTGTGATTCCTGCTCATCAAACACGAATTATCAGATAGAAGAAGGAAGGAAAGCACGTATGCGAGAGCAGTTGACGGAGAGCGATATCAAGAAGATCGAGGAGGAGATCGAGTACCGCAAGCTCGTGGTGCGTAAGGAAGCGATCGAGGCGGTCAAGGAGGCGCGGGCGCATGGGGACCTGAGCGAGAATTTTGAATATCACGCGGCCAAGCGTGACAAAAATAAAAACGAGAGCCGTATCCATTATCTGGAGCGGATGATACGGACGGCGGAGGTGATCTCGGACGACTCAAAGGACGACGAGGTCGGGATCAACAACACGGTGGAGATCTACTTTGAGGAGGACGACGAGACGGAGACATACCGTCTTGTGACCTCGGTGCGGGGCAATTCCGTTGACGGACTGATCAGCATCGAATCTCCGCTCGGGAAGGCGATCCTCGGACACAAGGCGGGCGACCGCGTGCACATTCAGGTGAATGACCAGTACGGCTATTATGTGCAGATCAAATCGATCGAGAACACGAATGACGACAGCAATGATAAGCTGAGAGGATTCTGACCTGCCATCAGGCGAGTACCCAAGCCGGAAGCGAGGAAAAATGAGATCGGGAAAGAAGGCATGACAGATGGAGCAGCCTGACAGAAATATACAGGGGCGGGCGCAGGAACAGGCCCATGAGCAAACGCGGACGAAAGAGCGACCGCAGACACAGACCGACCAGCTGGGCACGGAGCCGGTCGGGCGTCTTCTTTTGAAGCTGGCCGCGCCGGCGATCGCGGCGCAGCTCATCAATCTCTTATACAATCTGGTGGATCGGATCTACATCGGCCACATTGCGGGGGTCGGACAGATGGCGCTGACGGGAGTCGGCGTCTGCGTGCCTTTAATTACATTGATCTCCGCATTCGCGAGTCTGGTCGGTATGGGTAGTTCGCCCCGGGCCTCGATCTTTCTGGGAAAGGGAGAGAAGGATAAGGCGGAGCGGACGCTCGGCAATTCGGTTACGCTGCTGACTCTGATCGCGGTGGCGTTGACCGTGATCTTTCTGCTGTTCTCGCGAAATATGCTGCTGATGTTCGGGGCGAGTGAGAACACGATCGGTTACGCGGTGGATTATATGCGGATCTACAGTCTCGGCACGCTCTTTGTGCAGTTCACGCTGGGACTGAATATGTTTATCACGGCGCAGGGATTCGCGAAGACCAGTATGCTGACGGTAATGATCGGCGCGGTCTGCAACATTATTCTGGACCCGATTTTTATCTTTGCACTGAAGCTCGGCGTGTCGGGCGCGGCGCTCGCCACGATCCTTTCCCAGTGCGTGTCGATGGTCTGGATCCTGCGTTTTCTGACCGGACCGAAGACGGTGCTGCGCATCCGCAGGGCGAATCTGAAGCTCTCGGCGGAGATCATTCTGCCGGCGGTCGCGCTCGGACTCTCTCCGTTCATCATGATGTCGACGGAGAGCCTGTTGTCGATCTGCTTTAACTCTTCACTGCTCAAATACGGCGGCGACATCGCGGTGACGACGATGACGATCGCGTCGAGCGTGATGCAGTTCTCCCTGATGCCCTTGCAAGGGCTGACGCAGGGCTCCCAGCCGATCATCAGCTACAATTTCGGCGCGCGCAATATGGCCCGGGTGAAGCAGGCGTTTCGCTTCCTGCTCACAGCCAGCCTTTGCTATTCGATGACGCTGTGGGCGCTCGCGATGTTTGCGCCGCAGATGTTCATTCACATGTTCAACAGCGATCCGGAGCTCATTAAATTCGCGGTTCCGTGCCTGCGGATCTATATGCTGATGACAGGAATCTTCGGAATTCAGATCGCGTGTCAGCAGACCTTCATCGCGCTCGGCAACGCGAAGAATTCTCTGTTTCTTGCGCTGCTGCGCAAGATCATCCTGCTGATTCCGCTGATTTATCTTATGCCCGTGCTCTTCCCGGCGGACAAGACGCGCGCGGTCTTCACGGCCGAGCCGGTTGCGGACTTTCTCGCGGTGATGACGACGGCGTGCATGTTCGCGTCGTATTTCCGGAAGATCATGCGGGAGAACTAGACAGGAATCCATACATCGCAAGGAAAGGAGGCGATCACCGTGCAGGAGCAGACGGAGCAGCAAAAGTCCGTTTTCAACATCGAAGAAGAGCTGAAGAAGCTCCCCGGGCGACCGGGCGTGTACATCATGCACGACGAGCGGGACGATATCATCTATGTCGGCAAGGCGATCAGCCTCAAGAACCGGGTGCGCCAGTATTTCCAGAGCAGCAGGAACAAGGGCGTGAAGATCGAGCAGATGGTGGAGCGCATCCGCCGCTTCGAGTACATTGTGACGGACTCGGAGCTTGAGGCGCTCGTGCTCGAGTGTAATCTGATCAAGGAGCACCGCCCGAAGTACAATACGATGCTCAAGGACGACAAGAGCTATCCGTTCATCAAGGTGACGCTCGGCGAGGACTATCCGCGCGTGCTTTTTTCCCGCAGTATGAAAAAGGACAGGTCCCGCTATTTCGGACCGTTCACAAGCGCGGGCGCGGTGAAGGACACGATCGAGCTGATCCGAAGGCTGTACAGGCTGCGCAGCTGCAACCGCAGTCTTCCGCGCGACATCGGGAAGGAACGCCCCTGCCTGTATTACCATATCGGGCAGTGCGCCGCGCCCTGTCAGGGGAGGATCTCGAAGGAGGAGTACCGCCGTTCGATCGACGAGGCGGTGGAATTTCTGAATGGGAACTACGCGCCGGTTCTGAAGATGCTGGAAAAGAAGATGAACAATGCGGCGGAACAGATGGAATTTGAGAGCGCGGCGGAATACCGGGATCTGCTGAACAGCGTCCGCCAGGTCGCGCAGCGTCAGAAGATCACACACGGCGACGGAGAGGACAAGGATGTGCTCGCGATGGCCGTGGAGGATGGCGACGCCGTGATGCAGGTGTTCTTTATCCGAGGCGGCAAGATGATCGGCAGGGAGCATTTCTACCTGCGCGTGGCTCCGCACGATACGCGCTCCGCGATCCTCAGCAGCTTTGTCAAACAATACTATGCCGGGACGCCGTTCGTGCCGCGCGAGCTGATGCTGGAGACGGACATTGAGGATCATGAGGTTGTGGAAGCCTGGCTCACGGAAAAGCGCGGACAGCGCGTGCACCTGCGTGTCCCGAAGAAGGGGACGAAGGAGAAGCTGGTTGAGATGGCGCGGGAGAACGCCGAGATCGTGCTGCGGCAGGACAGCGAGCGGATCAAGCGCGAGGAGGGCCGGACGATCGGCGCGGTGCATGAAATCGAGCAACTGCTCGGCATCGAGCGCGCGATGCGCATGGAGGCGTACGATATCTCCAATACGAACGGTTTCGAGTCGGTCGGTTCGATGATCGTCTACGAGCGCGGCAAACCTCGGCGCAGCGACTACCGCAAGTTTAAGATCAAGACGGTGCAGGGGCCGGACGACTACGCTAGCATGGAGGAGGTGCTGACGCGGCGCTTCCGGCACGGCCTTGAGGAGCAAAAGGAGCTTGCCACAAAGGGCATGGGCAACGAGATGGGAAGCTTCAGCCGCTTCCCTGATCTGATCCTGATGGACGGCGGCAGGGGGCAGGTCAACGTCGCGCTGCGCGTGCTGGACACGCTGGGCATCTGTATTCCCGTCTGCGGTATGGTGAAGGATGATTTTCATCGGACGAGGGGCATCTACTTTGAGAACGTGGAGCTGCCGATCGACACACGCTCCGAGGCGTTCCGGCTCGTGACGCGCATTCAGGACGAGGCGCATCGCTTTGCGATCGAGTACCACCGCAGCCTGCGAGGCAAGGGACAGGTACACTCGATCCTCGACGATATCGAGGGGATCGGCCCGGCGCGCCGAAAAGCGTTGATGCGCGCGTTCAAGTCGGTCGAGGCGGTGCGGGACGCGACGCTGGAAGAGCTCACGAATGCGCCGTCCATGAACGCCCGAAGTGCGCGGCAGGTGTACGATTTTTTCCGCGCGAAGGACGCACAGCCGGATGTGACGGAGGAGTGAGCCGGTGCGGGAAAACCGCCTTAATTGTCAGAAAAATGTGCAAAAAAGTACAGAATAACGAATACATCTACTTGACGAGGCAAAAGCAGTGGTTTAAAATAGGCATGAGATATGGGAGGATGATGAGATGGCAAGCAGCGTAACGATTGAGAAACTGGCCGAGCAGATGAAGCTGGTCAACGCGATCCCGGAGATCGATATGAAGGGAAAGCGGGTCGTGACGTCGGAGATCAACCGTCCGGCTTTACAGCTTACCGGATTTTTTGAACACTTTTATTCGGAGCGCGTGCAGATTATCGGGTATGTAGAGTACACTTACCTGGCACATCTGTCGAAGGAGGAGAAGATCCCGATCTACGAGAAGTTTTTGTCGTATCATGTGCCGTGTATCATTTACACGACGATGATCGAGCCGGACGACGACATGCTCCGTCTGGCGAAGCAGTACGAGGTACCGATCTTCACGACAAAGAAGACGACCTCCGACTTCATGGCGGAGATCATCCGATGGCTGAACGTCGAGCTGGCCCCGTGCATCTCGATTCACGGCGTGCTCGTGGACGTGTACGGCGAGGGCGTGCTGATCATGGGCGAGAGCGGCATCGGCAAGAGCGAGGCAGCGTTGGAGCTGATCAAGAGAGGCCATCGTCTCGTCTCGGACGACGTCGTGGAGATACGACGGGTCAGCGATGTGACTCTGGTCGGGAGCGCGCCGGACATCACGAGGCATTTCATTGAGTTGCGCGGCATCGGTATCATCGACGTCAAGACGCTGTTCGGCGTAGAGAGCGTCAAGAATACGCAGTCCATCGATCTCGTGATCAAGCTCGAGGAGTGGGACAGAGATAAGCAGTACGACCGCATGGGGCTGGAGGAGGAGTATACTGAATTCCTCGGGAATCGCATCGTCTGCCATTCGATCCCGATCCGGCCGGGCAGAAATCTGGCGGTCATCGTCGAGACGGCCGCGGTCAACCACAGGCAGAAGAAGATGGGTTACAATGCGGCGAAGGAATTTTACAACCGCGTACAGAGCAAATGGATGCTCAAAAAGGAAAATCAGGAGTAGAGAAGATGAAAAAATACAGTTTTGGAATTGACGTAGGCGGAACCACGGTAAAATGCGGATTATTCACCGTAGAGGGCGAGCTGTTGGAGAAGTGGGAGATCAAGACGAGGCTTGAGGAGAACGGCAGCAATATCCTCCCGGACATCGCGGCGGCGATCAATCAGAAGATACTGGAGAAGCAGCTGGACAAGGATGACGTTGCCGGCGTCGGGATCGGGATCCCCGGTCCGGTCGATGAAAACGGCGAGGTTCCGTTTGCGGTGAACCTTCACTGGGGACATGTCTACATAGAGAAAGATCTGTCGGAGCTCACCGAACTTCCGGTCAAGGCGGCGAATGACGCGAACGTGGCAGCGCTTGGCGAGCTGTGGCAGGGCGGCGGTTCCGGGTATCATAGTATGATTCTGGTGACGCTCGGCACCGGAGTCGGCGGCGGCGTCATCATCAATGACCGGATCATCGCGGGTTCGCACGGAGCGGGCGGAGAGATCGGCCACGCGCATGTGGACGATTCGATCGAGGAGACCTGCAACTGCGGCAACCGGGGTTGTCTGGAGCAGGTGGCCTCGGCCACCGGGATCGTGCGTCTGGCGCGGGAGGCCCTCGCGGGCACGGACGCGCCGTCGAAGATGCGGATCGACGATCTCACCGCGAAGGACGTCTGGGACGCCGTGAAGGAGGGCGACACGCTCGCTATCCAGGTGGCGGAGCGGTTCGGAAATTATCTCGGGACGACGCTGGCGACGCTGGCGACGGTGACCGACCCTCAGATCATCGTGATCGGGGGCGGGGTCTCCAAGGCGGGACAGGTGTTGCTCGACTATGTGACCGAACCTTTCCAGAAACACGCGTTTCCGGCCATCAGGAGTACGGAATTTTCACTGGCTACGCTGGGGAATGATGCAGGTATTTACGGGGCAGCAAAGATGGTACTATAGAAGATATACTTACGGGGTTCTGCGGCGGCCGACAGGCGGGGTCAGAATCCCGTTCGTTTCGCAGACGGAGAACAGACCGATCTAACAGGAATCTGAGAAACAATGAGTAGTGACAGATTTAGGACCACACGGTGCCACAGGACGCCGCGACAGCGATTCTGCCATTGACAGCAGGGGGAGGGAACGGGAAAGGAGTTCCCGGACAGGAGGAGAATATGCAGAACAGTTATGTAGCGCTTGACCTGGAAACGACAGGCCTTCGCCCGAAGTACGACCGAATCCTCGAGATCGGGGCGGTGCGGGTAGTGGACGGAGTTGAGACGGAGACGTACGAGACCTTTGTCGACAGCGGGATCCCGATTCCCGATCCTATCACGGAGCTGACCGGGATCACACGGGAGATGGTGGCGGGAAGCCCCGGGATCCGCGAGGCGGTGGACGGCTTCCTTGCGTTTGCGCAGGACTCTGTGCTCGTCGGGCACAATCTCTTATTTGACTACAGCTTTATGAAGCGCAATATCATAAACATGGGCGGCGACTTTGAACGGAAGGGACTGGACACCCTGGCGATCGCGCGGGTCTGCCTTCCGAAAGAGCAGGGAAGGGCGCTCGACAAGCTGGCTGTCTATTTCGGGATCGAACAGAAGCGGCACCACAGGGCGCTCGACGACGCGGTGACCGCCGCTAGGATATACGAGAAGCTGAAAGAACGGTACGGGGAGGAGAAGCCGGCCCTGTTCGAGGCGGTCCCGCTCCTGTTTAAAGTCAAAAAAGAGGGGCCTCTCACAAATTCGCAAAAAGTATACTTGCGGGATTTGATAAAATATCATAGAATAGACAGTGACGTTAAATTGGAAGAGCTCACAAGGAGCGAGGCGTCCCGCATGATCGACGCAATCTTATTACGCTATGGAAGGATAACGAGGTGACGGTTATGATGAACTGGAGCAACAGGAAAACGCAGAAAAAGATCGCGGCGGCGATCGTGATCATTATTGTGCTGGCGATGGTGATCGGAACGGTCGTACCGGCAGTGTCTGCCCTGGGATAACAGAGGCGGTTGCGGCCCGGCACGGACAGGGGCGTCCGCTGCCGGAGCAGGAGATATGATTCAGGAGAATAGATAAAACAAGGGGAAGATTATGCGCAGAAAGATAATAACGGGAATGTGGACAGCATTGGCGCTCGGCGCCTGCTGCCTTTTTGCGTCTGCCGCATCCGAACAGCCGAAAGTCATCAGCAGCGGCGTGTTCATCGGGGAGCAGGATGTCAGCGGTATGACGGTGGAAGAGGCGCAGGCCTATGTGAAGGGCGAGGTCAAAGCGCTGAGCGATTCCGTCATCACGATCCGTATGGATGAGGACGAGGTCTCAAAGACGTGGAAGGAACTCGGCCTGAAATGGAAAAATACGGATCTGGTCGACGAGGTGAGCCAGATCGGGACGACGGGAAACATCGTCCGACGGTACAAGGAACAGAAAGACCTCCAGAACCAGAGTTCCCGCTTTGAGATCGAATACACGCTGGACGAGTCGGCCGAGGAGGCGTTTGTGGAGTCGTGCAGCGAGTTTAACTCCGAGCCGGTCGAGGGAACGGCCTACATGGGGGACGACGGCATGCTGCACGTGGAGGGCGGCACGGACGGTCTCACGCTGGACGCGGACGCGACGCTCAAGGCGCTGCAGGATCATCTGGATACCAGGCAGGCCGGAGACTTTGTGCTCGACGCGACGGTGGATCGCATCTCCCCGGTCGTGACCGCGGAGATGCTGAGCAAGATGACGGATGTGCTCGGTTCTGCCACGACGGATTACTCGGCGTCCTCCTGGGGACGCGCCAAGAATGTCGAGAACGGCACGTCGAAGATCAACGGCACGCTTTTGCTGCCCGGAGAGTCGTTTTCCGTGACGGACGCGGTGTCGCCCTTCACGGCGGAGAACGGATATGAGCTTGCCCCCTCCTACGAGAGCGGACAGGTGGTGGATTCCTACGGCGGCGGCATCTGCCAGGTGTCCACGACGCTCTACAACGCGGTGCTGAAATCGGAGCTGCAGGTGGACGCGCGCTCGAACCATACGATGATCGTCAATTACGTCGAGCCGTCCAAGGACGCCGCGATCGCCGAAGGGCTGATGGATTTTGTGTTCACGAACACGCTGGAGAACCCGGTCTTTATTGCGGGGTCCGCATACTACGGGACGCTGAACTTCACGATCTTCGGCGTGGAGACGAGGCCGTCCAACCGCTCGATCGAATTTATCAGCGAGACGACGTCGCAGACAGACCCTGCCTCGAATATCAAGCTGGTGGCAAAGACGGATCAGAACGTCGGCTATCTGTACCAGGCGCAGAGTCCGCATCAGGGACTGTCTGCGGTTCTCTGGAAAAATATATACGTGGACGGCGTGCTGACGGACACGATACAGGTCAACAGCAGCACATATCAGGCGTCTCCTGCGATCTATGAGGTAGGAGTCGTTACGGACAATCAGGCGCTGTCCTCGGCGCTCTACACGGCGATCGGACAGAACGATCTGCAGCAGGTACAGACGCTGCTCACGACCGGACTTCAGACGGAGACCCAGGCGACGGAAGCGCAGCAGCAGACGGATCCGCAGACGCAGCAGCCGGTGCAGACGCCGGCACAGACGCCGGATCAGACGCTTCCGGACGGAGGCCAGAATTACGTGGACGGCGTCGACGGTGAAGTGATCGTCGGGTGATCTGAGCCTGCGCAGTCGGATCAGAATGATAGAATCAGGTGATGTCGTGCTTACAGGAGAGCCTGAAAGGACATTGTTTCGGCCGGGTCAGGAGCTGGTCGTGACAAAATGGATCGCTCTTGACGGGACCGCGAAGATTGCGAGAACATATGAGAAAGAATTGAAAGAGAGATTTCCGGCG
This sequence comes from uncultured Lachnospiraceae bacterium, assembly GCA_947591155.1. Classification (GTDB taxonomy): domain Bacteria; phylum Bacillota; class Clostridia; order Lachnospirales; family Lachnospiraceae; genus Choladousia. The sequence continues at coordinate 62,373 of CANQDA010000002.1, forward strand.
TCGCTGGTCGACGCGGCGAAGCGCTTTGCAAAGTTCAGATCCGTGACCGACGAGACACGGATCGCGGCCCGGTTCGGGCCGTGCGCGACGCGGGAGCTGTCGCAGGGCGGGATTTTCAATGCGCTTTGGGAGATGGCGGAGCGGGCAAAAGTCGGTCTGGAGATCGACCTGAGAAAGATCCCGATCCGTCAGGAGACGGTGGAAATCTGCGAGTATTTTGACGTGAATCCGTATTATCTCCATTCGGAGGGTTCGCTTCTTGCTGGGACAGATCAACCGGGAGCGCTGACGGAGGCGCTCGCCGAAGCCGGTATCCCGGCGGCGGTGATCGGGCGCGTGACGCCCGGCAGACAGCGTCTCATATACAACGGGGAGAATGTAAGCTACCTGAATCGCCCGCAGACGGACGAGTGGGAGCGGCGGTTCGGAGCGTGAACGCAAATGAGAGAACGGTCTGCCGCACAGACCGGACTTACAGATAGAATCGGAATTGTGAGAAGGAGGATATCATGAGGGAGCAGATACTGACATTTCTGGAGAAAAACAGCAAGATCGACCTGCAGGAGCTGGCGATCATGCTCGGCTCGAGCGAGGCGGTGATCGCCAACGAGGTGGCGAAGATGGAGGAGGAGCAGGTGATCTGCGGCTACCACACGCTGATTGACTGGGAGAAGACTTCTTCCGAGAAGATCACGGCGCTGATCGAGGTGCGCGTGACGCCGCAGCGCGGTCAGGGCTTCGACTCGATCGCAGAGCGCATCTACAATTATCCGGAGGTGCAGTCTCTGTATCTGATCTCCGGCGCGTACGACCTGCTCGTGATCCTGCAGGGGAAGACGCTGCGGGAGGTGTCCAGCTTCGTGAGCGACAAGCTCTCCACGCTCGACTCCGTGCTGAGCACCGCGACGCACTTTATCCTGAAGAAATACAAGGACTACGGGACGATCCTCGGAAAAAAGGCAACGGATGAAAGGATGCTGGTGACGCCGTGAGAAATCCATTATCAGAAAAAGTAGTGACGATCAAGCCCTCCGGGATACGGAAGTTCTTTGACATCGCAAGCGAGATGAAGGACGTGATCTCGCTCGGCGTAGGCGAGCCGGATTTCGACACGCCCTGGCATGTCCGCGACGAGGGCATCTATTCGCTGGAGAAGGGGCGCACGTTCTACACGTCGAACTCCGGATTGAAGGAGCTGCGCGAGGAGATCGGCCGTTATCTGGAGCGCAGATATCAGCTCAGATATGATCCGCTCCATGAGATACTGGTGACGGTCGGCGGAAGCGAGGGCATCGATATTGCGCTGCGCGCGATGCTGGACCCGGGCGACGAGGTGCTGATCCCGGAGCCCTGCTACGTGTCCTATCTGCCGTGCGTCGTTCTGGCGGACGGCGTGCCGGTCACGATCGAATTAAAGGAAGAGAACGAGTTCCGTCTCACAAAAGAGGAGCTGCTCGAAAAGATTACCGATAAGACAAAGATGCTGGTGCTGCCGTTCCCGAACAATCCGACGGGCGCGGTGCTGCGCAGGGAGGATCTCGAGGCGATCGCGGAGGTGGTGATCGAGAAGGATCTCTTCGTGCTCTCGGACGAGATCTACTCGGAACTGACGTACGGGGAGGATCACGTCTCGATCGCAAGCCTGCCGGGTATGTGGGAGAGGACGCTGACGATCAACGGTTTCTCCAAGTCCTATGCGATGACGGGCTGGAGGCTCGGTTACATCTGCGGTCCTCAGAAGATCGTGGAGCAGATGACGAAAATCCACCAGTTCGCGATCATGTGCGCGCCGACGACCGCCCAGTACGCGGCGGTGGAAGCGCTGCGAAACGGCGACGACGACGTGGCGATGATGCGCGAGGCGTACAACCAGCGCAGGCGTTTCCTGATGCACGAGTTCGAGCGCATGGGCCTCAAATGCTTTGAGCCGTTCGGGGCGTTCTACGTGTTCCCGAGCATCAAGGAGTTCGGCTTGTCTTCCGATGAGTTCGCGATGCGGCTTCTGGAGGAGGAGCATGTCGCAGTCGTGCCGGGCACGGCGTTCGGCGAGTGCGGGGAGGGCTTCCTGCGTATTTCCTACGCGTACTCGATCGAGGCACTGAAGGCCGCGCTTGAGCGGATCGAGCGCTTTATCGGGAGACTGCGGGCGCAGGGATGAGTGCGCGTCTGTTTTGCCTGTCTGACGGGGGACGAGAAAGCTGCATGACAGAAATGAACGATACCAGGGATCAGTCGGATGACCGAATAGTTGTAGTGATTGTATATGTGGGGCGAAGATGGCGAGATTGAATGTAGTGCTTTACGAGCCGGAGATCCCGGCGAACACGGGAAACATCGGCCGGACCTGCGTGGCGACCGGGACGAGGCTGCATCTGATCGAACCGCTCGGCTTTGTGCTGACGGAAAAGGCGCTGAAGAGGGCCGGGCTGGATTACTGGCCGCAGCTCGATGTGACGCGCTACGCCTGCTATGAGGAGTTTCTGGAGTGCAATCCGGGCGCGAAAATCTACATGGCGACGACGAAGGGGCGAAAGTCATACACGGAAGTCGCTTACGAGCCGGACTGCTATCTGATGTTCGGCAAGGAGAGCGCGGGTATCCCGGAGGAGATCCTGCGGGAGCATCCGGATGAGGCGATACGGATCCCGATGCTTTCCGGGACGCGTTCTTTGAATCTGGGAAACTCCGTGGCGATCGTGCTCTACGAGGCGCTTCGGCAGAATGGTTTTTCGCAGATGCAGCTGCAGGGCGAGCTGACACGATACCGCTGGGAGGCGTGAGATTTCAGCGAAAACAGAGCGGAACGTTCCGGCGGCAGGAAAGCGAAATTCAGACACTGAAAATACTGTAAAATTCGAACTCAGATAGGAACAGCTGCTGAAGGGATTGAAAAAACAGTCAGGAAACAGGGAGGAGCATGGGAATGGAGCTTCCGCAGAAATTTCTCGCGCGCATGGAAAAAATGCTGGGCGGGGAATACGAAGATTTTCTCCGGACGTATGAGAGGCCGAGGCAGTTTGGCCTTCGCGTCAACACGCTGAAGATCAGTGCGGAGGAATTTGTGAAGCTCGCTCCGTTTCATCTGAAAAAGATTCCCTGGACCGACAACGGATTTTACTATGAAAGGGAGGATGACCCGGCGCGTCATCCTTTTTATTATGCGGGTCTGTATTATCTGCAGGAGCCGAGCGCGATGCTGCCGGCGCAAGTTCTCCCGGTATCCCCGGGAGAGCGTGTGCTCGACCTTTGCGCGGCCCCGGGCGGCAAGGCGACCGCGCTCGCGGCAAAGCTGCGGGGCGAGGGGCTTCTCGTGGCGAACGAGATCAGCGCGTCCCGCGCGAAGGCGCTCTTAAAGAATCTTGAGATATCAGGGGTGACGAATTCCTTTGTGACGAACACGACGGCGAACCGCCTGGCGGAGCAGTTCCCGGAATTTTTTGACAAGATACTGGTCGACGCGCCCTGCTCCGGCGAGGGAATGTTCCGCAAGGACATCGCGAACGCGAGGGCCTGGAGCCCGGATAAAGTGCAGTCCTGCGCGAAGATTCAAAGGGAGATCACAAAATATGCCGTGGATATGCTGTGCCCAGGCGGTTTGCTGCTGTATTCGACCTGCACCTTCGCTCCCGAGGAGGACGAGGGGACGGTCGCCTGGCTGCTGCGTCAGTGTCCGGAGTTGGAGCTGTTGGAGATTCCGGGCTGCGAGGCGTTTTCGAGGGGCAATGCGGGGTATCTGGAGATGATGGCAGAACCAGATAACACAGATGTGTCAAAGGAATGGAATACGAGGAATGAGACGCTGCTTGCGCTGAAAGACGTGGGAACCCTAAGCGATGGGTCGAGAGACGCAGATGAGTTTTTGCCGGATCTGTCGAAATGCGTGCGCCTGTTCCCGCACTGCTGTGACGGTGAAGGGCATTTTCTGGCACTGTTCCGAAAACGTGATGACGGGAAAACAGCAGATGATGTTCGCGTGAACCGTGGTATCGGGCAGAGCAGAGAGAACATCGAAGATATGCGGAGGCTGCGGGAGAGAAACGTGTCGTCTGGGCAGAAGAACGCATATAATCGCAACGCGGCAGATGGTCGAAGAAAAGCAGCCGGAAAATGTGAAAGACGCTCACGACAGCCGGGAGATATGAGTAAAGAAGAACATTTGGTTTTATCGGAATTTCTGCAAGACGTCTCTGCGCAGTGGAATCCGCAGCGGATCGAGGTGCGCTCCGGGCAGGCATACTATGTGCCGGAGACAGCCGCGGGCGACATGGGCGCGGGGCTGGCATTTCTGCGCAAAGGCTTATATCTCGGAGAAATCCGCCGCGGCCGTTTCGAACCGTCGCAGTCGTTTGCAATGGCACTGAGATCCGATGAATATGCTTCCGTGATCGATTTCGCGCAGGACGATCCCCGCGTGCGAAGATACCTGTGCGGGGAGACTGTGGAGGCGGACGATCTGTCACCGAAATGCGCGTCCGGCCGGCAGCTCGTGTGCGTCTGCGGATACCCGCTCGGCTGGGGAAAGCTGGTGAACGGAACGCTGAAAAATAAGCTCCATCCGGGGTGGCGGATGCAAAGTTAAAAAACTGCTTGCATTTTTCAAAGGTTGGTGCTATACTGAATAAGCTGAATTGAAAGCGATGCGTGGCTCAGTTTGGTAGAGCGCTGCGTTCGGGACGCAGAGGTCGCAGGTTCAAATCCTGTCGCATCGATTCTTGGCAAAAGATAGCCGGAAATCCTTATAAAATAAGGGTTTCCGGTTTTTTTGTTTTTCGTTTTGAAGATTTTCAAGGATAAGAAGAATCTGAGAAGGAATAATGAGTTGGTGAAGGATATAGAGTGAAACGTTGTGACACAGGGAGATTGTGAAAAAGGAAAATCCGGAAGAGCGGATAGCAAGGTCATAGAAACTAAATATATATCAACTTAAAGGGATGCGGTTATTCCGCATCTTCTGTTTTTTCAAAAAGGTCACCAACCGGGCAGCCAAGCAGGGTGCTTAGCGTGTCAAGGTTCTCAAAGCGGATAGAACTGGTCTGGTTCGTCACCATGCGGTTGAAATTCTGGTAGCTTAAGTCCATCTGCCTATATAGCCAGTATTTGGTATGATTTTGTTCCTTTAGGATTTCCAGTATGCGCAGCCGGACCATGTTCTTTCACCTTCCCTTTTTGGCAATTATAAGGGAAAACTCACTCTTGCATGAATGATGTACAGAATATATAATGTATACATAAGATTGCAGAAGCAAGAAAGCAAATTGCGCTGGAGTTGTTGAATATTATGTTTTGATGTTGTATAATATTACCACTTTAAATGTATTATGCAGATGAACACCGATTTTTATACAAGGAACTGTCTGCCATGGGCAGAGACAGCAAATATATCCAGATGATTACTTCTGCAGGAAAGCAAAGGAAGAGCTGCATGGGGAGGAAAATAAAAAAACAGACAAGAGCCGTCTACGGTAAAAGAAGAGTTTCCAAATGACTGGCTGTATAGATTATTATACTGGCACGAGTCATACGGTCCGGTAAAAAGCGAGAATCCATATGTACGGATGAGAAAGAAATATCTTTGGTTTTATGTGTTCAAGAGGAAGGGCAACAGAAAAAAGAGGTAACAAAATCTGCCTGCTTATTGCGGCAGGAATACGGGGAGGTAAAAGAAATGAAGAGGACGATCAGCGTGGTTATGGCGGCAGCTCTTATGCTTGCCTCAATCCCAATGCAGGGATCAGCAGAGGATATTATAGTGAGCAATCCTGTTGCAACGGAAGCAATCATGGAAGGAACCGTTGACAATGTTGCAGATGAAGATGTTATTGATGAGCCTATTTCAGAAGAGGCCACAGAGCCGACGGAAATAGAAAACATAGGAACGGAAAGTACAGATATGGAACAGGATCAGGCAGAGGCTCCTGGAGAGGAATCTGGACAGAATCTGGCAGAAGAGGCAGAAATAGATGGTGAGATACTGCCAGAAAATGATACAGATGCGGTTGCTGATTGTTTGGAAATTGCAAGTATGGAAGAAATAGATACTATTCCAGTGACTGTATCAGAAATATATGGAACAACAGAAGACGGATTTGGATATAGGGTTTTGGAAGATGGAAATGCAGAGATAACCGACTATAATGGAACGGAAGAAGGCAATCTGGTCATACCGAGTATAATAGATGGCTATACTGTCACGAGTATAGGAGATGGTGCATTTGAAGATTGCAGTGGTCTTACAGGCAGTCTGATTATACCAAAAGGTGTAATCAGTATAGGAGATTATGCGTTTACAAATTGCCGTGGTTTTACAGGCAGTCTGAATATACCCGAAAGTGTAACCAGTATAGGAGATTGGGCGTTTTTTGGTTGCAGTGGCTTTACAGGCAGTCTGATTATACCAGAAGGAGTAACCAGTATAGGAGATTATGCATTTGAGGATTGCAAGGGTTTTACAGGTAGTCTGATTATACCAGAAGGAGTAACCAGTATAGGAGATTGCGCGTTTAATGGGTGCAGTGGATTTACAGGAGAACTGAACCTACCAGATAATCTTACAAGTATAGGAGATTGGGCGTTTTATAATTGCAGTGGTCTTACAGGCGGCTTGATTATACCGGAAGGAGTAACCAGTATAGGAGATTATGCGTTTGAAGATTGCAGTGGTTTTACAAGAAGGCTAAAATTGTCGGAGAACCTGGTAATTATAGGAGCTTGTGCGTTTGAAGATTGCAGTGGCTTTACAGGAGAGCTGAAACTGCCGGATAATCTTACAAGTATAGGGGGTGGAGCATTTCGTGGTTGCAGTGGTTTTACAGGCAGTCTGATTATACCGGAAGGTGTAACCAGTATAGGAAGCCAAGCATTTTTGGGTTGCAGTTGTTTTACAGGCAGTTTAAGTATACCAAAAAGTGTAACCAGTATAGAATATGGTGCGTTTTGTGGTTGCAGTGGTCTTACAGGCAGCCTGATTATACCAGAAGGATTAACCAGTATAGGAGATTCTGTATTTTGTGGTTGCAGTGGTCTTACAGGCAGTTTGAAAATACCAAAAGATGTAACTAGAATAGAAGGTAGTGCGTTTTGTGGTTGCAGTGGCTTTACAGGCAGCCTGATTATACCGGAAGGCGTAACCAGTATAGGAGATTTTGCATTTGAGGGTTGCAAAGGTTTTACAGGAAATTTGAGTATACCGGAAAGTGTAACTAGTATAGGAGATTGGGCGTTTTATGGTTGCAGTAGCTTTACAGGAGAGCTGGAATTGCCAAAGGGTTTGACAAGGATAAGGAATAATATATTTAGTGGTTGCAGTGGTTTTACGGGCAATCTGATCATACCAGAAGGAGTAACCAGTATAGGAGATTATGCATTCAGAGGTTGCAGTGGTTTTACGGGCAACTTGAGTATACCGGAAAGTGTGGTCAGTATAGGAGATTCTGTGTTTGAAGATTGCAGTGGTCTTACAGGCAGTCTGATTATACCAGAAGGAGTAACCAGTATAGGAGATTCTGCGTTTGAAGATTGCAGTGGTTTTACAGGAGAACTGAGAATTCCATCAGGATGTGATGTGAAAGAAGGGGCGTTCGATCGTTGCAATTTTTCAGGAGGATCCGTTTGGAAAGTTACATTCGATAGTGCTGGTGGTACAAAGATAAGCAGCCAGATGATAGGGTATAATTCTCGCGCGAAAAGGCCAGAGATACCAAAGAAAGAGAAATGTGATTTCGAAGGCTGGTATCTTGAAGGTGAAACATTTGATTTTGAAACCATAATTACGGAAGACATTGTATTGACAGCTAAATGGTACTATTGGGGAGACCCTACGGACCCAACACCGGGTACAGACCCAACACCGGGTACAGACCCGACACCGGGCACGGACCCAACACCGGGTACGAACCCGACTCCGGGCACGAGTGTGACACCGGGGCAGAAGCCCGGAACTGTTGCTCCAAGCGTACCGACAGTGAAGATTAAAGTGGGGAAAGCCACCATCAGCTCGCTGAAGAACAGCAAGAAGAAAGCGGCTGTCCTGAAACTCAAGAAGGTAAGCGGTGCAAAGGGATATGAAGTTGTATACAGCACAAATAAAAAATTCAGGAAAGATGTAAAGACAAAGAGCACGAAAAAGCTTTCCTTGACGCTGAAAAAGCTGAAAATGAATAAGACTTATTATGTCAAGGTGAGGGCATACAAGCTTGATTCCAGCGGAGCAAAGGTGTATGGGAAATACTCGAAGGTAAAGAAAGTGAAGATCCGGAAGTAGGGTTTCGGGATAAGAGCGCAACATGGTAAAAAATGCACATCATGAGTGAAACATATGAAAAGAGCAGAGTCCGCTTTGGTTCTGCTCTTTTTATGGTCATAGCAAAAAGGGGAAAGAGCTATGGAAGATTAAAACTATGATTACATCAGAATTAAGCAGACAGAGTTGATAAAGTCTTAGGGTGACTAGTAAAAGCAGATTGTCACACAGGGCCGAGATGCAACGCTCTCAAATCAACCAGCACTGCAACAATGAGATCACAAGACTTAATATTGCTGTTTTGAGCAGACTATGTGCCACATTGGGATGCAGGATTGAGGATCTACTTGTATGTTCCTGTGGATGTAAGAGAATAATGATATATGGGTTTTCATTTTTAATTCAATATGGTATACTTTTTAATACTAGTCAATGCTGCAAGTCAACCAAGCTCAAAAAAAGGACTGAAGTTAATTATACGAGGGTGTTGGCGATGAGATGCACAAGTTGTAAAAGTGGCGAAATGTTTGAGAGCAAGACAGGTTATTTTGTACAGCTAAAAGATTGCTATGTGATTATCGAGAATGTACCTTGCATGAAGTGCAGGCAGTGTGGTGATGTTGTTTTTCGCAATTCTGCTGCTGAAAAAATAGATGATATTTTAGTCAAATTAGAAAAGATCGTCAGTAAAATTTCCATTATCGACTATGCAAAGTTGGCATAGAAAAGAGAAACTCAAGAAGTGGCTGGGAAATCGGAAAAGGAGAGTTAAGGTTGGAGATAGAATATAGCCGGAAAGCAGCCAAGTATATAAGTGGGCTGGATCGACCTACTAAACAGCGGATCAAGACGGCCATCGAAGGGTTGACTGAAACACCGCCCAAGGGCGATATTAAATCACTTCAAGGCTACAAGGACGGGCGGAAACGGTTGAGAGTTGGGAAATATCGCATAATATACAATATCCTCCCAAATGGTGGAGTTGAGGTATTGTATATCATCAACGTTGATTCAAGAGGCGACATATACAAACAATAGAAAGGGGCGACCGAAATGAGTGGAACAGTCAGAGAAGCGGTCAACTTATTAGAGATATTGCCAGAGCAGGAACAAGACTTTGCTTTAGAGTTTATCAAAAAGCTTGTGCTTGCATGGGACCCGGATTTTACGAAAGTGACATCGCTTGAGCGTCGGGAACTTGAGGAGGCTGAAAAGGATATGCAAGAAAACGGTACAGTCCCGCATGACGCTATAAACTGGGATTGAGCGTGAGAAAATCTTCATAATTGATGATACAAAAGCAGCAATAAAGGGTCACAGTTACATGAACAAGAGAGGCTTAAGTGTTCGTAAATACCTTAGGGGACATTTACGAACACTTCTTTTTACCTCTTAAAGATGGGTTCGGGACGCAGAGGTCGCAGGTTCAAATCCTGTCGCATCGATCGGAAAAGTACCGTATTCACGGTGCTTTTCTTTTTTTGCGTTGCATTTCGTGTAACATGAAAAGACAACGGGGGACGGTTTACAATAAATAAATACTATGCTATAGTAACGACGTAATGACCGTATAAAATGAATCTGCGGAACAATATGAAAAACCGAGATGTGAATCTTTGAATCAGAGAAAAGCCATGAAAAAGATATTCGGAAAAAAAGAGGCGGAGAGACCGGAGGTCACCGCCCGGATCATCACAGATTATGACAGTGCAAAGTGGGCGATCGAGGACGGAGAAGCATTGCTTTATATAGAAGGCGATGCGTATGATACACTTATGGAGACGGTAAGCAGGGACGAGAGTCTGTGCAAATGGGTGAAGGGATTGGGAAGATTCTACATAAGCGCCGACGCTCTGCATATGTTGTTTGGCACGTTGGCAGCAGATCTGTCGGGCGACGTCTCTTCCATTTCCGAGGACGAGGACTTCTATTCTTTCGCCGAGGAGTTTTCGGAAAAACAGTATCAAAATTACAAGGCGAGAAACAACAAAGAGAAAAGCCGTTTCGAGCTGATCCGGATCGAATGAGCAAATAACCACTTTCTCCTTTTCTTTTATATAAACCGCAAGTCTTTTGAAAACAAAGGCCTGCGGTTTCTGTTTTTGGTGTGCATTTTGGAAATCAGCGGCTGCGGCAGAAAAAAATCTTGCGATATGCGGGAAAAGCGATTATAATGTTTAAATGAGTTTGCTACAGGAAGACGGGCGCTTGGGACAAGCAGCGCTGTTTGCCTGTTTGTGCCGTGTTTGCGGCAAGGATAGGAGGAAATGAGATCATGAAAAGAGAACTGAGAAGAGCGGCGGTGCTCGGACTGAGCGCGGGTCTTGTGCTGACATCCCTTTCAGGCTGCTCGAAGAACAAGATGAATCTGAAGGAGGCCGCCGTCACGGTGAACGACGAGGAGCTCTCCCTGGGCGTGCTGAACTTTGCGGTGCGCTACGATCAGGCCGGACTTGAAACGGCATATACGTCGTTCGGCATACAGGATCCGTTCAGCCAGGATTTGTTCGGATCGGGCGAGACGCTGGGCCAGATGGCGGTAGAGCAGGACGTCGAGATGCTGACGCATGCGATGCTCGCGGAGCAGAAGATGGAGGAGTACGGCGTGTCGATCAGCGATGACGACAAGGCGTCGATCACGGCTGCGGCGACGGCGTTTATCGAGGCAAACGACGAGGGTACCCTCGAGGAGATCGGGGCGACTCAGGAGATCGTGGAGCGTTTCCTGGAGCTGCAGATGATCCAGCACAGGATGGAGCCGGAGATGTCCGCGGATGTCGACACAGAAGTGTCAGACGAGGAAGCGGCCCAGAGAAAGATCGAGTATGTGCTGTTCACTCCGGTGACAGAGGAAGAGTCCGAGACGGAGAGCGAGTCTGAAGTGTTCACACCGGCAGAGACGGAGCAGAGTGCGGAGACGGAAAGCGAAGCGATAACAGAAGCTGAGACAGAGAGCGAGTCCTCGCAGGAGGAAGCGTCGCTTGTGAAGGAGACAGCGACGTTCACCACCGCGGCAGACGAGACGGAAGAGGACGCGACCGAGGCGGAGACGACGGCAGCAGAGACCGAAGCGGAGACCGAGACGGAGACAGAAGACCCGGAGACGGCGGAGGCAATGGCAAAGGCTTTGGCACAGGCAGAAGAGTTTCTTGCGAAGGTGCAGGACGGCGAGGATTTCGGCACTGCCGCTGAGGAGCTCGGCAAGACAGCGAGCGAGGCGACGCTGGATGCGGATTACTATGTGGCTGAGATTGCCGAGGCGACCGAGGGCGTGGCGGACGACACGCTCATAGAGACCCCGATCAAGACGGACAGCGGATACTATGTCGTGCATGTAATCTCCCAGTTCGATCGTGAGGCGACGGATACGAAGAAGGAAGAGATCGTTGAGCAGAGAAAGAGCGACCGCATCGCCGAGCTGTACGACGAGTGGGCGGAGGACGGAGAGGTCACTCAGAATGCGGAGGCGATCGCCCAGATCGTGTTCGACTACTCCCTGACGACCCCGGCTGAGCCGGAGACGGAGGCACAGACGGATCTGACTCCGGCCGAGACTGAGGACGCGGCGGAGGCGGCTGTCACGCCGGCCGAGACAGAGGCGCAGACCGAAGCTCAGACGGACGTCACTCCGGCGGAGACGGAAGAGTAGACACAGGCTGTTCCGGCCGGACCGGAGCACAAGGAAGCAATTCAAACAAACAGCAGACAGGGGGCTCTGTCGGGTCATCGTGCGAAAGCACGATGGTTCGGCGCGGTCTCCTGTTTTTGTGTTTCAAAATCGGGTTGCCCCTTTGCAGTGAGAGTGTTATACTTTACCATATATAAGTCTTTTGCCGGCCGGAAAGTCGGCGGAACGGAGAAAGAGATGCATCGGAAAAATATTTTTCTGATCGGATTCATGGGAGCCGGGAAATCTACGGTCGCCCGCAGGCTGCGGGACATATACGGGATGCGGCTGATCGAGATGGACGAGCAGATCGAGGCGCAGGAGGGAATGCCGATCTCGAAGATCTTTGCGACGCGCGGGGAGGAATACTTCCGGCAGCTTGAGACCGGGCTTCTCACGGGACTGCAGCAGGAGGAGAACACGGTCGTCTCGTGCGGCGGAGGCGTTCCGATGCGGGAGTGCAATGTCGAGGCGATGCGAAAGAGCGGAACGGTCGTCTGCCTGAGCGCGCGGCCGGAGACGATCTACGAGCGGGTGCGCCATACGCACAACCGCCCGTTGCTGGAGGGCAATATGAATGTGGAATATATCGCAGGTCTTCTGCAGGCGAGGCTGCCGAAATATATGGAGGCGGCGGATGTGACCGTGCCGACGGACGGACGGAGCGCGGAGGAGATCTGCAGGGAAATTCTGTCGGCAGTGAAGGGTTGAGAGACAGAATCCGGCGGCAGGATGCGCGGATGACATCCGCGGATATCACAGGGGAGTGCATCATGGGCAGAAAAAGCGGTACATACAAAAAACTTCTGATCGGAGCCGGCGCCGTACTGGCGGTGGTCTACATTGCCGTGGCGGTCTATTACGGTTTTCACTTTTACAGCGGGACGGAGTTCTACGGGATCGACTGCGGCAACAAGACGGCGGAGCAGGTAAAAAACGAGGCGGTGGAGAAACTCGACCGGTATGAGCTGACGATCAGTGAGCGCGACGATCAGACGGAGACTGTCTCCGCGCAGCAGATTGGTCTCGTGTTCGAGGACAGCGCCAGCATCGACCGCATGATGAAGGCGCAGCGCTCCTATATCTGGCCGGTGATGCTGTTGCTCGGCAGGGCGCAGATCGATTCGGTGGCGTTCTCCTACGATCAGGAAAAAGCCGCGCAGGCGATCAACAGTCTGGCCTGTATGGACAGCGCGCGTTTTGTCGCGCCCAGGGACGCTTACGTCGGAATGACGGACAGCGGCTACGAAGTGGTGAAAGAGGTTATGGGAACGACGGTCGACCCGGAGCGCACGACACAGGCGGTGACCGAGGCGCTTGACGCCGGCAGAACGACGCTCTCATTGGACGAGGCGGAATGCTATGTAAATCCGCAGCTCTATTCGGACGACGAGGGACTGATCCGCGACGCGGCGGCTTTAAGCGAGCTCGCGCGGGCAAAGATCACGTATGATTTCGCTGACCGTCAGGAGGTTGTGGACGTCTCTGTGATCGACGGCTGGATCGTCCGTCTCGAGGACGGCACGTTTACGATCGACGACGCGAAGGTGGCGCAGTATGTGGAGAATCTGGCGGCCAAGTACGACACTTTCGGCCTGGAGCGGCAGTTCTACACCTCGATCGGGACCGTGGTGACGCTCACGGGCGGGGATTACGGCTGGTGTATCGATCAGGACGCGACGACGACGGCTCTGCTGCAGGCGCTGGACGAAGGATATCAGGGGACGATGGAGCCGGTCTATCTCTACACGGCCATGAGCCGCGAGACGAACGACATCGGTTACACTTATGTGGAGGTCTGCATCTCGCAGCAGCGAATGTGGTGTTATGAGTACGGGAATCTGATCGTGGACACGCCTGTGGTGACCGGCAACCCGAACAAGGGAAACGGGACGCCCTCGGGCGGCGTGTGGGCGATCGACGCCAAGATGCGCGACTATGTGCTGAAGGGCGAGGGATACACGGCTCCGGTGGATTACTGGATGCCGTTCAACGACGACGTCGGCATTCACGATATGCAGGCGCGGGCCGAGTTCGGCGGCACGATCTATCTGAGCAACGGCTCGCACGGCTGTATCAACACACCGTACGAGCAGGCGCAGACGATCTACAACACGGTGTCGATCGGGACGCCGGTGATCGTCTATGAGTAAGGGGTAAACGCAGGACGCGATCGTTTTATTCGACGAAACGTTCAGCGGCAAAACCCATTGCAAATCTGGGACAGCAGGAAATTGATGAAAGGGCAGACTGGTGGGAACTTTGGCAGAATATAAGAAGCTTTACATCGAGATTCCGGAGAAAGCGGAAGAGATTCTGCGGATTCTGCACGAAAACGGATATGAGGCATACGTAGTGGGAGGCTGCGTGCGCGACTCGATCTTGAGGAGAGAGCCGGAGGACTGGGACGTTACGACATCCGCGTCGCCGCAGCAGGTGAAGGAACTGTTTCCGAGAACGGTCGATACCGGCGTCGAGCACGGCACGGTGACGGTGCTGATGGAGGGCGAGCCTTTCGAGGTGACGACGTACCGGATCGACGGAATCTATGAGGACTGCCGCCATCCGAAGAGCGTCGTCTTTACGGAGAACCTTCTGGAGGACTTGAAGAGACGCGATTTTACGATCAACGCGATGGCCTACTCGCGGGAGAGCGGGTTGGTGGACGCGTTCGGAGGTATGGAAGACCTGGGAAATCGGGTCATCCGCTGTGTCGGGGATCCGGCGGAGCGCTTTTCGGAGGATGCCCTGCGCATGATGCGCGCCATCCGCTTCGCGGCGCAGCTCGGTTTTTCGGTGGACGCCGACACGGAGACAGCGATGCGTGATATGGCGCCGAATCTCGCGCGCATCAGCGCGGAGCGGATACAGACGGAGCTCGTGAAGCTTCTGGTCTCGCCGAATCCGCACTGGCTGAGATTGGCCTACGAGTGCGGGATCACAGCGGTCGTCCTGCCGGAGTTCGATCGGATCATGCTGCAGAGGCAGAACAATCCGCACCACGCCTACACGACGGGAGAGCACACGCTGCTCACGCTGCGCAATATAGCGGCGGAGAAAACGCTGCGCCTGACAATGCTGTTTCACGATATGGGAAAGCCCGAGGTATTCTCGACGGACGAGGACGGAAAGGACCATTTTCACGGACATGCGGCCCACAGCGAGAAGATCGCGCTGGGGATCATGAAGCGGCTGAAATTTGACAACGATACGATGCGCACGGTCGCCTGCCTTGTACGCAATCATTCCCGCTACCCGCAGCTTACTGCGCGGGACGTGCGCGTCAGCGCCTATGAGATCGGGCCGGAGCTGTTCGACTCGTTTTTGCAGGTCAAGCGGGCCGACATCACGGCGCATCACCCGGATATCATTCCCGATACCCTGCATTATCTGAAAGAGGTGGAACGCATCTGGCGGGACGTCAAGGAGAGGGGCGACTGTCTTTCCCTGAAGAATCTCGCGCTGGACGGAAAAGACCTGATCCGGGACGGGGTAAAGCCGGGGCCTGCGCTCGGGGAGCTTCTGCAGAAGCTTCTGGCCGACGTGCTGGAGCATCCGGAACACAATGAGAAGGAATATCTGCTGGAAAGGAGCCGTGCGCTGCGATGAAGTCTCCGCTGACGACCTTGTGTTATATCGAGAAGGACGGGAAATACCTGATGCTGCACCGCGTCAGCAAGAAGAACGACGTCAATAAAGATAAGTGGATCGGCGTGGGCGGACATTTTGAGGACGGGGAGAGCCCGGAGGAATGTCTGCTCCGCGAGGCGAAAGAGGAGACGGGACTCACGCTCACGTCCTGGAGATTTCGCGGCATTGTGACGTTTCTCGCGGAAGGCTGGCCGAGCGAGTATATGTGTCTGTACACGGCCGACGCGTTCGAGGGCGAGCTGAAGGACTGCGACGAGGGGACGCTTGAATGGGTTCCGAAAGCAGAACTGCAGCGCCTGAATCTCTGGGAGGGGGACAAGCTGTTCCTGCGGCTGCTCGCCGAGGACGCGCCCTTCTTTTCGATGAAGCTTGCATACCGCGGCGACGAGCTCGTCTGCGCGGCTCTGGACGGAAAGCCGATCGCGTTGCGTACGGGCGGGTGAGGCGTTCGGCAGTATGGCAGAGAAGCGGAAGCCGTCGGTTTGGAGCCATCCGGTGTAATTTTGGCACGGCGCGAAATATGAGGAGGACATTATGAAAAGGACATCATGGAGGAACCCCATGCTGCTGTTTCTGACGGCGGTGATCTGGGGCGTTGCTTTTGTTGCGCAGAGCGTCGGCATGGAGTATGTCGGTGCTTTTACATTTAGTTTTGTGCGCTGTATCATCGGCGGACTGGTGCTGATTCCGTGCATTTTGTTTCTGGACTGGCTGAAGGGAAGAGAGAAAGGAAAGGCAGGCTTCGGCGGGGCCGACAGGCTGGATAAAGCGCAGGAGCGCAGGACGCTGCTGACCGGCGGCGTCTGCTGCGGCGTCGCGCTGTGCGTGGCGAGCAACCTGCAGCAGTTCGGCATCAAGTACACGTCTGTCGGCAAGGCCGGATTCATCACGGCGATGTACATCGTTTTAGTTCCGCTACTCGGGATCTTTTTGAAAAAGACTGTGGGACTTAAGGTGTGGATCAGCGTGGCGCTTGCGGTGGCGGGACTGTATCTTTTGTGTATCACGGAAGGATTTTCGATCGGCGGCGGGGACCTCCTCGTGCTGCTGTGCGCGTTTGTGTTCTCGATCCACATTCTGGTGATCGACTACTTTTCTCCGAAGGTGGACGGGGTGAGGATGTCCTGCATCCAGTTTTTCGTGTGCGGACTGATCTCGGGCGTCGGGATGCTGATCTGGGAGAAACCCGACGTCCACGCGATCCTGCAGGCGTGGCTGCCGATCCTGTACGCGGGCGCGCTGTCCTGCGGCGTCGCCTACACCCTGCAGATCGTCGGCCAGAAGGGGATGAATCCGACGGTCGCATCCCTGATCCTGTGTCTGGAATCGGTGGTCTCGGTGCTTGCCGGATGGCTGCTGCTCGGGCAAAAGCTGAGCGCGCGCGAGCTCTCAGGCTGCGCTCTGATGTTCGCCGCGATCATCCTCGCCCAGCTTCCGGGGAAGGAGAAGACATGAAGCCGAAGTCTGAAACGGAGACGCGCATCGAAGACGAAACGGCGGGGAAGCATTCTGCAGGCAAACACGAAGCTGCAAGAGGCTGCCGGCTCTGTCCCAGAGCGTGCGGCGCTAACCGCAGAGGAGGGGCGCGCGGACGCTGCGGCGTGGCGCAGGAGCTCAAGGTCGCGCGGGCGGCGCTTCACATGTGGGAGGAACCCTGCATTTCCGGCGAGGAAGGGTCGGGGGCAGTCTTCTTTTCAGGCTGCGCACTCGGCTGTATTTATTGCCAGAACCGTGATATCTCGCGCGGAGAGCGCGGCGCCGTGATCTCTGCGGAACATCTCGCGGAGATCTTTCTGGAGCTGCAGGAGCAGAAGGCCAACAACATCAATCTGGTGACGGCGGGGCATTATCTGCCGCAGGTGAAAGAGGCGCTCGTGAGCGCAAAGCGGCAGGGCTTGAGGATTCCGATCGTGTACAACAGCAGCGCTTACGAGAAGGCGGAGGCGCTGCGCGCGCTGGAAGGCCTTGTGGACGTCTATCTGCCGGACTTCAAGTATCTCAGTCCGGAGCTTGCCGGGAACTATTCGGACGCGCCGGACTATCCGGAGACTGCGATGGACGCGATACGCGAGATGGTGCGACAGAGACCGGAGCCGGTATTTGACGCTCGGGGGAACATGACTTCCGGCGTGATCGTGCGGCATCTGCTTCTTCCGGGGCATGTGCGCGAGGCGAAGCGGATCGTGAAATATCTGCACGAGGAATACGGAAACCGTATCTACATCAGCATGATGAATCAGTACACGCCGATGCCGCAGGTTGCGAACGATGAACTGCTCGGCCGCCGCGTGACGAAGCGAGAGTATGAGCGGCTGCTCGCGTACGCGCAGGAGATCGGCGTGGAGCAGGGATTCTACCAGGAGGGAGAGACGGCGAGGGAGAGCTTCATCCCGGAGTTTGACGGGCAGGGCGTGATCGCGAAAAAGAGGAGGGCCGGAGGATCCGGCTGAACAGATTATGAAAAAGATACTTATGATCGGGACCGGCGGAACGATCGCATCCGAGTTGACTGACTGCGGATTGGCGCCCGGTTTGACGACGGAGCAGCTTTTAAGCTATATTCCGGATATCGAGCAGATCTGCCATGTGGATTGTATTCAGCTTCTGGCGCTGGACAGCAGTAACATCACGCCGGAGCACTGGAAGATGATCGTGCGTTGCATACGAGAACATTACGGAGAGTACGATGGATTTGTCCTCACGCACGGCACGGACACGCTTGCCTACACGGCGGCGGCGTTGAGTTATATGATTCAAGGCAGCCCCAAACCAATCGTGTTCACCGGCGCGCAGAAACCGATCGGCTTTGACACGACGGATTCGAAGGAAAATCTGAGAGACGCGTTCCGCTGCGCGGTGGAAGACCTTCCCGGCGTGTCGATCGTGTTCGACCACAAGGTGATCCTTGGCACGCGCGCCAAGAAGACGCGTTCCAAGAGCTTCAGCGCGTTTTCCAGTATCAATTATCCGGAGCTGGGCGTTCTGCAGGATGGGATTTTGATGCGCTTTATCCGGCAGGCGTGTGCGGCAGAGCCGACGTTTTATGAGGAACTGAATACAGGCGTTTCGCTGGTAAAACTGGTGCCCGGCATGGGATGCGAGATACTGGACTTCTTGTTTGAGAGCAACGACGCGGTTGTGATCGAGAGCTTTGGCGTCGGCGGTGTCCCGGAAGCAGGTGGTTTCTATGAGTGTATCAGGAAGTGGAAGTCGCAAGGAAAATTCGCGGTGCTCACCACCCAGGTGGAGAATGAGGGCAGCGACCTGGGCGTGTACCATGAGGGACACCGCCTGAAGAATGACCTGCGTGTCCTGGAGGCGTACGACATGACGACGGAGGCCGTGCTTGCGAAGCTGATGTGGATCCTGGCGCAGACGAAGGACCCGGAGCAGGTGATTCGGATGTTCTACACGCCCGTGGCGGTCGATATGTTCCCGCAGACAGGATCGGAGCGCTGACCGGAAACTAAATTTTACCGTAATAAGATTTGGCAATGGCCGCTATACAAAGTCTATTTTGACAAGCAGGCTGCTTTGTGCGAAAAAGTTCCCGGACGGCTTGTTCACGTACACAACGAATGCTGTTGCTGAATCAGAAAGAAGAAAAATAATGCCTCGAATAATCGAAACGGATAATCTGGACGTGGAGGAACTGCGAATTTACGCGTGTACATCGGAGGTGCAGTTGCTGCGCTATTTTGAGCCCGCTCCCGGTTTGTTTATTGCGGAGAGCGCGAGAGTAGCCGAGCGGGCGCTGGATGCCGATTACGAGCCGATTTCCATACTGGCGGAAAAAAACTTGATCGGAGAAGCAGTCGAAAAGATGCGAGGACAGGAAAATTCCCAGTTTTCTGCGTCGATAAGGGATGGCTTTACGAGTGAAACTGTCAGGACAAAGCAGACCCGATCAGATTTCGATGTGATTGCAGAGGCGGAGCAGGGCGGCAGGGAGACTGCACGCTTGATCAGCCGCATTTTAGAGCGCTGTGGTGACATCCCGATGTATGTGGCGGATGCGTCTGTTCTTGCCCGGATTACCGGATATCATCTGACGCAGGGTTTTCTCTGTGCGATGCGGCGCCGGAAGCTGCCGGCCGTGGAGGAGGTCTGTGCCGGTGCTGCGCGAATTGCGGTGTTGGAGGACGTCGTGAATCCGACGAATATCGGTGCGATCTTCCGCTCGGCTGCGGCGCTTGGCTTTGATGCAGTGTTGCTGACGCGGGCTTGCTGCGATCCGTTTTACCGACGCGCGATTCGCGTGAGTATGGGAACGGTTTTTCAGATTCCGTGGACGTATCTGGGAGATCTGGTTCCAGAGTATGTGTTGGATCTCAAGCGAATGGGTTTCGCCACTGCGGCGATGGCGCTTCGGGAGGATAGCGTATCCATAGATGATCCGCAGCTTGCAGCAGAAGAATGTCTGGCAGTGATCCTTGGGACGGAGGGTGACGGGTTGCGGGCGGAGACGATAGAAACCTGTGATTACACGGTGAAGATCCCGATGATGCATGGAGTGGATTCTCTCAATGTGGCGGCTGCGAGTGCAGTTGCATTCTGGGAACTGCGCAGGAGATGAAAGGCCACGGGAATGGAAAACGGGCAGTGGAAATATATGCTTTACAAGCAGACAGAAAATATGTATAATGAGAAGCATATTATATATAGAGAAGAATCGTTTCGTTGAGATACACAGGAAAAAAGAGAAGGTACAAAAGAGAAAAGGTAGTGTTGAATACAGGGGGAGATGAGAGTATAATAACAGGGACAACGTATGGCAAAAAGACTGCTGCAGTGGCATCCTGCGTTTTGCGCGGCGATGCGCATTGAACTGGAGGAGGAAGCCGACAAGATACGGATCGAGGAGGAGCATCTGCTGGGCGAGAAGCCGATGCAGATCGACCTGCTCATCATCAAGAAGGACAAAACACAGAAGATAAAGAAGAACATCGGACAGATTTTCCGAACATACAATATTCTCGAGTACAAGGCTCCGGACGATTACCTGAGCGTCAATGATTTCTACAAGGTGTACGCTTACGCCTGTTTCTATCAGTCGCAGACCGACACGGTAGAAGCGATCGATCCGACGGAGCTGACGATCACGTTTGTCTGCAATCATTATCCGAGGAATATGCTTGCGCACATCAAACGTGTGCGTGGGATAAGGGCGCAGCTGCGTGAGCCGGGGATCTATGACCTAACGGGCGACCCGATCGCGATGCAGCTGATCGTGACGAAGAGGCTGTCAAAAGAGAATAATTTCTGGCTGCAGAGCCTGCGCAACGATCTGGGGTCGGAAGAGGAAATCCGAACGTTGGAAAGGAGATACGAGAAAAACCGGAATAAAACGCCCTATCAGGCGGTGATGGATATCATAATGCGCGCAAACAACGAAAGGATGGAGGAGAAGATGGTACCACATGAAGTATGGGAGAAAGTAGTCCTGGAAATAGGCGAGGAGCGCGGCGTAAAAATAGGTGAAGCACGTGGCGAAAGCAGGATGGGTCAACTGGCCGAGAAGCTGATTGCCGCAGGTCGAATCCCCGATGTCAGTAAAGCCGCCAAGGATGGAGCCTTTCGGCAGAAGATGTATAAAGAATTCGGAATCGAAAATATGGTTTAACTCAACAATGTATAAGCTGTCGCAATGAGATGATCGTGCGGCAGCTTATTTTAATAGCGAAAATGAAATGTACCAGATGGTATTTTCAGGAAAAAAGAATGACGCGTGCAAACATATTTTTTGCAGAATAGTAAAAATTGGGTTGATTCTATACACAATGCAGACTATAATATAAAATAATTAATCTATTGTTAATTTATTTTATTTATGGAGGGAAAGGTTATGATGAAGAGAAAAGTAGCACTCCTGATGACTACGGTGATGCTCGCGACCTCCGTTTTCCCGTCAGGGATCACGGCGTATGCGGAAGATGCCGTGTTGACAGGCGAGACGGCAGCCGAAGTGACGCTGGACGGGACAGAGGAAGAGCCCGCAGACGTATCTTCGGTGGACGACGATGTGGATGTACCGGACGAGATCGCCGGGACAGAGGCAGATTTTGCGCAGACAGAAGGGGCTGTGCAGGAGGAAGACGACGAACTGCAGCAGGATGAGTTTGTGGCAGAAGAAATTGGCGTGGACGAGACGTCGCAGGACGCTGCGGCTGAGGAAGGAGAACAGCCTGCCCCAATCGTAGCTGAGGGGGATCTGATCGTCAGTGATGTTGAGGTAGTGGATGAGGCGAGTCCGATGGTTAATGCGGCTGAATCTGCGGAATCGTTTCCTTGGAGTGGAGTAACTCCAACAGTACTTGAGTGTAACAACACATATCAGGTGAATATAAAGAATAAAGGTGATGGTCAATGGTTTTCCTTTACGTCAAAAGACGGTGGCGATTATGTTTTTATGTCATATTCGAATGAAGAGGAAGCAGATCCAAAGGTGTACTATTATATAGTGAATAATGGCACGATTCGTTATAATGATTATAATGATGATTATGGTGATGAGGGCCTTGACTTCAGAGTTTCTGTTTCTCTGGATCCGGGGGAAACATGTTATTTTAATACAACATGTTATGAGGACGACGATGAAAATAGTGGTACTGGTTCGTATCAGGTAAGATTATATGATAAAGAAAGTTTAGTACCTCAGAGCGTGGAATTTGATAATACGGTAACTCTGACCGCACATATGGATGGACTGGATAGTGTACCGATAAAAATCACATATGGGGAAGGAGTTGAGCCAGAAGTATTAAAATACGGCGAGAGCAGCAAATATAGCGGTGAAGCGATATACTGCGCTCTGGATAATGCAGAATCAGGAGATATGGATGAGAATGAATGCTTTGCGAAAGCTAAAGACTATACGCTGAAAGTATATACTATAGGGTATGGAGATGAATATGAAGAAGATGAAATCGAAAAGATCATAGGTACATTTTCTGTTTCGGTTCGGTCTTTGGAAACTGCGTCAGGGAGCAATAAGCTTGCCTCAGGGCAAGCTTATGAGCTGACGGACAGAGTATCCTATATGAAATTCACGACAGACGGCACAGAATCAAGCGACAAAGTACCATACGTTTTCCGGTTGAGCGGTGATATTGAATTAGAGAGCATAACGATTGTCAGTGAGGACGGATCATTCATTTCCAGAATAATTGATACAAGTCGCAATGTGCAATTAAATGCGGGTAAAACATATTACGTTGCCGTTAAATTGTATGAGGGTACATCAGGTGAAGTAACGCCGAGCCTGACGGTGGAAAAAGCGGAGAAGATCAAAAATGTTACGCTCACCACTGAAACAACGGAGATTAATGCCTCTTCCGTGCTGTACACCGGACTTCCTTTTGTACTCACTGTGGAATATCAGGATAGTGTGGATAATGAGGCATTTTCCTCCCAAGATATCCAGAAAACAATTGGTGGAAAGATTGTTACAAGGAGTGGAGATACCATTGATGTCACATATAAGAATGAGTCTCGAATCCCGAATTATCAGTGGTGTCCTATCGGAATGGAAACTTTGACAGCTACAGTAGAGGGGGCTGATGAGAAGAATTCTGCCTCATTGTCGTTTACGATCGAAAATGATATGATAGGCGCGACAACAATGACAGCGGGGACGACTTACAGTGCGCCTGGTTACTATAGTAATATTTCGGCTGCAAACTATTATAAGTGCCCGACGCCAGGCTCGTATTACTTTGATAATTCGGATATCTATATTTATTGTTATAAATATGAAGAGAATGATGATACGATAAACCAAGTCGGAATATATGATTCATATGAATCCATTGATTCATCACAAGTAACCTATTTGCTGCCTATCTGCAGAGGAGAGGAGCCCACCGCTTCGTTCGCATTGAAAAATGTACCAACTATAAGCGCAATTACGTTGGAAAAGGCGCCGTCAAAGGAAACATATACTTTGGGGAATAATGGAGTATACATTGATTGCGAAGGTATGCAGATACGTGTTCAGTATACAGATGGTAGTAGCAAAGTGATGGATGTACCTGAAGACGCGGATTTGGAGGATTTATTTGGAAATAATATATGCACAAATGTCTATAAGCTTACCAATGGTCAGCCGGATATGTCAAATGGATCGTTAAGCTGGTATATCAGCACACCGGGAGAATATGCTCTTGTCGCCGGCATAGGTGACTGGGATAGTGAGTATGAGAATTTCATTTATTCGCGTTATGCTTGGACTAAGATCATTGTCGTTTCTTCTGACCACAAACATATCTGGGAGAAGAGAATAGACAAAAATCCGACTTGCACTTCCGTCGGAAAGCAGTCGCTTTACTGTCGCAGCTGCGGCAGCAAACAAAGTGGCTCGACAACGGATATTCCGATGACTGCTCACACCTGGGGACAGTGGACTGTCACTACGGCGGGGAAGGCTGTCCTGACCAGAACGTGTGCAGTCTGCCATACGTCGCAGACGCAGAGCTTCACACCTGTCCTCACCCTGACGGCCAACAAGCTGACGATGAAGACGAAGCAGTCCACGACGAAATTCAAGGTGACGGCTATGGCGGCGGGCGATTCCCTGGCGTCCGTGACGTCGAACAACACCAAGCTCCTGAAGGTGTCGAACATCAACCCGAACGGTACGTTCAAGCTGAAGGCGCAGAATAAGACCGGCACGGCGAAGCTGACGATCACCTTGAAGAGCGGGGCTTCCAGGACGATCAAGGTCAAGATCCAGAAGGCCAAGGTCAAGACGACGAAGGTCAAGGCCGCGAGCAAGAAGCTGACGCTGAGCAAGAAGCAGAAGTATGATCTGGCTCCTGTCGTTACGCCGGTCACCAGCTACGACAAGCTGAAGTGCACGACTTCGAATAAGAAGGTGGCGACAGTCAGCAAGAAGGGTCTGGTCACGGCGAAGAAGAAGGGCAAAGCGACGATTACGATCACGTCAGGAAAGAAGAAGGTAAAAGTAAAAGTGACCGTGAAATGATCGGCAGGAGAAGCTGATTTTCCAAAATAACGAGAAAGCGGCTTTTGGGGATTCCCAAAGGCCGCTTTTGCGGAAAAGAGCATAAGAAGAAAAAATCGTTGACAACCCGGGACGGATGTTGTATGATTGGAAAAGAATTTAACCTAGTAAACCGTTGAAGCGGAAGTAAAGGCAGTTATGCGCGCACAGAGAGTCCGGGGAGCTGAGAGCCGGGTCGAGATGCAGATTGTCAAATGGGCCGCGGAGGGCGCAGTCAAAGGCAAAAATAAGAGCCGAGTATTCTGCGACGTGAGGCATACGTCAGTTGCGGAGATATGTCAGTATCTCATAAGGGTACAGGGCATTGCCAAAGCAATGTTTTGTAAATCAGGGTGGCACCGCGGAATGAATTTCGTCCCTGACAGACATGATAAGTCTGTCAGGGATTTTCTTGTTTATTTGGAAAAGGAGTGAGTAACATGTACCCAACATTGGAACAGGCGAGAGAACTCGCGGCGTCCGGCGAATACAGGCGCATCCCGGTCTGCAGGGAGCTCTACGCGGACCGCTTCACGCCGATCGAGGTGATGCGGACGTTGCGGGCGGCCAGCGCGCACTGTTATCTTCTGGAGAGTGCCGAGGCGCATCAGCAGTGGGGACGCTATTCCTTTCTCGGCTATGCGCCGACAATGGAGATCACCTGCCGCGCGGGGCAGGTAAAGATTCGACGTGGGGAGGACATTTGCAGCGGCAGGGCGGAGATCGCGGAGGAGATTCGGACGGACAGTCCGCAGAGCGTGATCCGCGAGGTGCTTGCGGAGAACAAGAGCCCGAAGGTCGAGGGGATGCCCACGTTCACGGGCGGGCTGGTCGGTTACTTTGCCTACGACTATATCTGCTACAGCGAGCCGACGCTGAAGTTTTCCGGCGAGGATCCGGACGCATTCCAGGACGCGGACCTGATGCTCTTCGACCAGGTGATCGCGTTCGACAATTACCGCCAGAAGGTGATCCTGATCTGCGGTGTGCGCACGGACGATCTGGAGGAATCCTACCGGAGCGCAGGCGCAAAGCTGGACGCAATGGCGGAGCTGTTAAAGAGCGGCGTCAAGGCGTACTTCCCGCCGCTTCGCACAAAGGGCGAGATCCAGCCCTGCTTTTCGAGAGAGAAATACAAGGCGATGGTCGAGAAGGCCAGACATTACATCTACGAGGGCGATATCTTTCAGGTGGTGCTCTCGAATCCGATGGAGGCCGAGGCGGAGGGCAGCCTGTTTGACGCTTACCGCGTGCTGCGCACGACAAACCCGTCGCCGTACATGTTCTACTTCACGAGCGACGACATCGAGCTGGTAGGCGCTTCGCCGGAGACGCTGGTGAAGCTCGAAGACGGGACGCTGCACACCTTCCCGTTGGCGGGGACGAGACCGCGGGGGCGCACGCCGGAGGAGGACGAAGCGCTCGAGCGGGAGCTGCTAGCGGATGAAAAGGAGCGCGCGGAGCATAATATGCTGGTAGACTTAGGGCGCAACGACATCGGCAAGATCAGCGAGATCGGGAGCGTCCATGTGGAGAAATACATGTCGATCGAGCGCTTCTCGCACGTGATGCACATCGGTTCGACAGTCGCCGGCACGATACGCGCGGACAAGGACGCGGTGGACGCGGTGGACGCGATCCTGCCTGCCGGGACGCTCTCGGGCGCGCCGAAGCTGCGGGCCTGCGAGATCATCGACGAGCTGGAGGGCCGGAAGCGCGGCGTCTACGGGGGCGCGATCGGCTACCTCGACTTCACCGGAAACCTGGACACCTGTATCGCAATTCGGCTGGCGTTCAAGAAGAACGGGCGCGTGACGGTCCGCTCCGGCGCCGGAATCGTGGCGGACAGCGTGCCGGACAGGGAATTCGAGGAGTGTTGCAACAAGGCCCGCGCGGTCGTGAATGCGCTGAGGCAGGCAGAGGAGGGGATGGAATGATCTTACTGATCGATAATTACGACAGCTTTTCCTACAATCTGTTTCAGCTCGCGGGAACGGTGCGGCCGGACATCAAGGTGATCCGCAACGACGCGTACACGGTGGAGGAGATCGAGGCGATGCAGCCGGAGGCGATCATCCTCTCGCCGGGGCCGGGCAGGCCGGAGGACGCGGGCGTGTGCGTCGAGCTGATCCGAAAGCTTTCCGGGAAGGTGCCGATCCTCGGCGTCTGTCTCGGACATCAGGCGATCTGCCTCGCGCTCGGCGGTACGGTGTCCTACGCGAAGCAGCTGATGCACGGCAAGCAGTCGGACGCGCAGATCGATGAAAAGAGCGCTCTGTTCCGGGGGCTGCATTCGCCGGTCAGGGTGGCGCGCTATCACTCGCTCGCGGCGGTGGAGGAGACGCTGCCCGAGGAGCTTAAGGTCACGGCGCGCACAGCGGACGGCGAGGTGATGGCCGTGGAGCATAAGAGTTACCCGCTGTACGGACTACAATTTCATCCGGAGTCGGTGCTGACGCCGGACGGAATGCAGATAATCAAAAATTTTATGGAGGGAATCAGACATGATTAAAGAAGCAATCATCAAACTTTCGAAAAAACAGGATCTGACCTATCAGGAGGCGGAGGCCGTCATGGACGAGATCATGAGCGGCGAGGCTACGACGATCCAGATGTCCTCGTACCTCACGGCGCTGGCGATGAAGGGCGAGACGATCGATGAGATCACGGCGTCGGCGGCGGGCATGCGCGCGCATGGGCTGCGACTGCTGCACGAGATGAACGTGCTGGAGATCGTCGGCACCGGCGGGGACGGCTCGAATTCATTCAACATCTCCACGACGTCGGCGATGGTGATTGCCTCGGCGGGTGTGCCGGTCGCAAAACACGGCAACCGCGCGGCGTCCTCCAAGAGCGGAGCTGCGGATGTGCTGGAGGCGCTCGGCGTAAAGATCACGGTCTCCCCGGCGAAGAGCCTGGAGCTTTTGCAGAAGCTGAATATTTGTTTCCTGTTCGCGCAGAGCTATCACACGGCGATGAAGTATGTGGCGCCGGTGCGCAAGGAGCTGGGCATCCGCACGGTGTTCAACATCCTTGGGCCGCTCTCGAACCCGGCGGGTGCGAACATGGAGCTCATGGGCGTGTATGAGGAGGAGCTGGTCGAGCCGCTCGCGCAGGTGATGATGAACCTCGGCGTGACGAAGGGCATGGTGGTCTTCGGGCAGGATAAGCTAGATGAGATTTCAATGAGCGCGCCGACCTCCGTCTGCGAGATCCGCGACGGGAAGCTGACGAGCTACACGATCACGCCGGAGCAGTTCGGCTACGAGCGCTGCGGCAAGGACGACCTGAAGGGCGGCACGCCGCAGGAGAACGCGGAGATTACGAAGGGGATCCTCACGGGAGCCGACAAGGGGCCGAAGCGTCAGGCGGTCTGCCTGAACGCTGGCGCGGCGCTGTACATCGCGGGGAAAGCTTCCTCGATGGAAGAGGGCGTGCGTCTGGCGGAGCGCCAGATCGACAACGGCGAAGCGCTGCGCGTGCTTGAGGAGTTTGCGAAGGAGAGTAACCGGGAGTGAGAAAAACGGTTTTTGCAAAGAAGCGAGACTGCGAATCGGAATGACGGATTCGGCAAAGGGGAATCCTGTTCCGAACAGATTTATTGAAAAAATGTCGATTGGAAAACAGGAAAATGAACATTTTACAGGAAATTGCGGAGAAAACAAAGGAGCGGATCGCCCGGGAGAAGGCATGTCTGCCTCTTGAGGAGCTTCGTCGGGAGGCGGAGCAGATCGCGGCGATGCAGACAAATTCAGCAAGGCAGGCAGGAAACCGTCTCAACAACGGCACAGACCGAGGCATGTCGGAAAACGCGATGCGGCTTGGAGGTCATGTCAGCCCGTTTGCGCAGGGAGAATTCCCATTCGCGCGTGCTCTGGCGCAGGAGGGCGTTTCTTTCATCTGCGAGGTGAAGAAGGCATCCCCCTCGAAAGGACTGATCGCGCCCGATTTTCCTTATCTGGAGATTGCGAAGGACTATGAGAATGCGGGCGCGTCGGCGATCTCCTGTCTGACCGAGCCGTTCTATTTTCAGGGACAGGATCAGTACCTGCGGGAGATTGCGCAGACGGTGCGGATCCCGGTGCTGCGCAAGGATTTCACGGTGGATGAGTACATGATCTATCAGGCGAAGACGCTGGGCGCGTCGGCGGTTCTTCTGATCTGCGCGATTCTCGACGACGGACAGCTGTGTGCTTACGGACAGCTCGCGGCGGAGCTCGGTCTGTCGGCGCTCGTGGAGGCGCACGACGAGGAGGAGGTCGAGCGTGCACTGAGGGCAGACGCGAAGATCATCGGGGTCAACAACCGCGATCTGCGGACTTTTACCGTCGATATCAACAACAGCCTGCGGCTGCGTCGTCTGGTGCCGAAGGAGATTTTGTTTGTGTCAGAGAGCGGGATTCGCACGGCGGAAGACATCCGGAACCTGCGCGAGAACGGCACGGACGCGGTGCTGATCGGCGAGACGCTGATGCGCTCCAAAGAGAAGGAGCGGCTGCTTAAAGAGTGGCGCAATGCGTAGATTGACATATCTTTTCGGAGCTTTGGTGAAAAATGCTTCCGAAGATATTCTGTGCAGTTTGGCAGTGCTGTGAGGAAATGAAAGGTTTGTATGGAATGGATGGCAGACAAAAAGTAAAGATCAAGCTCTGCGGCATGAGCAGGCCGGAGGACGTCTTATGTGTCAACGAGGCGCGGCCGGATTTCTGCGGCTTTGTGATCAACGTGCCAAGGAGCATCCGCAACGTGTCGCCGGAGCAGCTCCGTGAGCTGGTGAAGCTGCTCGATCCGGGGATCATTCCGGTCGGGGTGTTCCGTGACGAACCGCTTGAGAGCGTGGAAGGATTTCTGCGCGAGGGCGTGATCCGAATGGCGCAGATCCACGGACACGAGGATGAGAATTATATTCGTGAGCTGAAGTCGCGGGGTGATTTCACCGTGATCCGGGCGTTTAATGAGCGGACGTTCGGCGAGGCGGAGAGAAGCTGCGCCGACTACGTGCTGCTCGATCACGGCGAGGGCGGCACCGGGGAGAGTTTTGACTGGACGATGACAGAAGGCATCCGGCGGCCTTTCTTCCTCGCGGGCGGCATCGGGCCGGATAATATCGAGGAGGCGCTGCGGCAGGTGCATCCCTGGGCGGTCGACATGAGCAGCGGTCTTGAGACGGACGGAAAAAAGGATCCGGAGAAGATCCTCGCGGCGGTGCGGGCCGTGCGGAGATGGAACGAGGAGCAGGATTAATTTATAGAGTACAACAGGCTGGGCTAAAAGGCAGAAAATGAGATATGATAGACAGGCTGGGGCAGAAAACGAGATAGGACAAACAGAACAGGGACAGAAGACAGAAACCGAGATAAGACAGAACAGAGACAGAAGACAGGAACTGAGATAAGACAGAACAGAGACGAAAGACGAAATTGAGATAGGACAGGCAGAAGAGAGATGAAATAAGATATATTTTCAGGAGGACAGGAGAATGAGCGGAAGATTTGGAACGCACGGCGGGCAGTACATCCCGGAGACGCTGATGAACGCCGTGATAGAGCTTGAGGAAGCGTACAACCATTACAAGGACGACCCGGAGTTCAACCGCGAGCTGACGGAGCTGTTCAATGATTATGCGGGCCGTCCGTCGCGGCTCTATTTCGCGAAGCGGATGACGGAGGACTTGGGCGGAGCGAAGATCTACCTGAAGAGAGAGGATCTGAACCACACCGGCGCGCACAAGATCAACAACGTGCTGGGGCAGGTGCTCCTCGCGAAAAAGATGGGAAAGACGCGCGTGATCGCGGAGACCGGCGCCGGACAGCACGGCGTGGCGACGGCGACGGCGGCGGCTCTGATGGATATGGAGTGCGAGGTGTTCATGGGCAAGGAGGACACGATCCGTCAGGCGCTCAACGTCTACCGGATGCGGCTTCTCGGCGCGCAGGTACACGCGGTGGAGAGCGGCACCGGGACGCTCAAGGATGCCGTTTCAGAGACGCTGCGCGAGTGGACGAAGCGGATCGACGACACGCACTATGTGCTCGGTTCCGTGATGGGTCCTCACCCGTTCCCGACGATCGTGCGCGATTTTCAGAGCGTGATCTCGAAGGAGATCAAGGAACAGCTCATGGAGAAGGAAGGAAAGCTCCCGGACGCGGTGCTGGCCTGCGTCGGCGGCGGCTCGAATGCGATCGGAGCGTTTTATCACTTCATCGGGGACGAGAGCGTGCGGCTGATCGGCTGTGAGGCGGCAGGCCGCGGCGTGAACACGGCGGAGACGGCCGCGACGATCGCGACCGGGCGGCTCGGAATCTTTCACGGCATGAAGTCCTATTTCTGTCAGGATGAGTACGGGCAGATCGCCCCGGTGTACTCGATCTCAGCCGGGTTGGATTATCCGGGCATCGGGCCGGAGCACGCGTATCTGTATGATAAGGGGCGCGCGGAGTACGTGCCGGTGACGGACGACGAGGCGGTCGAGGCGTTTGAGTATCTGGCGAAGATCGAGGGTATCATCCCGGCGATCGAGAGTGCGCACGCGGTGTCCTACGCGATGAAGCTCGCGCCGCAGATGCGCAAAGACCAGATCATCGTCATCAATATTTCCGGGCGCGGCGACAAGGACTGCGCGGCGATCGCGCGCTACAGAGGGGAGGATATCCATGAGTAAGATACAGAAGGCGTTTGAAAACGGCAAGGCGTTTATCCCGTTTTTGACCTGCGGCGATCCGTCGCTGGAGGTCACGGAGAAACTGGTTTACGCGATGGAGGAGGCAGGCGCGGATCTGATCGAGCTCGGCATCCCGTTCTCGGATCCGACCGCGGAAGGACCGGTGATTCAGGAGGCGAACATGCGCGCCCTCTCAGGCGGCGTGACGACGGACAAGATCTTTGACATGGTGCGAAGGATCCGTAAAAATACCCAGATCCCGATGGTGTTCATGACCTATGCGAACGTAGTTTATTCCTACGGGACGGAGCGTTTCGTGAAGACGGCCGCGGAGATCGGCATGGATGGGCTTATCCTGCCGGATGTTCCGTTTGAGGAGAAGGAGGAATTCAGCTCCGTGTGCGACGCGCATGGTCTGGCATTGGTCTCCCTGATCGCGCCGACTTCACACGAGCGGATCGCGACGATCGCGGCTTCGGCTGGGGGCTTTATCTACTGCGTCTCCTCGCTGGGCGTCACCGGCGTGCGCACGGAGATCACGACCGACGTCGGAGAGATGGTGCGTCTGGTGCGCGAGCACAGCAGTATCCCCTGCGCGATCGGTTTCGGTATCTCCACGCCGGAGCAGGCGAAACGCATGGCCGGGTATGCGGACGGTGTGATCGTCGGATCCGCGATCGTGAAGCTGTGCGGACAGTACGGCGCGGACTGCGTGCCGCATGTGGCAGAGTATGTGAAAGCGATGAAGGAGGCGGCGATTTCGGCGGAAGCGCATTGAGAAGCGCGCTATTTCTAGCTTGTATAATGCACGCGATTCTGCTATAATTTCATAAGACTATACAGACTGGGAATCACCATGGCTGTGATTCCCTTTTTTTAGAAACGGAAAGGAATATTGACTATGAAGAGAAGACGGATTCTTTTGTTTTCGTGCCTGACGGCCGTGGCGTTGCTCACGGGCTGTTCGTCCGGGAAATCTGAAGATGAAAAAACTGCGCTGGATCCTGATAATCCGACGAACATCACGGTGTGGCATTACTACAACGGCACGCAGCAGGCGGCTTTCGACCAGCTGGTGGAGGAGTTCAACCGCACGGTCGGCAAGGAGAAAGGTGTCTACGTGGAGGCCCACAGCCAGGGAAACGTAAGCGATCTGGAGACCAGCGTGCTGGCCGCCTTCAACAAAGAAGTGGGGAGCAGCGAGCCGCCGGATATTTTCTCGTCCTACGCGGATACGGCCTACACGATCGAGCAGATGGGCGTGCTGGTGGATCTGGAAGATTATATGTCCGAGGAGGATATGGGGCAGTACGTGGATTCTTTTCTGGAGGAAGGGCGCATCGGCGCGGACGGAGAGCTTCGGATCTTTCCGACGGCCAAGTCGAGCGAGGTCTTCATGATGAGCCAGACCGACTGGAAGCCGTTCGCCGAAGCGACGGGCGCTTCTATTGACGACCTGGCTACCATGGAGGGCGTGGCCGAGACCGCCAAAGCTTACTATGAGTGGACGGACGCGCAGACCCCGGACGTGCCGAACGACGGGCAGGCGTTCTACGGGCGCGACGCGATGGCGAACCTGTTCATCATAGGTTCCATGCAGCTGGGGACAGAGCTCTTTCAGGTGGATGGGGACAAGGTGACCTTCCAGGTGAAGGAAGATGTGATGAAGAAGATCTGGGACAGCTATTATGTACCGTTTGTGAAAGGATATTTCGCCGCCACCGGGCGTTTCCGCTCGGACGATGTGACGACCGGAGATTTGATCGCCTACACCGGCTCCACGACCTCGGCGAACTATTTCCCGAGCACGGTGGAGAGCGACGAGGGCAGCAGGGAGATCGAGTACCTGGTTCTTCCGGCTCCGATCTTTGAGGGCGGAGAGAACTACGCCGTCCAGCAGGGCGCCGGTATGGTGGTCACAAAGAGCACGCCGGAGCGGGAATACGCGTCCGTGCTCTTCCTAGAGTGGTTCACGCAGACGGAGAACAATCTGCTCTTCAGCTGCACTTCCGGTTATATGCCGGTCAAGAAGGACGCCTTCTCGAAAGAGAAGATGGACGCGGTGATCGAGGAGAACGATCTCGAGATCGATCCTAAGACCTACGATACCATGACGATCTGCTTTGACATGATGGAGGATTCAAAGCTGTACACCAACAAGGCGTTCGAGAACGGAGCCGCGGCGCGGAAGGTGCTGGAGTACAATCTTTCCGACAAGGCTGTCGCGGATCGGGCGGCGGTGGAAGAGCAGCTTGCGAAGGGCGTCGATCTGGAAGAGGCCGCTGCTCCCTATGTGGACGACGAGGCGTTTCAGAGTTGGTTCGAGGAATTCGAGACGTCATTGGAGCAATCGGTAAAACCGGCGGGGTGACAACAACACATGTCGGTCTGACAGAAAATGAAGATAAAACAACGGATACTAATTGTAAAAAAGGAAAAACAAAGAGCAGTTCTGACAAAAGCAGGCAGATAGATAAAATATGTGATAATCGGGAATAAGGAAGAGTCTTGGCAGAAATACAACGTGATTGCGAGAAGGAGGTGGGCGAAATGGAGCAAAAACAGAGCCGGGGCCGGCGTATCTTCTGGCTTGTGCTGATCCCGCTGCTCCTTCTGGTGATCATGCAGGCCGCCCTCTCTTTCGGGACGGTCATCCGCGGCGGGACGTTTTCCACGCTCCGCAGCTACGCGGTGGACCGGCTGAGCCAGGTGACGGGGACCCGCCAGATCATTCTGGAAGGCCAGATGGTTCGGCAGTGGTCCGAGATGGACGAGGAGTACGCGACGGCGAATCAGATGCTGTCCGAATTGCTGGATGAGAGAAGGGTCAGCCTGCAGGAGTTTCTCGCCGACGAGGAGCTGCAGGAAGCATACCTGGCCTCCATGCTGCCCACATGGGGCTACATGATGCGGAAAAATTCCGTTACCGGCGCTTTTCTTGTGCTGGCGCAGGAGGAGATCGAGAAACAGGGCGGAGCGCTGAGCGCGCTCTATCTGCGCGACGGAGATCCGGAAACGCATCCGGCCGACTACTCCGACTTGATGCTGACGATCGGTCCCTCCGAGGTATCTCAGACCTATCAGATTCCTCTGGACATCGACTGGAAGACCAGGCTTACTCTGGAGCCGCAGGGAAGCCGGGAGGCAGATCAGTTCTTCTACGCGCCGTATCTTGCCGGAGCCGAGTATCCGCAGCAGGACGCGGCCGATCTGTGTTTCTGGAGTCATCCGTTCTGCCTTGAGGACAATCCCAACGATCCCTATCAGATGATCACCTGCTCGATTCCCCTGACTACGGACGAGGGGGAAGTCTGGGGCGTGATGGGCGTCGAGATCTCCCTGACGCATCTGAGCGAAAGTTTGCCTTACCAGGAGGTGGATTCCGACCAGAGGGGCGGGTATCTGCTGCTGGAACGCTCCGGCGAGGAGAGTTACCGCCTGATCCACGCGGCCGGTCCGGTAGCCGGACAGCTGGCTTTGGACATGGAAGAGATCACTCCGGTTTCCGCGGGAGTAGAGGATCTGTTTTCGGTCGAGCACGGCGACCACAGGGATTATCTGGTACTGCAGCCCTTGCGCCTGTACAACACAAACACGCCGTTTTACAAGCAGAGCTGGTATCTGGCCGGCGTGGAGCCCCACGCCGCTCTTTTCGGCATCAGCGACACGCTTTCCAGAGTGTTTGTCATCGCCACGCTGCTTTCTCTGGCGGTGGCTGCCATTCTGGCGTTTTTTGTAGTCCGGCATGTGACCGGGCCGATCCGGCGGCTGTCCTCCTGCATCCAGAACAGCTCCGAAAATGAACTGGGAGAATTCCCGCCCAGCCGCATCGCTGAGGTGGACGAACTTTACGGCACGATCCGTCATCTTACTGACCGCCAGAAACAGACGGAGTACGATCTGCTGGAGGAAAAAGAGCGCTATCGCATGGCGCTGCAGAGCAGCTCCGATATCCTGATCTCTCACGATCTGGATCACGACAAGGCGATATTCTACAATCTGGACGGGAGCGGCCGGGAAGAGCTGAGGGAAGGCCTGCTGGAGAAAGCCCATACGCGCGATTACATTCATCCGGACGACAGGCGTATTCTGCTGGCACGGCTGGCCGAGGCGGGAGGCGAGCTGTCTGTTTCCTTCCGGGTCGATTTCTCCGGGCAGGCGAAGGATTATCGCTGGTACGAGCTGACCGGACGGATCATGCCCGCAGGAGAGGGGCGGCCGAGAACGCTCATCGGGGCGCTGCACAACATTCACGATCAGAAGCTGCAGGAGACCGCGGCTTACGAATCCCTTCACCGGGATTCCCTCACCGGACTGTACCGACGCGCGTCCGGGGAGGATATCATCCGCAGCAACATCCA
Source organism: uncultured Lachnospiraceae bacterium (assembly GCA_947591155.1). GTDB lineage: Bacteria > Bacillota > Clostridia > Lachnospirales > Lachnospiraceae > Choladousia. The sequence continues at coordinate 97,953 of CANQDA010000002.1, forward strand.
GTCGGGATACGGCGGCTGCCTGATCCTTCTGGACGTTCGGGCGATGGGAGAACTCAATGAGAAGATGGGCGTCGTGGCCGGAAACACGGTTCTGGAGGAATTGGGTCATCTTCTACAGTCCTGGCAGGAGAGGGAGGCCTCTTCCCAGAGCGTACTGCTGCGCCTCGGCGGCGACGAATTCCTGCTCTGGCTGGAGGATTGGGAGCGGACTGCAGCGCAGCAGGCCGCGGAAGAGCTGTGCCGCCTGGCGGAGCAGTTGTATGCGGACGGAGCGTTTAACGTCCGCTTTGCCTGCGGCTGCGCACAGTCGAAAGAAGGGGAGAGATATCCTTCTCTGTTGGAGCGGGCCTGCAGGGCGCTTTCTACCGCAAAGACGAGAGACAGTGGAATTTTCTGGGCGGAAGACGAGAACATAGCTGCCCGGACAGCGCATGCGGATGCCGGTTCAGACAGGGAGAATGTTCAGACTAGTTCGGGCAGGGGGAATGCCCAAACTGGTTTAGACGGGGAGAATGCCCAGACTAAAGATGGGAATACTGCTCTGACAGGGGATGTGATCACCCCGATCGAATATACAGCTTCTACTTACCGGGGAATCCTGCCCCTGACCTTCGCCCTGTTCGACCGGGGCGGCGAAGTGGGAGACGTGCTGTCGGTACTGTTCCCGAAGCTCGGCCGGGAGCTGGGCGCCTGCGATATCATCTTGTCACAGGTGAGCCGAGACTTTTTCACGGTCGCCGTTACCTATCAGTGGCACAGCATCGCAAAACGGGAGACGGTTCAGAAGAAAGAGCCGGAAATGCTCCATTATTCGGCCGAAGAGTTTTCCGCCCTGGAGGCAGGGCTGTGGTCCGACGAGCCGATTTTCCGAAACGTCGGGGAATTGAGCGAGGAGCAGCGCCGCTTCCTACGGGCGGTCGACGGACGGGAAGGCTGGGCTTTCCCGCTCTACGACAGTGGCAGCTATATGGGCGCGCTTCTCTTCCTGCGGCAGCCGGGAGAAGAAGCCGATCCCATGAACGATAAACAGAAAGGGCAGCTTCACGAGGTGGTCAAGGTGATCGAGGCCAATCTGAACCGCCAGCGCTACGACGTCGCCAGCCGGGCGAAGAGCGATTTCCTCTCCCGGATGAGCCACGAAATCCGCACGCCGATGAATGCGATCATCGGCATGACATATATTGCCAAAACGCATACGGAGGATCAGAAAGCCGTTGCGGCCGATCTGGACAAGATCGATCAGTCTTCCCAGTATCTGCTCGGTCTGCTCAACGACATCCTCGACATGTCCCGGATCGAGAGCGGGAAAATGACGATAGAACATGTGCCCTTCGATCTGGCGCATCTATTGGACGGAGTGGGCGATCTGATCCGTCCGCAGACGCAGGCCAAAAATATCCGTTATATTCTGGACGCTGAGATCAGCCATCCGTGGGTGGAGGGAGACACCCTGCATCTGAATCAGGTGCTCATCAATCTGCTGGGCAACGCGGTGAAGTTCACCCCGGAGGGCGGCTCCATCACATTGCGCGTGCGTCAGGAGGCTTCCGGTGAAGTATACTTTTCCGTGAAGGATACCGGTATCGGCGTCAGCCCGGAGAATCAGGAGCGCATCTTCCGTTCCTTCGAGCAGGCGGAGAAGAGCACGGGACGCCAGTACGGAGGTACAGGTCTCGGCCTTGCCATCAGCAGCCGTCTGGTGCGGATGATGGGCGGCGCGATCGAACTGGACAGCGCCCCGGGCAAGGGCAGCGATTTCCACTTCACAATCGCTCTGCCCAAATGCCAGTCCCCGCAGGAGACGATGGTCGCGGAGGAGGTTTTGTCGGAGCAGCCGAGTATCGAGGGCCTTCGCATCCTGTTGGTCGAGGACAACGAGCTCAACATCGAGATCGCTCAGTCCATTCTGGAGATGAACGGGGCGGAGGTCACGCAGGCGCACAACGGGCAGGAGGCGGTCGAGCATTTCACCGCCAGCAGTGCCGGCGACTTTGATCTGATCCTGATGGATATTCAGATGCCGGTCATGGACGGCTTCGAGGCCACGAAGGCAATCCGCCGTCTGGATCACCCCCAGGCCGCGTCGATCCCGATCATTGCTCTGACCGCCAACGCTTTCGACGAGGACATGAAGCGCTCGGTGGAGAGCGGCATGAACGGACACCTGTCCAAGCCGCTGGACGTCGATCAGGTGCTCCGGGTCATCGCGCAGGCAGTCGGGAGAACGTAAGGCTCCATGCTGTGACAGGTACAGAGGAAATATCGGCATTAAGCTGTATAAAGATCGTGAGTTTACGAAAGTGGGAAAGGGAGAAACAGGGCTTCATGTGTGAAAGAAAAAGGAGAGGGACAATGAAAAAACGCACGTTATATCTGTTTTTGATTTCTCTGCTCGTGCTTCTGTCGGGCTGCGGCCGCAAGGAGCAGGAATCAAAGCCGGAAGCTGCTCAGAATACCAATCAGGACGCCGATCAGGAGACTGCTCAGAACACCGACCGGAACGCCAGTCAGGACTCTGCCCAGGACGTTGACGAGAACATCGGACAGGATGACGATCAGGATGCCGCACAGAACGAGAAAGAAGGGAACGAGCGGACGGTGGTCACGATGATGTTTACCGCCATGCTGCCTGAGTTTGAGGCGCTGGTGGAGGAGAAGTATCCGGACATAGACCTTCAGGTGGAACGCAACACGGAGATTACGATGGACGGGGAGAGCGAACGCCGCCTCCACAACGGACACGGGACGGATATTGTCACGACCACCATTCCCATGGGAGATGTGCGCAACTATGTGATGGATCTGAGCGCGGAGCCATACATAGACCGCTATCAGACCGCTATTCTCCAGAATATCTCAAATGAGGGGAAGACGCTTTTCGTTCCGCTGCCGGGACAGTTTTACGGTTATATTTACAACGCTGCGCTGGCGGAGGAAGGAAAGCTTCTGATCCCGACGAAACAGATGGAGATCGTGGATATGCTGGACGAAGCCTACGCGCAGAAGCTGGGCGTGGGCGAGGACGGCACGGTCTTTACCGTCATGCCGTCGGTAGCCCAGATATCCGCATGGCTGATCGCCACGCAGGTTCCGGATTTTCTGGGACAGGCGGAAGGAATCACATGGAACGAGAAGATGCTTGGCGGCGAGGCGGGATTTGCCGATGGGATGACGCATTGCCTCGACCTGGCGTCGCTTCTTGCCGAGCGGGGATACTTTAACGTCGCGTCCCTGTATCTCAGTTCGCATATCGCCGGGAACTACAATCGGAACGCGGTTCCGTTCGAAGAGCGTATGCTGAACGGGGAGATGATGATGGTATACGGGAGCACCCGGCTTCTCACTTACCTGAATGAGAACAGTGATGCCTATGAATATTCCATCCTGCCCGTCATGGGAAACGAGGAGAGCCAGCCATGGACGATCACGATCCCGGACGCGTATCTCTCCATCAACGCGGAGCTTTCCAAGCCCGGGCATGAGGCTGTGTTGGACGCCTGCAGCCGGGTATTGGATCTGCTCTCCACCCCGGAGGGCCAGAGCGCCTATATCGATGACTGCGGGATCGCGTATTCCTTCCTTTCTTCCTATGATCTTGATACAGAGGATGTTCCGGAGGGACTGCGGGAATGCGTGGAAGACGGGTACGTCTACAACATCCTGCTCCCGGGACAGCTGCTCAACTATTTCGGCAACCGGATGATCGCCGTGCTCAACGGGGACGCGCAGATGGAGGAAGCCCTCGCCGCGGTGGATCACTATTATCGGTACGGAGACGAAGAAGTGGATTATGACCAGAGCCTGGTCGGTCTGATAGACGAAGACATGATCTATGAAAACTATAATGTCCGCCGGGAGGAGACTAGCCTCGGCAATTTCGTGGCGGACGCGATCCGGGAGCGAACGGGGACGCAGATCGCGTTTGCCAACGGCGGTTCCATCCGGGGAAGTCTTTACGCGGGAAATGTTTTCGGAGAGGATCTGGATACGGTCTGCCCCTATGCGAACCATCTGGTCACGCTGGAAGTGAGCGGATCCGTCATTCGCGCGATGCTTGCCAACGGGATCAGCGCGATGGTTCAGGAAAACGGAATTCCGGGCGGCCGTTTCCTCAACGTGTCCGGCCTCTGTTATTCGTTCTCTCCGCCTGACGGGGACAAGCCGGCGAAGCTGCTGGAGGTAACGCTGCCGGACGGCACTCCGATTCAGGACGAGGAAAAATATACGATCACCGCCACAGACTATATGGCCGGGATCAGCGGATACGCGGACAACAACGGCGACGGCTTTGAGATGATCAACGTATACAGCGACGAAGTCCCGAAGGCGGAAGATGTCCGCCTGATAGAAGAGACCCCCGACACGTTCGTGGACGCCTTGGAGAATTATTTTGCCATCCACAAAGGCGAAGCCGTATCCGCGAAATGTGATGGAAGGATAAAAGCGGTAGAGGGAAATGACTGAGAAGTTGAAAAAAACAGCATCCAAAAAACAAATTTCATATTTCCTCTTTCTGCTGTGCATGATCGCGGCGTGCATCCTTTGCTTTTATGTGCTGACGCAATCGTCCACCCGGCTGGCGCTCGACTCCAGCACGGATCTGAATCAGCTGTACTTAAGCGAGATGACGGAACAGATCATCAGCCATTTTGACACCAGCTTGAACGCCCGTTTCGCGCTTCTTCAGACGATCGCTTCGGGCGCAGATGGGAAGGATCTGCAGGATGACAAAGTCCTCTCCGCAATTCTGGAAAAAGGGAAAGTGGACAGCGGATTTGAGTTTCTGGCCTTTGTGGATGCGCAGGGGCTGTATTACAGCGGAGACGGCGCGCGCCCGGCTGCGTCCAGACTCAGCTTTCTGGCGGATCTTCTGGAGGGCAAGACGAATCTGATCTCATACAACGAGGCGCTTCTGAATGAGGATATGATCGTCATGGGATCGCAGATCTCTCCGCTGACCTGCGGGGATCGGACATTTGTCGCGATCATCGGCGGCTTCAGCAGCGAGGGCTTCAGCGAACAGCTTTCCCTGCAAAACGAGAAGACAGAGACTTATGCCAGCCTTGTCACGAAAGAAGGCAGTTTTGTTGTCTACAATACATTCAATTCGGAGCTGCCCCGCGGAAGCAACATCCTCAGCAAGCTTGAGACCTACGCCGAGCTCGGGGAAGGCTATTCCGTGGAACAGATGCGTGCGGATATGTCGGCGGGAAACCCCGGTATGATCGTGTTCAACGCGTCGGATCATTCCCAGTGCATGTACTATTCCCCGGTGGAAGGGACGGAGTGGTACATGATGCTCGAGATGCCCTACGACGTAGTGGATACGCTGATCAGCAGTCTCACGGGACGTCTGTACCGGAACAGCCTGATCGCGCTGCTCTTCATCCTGCTGCTTTTCGCAATCCTGTTTTTCATTTACGTGATGAATGTGAGCCGTCACAACAGAGCGCTGATGGCGGCGAACGCCTCTGCGCTGGCCGCCCAGAAACAGGCGGAGAGCGCGAACCGCGCCAAGAGCGATTTCCTGAAACACATGAGCCACGAGCTCCGCACCCCGATGAACGGCATCCTCGGCATGACGACGATCGCTCAGAAAAATCTGGACGATGCCTCCAGGGTGGAGGACTGCCTGAAGAAAGTCACGCTCTCCTCGCGGCATATGCTGGCGCTGGTCAACGACGTGCTGGATATGTCCAAGTTTGAGGGCGGCAAGGTCGAGCTGAAGTACGAGCATTTCGACATGAAAGCCTTTCTGGAAAACGTGGACGCGGTCTACGGGGAAATGGCGAGGGAAAAAGGTCTGCGTTATGAGACCGTCGTGGAGGGAAAGATAGACGCCCAGCTGATCGGGGACGCCCTGCACGTCAACAAGATCCTCACAAATCTCCTATCCAACGCATTGAAATTTACGGAGAAGGGAAATATCACGCTGCGCGTTTCCGAACTGGAACGGGAGGAGGAGCACTTGTGGCTTCGCTTCAGCGTCAGCGATACCGGCAGAGGGATCCGCGAGGAGAACCTCGAAAGGATCTTCCAGCCCTTTGAGCAGGAGCACTCCGAAGATAACCAGAGATACGGGGGTACCGGTCTTGGATTGTCCATCGTGAGACAGTACGCGGAGCTGATGGGTGGAACCGTGGGGGCGGAGAGTGTCTATGGGCAGGGGAGCACATTCCGCGTGGATATCCCCTTCGAACTGATCACTGGAACGCAGCCTCTGATCTGGGAAGGAGAGGATCGGCAGAAAGGAACTCGGGAAGAAGAAAAACAGGCAGAAAAAATTCAGGCGGAAGAATCCCGAGAGAGAGGAGCCCAAAAAGAGGAGCTTCAGAAGAAAAAAAACCGGGAAACAGAAACTCAGGAAGAAAGGCCTCACAAAAACGAGAAACGGGATGAGGAGAAGATTATCAGAGCCGCGTCGGAGCCGCAATACGATTTTGCAGGCAAACACATCCTGCTTGCGGAGGACAATGAGCTGAACCGGGAGATCGCCATGGTACTGTTGGGCGAGATGACCGGCGCGGAAATGACCGCGGCGGAGGACGGCCGGCAGGCGGTCGAACAGTTCGCCGCGTCAGAGCCCGGATATTTCGATCTGATCTTAATGGACATTCAGATGCCGAATATGGACGGTTACGAGGCGACCCGCGCGATCCGCGCCATGGACAGGTCGGATGCCAAAACAGTCCCGGTCTTTGCCGTGACGGCCAACGCCTTCGCGGATGACGCGGAAAAATGCATTGAGGCAGGCATGGACGCCCATCTCTCCAAACCGTTGGAGATCTCGGCGGTGTACGCTGCGGTCAACGAGGTGCTCGCTCGAAGGAACGATACCGGCGAAACCTGAAAAATCTGAGTGATCTGAAATGTCCGGAATATCCAGGACTCATAGAATGGCCTGCGCCTCAGTGAAGTAAGGCAGACCAGGAAAGGAAGAAGCATCATGCAGGAGATCAAATGTCCGAAATGCGGAGAGGTTTTTGCGGTGGACGAGTCCGGCTACGCGCAGATCGCTGCGCAGGTCAGGGATAGGGAATTTGAAAAAGAGCTTGAACGTCGGGCGAAAGACCTTGAGGAGATCCGGGCAAGCGAGATGAAGCTCGCGCAGCTAAGGCAGAAAGAAGCGTTCGACAAAGAGCTCTCGTCGAAGGCGGCGGAAGTCGCACAGAGGGACAGGATCATCGAGCAGCTCCGCGCGAAGCTTGGCAGCAGCGAGACGGAGAGAAAGCTCGCGGTGAGCGAGGCGGTCAGCGCGAAGGAGAAGGAGCTCTCCGAGAAGACCAATGAGATCACCCAGCTGCAGAGTAAGCTTTCGAACCAGAAAGCGGAGAGCGAGCTGAAGGAGCAATCGATCCATAAGCAGTACGAGAACGAGCTGAAGCAGAAGGACGAGTTGATCGAATACTACAAGGATTTCAAGGCGCGGCAGTCGACGAAGATGATCGGCGAGAGTCTGGAGCAGCACTGCCTGACGCAGTTCAATTCCCTGCGGATGACCGCGTTTCCCGCGGCGTATTTTGAGAAGGACAACGATGCGCGCAGCGGGAGCAAGGGCGACTTTATCTTCCGCGAGTCGAAGGACGGCGTGGAGTTCATCTCGATCATGTTTGAGATGAAGAACGAGATGGACGAGACGGCCACGAAGCACAAGAACGAAGACTTCTTCAAGGAGCTCGACAAGGACCGCCGCGAGAAGAACTGCGAGTACGCCGTGCTGGTGTCCCTGCTGGAGATCGACAACGAGCTGTACAACAACGGGATCGTGGACGTCTCCTACAAGTATGACAAGATGTACGTGATCCGGCCGCAGTTTTTCATACCGATGATCACGCTGCTGCGGAACGCGGCGCTGAATTCCCTGCAATATCGTCAGGAACTGGAGGTGGCGCGGAACCAGCAGATCGATATCCTGAATTTCGAGCAGAATATGAATACGTTCAAGGAGGGCTTCGCGCGCAACTACCGGATCGCGAGCGACAAGTTCAAGACGGCGATCGACGAGATCGATAAGACGATCCAACACCTCCAGAAGACGAAGGACGCGCTTCTCTCGTCGGAGAACAATCTGAGACTTGCGAACAACAAGGCGGAGGACCTGAGCATTAAGAGACTGACAAAGAACGCGCCCGCGGTGAAAGCGATGTTTGACGGGCTGCATACGGAGAAATGACCGGGGCTTTTCCTTGACACGAAAAGCGCAAAAGAGTATGATTTATATAGCAATTCCGTATGGACAGAAACGCTGAATCTCAGGCGTGAGGAATATGCTTTGAACATGTGAAACATACATAGATCTCAGCGGGAAAATGCGACGAAACAAAGCGGAGAATCAAAGCAAAGAAACAAAGCAGAATATACAAAGATATAGAAGAATATAGAAGAAAGGATCTGCAAAAATGGCGGAAAATCATGAAGAACAGATCAGAATCGTACAGGAGACGGTAGCGGGCAAGGAGATCACGTTCGCGCATGTGATGGGCGGTCCTGCCCCGATCGTATATCAGAAGCTTGGCCTGAATCCGCAGGTCGATTACGGCACTTCCGCGATCGGGATCATGAACATGACGCCTCCGGAATCTGCGGTGATCGCCTCGGACATCGCGGTTAAGAGCGGAAACGTCTATCTCGGATTTGCGGATCGTTTCACCGGGACGCTGATCATCACGGGCGAGATTTCCGATGTGATGTCCGCACTGACGGAGGTCGTGGAATTCTTCCGCGACACGATGGGCTACGTCGTCTGCGATATCACCAAACGGTGAGAAGCTCGAACACGGCAATGCACAAAGGCCGCGGAAGAGCGGCCAAACATCAGGAAATCAGGAAGAGACAGGGAGTGCGGTCATGTCCAATATGACGAGAGAACAATTGCTGGAAAAGCTCTTCCACGAGGACTATGAGCAGTTGAAGGGGAAACGGCTGCGTCTGACCCGCGTGCGGGTTCCGGGGAAGGAAGTCTGTCTGGCTCATATCATCGGCGTTTCGCAGACTCCGATCTATCGCAACCTCAGCCTGCATATCGGCGTCCATGAGGGCGAAGACCACACAGGCGATGCGATCGGTCTGCTTCGCTTTACTCCGTGGGAGGCCGTCGTGGCGGCGGCGGACATCGCGATGAAGAGCGCGCATGTCGAGATCGGGTTCATGGATCGCTTTTGCGGCACGCTGATCCTCACCGGAGGACAGATCGAGGTGCAGACGGCCGTGGAGGAGGTCGTCCGCGTATTCCACGAGGATCTGGGATTTCGGACGTGCGCGATCCGCAAAAGCTGAGTTGTGCCGCGCGCAGAAAGAGCGATATCCGAAAAGCGATATCGGGAAGACAGGAAAAAATAGGGAAAGATAGAGATAGAGAAGAAAAGGGAAAGATAGAGAAAGATAGAGAAAGACAGAGATAGGGAAGGACAGGAAAAGATAGGAAAGGACAGGAAGGAAAAGCCGACCATATGAAAAAACTGTTTCTGATGGGGAGAAGCGAGGCGGGGAAGACTTCGCTGACTCAGGTGCTGAAAGGCGAAGAGCTCCATTACATAAAAACACAGTATACGAATACGGAAGACGATTTCATCGATACGCCGGGAGAATACGCGGAGTCCAAGCGATTCAGTGTTGGTTTGGCGTGCTTTTCTTTTGAGGCAGACGTCGTGGCGCTTGTTCAGGCGGCGGACGAGCCGTACAATCTCTTCAGCCCCTGCCTGCGCGCGTTTATCCTGCGCCCGCTCATCGGCATCATCACGAAGACGGACTCCCCCTACGCCAACATCCCTATGGTCGAGCAGTGGATGCGAAACGCCGGCTGCGACCGCATCTTCTATGTGAACAATGTGACCGGCGAGGGTGTGAGCGAGCTGATGGAATTCCTTGAGGGCGATCCGGAGCAGATGACGCTGGGAGAGGCGATGTACAAGCAGAATCTCGGGTTCAATGAATGGGATGCGCTGCCGGAACAATGCAAAATGTCTGAAAGCGCCTGAAGATACGGCAATTTCAAGTCGAAAATGGAGATACTTTCACAAGGTTTTCAATATCAAAAACCAACTCTGACTTCTGCGTCCTGACCCGAAGCGGGCAGGACACATTTTTTTCACAAACTCATCACGATATGGACACAAAATGAACAAAGACGGGACACAAAGCGGGACTATCCTTTTCACTGATTTAAGGGGCAGTGAAACGGACGGTCAGGACAAAACGAGCTTCCGGTTTCGCGCCTCAGAATGATCTTGAAAGGAGCGTTTAGATTATGAGACGCAAAAAGCTTTGGAGTAAAAGAACGGGCGTGGCCGCGGCGGTGCTGATGACGGCGGCGATGACCTTGGGAAGTGTGACGGCAGGCGCGGCGGGGACGTCGGAAGCCGGGAAAAACACGGAACCTGTGAAGGAAGAGGTCGGCACGGAGCTTTCAGGGAACGACACGGATTCAGGAGATTCAGGGATCGATATGAGTACTGCCTATCCGGGCGTCACGGTGAAAGCGGGAGAGACCGTGAGCTTTCCTCTGGATTTTCTGAGCCTGGACGGGAAGGGTTATGACGTCGCTCTGTCCGCAGTTTCCCTGCCGGAGAACTGGAGCGGATATTTCCGAGGCGACAATCAGGAGATCACGAAGATCCATGTGAAGCCGGGGACAACGGCGGATACGGCGGACGCCGGGGACGATTCGGATGCACAGTTCAGCCTGAGCGTGCCGGAAGGGATCGAAGAAGGTACATATGAAGTCGAGCTTGAGGCGGACGCCGGTGAGGGAAAGACCGACACGCTTGAGTTGGAGGTGACGGTCAGCCAGGAGGAGAGCGGACAGAGCGATTTTACCTCCGAATATCCGCAGCAGCAGGGTATGGCAGGGACGTCCTTCAGCTTCGAGACGACGATCGTGAACAACCGCAGCACGAACCAGACCTACAGTCTGTCGGCGGACGCTCCTGCCGGATGGCAGGTGACGTTTACCCCGTCCGGGGAGAGCGCGAACGTGGCGAGCCTCTCGGTGGACGCAGGCGGCAGTCAGGGATTGACGGTCGGCGTCGTGCCGCCGGAAAAGGTGGAGAAGGGTGAGTACACGATCTCGTGCGCGGCGGTGTCGGCGAACGATACGCTGGCGCAGGATCTGACTGTCGAGATCACCGGCTCCTATGCGTTGACGCTCTCCACGCCGGACGGATGTCTGAGCTTTGACGCGTATGAGAATAAGGAAGCTTCTGTGACGCTCAGTATCACGAATACGGGCAATGTAGATCTGACGAACCTGAACCTTACTTCTTCCGCTCCGACGGACTGGGAAGTCACGTTCAGCGAGTCGACGATCGACACGCTCGAGGCCGGAGCGACAAAGGAAGTCACGGCCTACGTAACGCCCTGTGAGAATGCGGTCACGGGGGATTACGTGACGACGATCACAGCCGGAAACAGTGAGACATCCGCAAGCGCGGACTTCCGCGTGTCCGTGAAGACGTCCACGACCTGGGGCATCGCGGCGATTGGCGTGATCGTGGTGCTGGTGGTGATCCTTGGCGTTATCTTTAAGAAATATGGGAGACGATAGGTATGTCAGAGAATAGCAGAAATGTAATAGAACTCTCTCAGCTGACGAAGCAGTACGGCGACAAGAGGGCCGTCGACAGCCTGAATCTCTCGATCCGAAAAGGCGAAGTGTTCGGCCTGCTCGGACCGAACGGCGCGGGCAAGACGACGACGATCCTGATGCTGCTCGGACTGACGGAACCCACCGCAGGGACGGCTCTGATCGAGGGACTGGACTGCGCGCGGCATCCGCTCGAGGTCAAGGGGATCGTCGGCTACCTGCCGGACAACGTCGGTTTCTACCCGGACATGACCGGGCGGCAGAACCTGCGCTTCACCGGACAGCTCAACGGCCTCTCCGGGCAGGAGCTTGAGGAGCGCATCGACGAGCTGCTTGCGCGCGTGGGCATGACCGAGGCGGCCGATCGGCGCGCGGGCACCTACTCGAAGGGTATGCGCCAGAGGCTTGGGATCGCGGATGTGCTGATCAAGGATCCGGAGATCATCATCATGGACGAGCCGACGCTCGGCATCGACCCGGAAGGCATGCGGGAGCTTCTGAACCTGATCCGGGAACTGTCGGTGGAGGATGGGAGGACGATCCTGATCTCCTCGCACCAGCTTCATCAGATCCAGCAGGTATGCGACCGTGTCGGAATCTTCGTGGAAGGAAAGCTGATCGCGAGCGGCACGCTTGCCGAGCTGGAGGAGCAGATCCTTCAGGACGGCAGCTACCTGCTGGAAGTGAACGTTCATCCCTGCGACGACAAGCTGCTAGGGATGCTGTCGCAGCAGGAGGGACTTGAGAAGATCCAGAAGGAGGGCAACACGCTTCTGATCTCTTCGAAAAAAGACATCCGCGGACAGCTGACGAGATTCCTCGGAGAGCACGGCTATACGATCCTGCACCTCCACCAGAGGGGCGGCGACCTTGACGAGATCTACAGACGTTATTTTGAAAAGGCGGGGCAAAGTGATGAGAGAAATGATTTTGAAGAAAAGAGAAAGCACGGCTGGAGGCGCAGAGGGAAGCAGGCGCGTCAGGGGACTGACCGGGCTTAAGGCGCTGTTTCACAAAGAGTTTGCCGATCATCTGCGAAGCAGGCGTTTCCTGATTCTCCTGCTTTTGATCGGCGGCACCGGAATCGCCAGCCTGTACGGGGCGATCTCCGGGCTCGGAGACGTGGAGGACAGCAACTACCTGTTCCTGAGTCTCTACACGACGAGCGGGAACTCGATCCCGTCGTTCATGTCCTTCATCGCGCTGCTGGGGCCGATCATCGGTCTGGCGCTCGGCTTCGACGCGGTGAACAGTGAGCGCGCCGGAGGGACGCTGAACCGTCTGGTGGCGCAGCCGATCTATCGGGATTCCATTATTATCGGCAAGTTTCTGGCCGGAACGGCAGTGATCGCGACGATCATCTACACGATGGGGATCGGTCTCGGGGCGGTCGGCATCCTCTGCACGGGGGTAAAGCCGTCCGGTGAGGAGGTCTGGAGGATCCTTGTTTTCCTGACCTTCACGGTCGTCTATGTGGCGTTCTGGCTGGCGATCTCGATCTGGTTTTCCGTGGTCTGCCGCCACGCGGCCACCTCGGCGCTCGCGTCGATCGCGCTTTGGGTCTTCTTCGCGATCTTCATGAGTCTGGTGGCGAGGATCGTCGCGAACGCGGCGTACCCGATCGGAGACGAGTATCACGCGATGATCAATTCGTACAACAACTACACGCTGAATCTGGGGCTCAACCGGATTTCGCCGTACTATCTGTACAGTGAGGCGGTGTCGACGATCATGAACCCGACGGTCCGCTCGGTCAACGTCGTGACGATGGATCAGCTCGTCGGGGCAGTCAGCGGCTACCTGAGTCTCGGACAGAGTCTTCTGCTCGTCTGGCCGAACCTGACCGGGTTGGCGGCGCTGATGCTGATTGCGTTCGGCGGTTCGTACATCGGATTCATGCGGCAGGAAATCCGATCGAACTGAACGGAATGGAGAAATCGCGTTCGTGTTTACGATCGGAATTTTATAAGAGAAACGAAACCGGCGATATGACGGAGACAGAGCAACTATAACGCGGGGAAAAAACGAAACAGAGGAAAAATGCATAATTTGCTGGGAAACTGCAGACAATACCTTCGATAGAATTCAGTATAATTCAGTATAATTCAGGAGGTATGGATATGCCAGCATTAGTTTGTTCCGCACAGAACTGTATTTTCAACAACGCGATGTACTGCGGCAAGGGCGACATCAAGATCGGCGGCGAGGACGCGAAGGTCTGCCAGGATACCTGCTGCGCGAGTTTCGAGGAGCGCCAGAGAGACAGCGCGAAAAGCTCGGTCGGCAGCCCGTCTACGATCATCGACATCAAATGTGAGGCAGAGAACTGCAAGTACAACGACGACTGCATCTGCAGGGCGAATCATGTGGACATCGCGGGCGCGGCGGCCTGCGAATGCCGCGAGACCGAGTGCGTGACCTTTGACGAAGCGAATTAACGTTCCACAGGAAAGGCAGCAATAAGACGGAAATAAGACAGAAGAGCTGACGCGGATCAGGCGTTGGCTCTTTGTTTCTTACCGTTCGGACAGTTTCGGACAGTTTTTGAAAAATTGTTTGACAATCCAGAAAATATATGTTATGCTTACCGAGGTTGAAAACAGGAAAGCAGAGTATCCACTCTCACCCCGGCGCATGAGGCGACCGGCGGTTCATATCGGTTTCAGACGCAGATTCTTCGGAAGATGTCGTTTTGTGATGGCGAAGAGTGGATCAGTTTGTTATCCACTCTTCTTTATTTTCTATTATTGAGACGGAGGTGCAGTACCATTAGCGAATTAATGATCAACGAACAAATCAGGGACCGTGAAGTACGTCTGATCGGCGAGAACGGCGAACAGCTGGGAATCATGTCGGCGAAGGACGCGATGAAGCTTGCGAGGGAGGCGGAGCTCGATCTGGTGAAGGTCGCGCCGATGGCAAAGCCGCCGGTGTGCAAGATCATCGATTACGGGAAATATCGTTACGAGATGGCCCGCAAGGAAAAAGAGGCCAGGAAGAAGCAGAAAACGATTGAGATCAAAGAAGTCCGTTTGTCTCCCAACATTGATGTGAATGATTTGAACACGAAGATTAATAACGCTAAGAAATTCATCTCAAAGGGTAACAAAGTCAAGATCACGCTGCGTTTCCGTGGAAGAGAGATGTCGCATATGCAGGATCACAGGCATATTCTCGAGGATTTTGCGAATGAGCTTGCCGATATCGCGGTCATCGACAAACCGATCAAGCAGGAGGGCAGAAGCCTTACCCTGTTCTTGGCGGAGAAGAAGCAATAAGCAATAGGGTAATCAGATTTACAAATACAAGGAGGAATGACAAAATGCCGAAAATGAAGACAAGCAGAGCGGCTGCGAAACGTTTTAAGAAGACAGGAACAGGTTTATTGAAGAGAAACAAAGCTTACAAGAGCCATATCTTAACCAAGAAGTCCACCAAGAGAAAGAGAAATCTGAGACATGCGACGATCACGGATCCGACGAACGCTCAGAACATGAAGAAGATCTTACCGTATTTATAAGAAGAGGCGAAGGAGGAAATAAGACATGGCAAGAATTAAAGGCGGTTTGAACGCTAAGAAAAAGCATAATCGGGTATTAAAGCTGGCGAAGGGTTACAGAGGAGCCAGATCGAAACAGTACAGGATCGCGAAGCAGTCCGTGATGCGTGCCCTGACGAGCGCGTATGCGGGACGTAAGCAGAGGAAGCGTCAGTTCAGACAGCTCTGGATCGCGCGTATCAACGCGGGTGCGCGTCTGAACGGGCTTTCCTACAGCCGTTTCATGTATGGACTGAAGCTCGCGGGCGTCGAGCTGAACAGAAAGGTGCTGGCCGACATGGCAGTGAACGACGCGGAGGGTTTTGCGACGCTCGTTGAGCTTGCGAAGAGCAAGGTGGCATAAAAGAATAACAGGAAAATACAGAGGAGTCCGACACAGGCAAGTGCTATCAGGTCGGGCTCTTTTTTGTGCCCTCCGATACGCGGAGAAAGGTATACTTCTGCACAGTTTCTCATATATATGTAATAGCGCCCTGACAAAAGGATAACATAGATGCACAGGGAGAGAACCATACGGACTGCTTCTATAGAAAACGGAGCAGGAGAAGAGCATATAAAGCGCAGGAGGCGGCTCATGAGGAGGACAAGCGGGTTTCAGAAGCTTCTTTACCTGATCATACTGGCGTTGGGTATCTATATTTTGTATAAAGCGGGCCGTATCCTTCTGGAGAGCGGGGCGGCGCGGCAGGCGCTGGATGCGGGAGAGGTGCAGAGGAATCTGGAGGATGCGGCGATGCGCACCTACGCGCCGGGGTACACTGCGACGGTGGAAGGGCGTGATATGCCGAACTGGATCGCGAAGTGGATGCGGCAGGTCGTGCCGGTCTACAGCTATCTTGCGGAGGGGTCAGAGGGAGAGAGCGGGGCGGAAGGACAGACGGGAGAACAGCCAGGGGAGACGGAGAAGACTGATCAGGGGGTGGAGATGATCTCACAGGCGAAAGGAGATTCAGGGGAAACGACACATGGAGAGGAAACCGCAAAAGAGGAGACGAAGAAAGCGGGACAAGCAGCGGAATCTCAGAAAAAGGGGAAGCAGAAGACTGGGGAATCGGAGTATTCGGAAGACAGACAGGAAACAGTACAGAAAAAGGAAGAGGAAGAGACAACAACAGAGACCGGGGCTTTGACGGCCGTTTCCCAGACAGTCGTGCCGGAACAGCTGCTCGCGCAGCTGGAGGATTTCGACTATCTGCTGACACATTATTATACAGTGGATGAAGGGACAATGGCGGATGCGCAGCTTTTGGACGCGGACGCCTTATTGCGGAAGGATCTGAGGATGGCGCAGGATCCGTCCGAGCCGCAGATCCTGATCTATCACACCCATTCGCAGGAAGCGTTCGCGGATTCACGGGAGGGCGAGACCGGCGATACGATCATCGGAATGGGAGAGAAGCTTGCGGAGGAACTGCGCGATACCTACGGCTATAACGTGATTCACGATACGGGAATCTATGATCTGGTGGACGGCGTGTTGGACCGGAGCGCAGCGTACGACTATGCGCGCGAGGCGGTAGAGCAGATCCTGGCGAAATACCCGACGATCGAGGTCATCATCGATCTGCATCGCGATGGAGTGGAAGGAGAGAAGTTTGTGACGGAGATCGACGGTCAGCCGGTCTCCCGCATTATGTTTTTCAACGGCATTTCGCGTGACAGCGCGGATCAGCCTCTTTCCTGGCTGGAAAATCCCTACACACAGGACAACCTTGCGTTCTCCCTGCAATTACAGCTTGCGGCCGAAGAACTGTACCCCGGATTCACACGGAATATCTACCTGAAAGCGGAACGCTTCAACCTGCATCTGCGGCCGCGCTCCCTGCTGGTGGAAGCCGGGACGCAGTTGAACACGGTGGAGGAGGAGAGAAACGCCATGGCTCCGCTGGCGGATCTTCTGCACCGGGTATTGAGCGGAGCCAATATGGCTGCAAATACCGATACAGACATAAATGCGGCGGCAGATACAGGTTCCGATTAAGACAGTCGGGTTGCCGAACAAAATACTCCCGGACAATTTCGTTTTAAAGAAATGTCCGGGAGCAGAATTCTATTCCCCAATTCTGTTTTCATACAGCACTTCACGCCCGTTCGCGTCCGTGATGCTCATGCGCGCGAAGAATTCCTCCGTCAGCGCGTCGATCTCCGCGCGTGTGCCGCCTGTAATATAATAACGGGCGACGTAAGGGTTCGGCCCGTGTTGGATGATCTCCTCGCCGGAGCGGTAGAACAGCCAGGTCTCCGCAACGCCGGGCAGCCGGGACAGCTCTTCGGCGGTCTCCTGGTGCACGACATGCATGCCGGGTCTGCCGTGAAAGTAGAGGACGGCGCTTGTCTTTGGAAAACGGGGCGAGTAGTCCGCGAACAGCCGTTCCACAGCCGCCTCGTCGTAGACATAGTCGAGCAGCAGATGTTCGAAGTTCAGCCCTCCGGCGTACTCCACGAGCTCGTGTTCATAGCCGAAAAAGCGCCCGGCCACTTCACAGACGGACACGCCGGTCTCCGGTTTCCAGAAAAACTGCATGGACAGCGGGCCTTCTCTTTGCCCGAGGTGATCGGCGACGCGCTGCAGAACATTTTTTGCCTCATCGATCACGAGTTCAAGCCGTTTGGAAGGGTAGACGTTGCGCGAGCTGATCGGGATCTGATGGTCGCCGATCGGTGTCTTCTCGCGGTCGGCAATGCTGATGACCTGCACTTTGCCGTGCAGCACCCAGCTCATCATATTGAACTCAAAGCCGTCGTGGTATTCCTCCACCAGGATCTTTTTGATATCGGAAGTGGCGCAGGTGTGGTCGAAATGACCGCGGATCTCTTCGACAGAGTCCAACACCTCGACGCCGCGCGAACCATACTTGTCCACTGGTTTTACGACGACCGGAAAACGCAGGCCGGAGAGCTCCTCATCGAAGAAATCTTTCGTGACGTAGCGGTACGCCGGAGTATGTATGCCGAGCTCCGTCAGCATGTCCTTCATGAGAACCTTATCCCGGTAGTACGGGAGCTGCTTTGTATTGAAGTAACATTTCAGTTCGGCCTTTTCGGCGATCTTCACCATACACTCGAACAGATAATCCGAAAAGGAGGTGATGATCCCGTCCGCCTGTTCCTCGCGGCACATGGCCGCGATGGCGTCCGTGTCGCCGACGTCGATGTCGTACACCTTGTCCGCAAAGGATTTCCCGACGCTGCCGGGATAGCCGTCGCAGACGATCGTGTAGTAACCGCGTTTTTTCGCGAGCTTGATCAGTTGTACAAATTCCCCGAGCGATCCCAGGACCACAAGTTTGTGCATATGTATTCTCCAGTTCTCTGATTGCTGTACTTCGTATCGGCGCTTCATCCGGCGGTCTGCGCACGGGCAGACTCTAACTCTCTGAGAGATTCCCGCAGAACGCGGACGACGGTCTCCATATCCTCCGGCGTGTAGCGCTGGTCGCAAGGCAGCGGGAGGATGTTCGCCGCGTAGTCGTATTCCAGGGAATCCTCCGGCATCTGCTTCAGCACATTGTTCCAGTAGGTCGGGACATAGATCTTTTGCTTTGCCATCTGCCGGCGCAGCCGCATGCCGTCCTTATGGTAAAACGGATATACGAACGGGCCTGCCGGCATATGGATCGGCAAAGAATTGTCCGCGCCGAGCAGCGCATCGAGCGTCCGGTAATTTTCCTCTCTTGCGGCGCGCGCCCGCTCGTAATCGATGCCGTGCAGCAGGTTTTCCGTGAGCGGTGACATGCGCTTGACCATCTCGTGATCGAGCGCGTGCGCGTTGTCGAGCATGGTCTGGTAATGCGAGGAGGCGTCCGCCTCGAAACGGCCGAGAATGTGGCTTATGCGTCCGCCGGAGACATCCTGTTCCAGATGCTTTGGATCGATCGCCGGAGTCAGGCTTCCCATCGAAACGTAGGCGCCGTCGCAGAGCCCGAAGAATTTGCGCAGCGAGTAGAGCGTCGGGATCTGTCCGACCGGCGGCTGGAAAAATGCGTGTGTGTTGTCCAGGATCACCGGGCCGTATCTGCAGCGCAGCACGAGGATCCGTTCTTCGGTGAGCTGCCCGTAGAAATTGACGACGCAGGTATATTCCCCCGGCTGCGGGGCGAGATCCGGACCGGGAAGGAAGTCCCGCCCGATCGAGTAATATTTGAGCGCATAGCCTGCGCGCGTACAGCTGTCGAGAACCGCTTCGCACAGAAAATGCGGCACCCACAGCGTGTGGGCGCCCGCAGACTTCATGAGGTAGAGCAGGGCGGTCCGGCCCAGGTTCAGCTTTACCATATCTTTGTAGTACTCCGGGCCGGAGAAGCGCTCCAGCTCGAGATATCCGCCGATTTCTTTCATAAATCCTCCGAGTGTAATTGTTCAGGGCGCCTTATTCGGATGTCTCAGCGCACTGCCGCAGACAGATACAATTTATAATTTCTTTTGGCGTTCTATGTAGTTCGGCATCTTCCGCGCCTCGTCGAGAATATGCATCAGGTATTCGCCGATGATGCCGATTGCGAGGAGCATGAGGCCGTTGCTTGCCAGTATGATCAAAATTGTGGAGGTCCAGCCTTCCACGGACATGCCGTACAGGAAATAGCGCACCAGAAAATAGATCGCAAGGAACACGCTGGCAAGGAAGCTTAAGATTCCAATGTTGCGCACCAGGACGAGCGGGAACGCGGAATTGCTCGTGATGTCGTAGAACAGATCTTTCACCAGACGCGTAAACGTGTAACCACTGTGTCCATACTTGCGGGCGTCGTGGTGCACCGGCACGTTGATGATCCGGTTTGAGGTCTGCACCAGCAGGTTTCCGATCTGGGGCTTGCGCACGTTCATCCGCACGATCGCGTCCACGATGAAACGGCGTATCAGTCGGAAACTGGTGATTTCCAGATCGCGCGGTTTTCCGAGCATTTTGGAGGTCGCGTAGACCGATACCCAGGTGCCGATCCTGCGGACAAGACTGTGCTTGCGGTCCTCGTATCTGGCGATGATGACGTCCACGTCGTCGCGCTCATGTATCACCTTCGCGAGCTTCGGAATCTCTTCGGGCGGATGCTGCAGGTCGTCGTCCATCGTGATGATGAAGTCGCCGTTCACATAGTGGAAACCGCAGAGAAGCGCGGGATGTTGACCGAAATTTCTCGCCTGTTGGATGATCTTCACCCGAGGATCACGCTCGTGCAGCCTTTCCATGACATCCCAGGAGTGATCTTTGGAACCGTCGTCCACCAGGATCAGCTCAAATTCCTCGTGCATGGTCTCCTCGAAGACTGCGCGGAGTCGTTCGTACAATTCCTCCAATGTGGGCTCCGAATTGTAGACCGGAACCACCACAGAATATAAGCTCATTGGTTTCCTCCTGTGTAATAATCTCTAATTTTCATAGTATAGCACATCTTGCGTGGTTTGTAAAAGAATGTTATAATCGTTTCCATGGAAAAAATGAAAAATTATCTGCTCCTGCATTTGAATATTCTGCTGTTCTCGTTTACAGGCGTGTTTTCCAAGGCGGCTTCCGTGCAGTTCAACCAACACGGGCTCAAGGGAATCCTCTTGTATGTTTTTGTGGCGCTGATGTTCCTGAACTGCCTGATCTACGCGCTGATCTGGCAGAAGGTGATCAAGCGTTTTCAGCTCAACGTCGCGTACGCGAACAAGACCGTCTACCTGATCTGGTCGCAGATCTGGGCGGTCGTCATCTTTCACGAAAACCTCTCCGTGCGCAACATCATAGGACTTTTTGTGGTGTTTGTGGGAGTTATGGTGGTGCAGCATTATGATTGAATTGTATTTTGGCCTGATGTTTGCCGGGACCTTCTTCACGGCAGTCTCGCAGGTACTGTTGAAGCAGAGCGCGAATAAGCAGTGGGAGAACCCGATCCGGGAATACCTGAACTGGCGGGTGCTGTTGTCGTACTTTATTTTCTTCTGCGTGCTGCTGGTGAACACGTACGCGTTCACGAAGGTGGAAATGAAGTACGGCACGGTGATCGACGCGTTCAGCTATGTGTTCGTGATGATCCTGTCCTATGTGATCCTGAAGGAGAAGTTCACGAAAGGGCGGGTCATAGGAAATCTGATCATCATCGCGGGAATTTTGATATATACGTCTTAAATAGCGAAGCTATTTGCCCATCCCGCAGGGATCTGAGTTACGGGGCGCTGTGCGCCGGTGGCGCACGTTAAGCGCCGACCGAAACGAAGTGAAGACGCCCTGTGGGTACACATCTTAAACTAGGAGGAATACAGGTGGCTGTCAGTCAGGATAAGATCAGGAATTTTTGCATCATCGCGCATATCGATCACGGCAAGTCGACGCTGGCGGACCGTTTGATCGAGATGACGGGGCTTTTGACGAGCCGCGAAATGCAGAACCAGGTGCTCGACAACATGGATCTGGAGCGTGAGCGCGGCATCACGATCAAGTCGCAGGCGGTGCGGCTGATCTACAAGGCGGACGACGGGGAGGAGTATATCTTCAACCTGATCGACACGCCGGGGCATGTGGATTTCAACTATGAGGTGTCCAGAAGTCTGGCGGCCTGCGACGGGGCGGTGCTCGTCGTGGACGCGGCGCAGGGCATCGAGGCGCAGACGCTCGCGAACGTCTATCTGGCGCTCGACCACGATCTGGACGTCATGCCTGTCATAAACAAGATCGACCTGCCGAGCGCTGACCCGGAGCGTGTGGTTCACGAGATCGAGGACGTCATCGGCATCGAGGCGGAGGACGCCCCGCGGATCTCCGCGAAGACCGGACAGAATGTTGAGGAAGTACTGAAAAAGATCGTCGAGAAGATCCCGGCGCCGCAGGGCGACCCGGACGCGCCGCTGCAGGCGCTGATCTTCGACTCGGTATACGATTCCTACAAAGGTGTGATCATCTTCGTGCGCATTATGCACGGCACGGTCAGAAAGGGCACGCCGATCCGCATGATGGCGACGGGCGCGCAGGCAGAAGTCGTCGAGGCGGGCTATTTCGGCGCGGGGCAGTTCATCCCCTGCGAGGAGCTGAGCGCGGGCATGGTCGGCTATCTGACCGCCAGCCTCAAAAATGTGAAGGACACGCGCGTCGGCGATACGGTAACGAGCGCAGCGAATCCGTGCGCAGAGCCGCTGCCGGGCTACAAGAAGGTGAATCCGATGGTGTTCTGCGGCATGTATCCGGCGGACGGAGCGAAGTACCCGGATCTGCGGGACGCGCTGGAGAAGCTGCAGTTAAACGACGCTTCTTTGCAGTTCGAGCCGGAGACCTCCGTGGCGCTGGGCTTCGGCTTCCGCTGCGGATTTCTTGGACTGCTGCATCTGGAGATCATCCAGGAGCGGCTGGAGCGGGAGTACAATCTCGACCTCGTGACGACGGCGCCGAGCGTTATCTATAAGGTACACAAGACGAACGGAGAGGTCGTCGACCTGACGAACCCGACGAACCTGCCGGACCCGTCCGAGATCGAATACATGGAGGAGCCGGTCGTGGCGGCCGAGATCATGGTGACGACCGAGTACATCGGCCCGATCATGGAGCTTTGCCAGGAGCGGCGCGGCATGTACGAGGGGATGGAGTACATTGAGGAGACGAGGGCGCTCCTGAAATACACGCTGCCGCTCAACGAGATCATCTACGATTTTTTCGACGCGCTGAAGTCGCGCTCGCGCGGGTACGCGTCGTTCGACTACGACATGAAGGGCTATATGCGCTCCGAGCTCGTGAAGCTTGATATTCTCGTGAACCACGAGGAGGTCGACGCGCTGTCCTTCATCGTGCACGGGGAGACGGCCTACGAGAGAGGGCGGAAGATGTGCGAGAAGCTGAAGCAGGAGATTCCGCGGCAGCTCTTCGAGATCCCGATCCAGGCGGCGATCGGCAGCAAGATCATCGCCAGAGAGACCGTCAAGGCGATGCGCAAGGACGTGCTCGCGAAGTGCTACGGCGGCGACATCACGCGAAAGAAGAAGCTGCTGGAGAAACAGAAGGAAGGCAAGAAGCGCATGCGTCAGGTGGGCAATGTGGAAATCCCGCAGAAGGCGTTCATGAGCGTGTTGAAGCTGGACGACAAGTGAGAAGAATAAGCAGAAAGATGAAAGGCTGAATCAGAAAAAACAGATTAAAAAAACAGATTAAAAAAACAGATTAGACAAGACAGATCAGACAAGACAGGGACTGTTGCGAAGGACACAAGCGTGTGCTTTGTGGCAGTCTTTTTCTTTTACTTAAAAGAGTATTTTGCCCGAAAGAAGCTGCAGGACTTTCTTTTGTGCACAATGCACATAAACGGGAAGAAAAAGTGATGTGACAGGGCGAAATACAAAAAATTTAAGTTAAAGCTACTGAAAACAGAAAATTTAATTTAACTTTATTGACTGAATAAAGTAAGAATGATATAGTTAAATATATCAATTTTAATAAAAAAGAATGGAGGAAAAACTATGAAACTGAGAAAAGTGTTGGCGTTAGGCCTGACTGCAGCAATGGTTCTCTCCCTTCCGGTGGCGGTGTCCGCTGACGAGGGCGGCGTACCGGGATATCTGGACATCACGCTGGGTGAGGATTACACGGATCTGACCGCTACGATCAAATTCCTGCACTGCAGAACTGACCGTGAGGAAGACGGAACGATCGCGGACCTGGTCGCGAAATTCAACGAGACGTATCCGAACATCTCTGTCGAGACCGAGGGCGTCACGGACTACGCGGAGGATTCCCTGCTTCGTCTGTCCACGGGCGACTGGGGCGACATCATGCTGATCCCGGCGATCGACACGAAAGAGCTGAGTACATATTTCCAGCCGTACGGCGATCTGGAAGCGCTGGACGCGGAGCTGAACTTCATGAACGCATGGTCCTATGACGGCGTTTGCTACGGCGTTCCGATGTGGGGCAACGCGCAGGGCGTCGTCTACAACAAGGCAGTGTTCGAGCAGGCCGGCATCACCGAGCTTCCGAAGACTCCGGACGAATTCATCGCGGACCTTCAGCTGATCAAGGACAACACGGACGCGATCCCGCTTTACACGAATTACGCGGCAGGCTGGACAATGGGCGCATGGGACGCTTACATGGGCGTTGTCGCAGAGGGCGACGATACCTTCATGAACCAGAAGTTTGCGCATATGGCGAATCCGTTTGAGGATCACGGCGACGGCACGGGCGCATACGCTCTGTACAAGATTCTCTACGACGCGGTTGCGAACGGCCTCATCGAGGACGACTACACCACGACCGACTGGGAAGGCTGCAAGGGCATGATCAACAACGGCGAGATCGGCTGCATGGTTCTCGGCTCCTGGGCGTTCTCCCAGATGGTAGAGGCCGGCGACCACGGCGACGACATCGGCTATATGCCGTTCCCGATCACCGTTGACGGCACGCAGTACGTGGTAGCAGGCGGCGACTACAACTACGGCATCAATGTAAACGCGAGCGACGACAACAAGACGGCTTCTATGGTATTCGTGAAATGGCTCATCGAGGAGTCCGGCTGGAACGTATCCGAGGGCTGCTACGCGACCTCCAAGAACGGCGAGAACCCGGCTATGTATTCCGCATTCGACACCTGTACGATGCTTTCCGATCAGCCGGCGCTTCCGGGCGAGGAAGACCTGCTTGGCGAGATGAACGCAGAGTCTGAGCTTTCCTTCAACGCAGGCGGCGACGCGAAGGTTCAGAGAATTGTGGAATCCGCGTTCACGGGCAGCGAGAGCTTCGACGACATCATGGCAGACTGGACGACCGCATGGAACGATGCGCAGGACAGCCTTGGCGTTGAAGTGACTGAGTAAGAAATAAGAAATACGCTGCGATACGGCGAAAATTGACAGAGGGACTGTAGTATGCACTACTGTTCAAATCAGGCCGAAGCACTTGCTGATGAGGCCGTAAAAAAGTGATGCAGGCGGCAGTTTGGGCTTCGCAAAGCGAATTTGCATGCCCAAACTGCTTACTGATCACGAAGTGAACAGTAGTAATTTTACAGCCCCTTTGTTTGTAGAAAGAGAGGGACCCGGATGAACACAAAGGCAGTGAAAAAGAGACGGCCGTTCAAGGTGTGGATCAAAAGCAGGGACGGACAGAAGGTTCTGGTGATGCTCTCGTTTATGATCATCCCGCTTTTGTTGCTGTTTGTCTTTACCTATCTTCCGTTCGGGGAGATGTTCGGCTTCAGTTTTTATAAGATGAAATACACCGGCACGCGAAAGTTCGTGGGCTGGGACAATTACCTGAAGGTATTCCAGCGCAAGGACTGCTTCGGCGCGCTGAAGCTCAGCCTTTACTACATGCTCGGTTCGATCATACAGCTTGTGCTCGCGCTGTATCTCGCGACGGTTCTGAGCTTTAAGGTAAAGTGCGGAAAATTGTTTAAGGGATTTATGTTCTTCCCGTATCTGATCAACGGTATCGCCATCGGCTTTATTTTCAAGTTTTTCTATACCAGAGGCTTCGTGTTCGATACCGTGCTTCAGTGGTGCGGCTTCAATCTGGACAATCTCCCGTACTGGCTGCGCGACCAGAGGATCAACAACTTCTCCCTGGTGGGGACATCCATCTGGCGCTATTTCGGACAGAACATGGTGCTTTTCATCGGCGCGATCATGTCGGTGGACTCGAGTCTGTACGAATCCGCAATGCTCGACGGGGCGAACAAGTTCCAGCAGTTTATGTATATTATCCTTCCGAGCATACGTACGATCGTCATGCTGAACGTGATCCTGTCGATCACAGGTTCCTTAAGTGCTTTCGAACCGCCGTACGTCATCACGAGCGGCGCGAACGGGACGGGTACCTACTTTGTGGTCATGCACAATATCGCGCACACACAGCAGAAGGTAGGCCTTGCCTCGGCGATGGCGATCATACTGCTGATCATTATCATCATCGCGACGATACTGCAGAAGCTGTTCTTCAAGTATGTGTTCCGCGACGCGGAGGACGACGATCCGAAGGCAGGCATCCGCAGAGATAAGAAACTTGCCAGACTGGCGAAGAGAAGCGTCAGGGCAGCGGAAGGGCGGTGATGGGATATGAGGACAATGGATTATGCAAAAAGAGGTATCCTTGCTTTTCTGAAATATGCGTCGCTGGTGTTTTTCGCGTTCGTCGCGGTGATCCCGGTCGTATCCTGCGTGATCACGGCCTTCAAGACCGAGACGGAATATCAGCAGACGAACGTGATGACGCTCCCGCAGAACTGGCTGAATTTTGACAACTTTATCCAGGCGTTCCAGAGGGCGAACATGGGCAGGGCGTTTTTTAATTCCACGCTCATCCTGATCTGTGTGCTGATCGGTTCTGTGTTCATCGGCACACAGCTGGCTTATGTGCTGAACCGCTTCAAGTTCCCGGGAAACAATATGATCCGCAATCTGTTCCTGTTCGCGTCGCTGCTTCCGGGCGTCGCCATGCAGGTATCCCTGTATGAGATCATGTACAATCTGGGTTTTATCAATTCGCTGATCGGATATATGATCATCATGTGCGGGACGGACGTCATATCGATCTATATCTATATACAGTTCTTTGAGAACATCGATATTGCCCTGGACGAGTCGGCGATCATGGACGGCGCGAATTATTTCACGATCTTCTACAAGATCCATCTGCCGCTCTTAAAGCCGGCGATCGTGACTTCCTGCATCCTGAAGGGCGTCGGTACCTACAACGAATACTACATGGCGAACCTGTATCTGCAGGATAAGAAGCTGTATCCGACGGTGGCCACCTCGCTGTACACCTTCGTCGGACCGCTGGGCAGTCAGTACAACCTGATCTGCGCAGGCGTGATCATCTCTCTGCTCCCGGCGCTGATCTTGTTCATTTTGTGCCAGGACCAGATCTACAGCGGACTGACGGCAGGCGCTGTGAAGGGCTGAGCATATTATACTGTCCGGTCGGTTTGCATATCGGCCGGGCAGGAGGAATGTGGATTTTTGTGATTGGCACGGTTCTTGAAAAATGCTATCATAGATGAAAACGTATTTTTTGGAGGCATGGTATGTTTGTTCAGGAAGTAAAAGAGCACTTGACGGGAAAACTCATTCCGTTCTGGAAGGGCATGAGGGACGACGAAAACGGCGGATATTACGGCTATATGGGATATGACCTGAAGATCGATCCGAAGGCCGTCAAGGGCTGTATCTTAAACAGCAGGATCCTGTGGTTTTTCTCGAACGCGGCGTTGCTTTTGAACGACGCTTCGCTGAGGGATGAGGCGGATCACGCGTACGCTTTCTTGCGGGATCACTTTGTGGATCGGGGAAACGGCGGCGTGTACTGGTCGGTCACCTACGACGGGAAAGTGGAAGAAGGAATGAAGCACACTTACTGTCAGGCGTTCGCGATCTACGGGCTCTCCTCGTACTACAGACTGACGCGAAATGAGGAAGCTCTCTCGCTGGCGAAGCAGCTGTTCGCTGTGGTCGAGGAGAAATGTACAGATTCTTTCGGTTATCTGGAGGCGTTCTCGCAGGACTTCCGGCCGGTGGACAATGAGAAGCTTTCCGAGAACGGCGTGATGGCGGAGAAGACGATGAACACACTCCTGCACGTGTTTGAGGCGTACACGGAGCTCTACGACGTCTCGCACGACGAGGCGGTGGGAGAGCAGCTGCGCTATATGCTGCGCCTGTTTGCCGACCGGGTCTACAATCCGTCGAAGCGCCGTCTGGAGGTGTTCTTCGACAAGGAGTGGAACACACTGATCGACCTTCACTCCTTCGGGCACGACATTGAGTCGGCCTGGCTGATCGACCGTGGCTGCGACGTGCTGGGGGACGAGGCGCTTTCCGAGGAGATGCGGAAGATCACAAGGACGCTGACGGAGTGTGTCTACGAGGAGGCCTATCGCAGCCATTCGCTCGCGAACGAGTGCGAGAGCGACAAAGTCGACACCACTCGCGTCTGGTGGGTGCAGGCGGAGGCAATCGTCGGCTTCACGAACGCGTGGCAGCAGGATCCGTCCGGCCTTAAGTACATGCAGGCGGCCGAGGATATCTGGGGATTTGTGAAGGAATATCTGGTGGACAAAAGAGAAGGCTCCGAGTGGTTCCGCGATCTGAAGGAAAACGGGGAAATCACGGAGGAGGAAGCGATCGTGGACCCGTGGAAATGTCCGTACCACAACGGGCGGATGTGCATGGAGATCATCCGGAGACTGTCCGCGTGAGGTTTATTCGACGGATACCTTACATGAAATACTATACGTGAAATACCATACATGAAAAGGAAAATTCGCGTGAGGGCAGGACATCAATCCTGCCTTCTGTGAAACGAATGTATGATTGAAACAAAGATTAAAGCAAAGATAAAACAAAGACTGAAAGGAAGATACAGAGGATATGCGGATAAGACCTGACCATAAGTATCTGCAATACAGCGGCAGGATCGATGACACAGATCCGAACGCGTATATATTCATCTGGCCGGCGACGTTGGTGACTGTTCGTTTCCGGGGCAGTGAGATCAGCGCGTATCTGGAGAACCACAGGCAGTACTGGGGCAATTATATGGGCGTTATTCTCGACGGCGACCAGAGCACGATCTGCCTGGCGAAAGGCGAGGAGGACGCGGACACGGATGTGAGGCGTTATGTGCTGGCGAAGAATCTCCCGGACAAGGAGCACACCCTGACGCTTTTCAAACGGCAGGATTCCTGCAACAAAGTGCTTTTTCACGGTTTTGAACTGCCGGAAGGATCGGAGATTCTTCCGCCGTTTCCGAAGCCGGAGCGCAGGATGGAGGTATACGGGGATTCCGTGTCGGCCGGGGAGGTGTCAGAGGCGGTGGAATACACCGGCAAGGCCGATCCGGAGCACAACGGAGAGTACTCCAACGTCTGGTATTCTTATGCCTGGATGACTGCGCGCAAATTAAATGCGGAGCTCCACGACATCGCGCAGGGCGGGATCGCGCTGCTGGACGGCACGGGATATTTCAATGAAGACGGCGGCTATACCGGCATGGAGCACGCGTGGGATAAGCTGCAGTACAATCCGGCGTTCGGCGAGGTGACGGACTGGGATTTTAGTCGTTACACGCCGCATGTGGTCGTCGTCGCAATTGCGCAGAACGACAACCACCCGGTGGATTTCATGAAAGAGGACTATGAGGGCGCGAAGGCGGTCCTCTGGCGGCAGCATTACAGAAGGCTGATTGAAAACATACGCGAAAAGTATCCGCGGGCTTTGATCATCCTTGCCACGACCATTCTGGAGCATGACAGGAGCTGGGACGACGCGATCGGGGAAGTCCGCGAGGCGATCGGCGACGAGAAGATCGTGCACTTCCTCTACAGGCGAAACGGCTGCGGGACGCCCGGACACATCCGCATCGGCGAGGCCGAAGAGATGTCGGACGAGCTGGCGGCGTTCATCGAGGAGCAGGCAAAGCGCACGGGATGCTTCGACTGAGATAGAGACGATGATGGGGAATGCTCAGGTCAAGAGAGCATGATCTTGAAAGTGAGGAACTGTCTGGTTCGCCTGCCGTGAGGCAAGAGATGGCAGATAAGTTGGCGGCATTTATCGAGGAGCAGGCAAAGTGCATGGGATGCTTTGATTGAAATAGAGACGATGACGAGAGATGCTCAGGTTAAGAAAGGGCAGAAAAATATGGCGGAAGAACGGAAGCAGCGCGCGGTGACGCAGACAGATATCGCCCGCGAATTGAATATCAGCGTAGTGAGCGTTTCCACCGCTCTGAACGGACGGAAGGGCGTCAGCGACGAGCTCCGTCAGAGGATCCTTGACATGGCCGAGGAACTCGGGTACGAAGGGCCGGCGGGACAGTCCCAGAAAAAGGACGCGCTTGTCCGGATCGGAGTGTTGATCTCCCAGAGGTACTTAAGATATACGCCGTCGTTTTACATGAAGGTCTATCAGGAAATCGTGATCGCGGCGCAGGAGAAGAAGAGCACGACCTTTCTCGAGATACTGGACCCGGAGGACGAGGAGAGCCTGAAGCTGCCGAAGCTGTCTCTGGACGATCAGGTGAACGGGATCCTGGTGCTCGGTGAGTTGAGCCGCGCGTACACGGAAGCAATCCGAAATGAAAGCAGGGCGCCGGTGATCTTCGTGGACTATTACCAGCCGATCGGTGAGGCGGATTTTATCACCAGCGACGGTTACGCGGGGGCGTATCGGCTCACGAAGATGATGCTGGCGGTCGGCTATCGGAAGATTGCCTTTGTCGGGACGCTGCAGGCCACCTCCAGTATCCGGGATCGTTTTTTTGGCTATCGGAAGGCGCTGATGGAGAGCGGGATCGAAGTAAGGCCGGAGTGGATCGTTCCGGACCGGAGTACTTCGAACGTAGGCATTTTCGTGCAGCTGCCGGAGGAGATGCCGGAGGCGTTTCTCTGCAACTGCGACGTGACGGCGGCGTTTCTGATCGAGAAACTGCGTCAGGACGGCTATCGCGTCCCGGAGGACGTCGGCGTGGCGGGCTTCGACCATTTTTTGATGGAGCAGATCGACGGCGTGGAACTGACTACCTATGACGTCAATATCGAGGCGATGGCAAAGATCAGTGTGAACACGTTGATACGAAAGATCAACCAGACGCATTTTGTGCCTCGCATGAGCGTTGTCACCGGAAAAGTCATCCGCGGAAACAGCTTTTGAAAGCATAAACGGAGAACAGCATGGGAAAGAATGTTACCTTGAAGGATATCGCGGAGGAACTGCAGGTCAGCATCGTGACCGTGTCGAACGCGCTGGCAGGCCGCAGCGGAGTGGGAGACGAGCTGCGCATTGCGATTGAGAAAAAAGCACAGGAGATGGGCTACCGCAGGAAGGTGCGCCGGGAGAGAAAGGCATCGGCCAAGAGCAAGGTGTATAGGGCGGGTACGAGGATCGGCGTGATCGTGGAAGACAGATATCTCGCGAAATATACGTCTTTTTACTGGGAGATGTATCAGCGGATCGTCGTGGACGCTTCCGGGAGGGGTTGCTTCGTCTCGCTCGAGGTCCTGACGGACGAGCAGGAGAAGCAGGGGAAGCTGCCTCTGCTGATGAGTGACAAGGGGATCAACGGGCTGATCATTCTGGGAAGACCCGACAGGACATACTTGAAAAAGCTGTGTCAGACGGCGGATTGCCCCGTTTTGTTTCTCGATTTTATCGACGAGGAGATCCCGTGCGACGCGGTCATCTCGAACGGGTATTACGGAATGTACCAGATGACTAATTATCTGATCGATCTGGGACACACGGAAATCGGTTTTATCGGGAGCTATCTCGCAACGGGCAGTATTGTGGACCGCTATCAGGGATTCTGCAAATCTCTGCTGGAGCATGAAATCAGCGAGAACAGGGAATGGATTCTGCCCGACCGCGAGCTGCTTACGGGGAAGGCAAAGCTGCAGCTTCCGGAGCATTTGCCGACCGCCTTTGTCTGCAATTGCGATTTCACCGCGGGGATGGCCGCGGAACTTCTGATCAAAGCGGGATACCGCATTCCGGAGGATATTTCCCTTGTCGGATTCGACGATTTCCTCGTACACGGTCCCATGCAGGGGAAGCTGACGACTTACGCCGTGGATATGGACGCGATGGCGCACCAGAGCCTGAAGCTGCTGCTGAAAAGGATCAACGAGGGCGCGCAGGAGCAGACGGTGCGCGTCGTCGACGGGAAGATGGTGATCCGGGAAAGCGCGGGGCAGATCGACGGGAAGATGGTGATCCGGCAGAGTGCGGGACAGATTGATGATAAAAGGGAAGTCGTATAGGACAGGAAACGACGATTGAGAACGAAGACAAACAAGTTTATTTTTTTATAGAAGAAAGGACACGGTATGCAGACGACGGTAAATCCAAACGCGACCAAGGAAGCGAAAGAGCTTCTGAACTATCTCTCGGACATAGCCGGGAAGAAGATCATCACGGGGCAGCACACGCAGACGAACCCGATGGAGGAAGCGCAGTACATCCTTGAGAAGACGGGAAAGCTGCCGAAGCTGTTCGGCTTTGAGCTGCTGGCCTATTCCCCGAACATTAATTATGACGATGCGTCCGAGGAATGCCTGACGGAGATTTATGAGGACAGAGGCACGCTAGACACAGCCATGAAGCTGGCGAAGAGTTCCGACGCGATCCTCACGTTCACCTTCCATTGGTATTCGCCGCTCAGTGGGAGGGACAAGAGCTTTTACGCCGAGCACACGGATTTTGATGCGTCGAAGATTCTCGTTGAGGGAACTCCAGAGCGGGAAGCCTTTTACCATGACATGGACGTTATTGCGGAGCACTTGAAGAAATTTCGGGACGAGAAGATCCCGATCCTCTGGAGGCCGTTCCACGAGTCGGACGGGCAGTGGTTCTGGTGGGGCGCGAAAGGGCCGACGGTCGCGCGCGAACTCTACAAGCTGATGTTTGAGCATTACACGGCGCAGCATCATCTCGACAATCTGCTCTGGGTGTGGAACTGTCCGCTTGCCGAGGGCTATCCGGGGGACGAGTACGTCGACGTGATCTCGATGGACATTTATCTGCCCGAGTATGCTGCGACAGATTACAGGGAAGAGTATGAGAAGATGATCGCGCAGACGACGGATAATAAGGTCGCCGCTCTCGCAGAGATTGGGTATCTGCCAGATATCCGGATGCTGGAGCAGTCGCATACGCCGTGGGCGTATTACATGACCTGGTCCCACGAGTTCTGCATCGGGGAGAAGTACAACAAGACGGACGCCCTGAAAGCGATGTATGCGAGCGACTATGCGATCACGTCGGACATGGAGCGGCTGCCGTAGGATAAGCTTGCTGAAGGACAAGCTTTTTATAAATTGCATGTCTTATCATCGATTGAGGGGTTTTTCTGAAACGAAAATTATGATATACTGGTCATACACCAATTTGAACAGAGTGGCTGTATGACATACAAACAAATTTCAGAAGGAGAGTTGCCTTATGATGTATCCATATATGACGCTGGGAGACGGGACGGAGATCGTTCACTCTCAAATTTTGGAAGAGGCGGATCACACAAAAGTGATCGTACACTTCGAACGTCCTACGGATAACGGATTTGACTCAGCGAGATGCGAATTGCCGGAGTATCACTGGCAATGCAAGGAAGGATATTCTGACGAGGAGATTGCTATGTTTGAACAGTTGCTTCACAGCAACGCTCATTTGCTGTTTAAGTATGCCGCGAACGGGGGAATACAGATTGCCTAAGTTCTTCGTGACAGATGAGATTAAATTTTATTGCTAATGTATGAGTAGGAGAGGGCATTGTGTGTGACACCCTCTCTTTTTTTATGCTGTGTTATAGGCGATGAGAATAAGCGCTTATCGCAACAGCTCATCAACAGTAATTTCCAGTACTTGGGAAATAATTTTCAATTCGATATCAGTGACAAATCTTTTGCCGGCTTCAATTCGTTGCACAGCGTTCTTGTCAATGTCAAGACCGGCAATTTGGAGACGGTCGGCAAGCGCGCGCTGTGATATTTTCAGATTGGATCGTAAAACAGCGATTTTTTCGCCGCATAAATTGTTCTTTCCTTCACTCGTCTTATTTATGAACATAAAATAACCCCCTTGGTAATTATTTACATAAGCAGGATTGACATTCAGTGCTTGTCATTTCTTTTATGATGTGATAAAATGTCTGCAAGATTGACATTTAGTGAATGTCAAAATGAACAAATGTTTTTTTTGTAAAATGGGAGAGGGAGGAGAAGATTGATGAAAGCTCTGACAGGTTTTGTTTCTGTTGATAGACCACAAGAAAAATACTATAGGAAAACTCCTATTTCCAATATTGATGTAAATCAAACGGTGTATGAGTTGATTTTTAATTCAAACAGAGAAAATATGGATGATTATGCAATCGAATATTTGGGGAAAAGCTGGACATTTAAGGAATTGAAAAAAGAAACAGACAAAGCTGCGGATTCTTTTTTCAAGTTGGGGATAAGGCAGGGTGATGTAATATTGGTCGGAATTTCAAATTCGCCGGAGGCAATTATTATTTTACTGAGTTTGAATAAAATTGGTGCAATAACAAAATGGTTTGACATTCGAGCAAGTGAAAATGATATAAAAGAATATGCAAATACAAGTAACTGCAAATGTCTAATTATCTTGGATTTTTTGATTTCAAAAGTACAATTGATTTTAAAAAATACAAGCCTTCAAAATGTTCTTGTAGTCAAACCAACAGATTCTCTCTCCAACGTTATGCAAGCGGGATATCAGTTGAAACAAAAAATGCAAGGGGCGTATGCCTCTTTGCCTAGAGATTCAAAATTTATGTACTTTAAAGACTTTATAAAAAGGGGAGATGCTGATTCAAATATACCTTGTATGACATTTGATAAAGAAAAGCCTTCGATTATGATACAGTCAAGCGGGACAACGGGAAAGCCTAAGACCATTGTGCATTCTGATTATTCAGCGACATCTTGTGCAAAAATGTTTTCTTATTGGGACTTACCGCTTGGACGTGGGAAAATTATTGCTGTATTTTTGCCGCCTTGGATTGCGTATGCATTAGGAAATGCAATTATTACACCTCTTGCACTAGGAACGAAACTATTGCTTAGCCCAACATTTGATTCGGACGTTATTATAAAACATTTGGGGAAGTTTACAATTTCATTTGCAGCACCATTTCATTATCGATATTTAAGAGACAATTTTGGAAAACTTTCTCAGAAACAGATGGAATATGTTAAACAAATAGAATGTATGGTGTCGGGTGGAGATAAAATCTCTGCTGAGGAGAACAAAGAGTTTGAAGCAATATTCGATACGGTACTGGTTAATGGGTATGGCAATAACGAGGGTTGGGGTGCATTAACTGTAAATCCGGTTAATCATAATAAGTACGGCACAATAGGAATACCAAAATATGGAGAAACTATCATTAGTTATGATAATAAAAGCGGCAGAGAGTTACGGTATGGTGAGGAAGGAGAAATATGCGCGCTCGCAGATACGATGTTTTTATATTATGAGGGAAACATGGAGCAGACAAACGATGTGAAAAGAGTCCATGCTGATGGAAAAGTTTGGTTACATACAGGGGATCTTGGCACAATTGATGAGGATGGCTATATTAGCTTGAGTGGAAGATTGAGACGTGTGATTGTTCGCGGCGGGTTTAAAATTTCAGCATATACAATTGAAGACAAAATAAGTGAACATGCGGCAGTTAAGGAATGTGTGGCGGTGGAAGTTGAAGATTCACAGGAAGAACATGTTCCTATGGTTTATATTGTTCTTAAAGATTTTGACTTAAATTTGCAGGATATACAGGACGAATTGCTTCAAAAATGTTGCAGTGAATTAAAGGAATATGAAATTCCAAAATATTTCAGATTTGTTGACACGTTGCCATATACTCAAAATGGTAAATATGATTTTAGATTATTAGAACAGATGGGAAATGAGTATGTGAATAAATGCAGATAGCATCATCAAAGTTTAAGATTAGAAATAATCTGTAAGAAGGATAATGATACATTAGCAGGATATTAACGGAAGCGAAAAATATATACGAAAGAGGGTAGCAGAATGATAGAGAATATTAAACTGGTAATTGACGCTTTGGGAACTGCTGCAAGTGTAGTTTTAGCCATAACTGCTATTATTGCCTTGCGTATTGCAGTTAAGCAAAATAAGATAAATAAGAAAAGCCATAGGCCGTATTGCGATATATACTGTATTGATTGCAATAAAGATATAACCATAAAAATAAAGAATAATGGAATGGGGGTAATGACAATTACGAAGCTCTGTATAGGTGAAAATGGAACCAATATAGAAAAGGATAATTTATATTCCTGCATTCCTTGTGATGTGCCATTAACATATTATAGCGTTGATATAATTGAGAGAAGTATTGCACCAAAGGAAGGATTGGTATTGCTGCAAAAGAAGGGAAATGGGCAAGAAAGTTATATGGAAGAACAGGAGAAGCTGAGAAAGGAATTGGCCAAATATACGATCCGATTAGATTATAAGGATATGTATGGAAAGGAATATT
This sequence comes from uncultured Lachnospiraceae bacterium, assembly GCA_947591155.1. Taxonomy (GTDB): domain Bacteria; phylum Bacillota; class Clostridia; order Lachnospirales; family Lachnospiraceae; genus Choladousia. The sequence continues at coordinate 134,073 of CANQDA010000002.1, forward strand.
TCAAAGAAAAGGATCTGTCAAAAATTTATGGAAGGTCGGCCAGGGCTGTCTGAAGAAATTATATACTGAAAGAGGATGTTGTAATGAGAGTGGACAGACAAAGTTGCATAAAGAATATTAATTTTAGCAGGATATGCGCTGAATATGCTGACATTCTTGGACATGTGAGTCTATTTGGTTCTGTATTTAGATAAAGGATAGTGATGAGCGCTGTGTGTGACTACATGGCGCTTTTAATTATGAAATTTTTGCTCTTGTCCTATTTTGGAACAGCAAAGTTCTCGTTGTTACAGTTGAAAGCAAAATGAAAAAACGTTATAATATAGCAAATATGCCGAAAGAGGATGATGAAATGAGAGTCGACAGACAAAGCTGTATAGAAAATATTGGCAGAATATGCGCAGAATACGCCAGTATTCTTGGGCGTGTGATTCTGTTTGGCTCCGTTGCCAGAAGTGAAAATACAGAAGCCTCGGATATTGATCTGTATGTGGAACCGCGGGATCTCGCGATGACATCAGGAAAATTGGAAAAAAACAAGGCATACAGGGAATTCCGTTTAAAATTGTTCGACCTGTATGATGGAAAGGTTGATTATGACATACTGTCATTTGGCGGGAAACGTGATTTGCAAAATATGAAAGGAACAGCGTTGTGGAACCAGATTGAAAGAGATGGGGTGATCTTATATGACGGGCGAGCAGAAAAAGCTTAAAGCAATGATATTGGCGGATTTGAAAATTGCGGCACATCGCATTACTTTGGACTGGCTGAATTCGGGAGATACGAAGTAATGGAAAGGGCTTTTGGAACATATGATAAAAGGCTGGAGAGATTTATTCAGAACACATATATTGGAACGCGGATTGGATTATTATGAGGGTCATGCTGTCAAGTCATTGAAACAGACGGAAAAGGGATATGAGGCGACGGTAGAGGGAACAGAAGAATATCATGTTGAGATAGAAATCAGTGACAATAGAATATATGATATGTTCTGCGACTGTCCATACGCGGAGGATGGAAATTACTGTAAGCATATGGCGGCTGTTCTTTATGAGATCACGGAAGGACAGGCTGAATCGACAGAAAATACGTTAGATAAGCGCCGGAGAGACAGAAATGAGCTGGAGAAAACCATAGAGAATATACCGGAAGCGGAGATACGAGGACTGATATTTGAACTCGCACTGGGGGACGAATCTCTGCGAAACCGTATTCTGACGGTATATGCGGAGGAGATCGGCGAAAAGCAGATGATACGTCTGAAAAAAGAGGTGGATGGGATCGCGTATCGTTATTCGGACAGGTCCGGGTTTGTCGATTATTATCATGCAATGGATTATACGGATGCCCTGAGTGCTTTCCTGAATGATAAAGTGCAGGTGCTGATTGGACAAGGTCATCTCATGCAGGCGTTTGAATTGACAAACTATGTTTTTGACTGTGTTGTGAATCAGGCGATAGACGATTCAGACGGTGGAACAACATGGGTTGCGAGCCAATGCTATGAAATATGGCAGCAGATTCTGGCGGTATCTGATGAAAATGAAAAGCGGCAGATGCTTCGGTGGTTTCAGAGCTACCGAAAGAGCCATGCAAAAGATGATACAGACGACTATATGGGAGAATACATAGAAGATTTCCTCCTGAACGAGTTTCAAGATCCGGATCTGATAAAGCAGAGACTGAAAATGCTGGATAAGCTGATAGAGAAGGCTGGAGACGATACGGATGCCGGAAGTTGGTATTCTGCATATTACGGCTATGAGGATATCGTCCTGAAGCGTCTGCAGATCATGCGAAAGCTTGGGTGCAGTGAACAGGAGATTTTGGAGTACAGGCAGAAATTCAGACACTTTTCAGCTATCCGTAAGATGGAGATCGAGGAATATCTGGATAGGAATGATTATAAGAAAGCAATAGAAGTATTGCAGGAAAGCAAGGAGCTGGATCAGAAGTATCCGGGGCTGGTTGAGGAATACAGCCGTAGATTGATAGAAATTTATAAGGAAATCGGACAGGCTGACGCTTATAAGCGGGAATTGGAGTATCAGATTTTTCAATGCTTTCAAAGTGATCTGGACTATATTCAGTTATTGAAGAATGTCTGTGTTGCCGAAGAATGGATTTCATATCGTGAGAAGATACTGAAAGCAAAAACCGCGACACGGATTCGACGTGAACTGATGTTTTGGGAGGGCCTGCATCGGCAATTATTGGAGGATATTCAGAAGAACGGGCAATTGTATGATTTGGATCAGTATGAGAAGGGGTTAAAAAAGCAATATCCGATTGAGGTTCGGGATATTTACATTGATTTTGTTCACAAAGAGGCTGAAAGTGTGGCAAATCGGAAACATTACAAGGAACTGATGAAGTATCTGAAAAAGATTGCAGCTTATCCGGACGGAAAGAAGAAGGTACAGGAAATCGCGGAAACCTGGCGAACGCAGTACAAAAGAAGAAGGGCAATGATGGAAGAACTGGAAAAAGTGGTTGAACGAAGTTTTTAAGAAACAGTCTTGACAATAAGAAAAAGTGGAAGTATACTATAATTAATCTCACACTATTAAATCTTGCAAAAGCAAGATAATGAAAGGAGAGCAGACTATGAGCATCTACGATTTCAAGATCAGGACGCAGGAGGGAACTGATGTATCGCTGGCCGATTATAAGGGGAAGGTTTTGCTTATTGTCAACACAGCGACCGGGTGCGGATTTACGCCGCAGTATAGCGAGCTTCAGGATTTATATGAGCTTCACCAGAAAGACGGACTGGAAATTCTCGATTTCCCCTGCAATCAGTTCGGGGAGCAGGCCCCGGGAAGCAATGAGGAGATTCACAGCTTCTGCACCGGACGGTATGGCATCACCTTTCCGCAGTTTGCCAAGATCGATGTAAACGGTGACAACGCGATCCCGCTCTACAAATATCTGACGGAGAACACCACCTTTGCCGGCTTTTCCGGTCCGATGGGACTGATGCTGAAGGGTATTGCCAAAAAGATGGACAAGGATTACAAGAACAACGGGAATATCAAGTGGAATTTCACGAAGTTCCTGATCGACCGAAATGGAGAGATCGTCGCCCGTTTTGAGCCGACCGAGTCGCTGGACAAGGTGAAGGCAAAGGTAGAGGAGGCGCTGTAGAAAATGAATATCGCGGTACGTTACTATTCAAGAGGCGGGAACACGAAAAAGATCGCCGAAGCGATCGCGGAGGCTGTGGGCGTGGAGGCAAAAACAGTGTCCGAGCCGCTTAAAGAAGATGTGGACATTTTGTTTCTCGGCAGCGCGCCCTATGCCTTTGATGTAGACGACGAGGTGAAGAAATTTATAGGCAGTATCGATGTATCCGTTGGAAAGGTTGTGAATTTCAGCACGTCTGCCGCCGTCAAATCGACCCGCAAGTACGTGGAAAAGCTGCTTGAGGAAAAGAGAATTCCGGTCGCGAAGGAAGAGTTCTCCTTCCGGGGCGCGCTTGGGATGCTGCACAAGGGCAGACCGAACGAAAACGACCAAAAGGCTGCCGCCGAATTTGCGAGGGGCATTATATCATAAGGAGAAGCAAAGACAATGGCTGATTTATACGACCCGTTAAAGCTTGAAAATCAGATATGCTTCCCGCTCTATGTCTGTGCGAAGGAGATTGTCAAGGCCTACAAGCCTTATCTGGACGAACTGAATTTGACTTATACGCAGTACATCACCATGATGGTCATGTGGGAGTATAGGGAACTGCGCGTCAAGGAGGTGGGCGAGAAGCTGTTCCTCGATTCGAGCACACTGACGCCGTTGCTCAAAAAGCTGGAGGGAAAAGGCTACGTCACGAGACGGCGTTCCGAAACGGATGAGAGAGACGTGTTCGTCACGATCACAGACGCGGGCGAGGCATTAAAGGAAAAGGCGCTCACCGTTCCCGCGAGACTTGCGGCCTGCGTAGAGCTTGAACCGCGGAAAGCCGCGGAACTGTATCGGACGCTGTATCAGATCATCGGGACGTTGACTTGCGGTCCAGACCAGGCCGAAGCACTTGCTGCTGAGGTCGTAAGAAAGTGATTCAAGAGGCAGTTTGGGCTTCGCGAAGCGAATTTGCATGCTCAAACTGCGCGTTGCTGGTCACGGAGTGAGCAGTAACGACGTTGACTTGCGGTCCAGACCAGGCCGAAGCACTTGCTGCTGAGGCCGTAAGAAAGTGATTCAAGAGACGTTGACAAAGAAGCAGGGAAATTTTGACCGGAATCCTTGAAACTCCCGACAGATTATACTATTATAAAACGGAATAGGTAGAAAGGCAGGAGGCAAGGAGATTGAAGGGAAATCTGAGCTCTGCAGATTATGAAATCATGCATGGGTCCGACACGGTAGCCAGAATAAGTCACACGGGCAAAGTGGTTGTGTATAAAGAAAAATTCCTGCCCTATGATCTTTATCTGGAGGAAGGCCAGGACATCGATGATCTGGTCAATAATCTGATCAACTTCTATCACTGGTGCGCGGCGAGGGTGCTTTCCCTGGACAGGCAGTATGCAAAAGAAATTCTAAACAGTATCGGCGTGGCGCAGGCGGTTACAGACAGGGATCGCGCGGAGATTTCGCTGTCTTACCATTGTGTGTCACTGACAGACGTATATTGGGTGAAGACGCAGGATGAGGATATTTTGTACAAAGATATTAACTTGTATGATAATCCATTGAGCGAGGCGTTTGTAGAGCTGCCGTTAAGAGGAAAACAGATGACCGTTACCAATCGGGAGCTGGCGCAGGATCTGTCGACAAGGGGCTGTTTTCCGAAAGCTTGGATCAGGGGAAAAGAAGGCCTTCTTCTTTTAAAGGACGGCGGAGAGGACGCCGTGAGAAGAGAACTGCTGGCAAGTAAGATCTGCCGGTGCTTTGATTACAAGCAGGTGAAGTACGAAGAAAGCGTTTATGCGGGAGAAAAGGTGACGAAAAGCCGTATCGTGACTTCAAAGGAATACTCGATCGTCTCAAAGATGGCGTTTGATGTTTACGCGTGTAACCATGGCCTGAATACAGTGGATGAGTGCATAAGGATAGATAAAAAAACCTATTACGGTATGAATATCATTGATTATCTGGTCGGGAATACGGACAGGCATCCGGAAAACTGGGGCTTTATGGTCGACAATGCGACAAATGATTACATTTCCCTGTATCCGCTCATGGACTTTAATCAGAGTTTTTACAGCTATGAGACGATTGACGGCGCGAATTGCCAGACGGTCTATTCCAAAAGGATGACTCAGAAAGAGGCGGCGGAAGAGGCGGTCAGACAAGTCGGGCTGAATCAGATACAGGAAGTGGATCCGGCAATTTTCGGAAATGAGGACGAGTGGAGAGAAATGTTTTATAAAAGGCTTGATGCGCTGAGGCGGGCTGTTTTATGAGAGACAGAAGAGTTGGGGATTCGGCTTTCCGATGGGGAGAGAGGGATCCCCTGATTTTAGTTTTGCTGGAACTCACTCGGAGGACTGATTTTTGCTCCGGCGGCGCTTACGGACGCATTCGGTCAGCAGGTACTCGATCTGTCCGTTGACGGAGCGGAAGTCGTCTTCCGCCCACGCGGCCAGCTCATTGTAAAGGGAGGAGGACAGCCGCAGAGGGATCTGTTTTTTCGCGTTTTCTTTTTTCTTGTCCATGCGCTGTCCTCCTTTCTGCTAATAGATTGATCCGCTGTTTACGATCGGCTGTGCGTCCTTGTTGCCGCAGAGCACGACGAGCAGATTGCTCACCATCGCGGCCTTGCGTTCTTCGTCCAGTTCCACAATATCATTTTCATTCAATTTTTGCAATGCCATATCTACCATTGACACCGCGCCCTCCACGATTTTTTGGCGCGCGTCGATGATCGCGGCGGCCTGCTGGCGCTGCAGCATCGCGGAGGCGATCTCCGGCGCGTAGGCGAGGCGGGAGATGCGCACCTCCAGGACCGTGATCCCGGCGTTTTCCACTTTTTCCTGAAGCTCTTTTTTCAGAATCTCCGCGACCTCCTGCGTGCTGCTGCGCAGGGTTTTTTCATCGTCGTCGTTCGTGTCGTAGGGGTAGCAGCGGGCGATGTTGCGCGTGATCGCGTCGCACTGGATTGAGAGATAGCTCTTGTAATTCTCAACGTTCAGCACGGCCTTTGTCGGATTCGTGACCTGCCAGATGACGATCGTCCCGATCTCGATCGGATTGCCGAGCTGGTCGTTTACCTTCTGCTGTTCATTGTTCAGCGTAAGAATCTTGGTGGAGACTTTTCTGCTGAGCGAGGTATAGGTGATGCCGCCGCTTCCGGCGGAGACAACGCCCGGCTTGACCGTTGGGTTCAGCGCGCCGCAGAACGGGTTGATCCAGTAGAAGCCGGGCTTCTTCATGGTGCCGTAATATTGGCCGAAGAGGGCGAAGACCAGGGCTTCATTCGGATTGATGACGTGCAAGCCGCACAGGATGAGAATACCGCCGACCACAAGCACGACGCCGAGGATGACTCCCAGGACGATGACGGGCACCGGCAGGCCGAGCACCGCCGGTGCGATAAAGCAGGGCAGGGAGAGCAGTATGCAGACGATGCCGATAAGCAGCATCAGAAAGCCGGGTTTCCCGGTGATTTCTTTTTCTTCTACGTTGATCAGTTTTTCTTTCATGGCTATCCTCCGTTCTTGAAAAGTGATATTAAAATGATATCAAAATTATATATAATAGTACGTGTATTGTCAAGAATAAGATAAAGAAAAATGGCGGCCTTCCATTCGGTTGAAGTGTAATGGTTTTGCAGCAAAAAAGTATTTCGTTTTGTGTTGTAATCTGCACGTTAACCTTATATAATAAAACGTAATATGCGGAGGTATAAGTATGGTGACGATGTCTATGAATGAATTGACTTCTGAACTGACAGAGGACATGCTTATGCAATTCAAACGTATGAACAGAGAGGAACGTATAAAGCAGACTGTGTCGCTGTGTTTGTAAGACATTATTGCTTTGGCGTTACGCATCGGAAGGGAGTCTTGACGGAATGGATACAAATGAACAAGGCAGCGGACTGAGTCTGCTGAAAAAAGGTCAGAAGGGAATTATGCACGCGCTGTTCAGCCGGGTGGGGATCATGCTGGTGCTGCTGGTATTGCAGGCGCTGATGCTGCTTGGCCTGTTTCGCTGGTTTCAGGAATTTCTGCCGCATGTGTTGGGCGGGACGGTGCTCTTCATGATTGTCATGGTGCTGTATCTGATCAACAGCACGCTGGACCCGACGGCAAAGATCACCTGGCTGATCGTGATCATGCTGGTGCCGGTGTTCGGGGCACTGCTGTTCTGGTACACGCAGAGCGAGACCGGGCATCGCGCGGAGAAAAAGCGGCTCGAAAACATTCTGGCGGCCACAAAAGACAAGCTCCTGCAGGATGAGAAAGTGCTTCAGACATTGGAGCGGGAAGATCCGCACGAGGCGTCGCTTGCGCGCTATCTCCGCAGGAGCGGCTGTTTTCCGGTCTACGCAAACACGGAGACGACGTTTTTTCCGCTCGGAGAAGACAAGTTTGCGGAGATGCTTCGGCAGCTTGAGCAGGCGAAGAAATATATTTTCATGGAATACTTCATCGTGGATGAGGGCTTGATGTGGGGCAGGATTCTGGAGATCCTTGCGAAGAAGGTCAAAGAAGGCGTGGAGGTACGCGTCATGTACGACGGCACCTGCGAGTTCTCCACGCTTCCGCACAATTATCCGAAAAAACTGAAAACGCTTGGAATCCAGTGCAAGTCCTTCTCGCCGATGTCGCCGTTTCTGTCGACGCACTACAATTACCGCGACCATCGCAAGATTCTCGTGATCGACGGGCACACGGCCTTTACCGGCGGCGTGAACCTGGCCGACGAATACATCAACCATATCGTGAAGTACGGACACTGGAAAGATACTGCAGTCATGCTGAAAGGCGAGGCGGCGAAGAGCTTCGCGCTCATGTTTCTGCAGATGTGGAACATCACGGAGCGGCACGAAGAGTACGATAAGTATCTGAATGTGAAGGTTCCGGCGCTTGAAGCAAACGGCTACGTGATTCCGTACGGAGACTGCCCGCTCGACGCGGACAAGGTGGGCGAGCGCGTCTACATGGACATCCTGAACCGCGCAACCCGTTACGTACACATTATGTCGCCGTACCTGATCCTGGACGGCGAGATGGAGACGGCGCTGAAATTCGCGGCGGAGCGGGGCGTGGACGTCCGACTGATCCTGCCGGGGATTCCGGACAAGGCTGCGCCGTACGCGCTTGCGAAGACGCACTATAGGTCTCTGTTAGCGTCCGGGGTAAAGATCTACGAGTACACGCCGGGTTTTGTGCACGCGAAGCTGTTCGTCAGCGACGACTGCAGAGCCGTGGTAGGCACGATCAATCTGGATTACCGCAGCCTGTACCATCATTTTGAGTGCGCCGCTTACATGTACCGAACCTCCTGCATCCCGGAGATCGAGGCGGACTTCCACAAGACCCTGGAGAAGTGCCGCGCTGTTTCGGATGAGACGATCCGGCAGGAGAAGCGTTCCGTGAAGATCGAGGGCGCGCTACTGAAAGCGATCTCGCCGCTGTTATAGGGGAACGCGTTTTGTCGTTGCGAAATCGGAAATTTATCTGCTCCGGGAACAGGGTGTAAATTGACTGAGTTTCCGATAAGGATCAGGAAGAATTGATTGCAGTGATGACAAAGAATACTCACAGGGCACATCATAACTCAGATTCTTGTGGGCTGGGAAATAGTTTTGCAGTTTCACAAAGTATAAGAGAGGAGGAGAATTATATGTTATTTGTTTGCTATCCGAAATGCAGTACCTGCCAGAAGGCGAAGCAATGGCTGGAGCAAAACAAAATAAAATTTGAGGAGCGCCACATCAAGGAGGACCATCCAACGCTGGAGGAATTGAAAGAATGGCATCACAGAAGTGGACTCCCGCTGAAACGCTTTTTTAATACAAGCGGGCTGAAGTATAAGGAGCTTCAGTTGAAGGATAAGCTGCCGACAATGAGTGAGGAGGAGCAGTATGCGCTTCTTGCAACCGACGGACTTCTGGTAAAGCGCCCAATCCTGATCTGCAAAGATCGTGTGCTGGTCGGATTCAGGGAAGCCGAGTGGAAGGAAGCGCTGGGAGTATAAATATCTCAGGGCAAAGCTGCCTGGCGATATACGGTTAAAAGGAGATAAAAAATGATTCGTGAGATGACGGATACATCTGCCGCGGCTCGTCTGTTTGGCGACTGGCAGGAATCCCTGCTCTGGTCCTGTCTGGAGGGCGTTATGGGGAAACTGTACGCGCCGGAACAGAACCCGCCGCTTTCCGTGATGGCGATGCTCGGAGACTTTGTGTATTTTGCGGGAAAGCCGGACCGGGAGTTGGTTTCCTTCAAGCCGGACGGGTGCAGGAAGGATTTTGTGATCATGGTGCCCCAAAATGATGCGTGGGGTGAGATGATCCGGGGTGTATACGGGACAAAGGCTACAGGGGTCACACGCTACGCGATTCGAAAAGATACAGAAAAATTTGATCAGGAAAAGCTTCGCAGGGTAGTTGCTCAACTGCCGGAAGAGTATTCGCTCAGTCTGATCGATGAGAAGTATTACGAGCTGTGCATGGCGGAAGAGTGGAGCCGGGATTTCGTCGCGCAGTTTGAAAACTATCCGATGTTTGAAAGACTTGGACTCGGCGTCGTAGCAGTAAAGGACGGTCGTATCGTGTCCGGTGCTTCCTCGTATTCCCGGTATCGGGAAGGCATTGAGATAGAGATCGGTACAAGGGAGGAATTCCGGCGCAGGGGACTTGCATACGCCTGCGGCGCGAGATTGATCCTGGAATGTACGGCGCGGAATCTGTATCCGAGCTGGGACGCGCAGAATAAGTGGTCGGTCGCGCTGGCGGAGAAACTGGGCTACCAGTTCAGCCATGAATATCCGGTGTATGAGATACGAGGATATTAGGGAGGATGAGAGCGCCTGTGATCATAAAGCTTTTATCGCACTTCGTCTGAGACAGGCAGTCATGCTCCCGGGCAGGCGATCTCCATGACCTGCTCGATCATCTGATGGAGCAGCCGGGCCTGCGGCGTGTCGGCCGCCCGATAGTAGACTTCTTTCCCTTCGCGGCGGCTGACGATCAGCCCGCTGTTTTTCAGCGGTCTCAGGTGATGGGAGACGGCGGGGCTTGACATCTCCAGCATGGCGGAAATGTTGATCACGCATTCTTCGCAGTGGCAGAGCAGCCAGAAGATGCGGATGCGCGTGGTATCGCCGAGTATCTTGAATATGTCCGCCACGATCTGAAAATGTTCCGTGCGGTCGACCTGATTCTGGATCATCTCGATCTCCTGCGGTTCACTGTGATGGTGAGGCAACTCGATTTTACGCATAGGGGTTCTCCTTTCCTTCTATCTTTTTAGGACTGCCTCAAAAGATATTTTGACAAACAATCTGTATAGCAGCAACTCTGACAGGGCCGAGGCATTTTATGCTGAGGCCTTAAATTTTTGTATTGACGTTTCTTCTTTTTTGTATTATACTACAAACATAAAGATTAAACAAGTGCTTAATCGTAAAATTGTAAGATCGGGAGGAAATCAACATGAAGAAAACTTACAAAATTGAAGTTGACTGCGCCAACTGCGCGAATCTGATGGAGGAAGCAACCCGCAAGACTGCAGGCGTGGCCTCTGCCACGGTGAATTTCATGACGCAGAAAATGATCGTGGAGTTTGAGGACGGACAGGACCCGAAGAGTGTGATGAAGGACGTGCTGAAAGCCTGCAAAAAGGTCGAGCCGGACTGCGAGATTGAGCTCTGAAAACAGAACGGTGTTCAAAGGGACATTTATTTCGGTGATAGGCTCCCAAAACCGTCACGTGCTTTTCTTTATGAGAATACGGCGCCCGCAGGACTTGCTCCGGCAGCTTGAAGGAGCCGTTTTTTTGAAGATTCAAGTAAACAATTAAGTATATCTTGAAAGGAAACATACTATGCAGGAAATGATCATAGACATATTGCTTACGATCGTGGTGCTGACGGCGGCCGGACTTCTTCTCTTTATCGGCAGGCGCGAGGGCGGCATGACGAAAAAGCAGAAAAAGATGATGATCCGCATTCTGATCGCGGCAGCGATCCTTCTGGCGCTCCAGTTTGCCCCGGCAAAGCTGTTCGATCAGCTCGACCGCTATCTGTTCCCGTCGGCGGGACGTTGGATCCGTTTCGCCTGCTATCTGATCGATTACTTCATTATCGGATATGACATCTTGAGAAAGGCGTTACAGGGAATCCGGAACGGACGTGTGTTTGATGAGAATTTCCTGATGGCGGTTGCGACGATCGGCGCGATGGCGCTGGCGATCTACGAGAACGGAGAGTATCTGGAGGCGATCGCCGTCATGCTCTTTTACCAGATCGGTGAATGGTTCCAGAGCTACGCTGTGGGCAAGAGCCGCCGCAACATCAGCAGCCTGATGGACATCCGTCCGGATTATGCGAATATTGAGAGAGACGGCAAGCTGGATCAGGTCGACCCGGACGAGGTGGAGACCGGCAGCGTGATCGTCGTCCAGCCGGGCGAAAAGGTGCCGATCGACGGCGTGATCATCGAGGGCAGCTCCAGTCTGAACACGAGCGCGCTGACCGGGGAGAGCCTGCCGAGAGAAGCAAAGACGGGGGACGAGGTGATCAGCGGCTGCATCAGCATGACCGGAGTACTGAAGATACAGACCACGAAGGAATTCGGGGAATCGACCGTATCGAAGATCCTCGATCTGGTGGAGAACGCCAGCTCACGCAAGTCGAGATCCGAGGATTTCATCTCGAAATTCGCGAAGGTCTATACCCCGGCGGTCTGCTACAGTGCGCTGGCGCTAGCAATCCTGCCGCCGCTTGTCCGTATGTTCTTCATGGGGCTTGGGGCGAACTGGAGCGTGTGGATTTACCGCGCGCTTACCTTCCTTGTCATCAGTTGCCCGTGCGCGCTCGTCATCAGCATCCCGCTGAGCTTCTTCGCGGGGATCGGCGGCGCGAGCCAGCAGGGCGTTCTGGTGAAGGGTTCCAACTTTCTGGAGCTTCTCTCAAAGACGAAAGCGGTCGTGTTTGACAAGACCGGCACGCTGACACAGGGTGTGTTTGAGGTGGACGGGATCCATCACAATGAGATAGACGACGCGAAGCTGATCGAGTACGCGGCGCTGGCGGAGAGCGCGTCGTCCCATCCGATCAGCAAGAGCCTGCAGCGCGCTTACGGCAAGGAGCCGGATCGCAGCCGCGTGAGCGATATTCAGGAGATCAGCGGCAACGGCGTGATCGCGAAGGTAGACGGCGTGGAGGTGGCGGCAGGAAACGACAAGCTGATGAGGCATCTGGGCGTTTCCTATGTCGAATGTCACTTGGCCGGGACCATCATCCATGTCGCCGTTGCCGGGGCTTACGCCGGACATATTGTCATTTCCGACATCGTGAAGCCACACTCCAAGGACGCCATCGCTTCGCTCAGATCGGCGGGCGTCGAAAAGACGGTAATGCTGACCGGCGACGCGAAAAAGGTCGCGGATCAGGTGGCGGCATCTCTCGGGATCGACGAGGTTTACAGCGAGCTTCTCCCGGCCGACAAGGTGGAGAAGGTCGAAGCGCTGCTGCGCGCGAAGTCGGAAAAGGCTAAGCTTGCCTTCGTCGGAGACGGCATCAACGACGCCCCGGTGCTGTCGCGGGCGGACATCGGCATCGCGATGGGCGCAATGGGGTCGGACGCGGCGATTGAGGCGGCGGACATCGTATTGATGGACGACGATCCGCTGAAGATCTCCAAGGCGATCCGGATCTCGCGCAAGTGTCTGCGCATCGTCTATCAGAACATCGTCTTCGCGCTGGCCGTCAAGTTTGCCTGCCTTGCGCTGGGAGCTGTCGGTATCGCGAACATGTATCTGGCGATCTTTGCGGACGTGGGCGTCATGGTTCTGGCGGTGCTCAACGCGATCCGCTGTCTGTTTGTGAAGAAGCTGTGATGTCGTAGCTGCCTTGAGAAGAAAATAACTTTTGTATTTGCTGCGATAGCGTCAAAGGGAAATTTATTGTTTGCTTATAGCCACATACACCGTCAAATAGAGGGGAGACAAATGCGGGAGAATCGTGCGTTTGGGGAAATGATGAAAGCAGCCAGGGAATGGCTTGCGGACAGAGATCCGGTGGATATCGCAAAAAAGACCGGCATTGCTTACGATGAGGAGCCGAAGAGATTTTCGCTTATGAGCTTGGGCAGGGAAATCAGTATCAGTTATCCGGATTATGAGATAGATCCGTGTATCAATGAATGGCATCAGCTAGTGATCCTGCATTATATGAAGCTGGCGGACGGTACGCCGCTGACAGGACAGTGGATGACGATGGGCGCGGTGAAGGACGGTCTGATCCGGGGCGGAGATTTTGACCGGCGCTGTGAGGCGGTGATCCGCAGCCGCCTGAGCCAAATCCCGGAGGAAGAACTGGCGCGAAAATGCCGGGACCTCGGGGGGGGGGAAGAATAACAAAGAGCAATGCGGATTTTACCGTGCAGTTTGATTTTCTGCCGTATTACCCATCGCTGTTGAAACTGTGGTTTGCGGACGAAGAGTTTCCGGCGTCCGGGAAATTATTGCTGGATACCAGCGCAGATCATTATCTGATGATCGAGGACGCGGTGAGCGTGGGACAGATCATCATGGAGGCGCTGGTGGGGATATTCTGAAGTTTGGTTTAGGAGGTGATCAAAATGCGCCTGGAAAAATTGCAGGATTATCTGCGAGGGAAAGGCTGGAAATATTCCTACGCGGAGGAGGACGGCTGCGGGAGCATCGACTGGGAGCACAGAGGCCTTACATACCATGTATGGGAATTCCCGGAGAACGGCGCGGAGAGCAATGTGAAAAACGTGGGAAAGATGGAAGATTATACCGGGGACTACGAGGCAGAGATCATAAAGATCATAGAAGGATGGGGATAAAGACTTGGCTGAGGGAAATGTACAGAAAGAGAAAACCGGCATAGGACATTGCGCGTGGGCGTTCTCAAGCGAGGCCGATCGTCTGTATCATGATCAGGAGTGGGGCGTTCCGGTACATCACGACGATCGTCAGATGTTTGAGCATCTGACGCTGGAATGCCTGCAGTGCGGGCTGAGCTGGGGATTGATGCTTAAGAAACGGGAGATATTCCGCCAATGTTTCGATAACTTTGAATATGATAAAATCGCCTCTTACGGCGAGGACGACGTGCAGAGGATTCTGAACACGGAAGGAATGCTGAGATCCGAGCGAAAGGTGCGCGCGGTCATCAACAATGCGCGCTGTTATCGGAAAGTCCGTGAAGAGTTCGGAAGCTTCTGCGATTACATCTGGGCACATTCCGGCGGAAAGACGATCCTGTACGACGGTCACGCCGACGGAGCGGTGCCGGTCAGCAACGGACTGTCCGAGCAGATCAGCAGGGACATGAAAAAGCGGGGATTCCGTTTCATCGGCCCGATCACGATCTACTCGCATCTGCAGGCTTGCGGTGTCATCAACGATCATGCGAAGGGCTGTCCCTGCTATCGGAAGATCAACAAGGCGTACCCAACGGTGAAAATGAAACCGGATCGGGAAGTTGGACTACCGGATTCTAAATGATTCTTGTTCTGTAAATGTATTTATGGTAATATAAGATCTGTAAATATTCTATATCTGAGAAAATGACAGTCTGACTGTCAGGGAGGAAATTACAAAAGTGCTGTTGATCATTGCTTTCACTCCATGCAAGGTTTGAGGACACTGCATGGGGGATGACGAGTCGGAAAGTTCGGAGATAAGATTCTGAAATCTGTTCCGCAGCTGTCCTCGGACTTTGCATCTTGATTTGTAACTGAAAAGGGAAACACCATATCAAATCAAAGGAGCAAAGTCAATGATGAAAAAAGAAAATATAGAGAAAAATGTTGTCCAAAAAGACGAAGCAGGAAGGGAAGAAGCGAGGAAAGCCAGCGCTATGAGCCTCAGACCGTATCTGCTGCTCTGGAGCACGCAGTCGCTCTCGGAGCTCGGCAGCGGCATGACAAGCTACGCGCTGGTGCTGTGGTTGTACTTGCGCACCGGCTCCGCGCTCGGGACCGCGCTTTTGTCGGTTTGCTCGTACGCGCCGTATGTGGCGATGAGCATTTTCGCAGGCGCGCTGAGTGATCGCTGGAACAAGAAACGCACGATGCTGGTCTGTGATCTGATCGCGGCGCTGAGCACGGTCGTCGTGTTCGGACTGATTCGGACGGATCTGCTTGTCGCAGGGCACCTGTACGTTCTGAATGCGCTGAATGGATTGATGAACACGATCCAACAGCCTGCGAGCGAGGTGGCGGCAACGCTTCTGGTGCCGAAGGAGTACTATCAGAAGACGAGCGGTCTTCGGTCTTTCTCGCAGTCGCTGACCTCGATCCTGACGCCGATCCTGGCGACGGCGCTCTTCGCGTTCGGAGGGATCGAAGTTGTGGTCATAGTTGATTTGGGCACGTTCGCGCTGGCGTTTCTGACGCTTTTGCTGTTCATCGAGGTGCCGGAGGAGAAGACACAGAAACAGGCGGAGGAGAAGCTGCTCACATCCGCAAGGGCGGGACTTGCGTGGCTGAGGCACAATCCGCTGATCATGCACCTGATCCTGTTCCTTGCGGCGATCAATCTGGTGGCGTCCATGTACGACGCGGCGCTTCCAGCGATGTTGCTGTCCAAGCCGAACGGCGGCGAGACGGTGCTCGGACTTGTCAATACCTGTGTCGGGAGCGCGACGCTCTTGGGCAGCGTACTTGTCACGTTTCTCCCGGCTCCGAAAAACCGGGTGCGTGTGATCTGCCTCACGCTCTTTCTTTCGATGAGCACGGAAAATTTTCTGCTCGCGCTCGGACGCACGCCGCTTGTCTGGTGCATCGGAGCGGTGCTCGGCTGGATCGTGATCCCGCTGATGAACGCGAATATGGATGTGATCTTCCGCAGTTCGATACCGGTCGATATGCAGGGGCGCGTCTATTCCTGCCGAAACACGCTACAGTTTTTCACGATACCGGCAGGCTTTCTGGCGGGCGGTTTTCTGGTCGACAAGGTCTTCGAGCCTCTAATGGCGGCGCAGACGGACGGCGATCTGCTGATCCTCTTCGGATCGGGAAAGGGTTCCGGCGCGGCGTGCCTGTTCTTCGTGATCGGCATCGTCGGGGTGGCGATCTGTATGATCTTCAGCGCAAGGCTGCGAAACTATGAGTGGCGGGAGACGGAGGAAGTATAGCTGACAAGAAGTATGCCAGTATAAATATATGAAGCTATGCATTGTTTTGAAAGTGCTGAATTTTATTCGGCCGGGGAAGAGGGAGAACTTCTTCCCCGGTTTTCCGTTGTCTGAGAAAATATATCTTTGCACAGAATCTGTTTTACTATATAATGATACTTAAAGTGAATACAGGAGAGAGTATCATGATTTCAGATGCGGTTCGGGTCGAAATAGACAGAACAATCAAAAGCGTTTGGTTAAATGAGATATGTTCGGATTATGCCGAGGGTAAGCTGATCAAGGAAGCCAGTCTGCAATGCAGTTTGTATCATCATCTTCAAGAGAAACTTTCGAAACAGCTGCGGCAACATAACCTTTTCGTTTATCCTGAGTTTTATTTCAGGGAATTAAAATATTTTGCGGATCTGGCGATCGTACAGATGGATATGTCTCTTAACACCAGCTTTTTGGGAGACAGAGTGACTGATGTCGCAGCTGTGATCGAACTCAAATATGATGGCGGATATGCGAAGTCTACGTCTGAATACATAAGGTCTGATATCCCAAAATTGAAGGAATATATAAAGAATCTGCCCTATAATGCGCAGTATTATTTTGGAGTGATTTTTGAAGCAGAATGCTGGTGGTTGAACTGGGCGGACGGGCGAGCGTCAAACAGTTGGGCCAAGGGATACCTGACAGAATTGAATGCAGGTTATCTGGACGAAAAGATGTTTTTTGAAATTAATTCCTATAATGGAATGAATGACCAGAACATGAGAACGGAATGTGAGATAAAATGGCAGAGCGCCTGAAGGATCAGTGTGTCACGGTTCCGGTGCTTTGAGTGCTGAGGATGAGGAGGTGCTTTTTTGAGCGATTCTTATACGCCGCCTTTTACAATGACGGACGAGATAACAAATCTGGTAATCGAGATTGGCGAGCAGGTCGGCGCAGTTGTAACCTATGATATATTACAGTCCAATCCGAAGCTGCATCGGGCAAGCAGGATCCGGTCGATCCATTCATCCCTTGTCATTGAACAGAATACGCTGACATTGGAGCAGGTAACGGACGTGATCAATGGCAAAACAGTACTCGGACCGCCTCAGGGTATCAGGCAGGATAGCAGATTAACAGCCAAAACATTGGCGGCCACACTTGGCATGACAGACAGACAAGTGGAAAGAATTTTGGCTAAACTGAAAGCAGACGGGAGATTAGTTCGACATGGAGCGAGCAAAAACGGGTACTGGGAAGTTGTGTGAAGAATATGGTCAACGCATATGAAAAAGCGAGCACTGTGAGATTATTGGAGGCTATGATCAGGTGAGAGACTTGGAACTGTATCTGCATATCCCATTTTGTGTTCGGAAATGCGCGTACTGTGATTTTTTGTCTGCTCCGGCCGACCGGGAACAGCAGGAGGCGTATCTGCGGGCATTAAAACGGGAAATAGAATCGTTTCCGGACAAGGAGGCGTATCAGGTCAGCTCGGTCTTTTTGGGAGGAGGGACGCCGTCGATTTTGTCGGGGAAGTGGATCGCGGAGCTGATGGAGCTTTTGTTCCGGGAGTTTCGGCTGGAACCGGATGCGGAGATTACGATCGAATGCAATCCGGGGACGGCGGACGCCGGGAAGCTGCGGATCTACCGGGAGGTCGGGATCAACCGGCTCAGCCTGGGACTGCAGTCGGCGGACGATCGGGAGCTCGCTCTGCTCGGGCGCATCCATACGTGGACGGATTTCCTGCGAACCTATGAGGCGGTGCGGGAGGAGGGCTTTGTGAACATCAATGTTGATTTAATGTCGGCATTGCCGGGGCAGACGGTGCAGTCGTGGGAGCGGACGCTTGCGCAGGTGCTTGCGCTTGCGCCGGAGCATATTTCCGCGTACAGTCTGATTATAGAAGAGGGGACATCTTTTTACGAGCGTTACCATGACGACGCTGTCCTGAGGGAACGCGGGGAACCGCCGCGGGAACTCCCATCGGAGGAGGAAGAGCGGGAAATGTACCGGATCACGGAGCAGATGCTTGCGGCGGCCGGGATGCAGCGCTACGAGATTTCCAACTATGCGTTGCCCGGATATGAGTGCCGCCACAACATCGGCTATTGGACCGGCGTAGAGTACGCAGGTTTCGGACTCGGGGCGTCGTCGCTGCTAGGACTGAGTCGAAAGCCTTACCATGATCATTGCGATAAAGGATCTGAAATGAGCGGGCATGCACAGGGCAAAAAGCAGGTGTCACCGGCGTCCGGGTCAGAGCAGGCAGAATGTGGATTTACACGCTTCCGAAACCCGGAAAATATGCAGGCGTATCTGGACGGAGATTTTTCCGGGCGGGAGATCACACCGCTCTCCCCCAATGACAGAATGGAAGAGTTTATGTTTCTGGGGCTGCGCATGACGAAGGGCATATCGGAACGTGAATTTCAGAAGCGATTCGGAAATTCAGTCGAGGAGGTATATGGCGGAGTATTGAAGAGACATTGCGCCGACGGTCTGCTGAAGCGTGAGGGGGACAGGATTGCCCTGACCGCGCGCGGTCTGGATCTGAGCAATACTGTGATGGCGG
Source organism: uncultured Lachnospiraceae bacterium (assembly GCA_947591155.1). GTDB lineage: Bacteria > Bacillota > Clostridia > Lachnospirales > Lachnospiraceae > Choladousia. Next base: position 152,923 of record CANQDA010000002.1, read on the forward strand.
ACTTTCTGCTGGAATGACAGCGCGGTATTCGGAATAAACTCGATATGAGTGTAAGAAGGGAAAAAGCAAAAACCCTGTCAGAGAAGACAGTGGGTAAGAGAACAGAGAAAAGAATGGGAATAGAAATAGAAAATAACGGATGATAGCGGAGAACAACAAATAAAGGTAACAAAATAAAAGAACTGAAAAATAATGAAAGACAACAGGAAGAACAGGAGGCAGGAGAAATGAAAGTATTACAGGGATTGGAACCGCAAAACGTCTTTGACTTCTTTGAACAGATCTGCGCGATTCCACACACGTCGCGCCGCGAGAAGAAGCTGAGCGATTTCTGCGTGGCGTTTGCGAAGGAGCGCGGACTGGCGCACACGCAGGACGAGATGGGAAATGTGATCATCGTCAAGGAGGCAACGCCCGGCTATGAGGATGTGGAGCCGCTGGTGATCCAAGGACATCTCGACATGGTAGGGGACAAGACAGCGGAGTGCAAGATTGATCTGGAGAAGGACGGACTGCAGCTGAGGGTAGATGGAGATTATATCAGCGCGGATTGCACGACGCTGGGCGGCGACGACGGGATCGCGATCGCGTATGCGCTGGCGATTCTGGACGCGAATGATCTTCCGCATCCTCGCATCGAGGCGGTGATGACGGTGAGCGAGGAGATCGGGCTGCTCGGAGCAACGGCGATCGATCTGTCTATATGCAAAGGGAGACGTCTGCTGAACATCGATTCGGAGGTGGAGGGAGTTCTGACGACCGGCTGTGCCGGTGGAAGAAGCGCGTACTGCCGGATTCCGGTGAAGCGAGTGAAACGGCAGGGGATCTGTGTACAACTGAGTCTGGAAGGTTTGCTGGGCGGACATTCCGGGACGGAGATCGACAAGGGCCGCGCGAACGCGTGTGTGGAGCTGGGAAGATTCCTCAGAATGCTGCGGGAGAAGGCGGAGTACGGTATGGCGGAATTCTCCGGTGGGGTCAAGGACAATGTGATCCCGAAGAGTGCCTGCGCGAAGCTGGTGATCGGACAGGAAGCGATGGGTATCTTGAAAGAGACTGCGGCAGAGTTTGAAAAGCAGATGAAAGCGGAGTACGGCACCGCGGATCCGGATATTTGCCTTATTGTAAAGGAGCAGGGTCAATGCGAACTGCAGGTGCTGGAGGAAGACTCGCTCGACCTCGTGCTTGACGCTCTAAATCTGATGCCGAACGGCGTACAGTCCATGAGCGCAGATCTGCCGAGTCTGGTGGAGACGTCCATAAATATGGGGACGGCAGAACTCAAAGCGGAGGAACTGTCGTTGAACGAGTCGATCCGCAGCTCTGTGACGTCGGCAAAGGAGCAGATGGCGCGCAAGGTGCGAAGGCTTATCGATCGACTCGGCGGAAGCGTGGAATTTTCCGGCGATTACCCGGCGTGGCCGTACGCGAAGGATTCGAAACTGCGCGAGATCTGCGTGGAGCTCTTCGAGAAGCAGTACGGCAGGAGACCGGAGGTGACGGTGATCCACGCGGGTCTGGAGTGCGGGATCCTCTCCGACAAAATTCCGGGACTGGACTGCGTCTCGCTTGGCCCGGATCTCCTCGACATCCACACTCCGCAGGAGCGCATGTCGATCTCGTCCGTCGCCCGAACTTGGGAATATCTGAAAGCGATTCTTGCATACAAGTAAGACAGATTCCTGTTTAGTGAATTAAAACGGATGTCCGATGTTTGTTAAACAGGAATATACCGTATCTTCCCCGCCTCAATCCCCTTGATCCCGAGCCCGGGTTCATCGGAGACGGTGATCTGTTTCTCGTCGAAGGCGGCGCCGCCAAGGATGGGATCCTCGCTGCAAAGCATCGGACCGTCCAGATCGATCTTCGTGATGATCTTCTTCGCGCAGGCGAGATGGACGGCCGCGTTCACGCTGATCTTAGCTTCCAGCATACAGCCGATCATACACTCGACGCCGTAGACCTCTGCCGCGGAGGCGATCTTCAGGGCGTTGTAGAGGCCGCCGCACTTCATGAGCTTGATGTTGACGAGATCAGCGGCTCCCATCTGCATGATCTTCAGGGCGTCGGCGGGAGAGAAGACGCTCTCATCCGCGAGCACCGGCACATAGGAGTGTTCCGTCACATATTTCAGTCCGTCGAAATCATGGGCTATGACCGGCTGCTCGACAAACTCGATGTCCAGCCCGCGCTCCTGCATGCCGTTAAGGATGCGGACGGCCTCTTTCGCCGTCCAGCCCTGGTTGGCGTCAATGCGGATGCAGGTCTTGGCCGGAACCGCCTGCCGGATCGCCGAGAGCCGTGCGATATCCTTCTCCGGCTCTTTTCCGACCTTTACCTTCAGACAGTCATAGCCGCGCTCGATCGCGTTCTGCGCGTCGCGCGCCATCTCGTCCGGATCGTTGACGCTGATCGTGATATCTGTGACGATCGATTTCCGCGCGCCGCCCATCAGCTTATACACCGGGATATGATAGAGCTGTCCGTACAGATCCCAGAGCGCCATGTCGACGGCGGCCTTTGCGCTGGCGTTCTTGAGAATGCAGCCCTGCAGAGCGATCATCAGATCCTCGAAGTCGTCGACATCGCGGCCGATCAAGGCCTTCTTCACATGGTCGTTCACGGCTCCGATGATCGCGCCGGTCGTGTCCCCTGTGATGACGCCGGTCGGCGGCGCCTCGCCGTATCCGATCGCGCCGCTGTCCGTGTGGATCTCCACGACGACGTCCTCGACGCTGTTCACGGAGCGCAGGGCCGTCTTGAACGGCACACGCAGAGGAACCGAGATCATTCCGAGACGAATATCTGTAATTTTCATGTGCGTACCTCCTTTCAGGAAAGAACGGAAACAACACCGATTTTCATCATAATTCGTGAAAATAATATGATCACCGGACCGCGGCAAACAAAAAGCACAGATGCAAAGTGTACGCACACGCATCTGTGTTTTGTTTATTGTCGTCTGTTGTTATTGTTCTTTTGCGGCGATCTGCCGGATCGCGTAATCATAGATGAAGCGATAGTCATCCTGAGAGTAGTGCACGCCGTCGATCGTCTGAATCTCGGCTGCCTTGATCTGCGTGTAGCTGTCGATGTAGCTGTCCGGAGACAGTCGGCGCAGATGGTCGTTGAAATCGGCGATCTCCTCATTTGTGATGTTCTCGCAGAGCTCCGGGTCGATTGGATTGACCGCCAGAAAATAGAAATGCTTGTCCGGATACTCCTCGAACAACTTCTCATAAAGCGCAAGATAATTCTCCATGTTGTCGTAATCGTTGACACCGAAGTTGAACACGATCACGGAATCCGGATGCTCCTCGATTGCGCTTCTCATCTCGTCCAGGCCGGTCTCGACGAACCAGTCGTAGCCCTCGCCGGCCGCACCTATGTATACGTCGCTGTTGGCGACGGCCTTCTGCATGCCGAGCGTCCGGGAATCGCCGACCCAGATCACAGACGGCACCGGGCCGGAAAACTCAGGATTTGAAAATGAAAAACCTGCGGCGTCCTGCGAAGTCTGCGCCTCTGTTATCGTTTCGGTATCTTCTTCCGCTGCTGTCTCCCTAAGTGCCGAGATGGCAGCTTCCGCCTCGGACTCGGTCTTTTGTCCTTGGGAGGGAAGCAGCTGGTCGCGACATTGCCAGGTCAGGTATCCCGCGAGCGTACACAGCGCGACGATGCCCAGAACCGCGAAGACAATGCCTGCAACAGTTCCTCGCTTCATATAATATGTCCTCTCGTAGAAATCAAACAGTTGAATTCATGCTGAAATCTACTATACCATACAAATCAGAAATGTCAAACAATATCATGCGAGTAATTTCGACACGGACTGCGAAAGAAAATAAAAAAAACTATTGACAAAAGAAGTAAGCAGTATTATAGTAACAACGTAGATGTTAGCACTCGATTAAGAAGAGTGCTAACAGAAAGGAAAGGAGGAGCTCGGATGCAGTTGGATGACCGGAAATGGACGATCTTGAAGGCGATCATCAAGACCTATCTTGAGACAGGCGAACCGGTCGGATCCAGGACGATATCGAAATTCGCGGATCTGAATCTGAGCTCGGCCACCATACGAAATGAGATGTCGGATCTCGAGGAGATGGGATTGATCCTTCAGCCGCATACTTCGGCAGGGCGCATTCCCTCCGACGCGGGTTATCGGCTGTACGTGGACTACATGCTGGAGGAGAAAGACCGCGAGGTCACGGAGATGAAGGAGCTTGTGCTTCAGCGGCAGGACAAGATGGAGCTTCTGCTCAAGCAGATGGCGAAGCTGCTTGCGGCGAACACAAACTACGCTGCCATGATCTCCGGCCCGCAGTATCACCGGACGAAGCTGAAGTTCATCCAGCTTTCGATCGTCAGCGAGACACAGATCCTCGCGGTGATTGTCGCGGAGGGCAACATCGTTAAGAACAAGATGCTTCAGATCGAGCACGGACTCGATCAGAAGACGATTCTGGAGCTGAACATCCTGCTCAACAGTGCGCTCAACGGTCTGACGCTCGAGGAGATCAATCTCAGCACGATCTCGAAACTCAAGGAGCAGGCGGGCATCCACAGCGAGGTGGTCAACCGGGTGCTGGACGCGGTCGCGGAGTCGATCCAGACGGAGGAAGAAGTCGAGATCTACACGAGCGGCGCGACGAACATTTTCAAATATCCGGAGCTGAGCAGCAGTGAGAAGGCGAGCGAGCTGATCAGCGCGTTCGAGGAGAAGAAGGATCTGGTCGGGATGATCAGTCAGGACGGCCAGACAGACGAGACCGGGATACAGGTGTACATCGGACAGGAGTCGCCGCTGCAGACGATGCAGGACTGCAGCGTAGTCACGGCCACGTACGAGCTCGGGGAAGGAATGTACGGAAGGATCGGCGTGATCGGACCGAAGCGCATGGACTACGACAAGGTGGTCAGTACGCTGCGGACGCTGATGGCGCAGTTGGATCAGATCTTCAAAAAAGAATAGAAAGGTGGAAGACCGTTGGAAGAGAACAGGAACGAAGAGCTTCGTGAAGAGACTTCGGAGGAGAACATGCAGGAAGATCCGGCAGGCTTCGGTGAGGCATCGGCGGGGACCGAAGGAGCGGATCCGGATAGAAAGACATCGGAGAGTGCGGAGGTTGAAGCTTCAGCTGGAATGAGTCAGGAGGCGTCGAAGAACGGCGGGGACGGCCGGGACGAGGACAGCGCTTCCGCAAGTGACGAAGCCGAAGACGGACAGGAAGAAGATTCCCAAAGCGGAGCAACGGAAGATGTTTCGGGTGAGGGCAGTGATCCCGAAAACGGGGAGTCCTCAGACGATGGGGATACAGAGAGCCAGGGACAGGACGGGAACGTTCGCAGAGGCCTGTTCGGGAAGAAAAAGAAGGATAAGAGAGACCAGCAGATTGAGGAGTTGACCGATCGGGTACAGCGGCAGATGGCCGAGTTTGACAACTTCCGCAAGCGCTCCGAGAAGGAGAAGTCGGCGATGTATGAGATCGGCGCGAAGAGCGTGATCGAGAAGATACTGCCGACGATCGACAACTTTGAGCGCGGGTTCGCGGGGCTGTCTGAAGAGCAGAAGGAGGATCCCTTCGTGCAGGGCATGGAAAAGGTCTACCGGCAAATGTTGACGACGCTCGAGGGTATCGGGGTCACAGCGATCGAGGCGGTCGGCAAGCCATTTGATCCGAATTTCCACAACGCGGTGATGCATGTGGAGGACGAGGAGGCCGGAGAGAATACCGTCGTCGAGGAGTTCCAGAAGGGCTATCTCTACCATGATTCCGTGGTGCGTCACAGCATGGTGAAAGTCGCGAATTGAACGGAAGCTCAGGCAACAAATCACAGATAATAAGAGAGTCAAAGGATCGCCCGATGCAGGGCGGCAAGGTATAAGACAACAAGGATTTACAGATAAATAGGAAAGTAAGAAGGAGGAAATTATTATGAGTAAAATTATCGGTATTGATCTGGGAACCACAAACAGCTGTGTGGCAGTGATGGAGGGCGGTAAGCCTGTCGTCATCACGAACACGGAGGGGTCGAGAACGACTCCGTCCATCGTAGCATTTTCCAAGAGCGGCGAGCGTCTTGTCGGTGAGTCCGCCAAGCGCCAGGCCGTGACGAATGCGGACCGCACGATCTCTTCGATCAAGAGACATATGGGCAGCGACTACCGCGTTGAGATCGACGGCAAGAAGTATTCTCCGCAGGAGATCTCCGCGATGATCCTTCAGAAGCTGAAGGCGGACGCGGAAAACTACCTCGGCGAGAAGGTGACGGAGGCAGTCATCACCGTTCCGGCCTACTTCAACGACGCGCAGCGTCAGGCGACGAAGGACGCGGGCAAAATCGCGGGCCTGGACGTGAAGCGTATCATCAACGAGCCGACGGCCGCAGCTCTGGCGTACGGCCTCGACAATGAGAAAGAGCAGAAGATCATGGTCTACGACCTCGGCGGCGGTACCTTCGACGTATCGATCATCGAGATCGGCGAGGGCGTCATCGAGGTGCTCGCGACGAACGGCAACAACCGTCTCGGCGGCGACGACTTCGACCAGAAGATCACGGACTACATGATTCAGGACTTCAAGAACAAGGAAGGCATCGATCTCTCCGCCGACAAGATGGCGCTGCAGAGACTGAAGGAGGCGGCCGAGAAGGCGAAGAAGGAGCTCTCCTCCTCTACTACGACCAACATCAACCTTCCGTTCATCACGGCGAATGAGACCGGTCCGAAGCACTTCGAGATGGATCTGAGCAGAGCGAAGTTCGACGAGTTGACACACGACCTCGTAGAGATGACTGTGATCCCGGTACAGAATGCGCTGAAGGACGCGGGCCTCTCCGCGAGCGAGCTCTCCAAGGTGCTCCTTGTGGGCGGTTCCACACGTATCCCGGCTGTGCAGGATAAGGTAAAGCAGCTGACCGGCCATGAGCCGAACAAGAGTCTGAACCCGGATGAGTGCGTGGCGCTGGGCGCTTCCATTCAGGGCGGCAAGCTTGCGGGCGACGCGGGCGCAGGCGATATCCTTCTTCTGGATGTCACTCCGCTGTCGCTGTCCATCGAGACGCTCGGCGGCGTCGCGACGAAGCTGATCGAGCGCAACACGACGATCCCGACCAAGAAGAGCCAGGTGTTCTCGACCGCGGCCGACAACCAGACCGCAGTGGATATTCACGTCGTGCAGGGCGAGCGTCAGTTCGCGAAGGACAACAAGTCCCTCGGCCAGTTCCGTCTGGACGGGATCCCGCCTGCAAGAAGAGGCGTGCCGCAGATCGAGGTTACATTCGACATCGATGCGAACGGCATCGTGAACGTGTCCGCGAAGGATCTCGGCACCGGCAAGGAGCAGCACATCACGATCACGTCCGGTTCCAACATGTCCGACGCGGAGATCGACAAGGCGGTGAAGGAAGCTGCGGAGTACGAGGCGCAGGACAAGAAGAAGAAGGAAGCGATCGACACGAGAAACGACGCCGACGCGATGGTATTCCAGACCGAGAAGGCTCTCGAGGAAGTGGGCGACAAGATCGACGCGTCCGATAAAGCGACGGTTGAGGCGGATCTGAACGCCCTCAAGGAGCTCGTCGAGAAGACGAATCCGGAGGAGATGACGGACGCGCAGATCGCGGATCTCAAGGCCGGCAAGGAGAAGCTGATGGAGAGCGCGCAGAAGCTCTTCGCGAAGGTCTACGAGCAGGCGCAGGGAGCTGCGGGTGCAGCAGGCGCGGCAGGAGCGGGCCCGGATCCGAACATGGGCAGCGCGGCAGGCGGCAGCGCACCGCAGGACGACGACGTCGTGGACGGAGATTACAGAGAGGTATAAGCGGGATGCGAAGGACCGCGAAGTAGTACGGAAGGCATATCTTTACCGAGAGCCGGTCACGGTCATAATGAAGTGAGAAATGACAGATACGGCGAATATGTTTTCCAGATAGATGATAAGAAATGCGATACCCCTGGAGCGGTAAACTTCAGGGGCATCGTTGAGTAAATTCCGAAATTTTCTTTTAAGAACAGTGACCGTGTCAGGCGGTTCGGGAGGTTAATGGAGTATGGCGGAGAGCAAACGTGATTATTACGAAGTCCTCGGCGTGGACAAAAACGCGGATGACGCGGCCTTGAAAAAAGCATACCGTGCTCTGGCAAAGAAATATCATCCGGACATGAATCCGGGGGACGCTGAGGCGGAGAAAAAATTTAAGGAAGCGTCGGAGGCATATGCGGTCTTAAGCGACCCGGAGAAGCGCAGACAGTACGACCAGTTCGGTCACGCCGCGTTCGAGCAGGGCGGTCCGGGCGGCTTCGGCGGCTTCGACGGATTCAATTTCAGCGGGGATATGGGCGATATCTTTGGCGATATTTTCGGCGATCTCTTCGGCGGCGGCAGACGCCGCGGCGGTTCCAACGGGCCGATGCAGGGCGCGAACCTGCGGACGAGCGTGCGCATTAGCTTCGAGGAGGCGGTCTTCGGCTGTGAGAAGGAGATTGAGCTGACGTTGAAGGACGAATGCACGCACTGCCACGGCACCGGCGCGAAGCCCGGCACCTCGCCGGAGACCTGCCCGAAGTGCGGCGGCAGAGGCCAGGTCGTCTTCACGCAGCAGTCGCTGTTCGGTACGGTGCAGAATGTGCAGACCTGCCCGGACTGTCACGGCAGCGGTAAGATCGTCAAGGAGAAATGCCCGCATTGCTCCGGCACCGGTTATACTTCCAGCCGGAAGAAGATCAAGGTGACGGTTCCGGCCGGCATCGACAACGGACAGAGCATCCGCATCCGTGAGAAAGGCGAGCCAGGGACGAACGGCGGACCGAGAGGCGATCTGCTCGTCGAGGTGATCGTCGGCAGACATCCGACGTTCGAGCGCCAGGATATGAACATCTATTCAACGGTGCCAATGAGCTTCGCGCAGGCGGCGCTCGGCGGAGACATACGTATCAGCACAGTAGACGGCGACATCATGTACACGATCAAGCCGGGCACACAGACCGACACAAAGGTGCGCTTCAAGGGCAAGGGCGTCCCGTCCCTGCGCAACAAGAACGTGCGCGGCGACCACTACGTGACGCTCGTGATCCAGGTGCCGACGCGGCTGAACGAGACGGCGAAGCAGGCGCTGCGTGAGTTCGACCAGGCGACGGGCAACAGTCTGAACCAGACCGCGAACGCGGATAAGAAGGGTGAAAAAGGAAAAAAGAAGAGCTTTGTAGATAAGTTGAAAGAGACATTTGAGGACTAATGCAAACGCCGCGTTTATACGCGGCTGTTTGTGATATAAGGCAGACACGGAGGTTTGTATGCGCTGGAATAAATTTACATTAAAGACATTGACAGAAGCCGAGGATATCGTGATCTCTTCGCTGGCGGACGCCGGGGTGGAGGGAGTCGAGATCGAGGACAAGGTACCGCTCTCGGAATCGGACAAGAAGCAGATGTTCGTAGACATTCTGCCGGAGGGGCCCAAGGACGACGGGATCGCGTATCTGAGCTTCTATTTGGAGGAGGACGCGGATTGTGAGGCGGTTCTCGCGCGCGTGCAGGAGGAGCTGGATTCGCTGCGGATGTTCATGGATATCGGCGAGGGAACGATCACGCGCGGGCAGACCGAGGACAAGGACTGGATCAACAACTGGAAGGAATATTTCCATCAGTTTTACGTGGACGACATCCTGATCATCCCCTCGTGGGAGGAGATGAAAGAGGAAGACAAAGACAAGCTGGTGATCCACATCGATCCTGGCACCGCGTTCGGGACGGGAATGCACGAGACCACACAGCTGTGCATGCGTCAACTGAAGAAATATGTGACGCCAAAGACGGAGCTTCTGGACGTGGGGACGGGCAGCGGCATTCTGTCGATCGTCGCGCTGAAGCTTGGCGCAAAGCACGCGGTCGGGACAGACCTCGATCCCTGCGCGATCAGCGCGACGAAAGAGAACCTCGAGGCGAACGGAATCCCGGAGGGCGACATGGACGTCATGATCGGGAACATCATCGATGACAAGCAGGTGCAGGACGCGGTCGGCTACGGGAAGTACGATATCGTCACAGCGAACATTCTGGCGGATGTGCTCCTGCCGCTCACGCCGGTCATCGTGAACCAGCTGAAGCCGGGCGGAATCTACATCACGTCGGGGATCATCGAGGAGAAGGAAGAGACGGTCGTCGAGGCCGTGAAGGCGGCGGGGCTGGAGCTTCTTGAGGTCACGCACCAGGGGGAGTGGGTGTCGGTGACGGCGCGGAAAGCATAAATAAGGAGAATCATATGCATCACTTCTTTTTAACGCCTGAACAGATAGGTGGGAAGTCCGTCCACATCACGGGCGGGGATGTGAATCACATTCGGAACGTCCTGCGCATGCGGCCGGGAGAGCAGATCACGGTGAGCGGCGGGGAGGACGGGAAGGAATACCGCTGTGAGATCGAGAAAATTGAGGAGGACTGCGTCACCGCGAAGATCATGTGGGTGGAGGAGTCCGGCGCGGAGCTGCCCTCGCGGGTCTGCCTGTTTCAGGGATTGCCGAAGGGTGACAAGATGGAGCTGATCATCCAGAAGGCGGTGGAGCTCGGGGCGGCCGAGATCGTTCCGATGGCGACAAAGCGCGCGGTCGTCCGCCTGGACGCGAAGAAGGAGGAGACGAAGCGGAAGCGTTGGAACGCGATCTCCGAGAGCGCGGCCAAGCAGTCAAAGCGCGGGATCGTGCCCGAGGTGACGCGCGTCATGAACTTTGCCGAGGCGGTGGAGTACGCAAAGCAGTTTGATAAGAAGCTGATTCCGTACGAGCTTGCAGAGGACATGGAGCGGACGCGGGAGCTGATCGCCGGGATTGAGCCGGGCGAGTCCGTGGCGGTTTTCATCGGGCCGGAGGGCGGCTTTGACGAACAGGAGATAGAGCTTGCGCGCGCGGCGGGCATACAGCCGCTCACGCTGGGCAGAAGGATCTTGCGCACGGAGACCGCCGGGATGACGGTGTTGTCCGTGCTGATGTTCCATCTGGAGGTGGGGAAGTAGCGCCAGTGTTAAAGGTGCACAGGCAAAAAATACGCAGGAAAAAAGCAGCCATGTTGACTGCCTTTTCTTAATACTAGCTTTATATCACATTGTTTCCATAAGACCAAGAAGTAATTCTCTTTGTATATCGGTGAGGGAACCCCATCGTGACAATAAGTGTTTTTGCTCATCAGATAAATCAATTTCGTCTCCCTCGGAAAAAAATTGTGATAATGTTAGACCAAAAGCATGACATATAGCTTCTAATGTTGGTAGTGTCGGGGCATTGTTCCGTCTGAACATATTAGTAATAGTGGAAGACGCTAAGCCGGATTCTTTGCATAAACGATATTCTGTCCAATTTCTGTCATCCATTAGCTTTTTGATTCTTTTTTGTACATTCATTTATCATCCCCCATTTGTATCAATTTTAATATCCAACTGGGAAATATAATAGGTAGGATTAGTAGATAAAATATATCCCAAAAGGGAGCGAATAGAGATTGACCATATACGTTTTTTGCAGTAAAATAAAACGTAAATTTAAAATTGATGCTTTGTTTATATAAGAATATAGGGAGAGGAAGGTAGAGTACATGTTGAAGAAAAGGGTGCTAGTATTTTTTGTGAGTGTCATAATGATGATAGGAAATTGTACCAGTGTTATGGCTGAAGATGATGTTATATTTGTTGATGGGCTTGGAACAAATATTACAGATATTGAAGAAAGTGATTTGGGGGAAACGATGGAATCTGTTCAAAATATAGAAACAGAGACGGAGAAAGGATCATTTTCAAATTCAACGCAAACTACGGAAATAATAATTGGAGAAACAACTGATGATAGCAAAAATATGTCTGGTGAGGATGTAGAAAATCCGAATGATACTGTCGAACCTATTCAAGGTTTAGAGACAGAAACGGAGAAAGAATCCGATTTGGATTTAATGCAAGATACAGAAATCACAGATATTGAAATAGTTGATGAAAATAGTATAGAGATACAGGAAGAAGGGGTGATTGCACCAATCGACTTTTCTGCAAATGATTTATTGTACGAAGATTTTACTTATACATTGTCTGGAGATGATGCCAAGATTACTGGTTATATCGGAGGATCAACGATTGTTTCAATACCGAAAACAATTGGTACGTATACGGTTACCACAGTGGAGGCGAACGCTTTTAAAAGTAATACAATAATTAGAGATATTTATATGTCAGATACGATTACCCAAATTGGAGATTCGGCATTTTTAGGATGCACAAATCTGACAAACATCCAACTTTCTGAGAATGTGACAAGTATAGGTGAAAATGCGTTTTCAGGATGTACGGCATTAAAATCATTGACATTTCCGGAGAGTTTGACAAGGTTAGGGAGTTTCGGCATAATTGCAGGCACGTCAATCAGCAGCATAACGATTCCCCAAAATGTATCCTATGCCGGGGATATATCAAGCGATTATTATGGTGGGGCATTGGCCGGTTGTGAAAGCCTTAAAGAAGTAATTTTTGAGAGCGGAATGACTAAAATACCAGATTATATATGTGCCGGTGGTTCCTATGGATCTATTTGCAATGTGGAGAAGGTAGTTATTCCGAATAGCGTTACCGAGATTGGAAGTCATGCGTTTAGTAAATGTGAGAAATTAGTTATTAGTAGTCTGCCATCTCGCATAAAGACGGTTGGAGATGGTGCGTTTCGCGACTGTTCTCAAATAACATCAATGTCATTTCCAGACACAATAACGGAAATAAGTAAAAGCGCATTTTCTTATTGTGGAGCATTAACAAATGTAATTATGAATTATAATAGTACGAGGGGATATACGGCAAGTGTTGGTGAATCAGCATTTTTAGGATGCACAAATCTGACAGATATCCAACTTTCTGAGAATGTGACAAGTATAGGTGAAAATGCGTTTTCAGGATGTACGGCATTAAAATCATTGACATTTCCGGAGAGTTTGACAAGGTTAGGGAGTTTCGGCATAATTGCAGGCACGTCAATCAGCAGCATAACGATTCCCCAAAATGTATCCTATGCCGGGGATATATCAAGCGATTATTATGGTGGGGCATTGGCCGGTTGTGAAAGCCTTAAAGAAGTAATTTTTGAGAGCGGAATGACTAAAATACCAGATTATATATGTGCCGGTGGTTCCTATGGATCTATTTGCAATGTGGAGAAGGTAGTTATTCCGAATAGCGTTACCGAGATTGGAAGTCATGCGTTTAGTAAATGTGAGAAATTAGTTATTAGTAGTCTGCCATCTCGCATAAAGACGGTTGGAGATGGTGCGTTTCGCGACTGTTCTCAAATAACATCAATGTCATTTCCAGACACAATAACGGAAATAAGTAAAAGCGCATTTTCTTATTGTGGAGCATTAACAAATGTAATTATGAATTATAATAGTACGAAGGGATATACGGCAAGTGTTGGTGAATCAGCATTTTTAGGATGCACAAATCTGACAAACATCCAACTTTCCGAGAATGTGACAAGTATAGGTGAAAATGTGTTTTCAGGATGTACGGCATTAAAATCATTGACATTTCCGGAGAGTTTGACAAGATTAGGAAGTTTCGGCGTAATTGCAGGCACGTCAATCAGCAGCATAACGATTCCCCGAAATGTATCCTATGCCGGATATATATCAAGCGATTATTATGGCGGGGCATTGGCCGGTTGTGAAAGCCTTAAAGAAGTAATTTTTGAGAGCGGAATGACTAAAATACCAGATTATATATGTGCCGGTGGCTCCTATGGATCTGTCTGCAATGTGGAGAAGGTGGTTATTCCTAAAAGCGTGAAAAGTATTGGAACCCATGCTTTTTATATGTGTGATGACCTAACAATATATGGCTATGCTAATTCCTATGCAGAAACTTATGCTACCGATAATAACATACCATTTGAAGCTATTGAGGTTAATAGTGAAGTTTCTGCTACGATACCGGAAAATGGTTATTCTACAGCGTTATGTTGGGGAAATAATTATAGAATCACATTTGACAAACCAATAGATGCAGATAATCCGTTGGGAAATGGAACAGTGACTTTTTTCGATGAGGGAAAAAACGATAAAATTCTCGAAGTAAAAAAGGAGATGAGTAAAGGAGGTTCCTATTTCTCATATAATGAGGAAAAGAGAGCACTGGATATTTTTATTGCACCACAAGATGTAATGCCGTCGGATACAGACATTTATGTGGTCCTATCTGAAGATGTTGTCAGATTTGAAGATGGAACCTGCAATGAAAGTTGTAATGATAGGAATTTTTGGTATTTCCGTACAATACCTACAGATATAGTGACTACTACGAATGTTACAAGTGAAATTTTGATAGATAAATATAGAACCTTTTTTGGCCTATGGAAAGCTGACCGGGTAAGGAAGGGGGATGATGGGACTAGGGGAATTTGTTTTGGAATGTGCTATGCTACTGCCGCTTGGGATGAAAAATATAGCACAATACATAATATTGTTTCTGGCAACAGCTTATCTAAGGCCGATATTCGGGATAAAACATTGGGAGGAATATCATTATTGGATTATATGCAATATATGCAAATATATCAATATACATCTGTCGTGCAGAAGGCTAGAAACACTTCACCATCTTTGACAGAGGTTTATAATAAAATTTATGATTATCTAAATAATAATGGAAGTCCGATTATTTTGGGGGTGAAAAATTCAGTTCGTGGGGGTGGACATGCATTACTTCCGATATCTATGGAATACACAGAAGAAGGGTGTAGGGTGTTACTATATGATTGTAATGATCCTAGCAGTTATTGCTATTTGGATATGAAAAAAATGCTTTCTGGGGAATGGATTGATTGGGAAATTAATAGTTCGTCTCTGGATATGTATTCAAAATTATACTATGATACGATTTGGTATACGCCTATTGACATGACTGGTGATATTTCTATTGCAATGGCAACAGGTAACTATCAGGAAAAGGAGAATTTATTATCTACAAAAATGAATTCTTTTACATTAAACGGAAGCGAAACATACCAAGGTAGTGATGGAAATGGAAAAACGCTAACTCCGATAATAACTGTTTCCGGTGATAATCTGGATCAAAATTACTATTTGTATTGGACAGATGCGAATAGTATAACGCTTAATAGTGACAATACTGCATTCAAAGAAACCACCTTATGCGGAGATGATCGAGAGTATACTGTATCTGTTGACGTTCCGGCGGAGGTTTCTATCGGTTTGAAGGATAACGGCGATCAGATTGTAGCACAGCTTAAGAAGGTTGGTGAAATTTCGATTATAAATAATCGTATAGATGCGGATTTAGTACGTTCGTTCAGCGTTGATGGATTGTCGCAAAGTGGAAGCGTCACGATGAGTGAAACAGAAAATGGGTACGCTATTAAGGGGATAGAGAGTCTAAACGTAACGACAGAAGCCAATGGAGAGAGACTGAATGTAGCCGTCGATGGGTTGGATGCAGAAAAAAGTTATCAGATTAACGAGGATGAAAAAAGTCTTACAATTGGAGAGGACAATAACGGTGATGGTAATATAGATAATATACTGGCGTCGACGGGTGAAACAGTGGAAAAGGAACATAAGTGGTCGGAGTGGAAAATTATAAAACAGCCGACAGTGTTGGCGCAGGGAGAACAGCAACGTACTTGCTCAATTTGTAATAAAGTTGAAAAGCAAGATATTGCGAAGCTTAAACCGACTATAAAACTTACTGCTTCATCTATAAAGCTGAAAACGAAGCAGTCTACTAAAAAGATAAAAGCAACCGGATTAGCGAAAGGGGATTCGGTAAAGTCTTGGAAATCGAGCAATACAAAAATTGTAAAAGTAAATAGCAAAGGAAAAATTACTGCGCGATCTAAAACGGGAAAAGCAACTATTACCGTAACATTAAAAAGCGGCCTGTCAAAGCAAATAACCGTAAAGGTGCAGAAAAAGGCTGTGGACTGTACAAAAGTCACGTTAAATAAAGCGTCAGTGTCTTTGGAGAAAGGGAAAGTATTTACTTTAAAGCCTACAATAACCCCAATTACTTGTGTAAAGAAAGTAAAATATACATCTTCCAATAAAAAGGTGGCAACTGTGACAAGGAAAGGAAAAATTGTGGCAAAAAAGAAAGGTAAAGCAACAATCACTGTTATGGTTGGAAAGAAAAAAGCTAAATGTAAAATTACAGTAGAATAAAGATATAGAAAATCGGCAGAACCCATTTATACGGATCTGCCGATTTTTTCTTGACAAAAAAGAGAAACTTGTCCAGACTTTTTATAGATTTATGGACGCGAACAATTATAAAATCCATTATGCGCTAGTAATACAAGGAAAAACAAGCTAATTGTGTACGGCAAATGTGCACAAATGTTTTACAGAGAAAGACAGAAAATTTGGTTCGGAAAGCTCTTGACATCTCTGCCTAAGCAAAGTAAGATGAAAACACTATTGTGTTTACGGCGCAGAAAGGGCTGTGCTGCGTAAACGGAAAAATGCGTCGCCGGATGGGACGCATATTTTGCGCTTGTCACAGTCCGGATTCGATCGAAACACTTTCAGGCGGCGGAAGGGCGTGTGCCTGAAAGAAATGGATTTGCGTCGATGATTACGGAGAGAATGGTGGCAACAAAATACCGACAGGAGGACGAAGAGATGTATTCACTTGAGGAGGTCAGGCGCGTGGACCCGGAGGTGGCCGACGCGATCGTGGCGGAGCAGGAGCGGCAGAACAGCCATATCGAGCTGATCGCTTCCGAAAACTGGGTGTCGAAGGCTGTGATGGCGGCGATGGGAAGTCCGCTGACAAACAAATACGCGGAAGGGTATCCGGGCAAGCGCTACTACGGCGGCTGCGAGTGTGTGGACGTGGTTGAGGATCTGGCCAGGGACCGCGCGATGAAGCTGTTCGGATGCACGTACGCGAACGTGCAGCCGCACTCCGGCGCGCAGGCGAACATGGCGGTGTTTTTTGCGCTGCTTAGGCCGGGCGATACGGTGATGGGAATGAACCTCGCGCACGGCGGACATTTGAGCCACGGGAGTCCCGCGAATTTCTCGGGCGCGTATTTCAATATTGTCCCATACGGAGTGAATGACGACGGCGTGATCGATTACGAGAACGTGCGCAAGATCGCGTTGGAGTGCCGCCCGAAGCTGATCGTGGCGGGCGCGAGCGCCTACGCGCGCGTCATAGATTTCAAGAAGTTCCGCGAGATCGCGGACGAGGTCGGCGCGTACCTGATGGTGGACATCGCGCACATCGCGGGACTTGTGGCGGCCGGGATCCATCCGAGTCCGATCCCGTATGCGCATGTGACGACCACGACGACGCACAAGACGCTGCGCGGACCGCGCGGGGGCATGATTCTCTCGAGTGCGGAGTTTGCGAAGGAAGCGAATTTCAACAAGGCGATCTTCCCGGGCACGCAGGGCGGCCCGCTGATGCATGTGATTGCGGCCAAGGCGGTCTGCCTGCACGAGGCGCTACAGCCGGAGTTCAAGACTTATCAGGAGAATGTGGCGAAGAACGCGAAAGCGCTCTGCGCGGGCCTGATGAGCCGCGGCGTAAAGATCGTCTCCGGCGGCACGGACAACCACCTGATGCTCGTGGACCTCACGAGCGTGGGACGTACCGGAAAGGAGACCGAGCATCTGCTTGACAGTGTCAACATCACCTGCAACAAGAACACGATCCCGAACGATCCGCAGTCCGCGTTCGTGACGAGCGGCATTCGGCTCGGGACGCCGGCGGTCACCTCGCGCGGCATGAACGAGGCCGACATGGACCAGATCGCAGAGGCGATCGCGTGCATGCTGAAGAATGAGGACGGCTGTGAGCAGAAAGCAAAGACGATCGTGAAAGGACTGACGGAGAAGTATCCGCTGATCTGACGCGGCGCTTTAAGATGTTGACACGAGACGGCTTGCCGGAAGTAATAAGAAAAAGCGCACCTTCGGAAGGATTCGGGAGAGGGATCCGTCCGGAGGTGTTTTTGCGTTGTGGGCGAGGCGATGCGGCCTCTCCGGGATTGACGGAGCGCAATTATGTTGCTTACTACCAGAAATTGTGTTTTGATGTGTCCAAAATGTGAAAATTTAGTGTTTTTAAGAAGTCTTAAGAAAAAATCTCTTTTTTTTCGATTAAGTTGTGGTATAGTGTTATAGGAATGAATCAAGCTGAAGGGGAGTATCAGAATGAAGAAGTTCATTATCGTCATATTGGTTCTCGGCATACTCGGGGGAGCCGGATATGGCGTGTATCATTTCTATTTTGAGAAGAAGGCGGGTTCCGAGGAGCGCGTCTCCTCCGACGCGGAGAATGCTGTGTACGTGGATTCGGTTTCCACGATCACGGGATACGGCGCGGGCACCGGTCTGATCGAGCGCTTCGGCGGCGAGGTCAGTCCGCAGGCGACGCTCGAAGTGAAGCTCGAGAACGAGCGCACTGTGAAAAAGTGCTACGTCAAGGAGGGGGACGAGGTCAAGGAGGGACAGCGCCTTTTTACTTACGACACGCGGGAAGATGAAGATAAGCTTGCCCAGGCGGAGATCGATATCGAGAAGGCTGAGAGCGACATCGAGCTTGCCAAGCAGAGCATCGAGGAGTACGAGGAGCAGAAAAAGACTGCGGACAAGGAAGACCAGCTCATGATCACGACGAGCATCCTGTCGTCCCAGAATGAGATCAAACAGTATGAGTACGATATCAAGAGCAAGCAGATGGAGATGGAGCAGCTCAAAGACACGATCGACAACGCAACAGTGACCGCGGAGATGGGCGGCATCATTCAGAAGATCAATGATCCGGGCAGCAGTTCGCAGGATTATTACGGCAGCTCAAGCGGAGATTCCGCCTACATAACGATTCTGGCGGTTGGTGATTTTCGGATCAAGGGCACTGCGAACGAGCAGAATCTGCAGCTGATCCAGGAGGGCATGGAGATGCTTGTGCACTCCCGCGTGGACGACACGCAGACCTGGCACGGCACAGTGACGGAGATCGACACGGACAACAAGGAGGAGGATGAGGAGAACAATTATTACTCCAGTATGGGGAATGAGGCCGGATCCTCCAGCTATAAGTTTTATGTCGAGCTGGAAGATTCCGAAGGCCTGATCCTCGGGCAGCATGTATATATGGAAGCGGACGACGGGCAGAGTGAGAAGAAGGAAGGTATGTGGCTGGAGGAGTACTACATCATGCAGGAGGACGACGGCGCCTATGTGTGGTGGGCGAATTCTTCCAACACGATCGAGAAGCACGCGATCACGCTCGGGGATTACGATGAGGAGCTCATGGAGTATCAGATCCTCGACGGTCTCGCGCCGGAGGATTACATTGCCTATCCGATGGACACCATATCGGAGGGAGATCCGGTGATTTACAACGATTTCACGGACGACAGCGGAGATGAAGCCTCAGATGATACCGGCCTTGACGATATGGACATGAGCGGCATGGACATGGGCCTTGACGATATGGACATGAGCGGTATGGACATGGGCTATGACGATATGGATATGGGCATGGACGACGCGGGCTATGACGATATGGACGCGGGCATGGACGACGCGGACTATGACGATATGGATGCGAGCATGGATGACGCGGACTATGAAGAGGAAGAATAGCCGGGCCGTATCGCGGTAGATTAACTGATACAGGGGAGGGGTTCTTTTGATCCTCAGACTGGAGCATATATACAAGGATTATATTCAGGGCAAAATGACTGTCCCTGTTTTGAAGGATGTATGCCTGAACGTGGAAAAGGGCGAGTACGTGGCGATCATGGGGCCGTCCGGTTCCGGAAAATCCACGCTGATGAACATTATCGGCTGCCTCGATCGCCCGACTTCAGGCAGTTACGAGCTGACAGGGCAGAATGTCCTGGCATTGAATGAACGGCAGCTGGCGGACGTCAGGCTGCACAACATCGGGTTTGTGTTTCAGAATTTCCAGCTTCTGCCGCGCATGACCGCGCTGGACAATGTGGCGCTTCCGCTGATCTACGCGGGCGTCCGCAAGAGAGCGCGCCGTGCGAAGGCGAAAGAGGCGCTCATACGCGTCGGCTTGGAGGACCGTGTCACATTTAAGCCGACGCAGCTTTCCGGCGGACAGAAGCAGAGAGTGGCGATCGCGCGCGCGATGGTGAACAAGCCGGACATTCTGCTTGCGGATGAGCCGACCGGCGCGCTCGATTCCAGGTCGAGCAAGCAGGTGATGGAATTGTTTCAGAAGCTGAACGACGAGGGAGTCACCGTGATCATGATCACGCATGACAGCGGGATCGCCGGATACGCGAAGAGAGTGGTCACGATCTTTGACGGTGAGCTTGCGGAACAGAAAGGGGAGGACGGACAATGAAGCTGAGAACGGTATTGATCAGTGTTGTGGTGACTGCCGCTTTGGTGGGCGGCGCCGGTTACGGTGCGTACTATGCTACACAGAGCCAGAAGAATCCGGTGGAAGTCGTTCCCGTCGCGAATGTCTCTATGGGTTATTTCGGCATGGATGAGCAGCAGACGATCTACGGATCCGTTACTTCCCAGGTCGCGCAGACGGTGACTTTAGACGAAGAATACGGGATCGATAAGATCTTTGTGAAGCAGGGCGACAAGGTGAAAGAGGGGACGCCGCTGTTTTCTTATGATATGACGCTTCCTGAGCTGGAGCTAGAGATGCAGCAATTGGAGCTGCAGACGAATGAGCTGACGATGACGAGGCTTGAGAAGGAGCTGGATGAGTTGAAGAAGACTCCGGCGAGCGCCTCGCTGACGCGCGACTTGTTCACGCTGACAGCCTCCGCCGACGAGACGGAGCCGCAGACAGTCGTCCCGGATGATATCGTGGAAGAGACAGAGGGTCCGGCGCCTGGCGACACTGGAACGGATGCGGGGAACCCGGACGCCGGTGCGCAGGACGGGATCGAGATTTTTGATGTAGAGGAAGTAGAGGGGGACGACACGGATGGAGAGCCGCCCACCGTCGAGAGCAGCGTGCTGAGCTTTGAGCGCTTGGTGCTGGAGCTTCAGGCGACGTTTCTCGCATGCGAGGATCAGCTAAAGGCGGAGGATGTAGGCGAGGCGATCGAGCAGGCAGTAGCCTACTACCGCAAGAACCTCGCGGAGGAGAAAACGACAGAGGAAGAGCAGGAGGACGGCTCCGTGAAGGAGATTCGTTCGTACGCTCTGAAAAGTTCCGTCAGGGAAGCGCTCAGCAAGGAGGAGATCGACATCCTGAAAGAGCGGGTCAAGACGCTGAACGCATATCAGGCGGAATACGTCGAGATGCTTATTGATGAGGCGCAGGAGCTCGAAGGATCCGAGCTCGCGGGCGCGGTTGAAAAGATCCGGGAAGCATACGATCTGCTGGCTACGAAGCAGCAGGATGCGTTGGAGAACTTTGACAAATACGAGGAGCTGAAGGCTCTGGCCGGAGACGCGCCAGAGCAGCAGGACGGTTCCGATGGCGGAGAGCCGCAGGCGGGCGACGTCCCGTCAGGCGAAGAGACGACAGAGGAGACTTCCCAGGAAGGGAACGGCCAGGACGCGCAGCAGCCGGAAGGAAACGCGGACGGTCAGCCGGAGGAAGGAGCGGAGGCCGGACAGCAGACGGATGCAGGCGAGTCAGAAGAGGATGTACGTGAGAATACCGTGACATTCGACGTGGCGGAAGGCGCCTCCACGACAGTGGACGGACAGGACGTGACAAACTCCATCGCCATGGCGGAGGACGGCAAGATCGTCTTTGGCGTGGCGACAGAGAGCGGCTACGAGATCTCTGAGATTCTGGTGGACGGTTCGATTCCTGCGCGGAAAAATGAGGCGAGTGAGGATCCGGACGATTATGTGATCGAGGGGATACAGACGAATGACACGATCGTCACGGTGCGGACACTGCAGTCTGCGCCCCCGGACGGCGAGGAGGGACAGGAAGGATCGGAAGGCTCCGGAAATCAGGGGGATATGCCTCCGGAAACTACATATAAAGTCGTGATTGATCCGGGTACCTCGGAGGAGGAAACAAGAGAGTGCAAAACCGGGGATACGGTATACCTGAACGCAGATATGAGCGATGTGACGCGCACCTTCACCGGTTGGAGTGTTGTGCCGGCAGCTGCAAGACAGGAGGGCCAGACCAAACAGACCGAACAGAGTGAAACGACGGACAGCGCGGAACAGGATGCTGAAACAACTGAACCGACAGATCAGAAGGTTCAGCTGACGGACGAGGACGTCTCGAAAGGATACGCGGCATTTGTCATGCCGGCGTTTGACGTGATCGCGACGGCCCGTTATCAGAATGCGCCGGATGCGATTGACAGCTATGTGGCTACTTTCTTTGCAAACGCGGAGAAGCTGCTCGCGGCGGACGCAGCTCAGACCTTCGCCGCGCAGGGGAAGGATTTCCTGACGGAGCTTGAGGGAGCTATTGTATTCTATCAGCAGTGGCTCGCGATCGCGCCCACGCAGATCCAGGACGAAGCGTCGGAGGAGGAGGTCGAGATGGAGGCCTATCAGCTCCGAGACAACGTGAAGAATTACCTGACTGAGCAGGGGAAGAGTGTCCAGGTCACGCAGCTTGCGGAGCATTACAAGGAACTCTGTCTGTTGTATGTGCGGTCCATGTTTGACGGACTCGACTCTGCGGCGCTCGACAAGGCGCTGCTGGAGCAGGCGTCCGACGCGTACTGGCGGCTCGGCGAGACCTGGCGCGCGGAGCTTGAGAAGCGCTGGGAAGACGAGCAGGCGGCCAAGGCTGAGCAGGCCGGGCAGCCGTGGAAGACGACCAAGAAGGGGAAACGGAAGAAGCCGAAAGATTTCATGAGCATTGGCGACACACTTGCGGCTTACAGTGTGATGCAGATGTTCCAGGAATATCTGAGCCTTCCGCCGGACGCTTCTGCGACGGAGCGATACAATGCGATCATGGAGATCTGGAGCAGGTATTCCCAGCTGAGTGACGCGCAGCAGGCGCTAGTGAACACCGATCCGTCCTTTGCCGAGACGATGAAGCAGTACGGGCTGTGGACAGAAGAAACGGAGCCGATGTCGGAGGGCTACGGCGATTACGGCGACGATTTTGGAGACCCCGGGGATGAGCCGCTCTATACGGCCGAGGAGCTCAAGGAGATGATCCGCGAGAAGGAGAACGAGATCAAATCCTGTGAGTTGGATATTCGGCAGAGTGAGCTGGATCTGAAGCAGAAGCAGCGGATCGTGGACGGAAAGATTGTCAAGAGTACGATGGAGGGAACGGTTGTCAGCATCGGCAGCGAGAGCGGAGAGTCGGATGAGGATTATTTCGTCAAGGTGGCGAACGAGGAAGGGCTGTACGCGAAGGGCGCGATGAACGAGCTTGCGCTTGAGAAGCTCAGCGTCGGTGATACGATTTCGGGCATGCTGACGATGAGCGGGGTCGGCTTTACCGCGGTGATCAAGGAGGTCTCCGAGTATCCGGACGCCAGCGGGCAGTTCATGAGCTACGGGCAGGAGAACACGAACGCTTCCTACTATCCGTTCTACGCCTTGATCGAAGATACGGAAGGGATCGAGGAAGGGGAGGCGGAGATCTACCTCTCGGGGAAGACTCCAGGACAGGATGACGCTATCTATCTGGAGAACTATTTCGTCCGCACGGAAGTGGACGGCAGGACCTACGTATACAAAGAAGGCGACGATGGCAGCCTGACGAAACAGTACGTCAAGACAGGCCAGAATACGGGCTATGCTATTGAAATCAAAGAAGGTCTCGGATTTGACGATCACATCGCGTTCCCGTACGGGAAGGACGTCAAGGAAGGCGCGAAGACAAAAGAAGTAGACCAGCTGCAGGACGCCTATATGTAGCGGATGTCAGCTGCGGGAGGACGGAACGGTCGCAGCAGGAGGTGTAAGACTTGCTTGAAAACATAAGACTGTCGTTTCAGGGAATCTGGTCGCACAAGATGCGCTCTTTCCTGACGATGCTCGGCATCATCATCGGTATCGCATCCATCATCTCGATCGCGTCGACGATCAAGGGAACGAACGAGCAGATCAAGAATAATCTGATCGGCTCCGGCAACAATACGCTGTCGGTCATGATCTACACGCAGGGTTACGATTATCATATCGACTCCTGGTCACAGGCTCCGATCGGATTTCAGCAGGTGTCAGAGGAGGTGTGCGACCAGATCCGGGCGCTCGATTCGGTGGAGAATGTCACGCGCTACAACGAGCGGCAGTATTCGGAAAATATTTACTATCAGAACACGTCGCTGCAGAATGCGAGCGTGCGGGGGATCGATACGAGCTATTTCGACACGGTGGGATACGCGATCCGCACAGGAAGAAATTTTATCGAGAGCGACTATGAGAAGTTCCGCAAGGTGCTGATCCTGGATCAGACGGCGGCGGACAATATCTTCGGAAATGAGAATCCGATCGGGAAGGCGATCGAGATCGGCAAAGAGCCTTTCACGATCGTCGGCGTGGTGGACCAGATCAAAAAATTTACGCCGAACATCACCAGCGTGGAGGATTATTATACCTACGCGAACGAGGACGCGGTCGGTTATCTCTTCATGCCGAAGGCGACGTGGCCGGTCGCGTACCAGTACGACGAACCGGAGAACGTCATTGTGAAGGCAGTCAGCGTGGACGACATGGAGGACGCCGGTAAGGACACAGAAGATATCCTGAACGCGACGATTGCCTCATACCAGAAGGATTACAAATACAAGGCGGACGACGTGCTGCAGCGCGCGCAGAAGCTGCAGGACATGAGCGCCGCCACGAACAATCAGCTGATCTGGATCGCGAGCATCTCGCTTCTGGTCGGCGGCATCGGCGTCATGAACATCATGCTCGTGTCGGTGACGGAGCGCACGAACGAGATCGGCCTGAAGAAGGCGATCGGCGCCCGGAAGGGCTCGATCCTCGGGCAGTTTCTGACAGAGGCGGCCGTGCTGACGAGCATCGGCGGCATCATCGGCGTGGCGAGCGGGATCGGCATGGCTCAGGTGATCAATAAGATTTCGGGCGTTGCGGTGTCCATCGACGTGCTGATCTCCGGGATCGCGGTGGTATTCTCGATGCTGATTGGTATCGTATTCGGGCTTCTGCCATCCGTGAAAGCGGCGAACCTTGATCCGATCGAGGCGCTGCGCAGAGAGTAAAAGTTCAGAGGGATTTCGGGAGTAAATTCGGAAAAGCTTCAAAGAAGCTCCAGAGCTTCAGGAGTAAATTTAGGGCTTGCGTCGCGCAGGCCCTTATGTTATAATATCAAGGCTGCAAATCAAACACGCATGTGGACTCCGGGGACGGTGTCGGCAATGCGCGCCCGCGATCTTGATTCGTGACTTGCGATCTGCGATCCACGATCATCGACGCGCGGCGGCAGGCCGGTCTCTCCGTGAGTGTGAGACATGCGGAAGAATCTAACCAAAAAGGAGAAGAGACATGAGTGTAATTTCAATGAAGCAGTTACTCGAAGCAGGCGTCCATTTCGGACACCAGACCAGAAGATGGAACCCGAAGATGGCGGAGTACATCTACACGGAGCGCAATGGCATCTACATCATCGACCTTCAGAAGTCGGTGGGTAAGGTGGACGAGGCCTGCAAGGCGGTCGCGGACATTGCGGCGAACGGCGGCAGCATCCTTTTCGTCGGCACGAAGAAGCAGGCGCAGGACGCGATCAAGACCGAGGCGGAACGCTGCGGTATGTTCTATGTAAATGAGAGATGGCTCGGCGGCATGCTGACGAACTTCAAGACGATCCAGAGCAGGATCAAGCGCCTGAAGGACATCGAGCGCATGGCGGAGGACGGCACCTTCGACGTGCTTCCGAAGAAAGAGGTCATCGCACTGCGCAAGGAGCAGGAGAAGCTCGAGAAGAACCTGGGCGGTATCAAGGAGATGCGCCGGATCCCGGATGCGATCTTCGTGGTAGACCCGAAGAAGGAGAGAATCTGCGTGCAGGAGGCTCACACGCTCGGCGTGACTCTGATCGGTATCTGCGACACGAACTGCGATCCGGAAGAGCTGGATTACGTGATCCCGGGCAACGACGACGCGATCCGTGCGGTCAAGCTTATCGTTTCCAAGATGGCGGACGCTGTCATCGAGGCGAAGCAGGGCGCTGAGGAAGTTCCGGCCGACGGCGGAGAGTATTATGAGGAAGAGGCTTACACGGAGGAAGCTCCGGTAGAGGCGATCGCTGAGTAAGCAGAGCATTGACGGATAATAGAAAATAACAGTGCGGCGGATGCAGCAGGCGGACTACCTGTTGCATTCGTGCGAGTATAAGAAAATATGGAGGAAAACGCAATGGCAATCACAGCAGGAATGGTGAAAGAGTTGAGAGAGATGACGGGCGCCGGCATGATGGACTGTAAGAAGGCCCTGACGGAGACCGACGGCGATATGGACAAGGCGGTCGAGTTCCTGAGAGAGAAAGGACTTGCGACGGCGCAGAAGAAGGCCGGCAGGATCGCGGCTGAGGGTCTCGTGAAGGTGATCGTCTCCGACGACAGCAAGAAGGCTGTCGCGGTAGAGGTCAACGCGGAGACCGACTTCGTCGCGAAGAATGAGAAGTTCCAGGGTTACGTGGCGCAGGTCGCGGAGCAGGCGATGGAGACGAAGGCTGCGAATATCGAGGAATTCCTTGCAGAGCCGTGGAAGTTTGATACCACGAAGACAGTGAACGAGGCGCTGGCGGGCCAGATCGCGGTGATCGGCGAGAACATGAACATCCGCAGATTCATCCAGGTGACCGAAGACGCTGGCTTCGTCGCTTCCTATACGCATATGGGCGGCAAGATCGGCGTGCTGGTGGACGTGGTGACCGACGTGGTGAACGACGACATCCGCGAGATGGCGAAGAATGTGGCGATGCAGGTGGCGGCGCTCCGCCCGCAGTACACGAACAGAAGCGAGATCAGCGAGGACTACATCGCACATGAGAAGGAGATTCTTCTGGCTCAGATCAAGAACGATCCGAAGGAAGCCGCGAAGCCGGAGAAGGTGATCGAGGGCATGATCAACGGCCGCATCAACAAGGAGCTCAAGGAGATCTGCCTGCTCGACCAGGTGTACGTGAAGGCCGAGGACGGCAAGCAGTCCGTTCAGTCCTACGTGGACTCCGTCGCGAAGGCGAACAGCGCGAAGATCACGATCAAGAGCTTCGTCCGCTGGGAGACCGGAGAGGGTATCGAGAAGAAGCAGGAGGATTTTGCGGCTGAGGTTGCAAAGCAGATGGCTGGAAACTAAGCGTTTAGCACAAGCGCAGTAAATACTAGAGGAAGCTGAGGCAAATTTATTTGCACGAAGCTTCCTCTGTATTTATTGTGCGACGCACGGATACCGAGGTGGAGTGAAACGGAACCGAGGTAGGCGGCGCTTGTGCGATGTACGTGGACGAAGCTATGCAGCGTTGCTTAGCGAAGGCAAGGCGTCAGCCGAAGGCTGAGGTTAGCAACAGTCGCTTGGGCATGTAAGCGAAGTTTTTAATTAAAATAGTATCTTTGGTTTAGACAGGCTCTGGAAGCCTTATAAACACTATATTTCCTAGTGATTATAAGGTTTCTGGGGCCTTTTTGCGGCAAAAAACGGGACAGGCGCAGGAGACAGAGAAGAATTCCGCAGATTACTTTCAGGAACAGACAGCATAAGCAGTTCTATTACAAATAACCTGTGATTATTTTGAAAAGATCCCTTTATATAAAAGCCGATTTGGGAAAGGAATGTGGGACTGGAAATCCCTGCCGGGCTGTCAGAAATATTCTGTCCTGAAACCGGATTTCTGACAGTATCGGTCCGCGGCAGAATCCTTATAACAGCGGATGGTGACCGCCTTATTGATGATCCACGGCCCGATATACTCTGAATCGTGGCGGATTTCCAGATATTTCAGATTCCTGCAGCCGTGAAAGACCCATTTTCCGATATGCCGGATGCTTTCGGGCAGACGCACTTCTGTCAGAGAAGTACATTTGTGGAAGGCGCTGTCGCCGATCCAGACAAGGGAATCCGGCAATTCTAAAAATCCCAGCCCGCAGGAATAGAATGCTTCCCGTCCGATAAATTCCAGGGAATCCGGGAAGTGAACTGTTTTCAGGCTTCTGCAGCAGAAGGTCCGGCTTCCGACCACTTTTAATTCGGACGGAAGTTCCAGGGAGGCAAGGGACGTACATCCCGAAAAAGCATCGTCCCCGATTCGGACCAGACTGCTTCTAGGAGGAAAACTTACGGATTCAAGCCGACAATCTTCCAGAAACGTTTCCTCCGGAATTTCTCTCAGTGAGGAAGAAAGCGAAACATTTTTTAGCTTCGTACAACCTGAAAAAACGCTGGCTCCCAATTCACGCACGCTGTCAGGAAGAGTGATCTGACGGATTCCCGTGCATCTGGAAAATGCCCGGGCTTCAATCGTTCGGAGAGTTTTGGGGAACCGGACAGACCGAATGATCCTTTTGTTCTGGAACGCGCCTGCCCTGATGTGAACAACAGAATCCGGAAGCTCCATGTTCCGGGCGGCATAGAGGTTTGAGCTGCTGCTTTTGACGGCAATGGGTTTGTTCGTCTGAAGTTTTGCTGACATAAAAAACGCTCCTTTGCGATGAAGATCAGCGCCTTCCTGCAAATGGAGTGTCAGCGAAACTATAGAAATAACGTACCGCGGCAAAATCCGATGATTCAGAATCCTGCCGCTGACCTGCAAAATTTGTTTTTGCAAACAGATGAATTTCTGCAGGCCACATTACCGATCTGCTGTCTGCCATGACACCGCTTACACGAAGCAGGGAAGGCTGTTGGCGGAGGTTTCCTGCTTCCCTTTTCACCTGCAGTCCGGCATCCTGTGCCGTGACTGACAGAACCTGGAACCGGTAATTGTTGGAATTTATTCAATTTTTTGGTATTTTAAACAGATTTTTCAGAAAAGCAAGAAAAATATCAGAGATATTTTTGCGATAATGAGTAGATTGTTATTGCGGAAAATATTTTCGAAAATGCTTGACAATAAAGAATCCTATATCTATAATAAAGCCATGTGAATTTGACAACTGTTGAGATTGCCGATATGGTGAAAAATATTGAGGAAATTATTGGTAAAAATCACAATGATATTTTAAGAGACAATCGGATATACTACATTAGAAAAACCAATTAACAAGAATCTTTTCTGTTGTTATAATTGGGAACTGATTAAGATGGGGAAAATAATGTTCGTACTAAATTCGAAGAGCCGGGATAATATTTATGAAACGACAGGTTTAACTGTTGAACAAATAGCAGATATGGATTTTTCTGATATCGATGCAAGTATATCAAAAAAGGTAAAGCATGCAATATCAGATTATATTTTGGATGAGCGTCTTCTGGGCAGAGGTCAGGTGTATGCTTATAAAAAAAGATTTATCACAATGGAAGAAGTGGATAGGAAGTTAAGACAAAATGACCGAAGAAAATCTCCGTTTGTTAGAAAAAATTTACCAACAGTATAAGGATCCGGTTAAACCATTATTAGCAGAGATAGAAGCGGTATATGAAAAGTTCCCTTTACCGATATATAATGAGATTCGAGCATTAAATGACCATGTGGCCAGGGCCTTTTTTGTTGATACAGATGAAAAATCATATGAACAAATAATGAAAGCCAAAAGTCATATGAGCAGAATAGCCAGAGACTGTTATAAGTTTCTTAATATGTATTATCGGATAGAATCTGAAAAATTTGACAAAATGATTTGTTCGGTTGAGCCCAGGAGCCAGGAAGATTTTAGACGCATGGCCGAATATGGAGAATTGTCAGATAAAGCCACGGAGTTAGTGGAGCATGCGAAAGATAATGAACATTTAGTGTCGGATGAAGAAACTTACAGTAATTTTCAGAAAGCCTATAATGCATATCAGGAGTTACATAAGTTTATTAAGAAAAATCGACGTGATATCTTTGCGATGCGTAGAAAGAAAAAAGTAAAAGTGGCAGGAAGCGTTATATTTTCTTTATTCACTTTTGTTTTGGGATGTATTCTGACAAATAATAATGTTGCTATTATAGATGCCATATTGAAATTGTTTAATCGAAATTGAATGTGATAATCTTAGTTTTGCCGCCTTTAGTGGGCGGCAAAAATTATGTAAATTGCTGCCTGCAGGTACATGATACCCTACAGGCGGATATCCAGACATTCAAGAAAGCCTGGTTTTGATCCGCCTGCTGAAAATATCAAAGATATTCTGTCTGAAGCCCGGATTCCTGGCAGTACCGGTCCGCGGCGGAACCCTTATAGCAGCGGATCGTGGCCGCCCGGTTGATGATCCACGGCCCGATGTATTCCGGATTGTGGCGGATCTCCAGATACTTCAGACAGTTGCATCCATAGAAAACCCATTTTTCGATATACCGGACATTCTCAGGTAGCCGGACTTCCGTCAGGCTTTTGCAGCCGAAAAAGACGCTTTCCTCCAGCCGGACCAGAGATATCCGAAAAATGAATAAACTAATTGCAAGGAAAAACTTAAGATGATATGATGTAGATGAAAGCAAAAGCAGGTAGTGGAATATTAAGGAGGATTTTAATGTGCCAGGTTGCGATAGATATACCAGATGCGGTAATGTATGATACACATATGACACCGGAAGAAGCACGCAGATTTGCGAGACGAGCGGTTGCATTGGGGTACTATTCCCAGAATGGCGTTTCCATCGGATATTGTGCTCAAATAGCCGGAATGACAGAAGAAGATTTCATAGCTTATCTTGGAGAAAATCATGTCTCCATATTCAAATATGATGATAAGGCAGAATTCATGGAGGAATTGAATAATGCGTAGAGTAATCGTCAATTCTACTCCGCTGATTATTCTATGCAAGATTGGAAAACTGGATATCCTGAAGAAATTATATAAAGAGATCATAATTCCGCAGGCGGTATTTGCGGAGGTGACAGCAAAAGAGGATTCTGTGTGCCGACAGGTCGCCGGGAAAGAATGGATTCATGTCAAATGCATAGAAGATCAGTCTGAGAAGAAGATGTACAGGGCGAAACTCCATGACGGAGAAGTAGAAGTTATGGTTCTTGCACAGGAAGGAAAAAGAGCTGATCTGGTTATCATTGATGATAATGCGGCGAAGAAAACAGCTAAATATCTGGGACTTACAGTTACCGGGACGATAGGCGTGCTGCTCCGTGCAAAGAAGCAGGGGATTCTTGAAACACTTGCTCCTGTGATTGGTGAGATGAAACAAAAAGGATTTTATATCAGTAACGATTTGGAAGAAATGATATTGGAGCAGGCAGGAGAAAGGTGAGATGAGGGAAAATGATTTGGGGAGGAAGATTTTCCCCCAAATCACGGAAGTTATCCTCCAAAATTCAGAAATCCGAATGGAAGAAGAACGAATCGGTACGATTTTCTCTCACCCAAAAGTAATTTGGGGGATGATCAAATAGGAAGAGGGTCGTATCTGTATCCTGAAGGCTCGGTACAACTGATTACCGCTGAGCATCATCTGAAATCGTCTAAAATCACTTCAAGTTGAGTATTACTCAACCAGTAACTTGAGTAAAACAGGAGTTCACAATCTTTGGCGAAGTTACTCAAGTTATTGGCAATCTCTTGATGATCAAAAATCACACGATTGACTTGACAAAGAAATATCCTTGGAGTATAATTGGAAACAGGTGTTGCGAAACATAAGCTTCTGATTATGGGAGGATAAGCCATGCCGCCAAAATGCAGGTTTACACGAGAAGAAATCACAAAAACTGCTCTGGATTTAACACGGGAAGAAGGAATAAGCGCTCTCACGGCAAGGGCGCTTGGAACAAAGCTGGGTTCATCACCAAAACCGATTTTCACCGTATTTGAAAATATGGAGGAAGTGCAAGCGGAAGTGCAAAAGGCGGCGAAAGCTCTCTATGCTGAGTATATTCGAGTCGGCCTGCATCAAGAATTGGCATTTAAGGGCGTAGGTACGCAGTACATCCTATTTGCGATCAAAGAGCCAAAACTGTTTCAACTGCTCTTTATGTCCGAACAGCCGCAGAAGCCGTCTGTTACGGGCATTCTCCCGATCATAGATGAAAGCTATGATCAAATACTGCAGTCCGTTCAGAGCGGATATGGACTTGGGGAGAAAGACGCTGAAAACCTTTACCGTCATTTGTGGATATACACTCACGGAATAGCAGTGCTTTGCGCGACAAATATGTGTTCCTTTACCTCCGGGGAAATCAGCGGCATGATGACCGAGGTCTGCAGAAGCCTGCTGAAAGAAATCAAAGGAGATAAAACAGAATGATCGCAGTATCAGACGTCACAAAATCTTATGGAACCGGTGGAAACAGGAATCAAGTGCTGAAAGGGATCAGCCTGCAGATTGCCGATAGAGAGTTCACCGTAATATTAGGTGCATCTGGATCTGGTAAATCCACCTTTTTGAATGTAATTTCGGGATCGGAACGTCCCGACAGCGGAAGCGTTGTATATGGAACAAGCGATATCACAAAACTGTCCGATGGAGAATTGACACAGTTCCGCAAGGACAATATCGGCTTTATCTTCCAACAGTATTATCTGCTCCCGAATATGACGGTCGAAAAGAATATACGAATGGGAGCTGATCTTGCGGGCAATCGGGAATATAAGGAAATTATAACTGCCGTAGGGCTTGAAGATAAATCAGGGAAATATCCGAGTGAGCTTTCGGGCGGTGAGCAGCAAAGAGTTTCCGTTGCCCGTGCGCTTGCGAAAAAGCCAAAGGTGCTGTTTTTGGACGAGCCGACAGGTGCATTGGATGAACAGACAGGCCGTCAGGTTCTTGACTATATTTGCAAGCTGCATAAAGAATATGGTTTTACCATTGTGATGGTGACGCACAATCAGAATATAGCAGAAATGGCGAA
>CANQDA010000003.1 GCA_947591155.1 uncultured Lachnospiraceae bacterium
AGCAGCTTGTTCGCCTCTTCGTTCATGCTCTTCCACTGGAGCATCCCACGCTTCACGATCTCATGCCCCATGAAGATGTTCTCCGCCACGGTCAGATGCGGATACGAAGTCGGGTGCTGGTACACCGCTGCGATCCCGGCTGCCTGCGCGTCCTTCGGGCCCTTGAAATCGACCTTCTTGCCCTCGAGGAACATCTCGCCCTCTTCGGCCTTATGTACGCCCGTGATCACCTTGATAAAGGTGGACTTGCCCGCACCGTTCTCGCCCATCAGCGCGTGGACCTCGCCCGGCTTGAGCTGGAACTGCACGTTGTTCAGCGCCTTTACGCCCGGGAAGATCTTCGTGATGCCTTTTAACTCAAGAATATAATCAGACACGGCTTCTCCCTCCATTATGTATTTTATGAATTAATCATATTTTACTACGCGCGCCTCGATCCGAAAATCGCAAAATTTTTGGAAACGGGGTAAATTCTTTTTCTGTTTTTCTCGCAATTTTTCCCCCGATATGTTATCCTTAAAACAGACAGGGAACTGTGTCGGTTTTTGGCGAAAAACATCTGACAAATATTGGAAAGACCATCTCACAGCGATCCCCGCAAAGAATCAGACGGGAGATTTCACATGAGATTACTGATCGTAGACGATGAAGAACTGACGCGCACCGGCGTGATCGCGGCGCTCGACTGGCGCTCCCTCGGCGTCGACGAGATCCTGCAGGCTGACGACGGGATCCACGGCCTTGAGATGGCGCGCAGATACCGTCCGGAGATCATTCTCTGCGACGTGCGCATGCCGCGCATGGACGGGACGGTGATGCTTCAGGAAATCGAGAAGATACTGCCCGATACGGTCGCCATCTTCATGAGCGGCTACTCGGACAAGGAGTACTTAAAGGCCGCGATCCGGCTCAAGGCCGTCAATTACATAGAAAAGCCGCTGAACCCTTCCGAGATACGGGAGACTTTTCTCGCAGCCAGGGAACTGTACCGGCAGAAGCTGCATTCCCGCAGGGGCGAAACGCTGTACTCGAAGGAGACCTCCTTCCAGCTTGCCAGGCAGTTTACCGTGCCCTACGGCCCGAATCAGAAGGAGATCGAACGGCTCTCGGGCGAGCTTGGACTTCGCTTCACAGCGGATACGGTCTTTACCGCTTTTATCCTTCAGCCGGATCCGGAGACAGACATCAACGGACTACCGAAGGAAGCCCTTTTTATGGAGCTGCAGGAATTCCTGGGCCGCCACGCCCTGCAGGCGCTCTACACGGAAAAGCACCTGCAATATCTGGTCTTTCATGTGTTCGGCGAAACGCGCCCGGCGCAGAAGCTGCTCGAAGCGATCGGCGGATTCCTCGGGGCGCAGTTCGCCCCGTTCGGGAAGTACGCCGTCGCGGCCGGGGATTCCCTGCGCGGACTGCCGCAGGCGTTCGAGGCGTATGCCTCCGCCGTCGTGACGCTGCAGAGCTGTTTCTTCTTCCCGGCGAACACCTTCCTGACGCCCGCGATCCTGAAGGCGGAATCCGCTTCCGGCACGGCGCTTTCGGATTCCTTTGAGACGCAGTTTTTCGAGGCTCTCACCGGGCGAAATCCCGAGACCTGCCGCGCGCTTCTCGCGCAGCTGCCCTCCTTTTACAGCAGGAACCAAAACACGCTTCAAAATCAGGCGAAGGACTTCTACTACAAGCTGCTCCTCGCCCTCGAGGACGCCGGAAAACAGCTCCAGCTTCCGCCCGAGCCCGGGGACGGCAATATCGTGGACGTCCTTGAATCCTGTTTCAACGTTCAGGAGCTGCACGAGATCCTCGCCGCACGGACGGAGGCCTTTTTCAGCCGTCTCGAACACACCGTGCGGGAGAATTCCACGATCTTCCTGATTAAAGACTACATCAGCAAAAATTACAGGAACGAGCTGCTCTCCGTGAAGGACATCAGCGATCACGTCTTCCTGTCTACCTCTTACGTCTGCACGTTCTTCAAGAATGAGACCGGGCAGACGCTGAACCAGTACCTGACGCAGTACCGCATGGAGAAAGCGAAACAGCTTCTCGCGGATCCGCGCTACAAGATCACCGACATTTCGTCAAAGGTGGGATACAGCGACAGCAATTACTTCGGGAAGAGCTTTAAGAAATACTGCGGGCTGTCGCCGTCCGAGTACAGGGAGCGAACGCTGTCTGCCTGACAAGACGACGGCTGCGGATCGCCCGGTCGGCATATGGGGCCGCAGAAGCGGCAGAACGGAGCTTTCATGAGACATATCTATTCCTACATACGGCAGAAATACGGCGACATGCAGCTGCAGTCGAAGATCACGATCGTCCTGATGGTGGTCGTCACGATACCGGTCCTGATGCTCGGTATCTTTTTCTACGGGCGGCTGTACGACATGGTCGTGTCCTACACGATCCGTCAGGAACAGGACGCCTCCGCGAAGACTTCCCCCGTGATCGAGGAGACCGTACAGCAGGTGCTCGACGCGTACGAAACGTTGTCCGCTCTTCCCTTTTACGACGCGGCCTTTCACGCGCAGATCGGCTCGATGGACAGCCTTGCCGACTCCGCGTCCGCCGCTGAGTTTCAGGAGGCGATCGGACAGCTCACAGACGAAGACCTGATCACCAGCATCCGCGTCTACGCGGACCTGCCCGGGGAGGACTGCGCCCTGTTTAAGCATCCGCACACGAAAGATATCTTCCGCCCCCTGTCATCCGTGCGGGGCACCTACTGGTACGGCATCTTCCGTAGCAGCAGCGCGGAGGAGCTGTTCTGCCCGTCCTTCTATCTCGGAACACAGGAAAAGGAGGCAAACGGGGACATCGCCTACATTCACATTGCGCAGATGAACGACGGAGGAGAAACAGTTCCGTGCTACGTAGCCGTCTACTTTTCCGCGTCCTCCCTCACGGACATTTTAGTCAACAACCTCAAGCTGGAGGGAAGCGTCTCCTACATCATGAACGAGCGCAACGCGTTGGTGGCTTCCTCGGACGCCTCTCTGTCCGGGATCTACTGGCTCGACTATGACGCGATCCGCGATTCGGTCATGTCCTCCAACAACTTCATCGAGCGCACGATCCTGGAGCACAAGGTCTACGCGGGATTTTACAGCATCGCGCGGACGCCGTGGTACATGGTGACGATCCTGCCCTCCGATCCGCTGATCCAGCAGAGCAATTCCATCATGTTTGAATACATTCTGTTCTATCTGGCGTTCCTGATCCTGGCCTTTCTGCTCGCCAGTCTGCTGGCGCGCTCCGTCACGAAACGTATTTCCTCCGTCATCGACCAGATGCGCCTCGTGCGTCAGGGTCCGCCGGTGCCGATGGAGGACTCACGCTACCACGACGAGGTCGGCGACCTGATCGACACCTACAACTACATGACGCGGACGATGGACCGCCTGATGGCGGAACAGGCCCGGGCGGCCGAGGACCTGCGCATCGCGGAGTTCAATTCCCTGCAGGCGCAGATCAATCCGCATTTCCTCTACAACACGATGGATATGATCAACTGGCTGGCACAGCAGGGGCGCACTTCGGAGGTCAGCGACACCGTTCAGGCACTTTCCCGTTTCTATAAGCTCACGCTGAGCCGGAAGCAGAGCATCAGCACGATCGCGCAGGAGGAGGAGCACGTCTCGATCTATGTCCGCCTCCAGAATATGCGCTTTCACGGAAGGATTTCCTTCATTTCGGATATCCCGGACGAGCTTCTGGAATACTGCATTCCAAAGCTGACGCTGCAGCCGGTCATCGAAAACGCGGTCCTGCACGGCATTCTCGAGAAAGACAGCAAGGAAGGCACCATCGTGCTGACCTGCTGGATGGAGGGCGAGGACATCGTCCTCCTGGTCTCGGACGACGGCGTGGGCATCCCGCCCGAAAAGCTGCGGACGATCCTCACCGGGGACGGGAGCAGCTCCTCCGGCGGCACGAACATCGCGGTCTACAATACGCACCGCAGACTGCAGATCTTATACGGAAAGGATTACGGCCTGTCTTACTCCAGCATTCCCGGCAAGGGGACAGACGTGCAGATCCGCATCCCGGCCACCAAAGAACCGCAGAAATCCTACATTTACGCTTCCGCCTCAGGCACGTCGGAGCCGGGTGGCTCCATGTTGTCTCTCGCCAGCGTGACCAACGCGGCAGGCCCGGTAGCGGACGCGTCGGCAGATGCGCCGGCATCCGCGGGCAACGGTTCCGCGACCGGCAGGCACGCTCCGGCAGACGGCGGTTTGTCCGCCCCCGCGCAGGCGGTATCAGCGGAGACCCTGCTGAGTTACAGCCAGAAGCTGACGCAGAACCTCTACAACATCCAGAACCTGCATCAGATTTTTTCCCGACTGCCGGAAAATGAAAATCTCTATATTCTCACGCACCAGGTGACGGAGGATTTCCCCGCCCACAAACACGATTATTTCGAGCTGAACTATGTGTGTCAGGGTTCCCTGTGCAATGTGGTCGACGGGAAGGAAATCCGAATGGAGACCGGCGACCTTGTGTTCCTGAACCAAAGCGCGATCCACTCCCTGCGTTTCCTGCAGCCGGACACGCTGCTGATCAACTTCTGTCTCGAGCCCGCGCTCTTCGACGGGACGCTGAAGTGCTTCCGCGAGGACCGCAATCCGCTCTCCTCGTTCCTTCGGGGGAATTCGTCCTCGCGCAACTATATGTACTACTCACTGAAAAACAATTTCCACGCGCAGTCCATCATCGCCTCCATCATCCAGGAGTATGCGGACAACGGCTTCCATCAGTCGTTCTCGCTGGAGGCCTACTTCCTGCTGCTCTTCGCCTGCCTCACGGATACGGACACGGACGAGAGATCACAGACGTCCAGACAAAGTACGCGTCACGCAAACAAACAACATGATCCGGACTATGCGCGCGGCGCTGGCAAAGCCGGCAGCACAGATCGACGCAATACGGGCAACATTGGTAGCACAAATCGGCGCAATGCGGGCAACGCCGGCGATCAGGCGCTCCTGCTCCACGCTTCCCGTCTCAACAAGGCGCTGGAGCTGATGGCGGACCCGAAGCGGAACATCTATGAGATTGCGAAAAGCTGCGGCTATCAGGACGCGAACGAGTTCTTTGAGGTGTTCCGACGGCAGTTTCACACGACGCCGGACGAATACCGAAAAAATTTCCTTTGACAAAGCAAAAAATAAGCGCCCGCAAAGCAATGTCCCGGCTAAATGACACTGCCCGCAAAGGGCGCTTTTCCGTAGAAGCGGAAACCTGCTATAATTATTTGCTTATACCGGCTGCATTACTTCGGCTTCAATCTTTTTCAGATCATCGAGAGATAATATTGAAATACATTCAGCAATCTCATCCAGTGACAGTTTGCCCATTCTTATCAATTTTTCTGCGGTCGCCTTTTCTGCCTCATAAGCCGCTTCATTCTTCATATCCTCCAATATCCTGCTCATAGCTGCAACCCCCTTCTCATTTTTCTTGAAGTACCTCGCTTTTTTCGCAAGCGCCTCATAATTCATCTCATCGGGATCTGTACAGGAAAAATCATACATCAGCCTGCCGATTTCATCATCACCGCGATATTTCTCATTCACATACAGAATATGTGAACCGTCGTCAAATAATACTTTTTCCTCTCCAATAGTAACATATCTTTCCACTGGGTAAAGCGGCCGATTTTCTTTCATTACATCATTTTCCGTGATAAAGATGACATAACTGTCAGGAAGATTTTTAGTATCCTCACCCGGTTTTAATATATGCGTGTCCAGCAGACTGCTGTTATACCTCGCCCGCCTTACGCCCGCTCCCGCATCTGCGCGTTGGATTTCAATGTCCATTTCCCTATCGTCGCTGTCAACCGCGTGTACGTCCAACGTGGCAGAACGACCCTGCAGGTTTTTCAGGACTTCCTGTGTACGGACAGACCTGATCCGGATGTCTTTTCCTAAAATAATACGGAGTATCAACTCCACGCCTTCATAATTATCTGCAAGGCAGGCTGTCATAAAATCATCGTCCATATAGCAAAGCGTCTGCAGACGTTCCAAATCCTGCTGATGCATCCGCTCCACTGCGTTTAATAATATCGCGTCTTTCTTTGCCCTTTTATTATACATCGAATGCTTTCCCTTGAAAATAGATTTCTTATAAATTTCAACGTCCTTTCTATCTAATCTTTTATTGCTTATATATAGTAACATAAGGAATTATATTATGCAATATAATAATTATAAATTATTTATAAACCATATGTATTTTGTGAGAACTTTACAGAATATTTCTGAGGAGCAAAAGAGCCGCCGCGATCTCTCGCGGCGGCCCCTCTGCTAAGTTGATATGGGGGTGTTAAAAATACTACTTAAAATTATTCATTGAAAAACCGCTATGAAGGTCTTACCCGTATCTTTGTAGTTAAACGAGTTTGACTTTCTAATCCCGTCCATTGGTCGACCGTCGCTGCCTACCTGTTGCCAGCCTTTAAATATCTTTCCAGCCGGTGCAACCGGTGTCAATGGAGTAAGCAGCTGCGTACTTGAACTTCTCAATGCCGGAATATATCCTGCATACTTTTTATGATTCAGGCAGAAATCATGACAGTATAACTGGCTCAGCGGCTGAGGATTTCCAGCACTTGTATTCCATCCTTCTTCCGAGATAAAGACTGCCCATTGAATATAACCGCTCATCTTCTCATCTGCCAAGCTTGACAGATAAGAAATGTCGCCATCAGACAATCCTTTTCCGGGAGTAAGATTGTATATACCGCACTGTTGGCAAACTTCCGTCCCAAATGTAGTTAACTCTCTTTTACCATCATTTTCATCTCCGCCATTGGCAGCATTGATTCCCATAGCGGTATATGGCGTTCTGCTTGCCAGAATCCACTTGTGCTCGCCATTCGCTGCCAAAGTCTTCGGCTTCGCGCCGTCCTTGTACTCTCCGCACAGTGCGCACTGCGTATACGCAGATTGACCGGCTGTCGAGCAGGTCGCCGCTACTTCCGGATGCTCCACCCACTGATGCTGTCCGCTCGCCGGAAGAACCGTCATCTCCGTCTTGCCGCAGCGAATGCAGGTATCTTTCTTCGTGCCGGTTTCTTCACAGGACGCCTTGACGATCGTCGTCTCGTACTCGTGTCCGAGCGGCTGAATCTCTTTGCCGTTCAGCTCACCGCAGAGAGCGCACTTCTGTCCGTCGAATCCGGCCGCTGTGCAGGTCGCCGCTACAGAAGCGTCCACCCACTGATGGCCTTCCGCCTTTACGGTCTCCTGTACGTTCGCCTTTGCGGTACAACCGTCATGTACGCACTTGTGATAGCGGATCCCGGCCTTCACACAGGTACCCTCTTCCGTAGTCCACTCTGCAGAGTACTCATGTCCGAGCGGCTTCACCCATGCAAAGTTCTCCGCACCGCAGTACGGGCAGTACGATCTCCTCGTCTTGCCCGACGTCGTGCAGGTCGCCGGAATATCCGGCAGAGACTGCATAACATCTTCCCGATGCACCGAGTAGTTGCCCTTCTCCACATAATCACAGGAAGTACACTCACGTACCGCTCTGCCGTAGCAGTTGCTTCCGGGAATCGGTACGATCTCCGTCTCGCCAAGCGTATGGCCTGTCGCCGCGATCGCTTTCGTCTCCTTCGCACCACATATCACGCAGCTACGCTCCTCTGTCCCGGCCTCTGTGCAGGTCGCCGCCTGCGCAACCGTCCACTCGCCGTAGCTGTGTCCGAGCGCTGTGAGCACGATCGGCTCTGTCTTGTAGCCGCATACCGTGCAGTACTCGTACGCGCTCAGTCCGGTCTCCGTACAGGTCGGAGCGACAGAAGCTACTTCTACCAGCCCTAGATGCTTCTCACCACAGATCTCTTTCTCCGATGCCGGTGCTTTTGCCTTCCGCTTCGGAGCCGGAGCCTTCTGCGCTTCCGCGGCCGGAGCTTTCACTTCCGGTGCCGGGGTCGGCTCAGGCGTCGTTTCCTCTGCCTTCGGAGCTTCCGTTTCCGGTTCGGTCAGAGCCTCGGTCTCTGCTTCCGTTGCCAGTTCTGTCTGAGCGTCAGTTTCCGTTTCTGTCTCCTCTGCTTTCGGAGCCTCGGTTTTCGTTTCCGGCTCAGCTACTGCATCAGTCTCAACCTTCGTCTCAGTCTCGGCCTCCGTCTCAACTACTTCCTCAGTTTCGGCTTCCGTCACAACTGGTGCCTCAGTCTCCACTTCCGTCTCAACTGCTGCCTCAGTCTCGGCTTCCGTCACCGCTTCTGTCTGGGTCTCAGCTTTCGTCTCTGCTTCCGTCTCAACTGCTGCCTCAGTCTCCACTTTCGCTTCTGTCTCGACTGCTGCCTCGGTCTCAGCCTTCGCTTTTGTCTCGACTTTCGCTTCCGTCTCGACTTTCGCCTCTGTCTCGGTCTTCTTCATCGGAGCTGGCGCAGGTTTCGTCAGTTGCTTCGGCGCTGCTGCCTGAACAGCAGGCGCTATAACGTCAACGCCCAGCAGTTCCTCGTAGGATTCGCCTGTTCCTGCGGGAGCAGTTACAACCGCATCCTTTGAGATTCCCTTCAACGCGTTCTTGCCGACATTGCTGAGCTCTTTGCTCTTAATGTCCACTACCGCCAGCTTCTTACAGCCCTTAAACGCACTTTTTCCAATCTTTTTGATCTTTGTGTTCGTAGTCACTGTCGTCAGCTTCTTGCAATTTTTGAACGCATTCGCGCCGATCTCTGTTACGGTCAGGGTATATTTCCCCAACTTCACCGTCTCTTTTACGGTCACGGAAGTCATTTTCTTCGTCTTCGTGCCGATCAGTGCGGCGGTGCCCGTCTTCTCTGTCAGGGATGTTACCTTATATTGGAATTTTCCCTTCCAGAACTTCCTGCCGACCTTAACGGTCTCTGTCTTAGCTTTCGCGGCTGCCGGAATCGTCGTGCCGACTGTCCCCGTGCCGACAACCATCATAAGCGCCA
Organism: uncultured Lachnospiraceae bacterium; assembly: GCA_947591155.1. GTDB lineage: Bacteria > Bacillota > Clostridia > Lachnospirales > Lachnospiraceae > Choladousia. Next base: position 8,942 of record CANQDA010000003.1, read on the forward strand.
TCGTCATCAGTAAACATTTGAACCATTTCTTCATTTTCATACTGAACCCCTCCTCTTTTCAACTCGAAAAACAGTTGTTTGTATCGGGTCCATATTTCCTGTCACAGGAATAAAAATCTTGTGATGCCTTTTAAGAAATATGGCAACCGGCTGTCATAGCCGTGTGATCCGTGTCCTGCACGGCGGCCTTAGACCCTTGGCTTTGCGTCCCTGCCTTTCGACAGGTTTGCCCTTAAAACATTTTCTTCTTCACTGCCTTGTTTTAATTCCCTTGCTGTTTTGCTGCAATGGTTTGTTGAGAAAACTTTAACTTCATGTTTACTGTCTTGCTCTTTGACGCTGTCCTGCCGTCCCCCATACCCCCTTCCCGCAGATAATTTATGCCCCGATGCGTTGCACGTATAGGGGCATTAAACCGGGAACCTCATGTGATGATTCCCTTATTTTTACAATACACGATATCACGAAAAACGTCAAGAAAATCTGCTGTGAAGATTTGTGGAAATCCGTGGAAATGCACAAATCTTTTTCTACTGTTTATAGCATATGAATATGCAATATAAGCGCTGCATCCATATCCTGGCTTCAACGTCATTTCCCGCATGGAAAAGCCGCCGCGGTCTCCCGCAGCGGCCCCAGTATCTCTTTTCTTCTTACTTTTTCAATGCGCCATTTTTGCCGAAGATGTATTTCTTTTTGCCAATCTTCTGCTTACCAGTCCTCATCACACCATCTTTTCCGAAATAATACTTCTTCTTGCCAATCTTCTTCCACCCGGTCTGCATTACACCGTTCTTACCGAAGTAATACTTCTGCTTGCCGATCTTCTGCCAGCCGGTCTGTTTCACGCCGTCCACATAGTAATATTTCTTCTTGCCAACCTTCCGCCAGCCGGACTTCGCAGCGCTATTATCTGTAGAGGCAACCGATGTACTGATCGCCGGTGCGCTAATCGCCGATGCACTGACTGTCGCTACTCCAGGCGCCCGTACATAAGCCGTCGGTACACCAGATTCCGGCGTTTTTGGCTCTGACACACTGGGTTCTGATGCATCTGGCTCCGATACCTTGGGTTCCGGCGTGCTGTTTGCCGGCGTACTGGGCGCCGCAGACACATTGTTGTCAACGGTACTCCCTACCTGCTCACTGGAAAACTCCGTCTGCTTCTCGGACTCAGACTCTGACTCGGATTTGGGTTCGGACTTTGGCTCCGGTTCGGACTTCGGCTCCGATTCGGACTCCGACTCTGTCTCAGGCTGGTTCGCAACCACATCCGTCCACTTCCTTGTCTGCGTCTCATTGCAGCCCTCGCGCATACATTTACGTGTACGCGTGCGCTCCATCATCCCGGTCGCACTGTTCAAGGTCGCGCTGACCGTCCAGTCGCTCCATACATGGTTCTCTTCCTTCTTCAGCATGACCTGCGAAGCGCCGCAATGGACACATTTGAAGGTATAGATAACCTGCTGGCAATCCACAGGCGTCCTGCTCTCATACGCAAATGAATGCGGATTCTTCGCGGGCGCCTTGTAACTCCTTGTCTCTCCACAGTGTGCGCAACGCTCGTAAACCATATCCTCCATACAGCTGATCTGATCCCTTCTGGTCTCTACCCAGCCATGCAACTCTGAATGGATCTCGTTCGAGGGAACCAGACTCGTCACCTGTTCCGTACAGCCTTCTCTCTTACAATATTTTGTGACCATGTCCTTGTTGCAGGTCGAAGGCGTCCTCACTTCTTCGCTCCAGTCATGCCCGAGCGGAGAGATCGAAACCACCGGTCCCTTTTCTTTGTCCTTATTCTGACACCGCAGACATATAAGCTCTTTTTCACCTGCCTCTGTACAGGTGGGAGCCTTCAAAATCTTACAATATTTCTGATCCGTATCATTCATATTATCCGGATTATGATTATCATAGACATGCTCAAGCGGAGGAATATGTTCTTCTTTTGTCGCCCCGCAGGTACAGGTATACGTAACCGTTGCACCCGGCTCACAGAAGTCTTCTTTCTTCTGCTCTCCTTCATCTATAACCTGTGCCTTCGGCTCCTCCTGCACACTCTTCACACCTTCGCCCCACTGGTGGAAAAAACTGAGCGTGGCGCTGGTCGGCGTGGCAACCGTCTTTCCATCTTTGCCCGCCGCCACTGCGCTGACGACGATGCTGCGAACTCCGCCGTCCAGATTCATGACCGTCAATGTATCGCCCGTTGCAGTCACTGCGAGCGCATCTACCTTTTTCTCAGCGTCTTCATTCTCGGCGCCTGTCTTATCCTCCACCCTGTAGATCACCGCCGAACTTGTCGTCCCCGTCTTTACCTCAAGCTTTTTCTTAGGCTTGAATAAATCCGCAAGAGAAGCGTTGTTTTTGAGTCCCTCAGAAATCTCCAGAGTCCAGGTGACGTCTTTCAGCTCTGCACGGACAGGAGTACAGAACAGACCAAGTGTAAGGCTTGCGCCCGCTACGCCATGCTTACTCGCGCTCAATGTCCCGCTGGTGAATGTCGTGCCATCTCCTGCCACGATGCGGATGTGCTCCGGAGGATCTTTCTTCTCCGGATCAACTCGCTCGAAGTCCTTATTACTCTTACCGTCCTTCTCCCATACGGCATAAAAGCTGGCTCCGTTTTCGATTTCGGTATCTGCCCAGATTAAATCTTCATCTGTACCTGTAGCATTAGGTGTTTTCGCCCAGCCAAGGAATTTGTAGCCATTGAACGTAGTCTCATCCCAAAGCTTCTTCAAAGTATCCCATTTTTTGGCACTGTCTTCTCCTTCCAGACAATATTCACCGCCACTTTCACTGTTTGTGCTACATTTATATTTGCTTTCATTTTCTTTTTTGTCGTCACAGCCAATTCCATAGTTCAATCCGAAGACAGCCGCATCCTCCGCCGTGAACTTGGGTTTTTCATCATTCTTATAGCCGCGTGTACAGGTAAGACGCGCTTGCTGACCATCAATCCCGTTCCAGTCCAGATAGAAAGTGACAAGCTTGTCATTATCTTTTATTTCTTCTTCCGCATCCTTGTCGTCAAACACAGCGTACAGAACGCGCACGCCTTCCGGGATTGCAGCACCCGGCTCGATTTTCTTCCCGTTTTTCTTCACGGTGTGCCAGACGGAATATCCGCCTCTAGACTGCAGTTCTTCAGTCGGAGCCTCCGTATACCAGCCGTCAAATTTTCCATTGGAGCGCGTGACATTAATTTTAGTCACATCATCCGGCAAACAACAATAGTTTTTTGCCTGCACCCATATCGACGACATCTTACTGATATCTTCGATAGTCGTTTCTTCTTTCGCGTTATGGCCTTCGTTGGCGGAATAATCGACACTTGGGTCTACAATATCTCGTATCTCAGTTTCGCCTTCAGTCACTGCAGCATTAACCTTTTCCACTTTATATTTACCGCTGAAATTACCATGCACGACATGAAGCCAGACTCCCGTTCTCAGTGTCGCCGCCGTCGTTCCTTTTGAATCATAGGATGCAATTTCCGCTATATCGGTGACCTCGACCGTCGGACCGTCCTCTGAAATCTCGGCGGCCGGCGCAGCGCCTTCCGCGGAAACCGCTTCCGCAAGATCCGTCTCCTCGACTATGATATCTTCCTCTGACGAAAGCTCCTCTCCTGCAGCCGCGTCGTCGGAAGCAACCATCGGTACTGCTTCCGTCATATCCTCCGTAACAGATTCGCTTGCCTGCAACGGCGTCGTCATAGCGAGAGCCAGCGCCATTGCCATCGCCAGATACCTCATCCACCTCTTCGTTTTCATCGCTTCATCCTCCTTGCCTGATCCTTTTTCAGCCCTACAAAACCTGCTTTAAAAACTGTCGGACATGTATCCGTTCTCTGGTATAATATGATTATATTTTTACACTTTTATCTTATACCGAACACCAAGTTTTGTCAACGAAATGGGGACGGAAGATTTTAGCAACTCCGTTAAAATTTACAAAAAGGACCAGCCCCTCGGGCCGGTCCTCTCTGTAATGCATATAAAGTTGTTATTCCGTCACAGCCTCTTCCAACGCTGGCGATTCGGTAACTGCCTCAGCCGGAGCCGACGGCATTTCCGTCATATTCTCGCCCTCGTGCAGAGCCTCGTGTTGCTCTTCCACCTCATGCTCATGGGTGGTTGCCGGTGAGCCGTCGCCCAGACTAAGGTCTATCTCCATCGTACCATGTATGGTCTGCGTTGTGCCTGCCGGTTCGGATACCGTCACCGCAGAATCCGCCGACTTATAGTGCGCGATGAACGTGACGTTCATATAATCACAGGACACATGCAGCTTTGATCTGTCAGCATTGTCTGCCTCGGCGAAAACACCCGCCTTACTAATGTCGTCATCTCTGTCCCATGTCCAGCAGTCAAATACGTATCCGTCTTTTTCCGGAGCCGCATAATCAATACAATGATCCGACGAAATAGCAGTAGGCTGAGCGTAATCAACTGTTACACCGTCCGCTTCGGTTTTAATGCAAATGCTCCACACGATACGGGACGCACTGCCCTCACCCGATTCAGGCTTTATCGATCCGCACAAGGTACAGTATGCATGCCCGCCATCTTCAGTCTCCTTCCACGTATGCCCCTTCGTGCTGCACGGGACCTCTTCCCAGCCTACCCAATGGCTATTATCCTTACAGTTGGTGTAATAGTCCCCGTCGCCTTCATCGCACTTCGTGGTGGAAAGATGGTAAGCATACCGCAGGTTGACTTCACAGCAGCTGCATCTCTCGGTCCGGATCCTGTGCTCATGGCTCAGGGAAGCGAGAACGCCTTCCTTATCTTTTTCTCCACCTGTAACATGTTCCCACGTATGCTCTTGTTTTGCCACCGAAAGCAGGTCTTTTTCCGCATAGTTACATCCCGGATTTTTGCACACCATTCGCACATAACCACGCGCTGTCGTAGTGGACGGCTCCATTTCTTCCGCCTCCAGCTTATGCGGAAGCTTCGTGCCATCTTTAACCTGCGTGCTCGTATAATCGCACTTCGTGCAGGTCGTCACGATCTTCTCGTTTGAACTGCAGGTCGCGGCGATGTCCTCCGTCCTGAGATCATGGCCTGTCGACGGAATGTACTGCGTCTTCACTTCTCCGCAGTTGTCATGCTGGCAGGGAATCACTTTTACGCCCACAAGCGTGCAGGATGGCTCTCTCACAATATAAGCTTCCTTCGAATCTTTTACGGCTGAGTAGAATCTTGCACCTTCTGCCGCTTCCGTCTCCGGAGTGAAATCGTGTCCAAGCTTTGTCGCTGTAACCTGCTCATTCTCTATCAAGCCGCAGCGGCTGCACTCATCATAAGAACGTCCGTCCTCGGTACATGTCGCCGGATCCTCGTGATGCACCATGTCGTGGCCAAGCGCCTTCCGGATGTTTCCGTCCTTATCCTTGAAGCTGATCGACTCATAGCCGCAGATCGTACACTTGGAATACGTTGCCCCGCGCGTCGTGCAGGTCGGCTCCATATCCTTCGTCACCACAAGCTGGTGCTCGGCGCGAAGGCCTTCCTTTACGGTCTTACCGCAGACTTTACAGGTACCGGTTCTGCTTCCGGTATCGCGCCAGGTCATATCATTTTTCAGATAACCGCAGTACGGCTTCTTCGTCACGACCCAGTCAAACTCACACACGTGCTCGGTCTCTGTTTCTGTCTCCGGAGTCGGCTCCTCGATGTACGGGCCATCCTCAATGCCCGGCATCGTCTGTGCCGGTGCGTTCTGCCTTCTCGGCGCGCTCTGCCTTTTGGGAGCTGCCTCTGTTTTCGCGGATGCCTCCGTCTCAGACGTCCCCGGGTACGATATGCCGCAGTATGCGCATTTATCCAGACCGTTTCTGTCTGAATTCAGGGTCCAGCGATGATCTGTCTTCGGAAGAACCCTTTCCAACACGTCGCCGCACACGGTACAGGTCCATTCAGCCTTACCCTCATGCTGACAAGTCGCTTCTTCGATCACCTTACACGTACGGACATGCCCCTTAGCCTTACCCGTGGCTTTCTTCTCGGTGTAATCGCAGTTTTTACACTTCATGACAATGTAGCCGTCCTGAGTGCAGGTAGCTTCATGGTCCTCAGACTCTTCAAGGCTATGTGCCTTCTTATCCAGAAGCGTGTACGAACCATACGCACCGCAAACCCCGCAGACGTCATACAGACGTCCAAACTCCGAACAGGTAGGTTCAACAACTTCCTCTTTGTGATCCCACCGATGTCCCTTCGGTGAAGTATAGTTTGTGGATCCGTTCAGTTTTTTGCAAACACTGCAATATGTGTAGAAAAGTCCGCTTTTGGTGCAGCTTGCCTCCTCTTTGTATTCCACCCAGCTATGACCTTTCGCCGGAATCGTTACGCTGTTGCTCTTTTTTCCGCACACCGTACAAATGTCATAGCTGTATCCGGATTTCTCACAATCTGCCGCAACTTCCACATGATCATAAGTATGTCTGCCCGTGGGAGCCCCAAACGAGGTAGTCTGCACGGCCCTTCCGCATCTGCTGCAAACTCTGCGCTTTGTCCCGGACGACGCGCAGGTAGGCTGAACCGTTTCCTCCCACTCCGTGTAAAGATGCCCTTCTTTGGCGCAGATCTTTTCAGGTGTCAGTGTCTCTGCTTCCGATTCTGTTTTCGGCTCCTCCGTCTCCGTCTCTGCTGCTTTATGGGGAGCCTGAGCTCTTTTCGTCGCCGGCTTCGGCGCTTCCGCTGCAGGAGCCTCCGTCCCGGTCGCCTTTGGCGCCTCTGTTGCCGGTGCTTCCGTCTCGGTCGCCTTTGGCGTCTCTGTTGCCGGTGCTTCTATCTCAACCGAAGCCTCGGTCTCAATCGCCTTCTGTGTTTCGGACTCGGTCGCTTTTGGCGCTTCCGTTGCCGGTGCTTCTGTCTCGGTCGCTTTCGGTGCCTCCGTTGCCGGTGCTTCCGTCTCAGCCGCCTTCGGCGCCTCCGTCTGCGGAGCCTTCTCCGTCTGCACAACAGGCTTCGGAGCAGACACGCTCCTGGCCGCAAAGACCTGCGCTGCGGCAGCCGGCGCTTCGACATCGACGCCAAGCATATCCTCATAAGAATTGGCCGTCCCTGCCGGAGCAGTGACCACTGCCTGCTTCGAGATACCCTTCAGCGCGTTCTTGCCGACGCTCTTGAGCTCCGCGCTCTTAATGTTCACTGCCGTCAGCTTCTTACAGCCCTTGAACGCATTCTTCCCGATCTTTTTGATCTTCGTGTTTGTGGCTACGCTTTTCAGCTTCTTGCAGTTCTTGAACGCATTGTCGCCGATCGCGTCCACGGTCAGCGTGTACTTGCCCTTCTTCACTGTCTCCGGCACATTCACGGAAGTCAGTTTCTTTGACTTTGTGCCGATCAGTGTGGCGGTACCCGTATCTCCGCTCAGGGATGTGACCTTATACTGGAATTTTCCGCTCTGGAACTTCGTTCCGACTTTAATCGTCTTCGCGCTTGCCTTCGCGGCAGCCGGGATCGTCGTGCTGATCGCCCCAACGTTGACGACCATCATGAGTGCCATTGTCATCAGTAAACATTTTAACCACTTTTTCATTTTCATACTGAACCCTCCTTTTCAACTATAAACAAAGTTGTGTTTTTTGGGGTCCATATTTCCTGTCACAAAAATAAATATATCGCCTTGTGAAACACTTAAGAAATATGGCAACCGGCTGTCATAGCCACCCAGTCATCTCCTGCGTGACCTTAGACCCATCTGGCTTTGCGTCCCTGCCTTTCGACAGGTTTGCCTTTAAAACATTTTCTTTTTGATGCTTTGTTGTCTGGTTTACAGTTCATAAAAATTTTGCCTCGTGTTTACTGTCATGCTTTTGGCATCTTCGGCTGCCCGACCGTTTCCCGTATCACCTCCCCATTTAGAAACTTTATGCCCCGTTGCGTTTGTAAAGCGGGACATAATATCGGGTGTCCTCCGTGACAGACTCCCTCAGGTTTACAATACACGATATCTCCTTACGCGTCAAGCAAATTCTTGTCTAAGATTCGCGGAATTTCGGGGAAATCTCCAAATTTCGGACGATGTTTTCCCAACAATATATGCAATACGGAAAATTGCAGATTTTGTGCAACAAAAGGGGGACTGCCCCTGCAGCAATCCCCGTTGAAATTTATCGCCTGTATATCCTGATCCTACGTGCAGAGTTTCATGCTTTTCAGTCCACGGCGCAGACTCTCTCATCTCTCAGCTTGCAGCACGGCTCACATCTTTCAGCCCGCGGCGTAGATTTTTACGTCAAACGACTCGTGGATCGTCGTGCGCGCCTCCTCGACGGACTTGAACTCGCCCGCCTCGAGCATCTGCGCCGTGATGTTGCCGATCGCGGTCGCCTCGCCCGGACCCGCATGGACCTCCTTGCCGGTCGCCTTCGCAGTCAGCTCGTTTAGGTAGCCCGCGTTGGAACCGCCTCCCACGACATGGATGCGGCTGTACGTCCGCCCGGTCATCTCCTCGAGCTCCTTCGCGGTCTTCGCGTAGCACTCGGCAAGGCTCGTGTAGATCACCGTCGCCAGCTCGCCCAGCGTCTCCGGCACCTGCTGATTCGTCCTGCGGCAGAAATCCTTCACCGCCTCGGTCATGTTGTCCGGCGACAGGAAGCAGTCGTCGTTCGCGTCCACCCTCGACGGGAAATCTTTCGCCTGCTCCGCCATCTCGCAGATCTCGCCAAAGCCGTACTTGTCGTCAAACTCGTGACGCACGGACTGGATCATCCACAGGCCCATGATGTTCTTCAGATAGCGGAAGCGTCCCGCGTATCCGCCCTCGTTCGTGAGGTTGCGCGCGAAGCTCTCCATTGAGCAGTCGGCCGTCGGGCGTTCCAGTCCCATCAGCGACCATGTCCCGGAGCTGATATAGATAAAGTCGTCGTCGTTCGCCGGAACCGCGAGCACCGCGGAACCCGTGTCGTGCGTTGCCGGAGCGACCACCTTCAGGTCAAAACCGACCTCGTTCTTCACTTCCTCGCTCAGGCCGCCGATCACCGTACCCGGCATGATAAGCTTCTGGAAGATCCTGCGCGGATAGCCGAGCATATCGATCAGCTCATAATCCCATTCCTTCGTCGTCGGACTCACGAGCTGTCCCGTCGTCGCCTCGGTGTACTCGCAGGTCTTCTTTCCCGTCAGCAGATAATGGAAATAGTCCGGCACATGCAGTAGCGTCTCCGCCTGCTCCAGATACTCCGGATGCTTTTTCTTCACCGCCATGAGCTGATAGACCGTGTTGAAGATCGCCTTCTGGATACCGGTGCGCGCATACAGATCCTTGTGCGGGATGATCTTGTAGACCTCCTCGTCCATGCCGTCCGTGCGGTGATCGCGGTAGCCGACCGTGTTGCCGAGCACCTTGTCGTCCTTATCGAGCAGCACGAAATCCACGCCCCAGGTGTCGACGCCCATGCTCACCGGGATCTTGCCGATCTCCTTACACTTTTTGAGCCCCGCGATGATCTCCTTGTAGAGCCGATCGAACTCCCAGCAGAGCTCGCCGTCCTTTTTCACCATGCCGTTCTCGAAACGCCAGACCTCCTCGAGCTCCATCTTGCCGTTCTCAAGATAACCCAGGATCAGGCGACCGCTCGAAGCGCCGATGTCCACCGCCAGATGATATGTAGCCATTGCAAATCCCCCTTTACGCGTTTACTTGTAAATAAATCATTTGTTGAACTATTTTTTGCGCCGGTGGCGCATGATTTTCATAAACTGATTCATTTTTCAGAACATATTCCACAGGTTTATTTTCATATCAAATTCTAAATCATATTCAGAGACCGGTCAGAGGATCTCCGCCAGCTTTGACAGTCCGTACATCGCGAGCGAATGATCCTCCTCGCCCGTGCCGCCGCTGACGCCCAGTCCCCCGATGATCGCATCGCCGACCTTGATCGGCACGCCGCCGCCGAAGATGATGATGTTGCCGCCCTCCATCTTGTCGAGGCCATAGAACGTCCCGCCCGGCTGCGCCAGTGCGTTCAGCTCCATCGTCGACATCTTGACCGCCACGGAGGTGTAGGCTTTTTTGACCGCCACGTCGAAGCTCACGAGAAACGCCCCGTCCATCACGTGCACCGCGATTGGGTTGCCGTCCGGCGTGCAGACCGCGATCACCGCCTGCTTTCCGCGGCGCTGCGCTTCCTTCTCTATCTCCTCGATCAGCCGCTTCGCCTGCTCCAGAGTGATCCTGTCCAAAGCGCTCACGCGGCGGATCACTTCCTGCACGACCTCGCTGATCTGCTGATTTTCATTCTCGCTCATACCACTATCTCCCATGCCTTCCAGACCGCCGCTGAATCCTCTCACACTGTCCGATCCGGTCGGGCCTGTCGCAGCATTCCCGGAGCCATATCGTCCGAGATCCACCGCAGCGTCCTTCCGAAGTTCCTCTCTTTTCTCTGTCCCGAGTCTAACCTCCCCGGACTCCTTCGCGTCCTCGTACCGCGCGAGCACGTAGAGGTAGTCCGCCAGACGATTCATGTATTTCTTCGTCCCGTTGTCCGAGCCGAATTTCACGCTGACGCTCGCGAGCGCGCGTTCCGCCCTTCTGGCCACCGTCCGCGCAATGTCGATCTCCGCCGACAGCCGGTTCTGTCCCGGCAGGATAAAGCGCTTCGGACGCTCGAACAGCGCCTCCAGACGATCGATCTCCGCCTCCAGCGTCTCTGTCTTCCCGTCGCCGATCTTATAGTCCTTGTTGTACGGATCCGCTATGCCCGCCATCACCGTGATCAGCGTTTGCTGGATCTCTTCGAACAACTCGAGTGTGCGCTTCGCCTGCACCGCGAATCCGTCCGCCGTTCTGCCCCCCGCGCCTGCTGCGCCGCCCTTCTGTTCCCGAAGCAGCGTCTTCACCAATCCGAGATGGCTCGTCAGCTCGTCGATACTCCCGACCAGCTGGATACGGTCGTCCGACTTGGACACATTTTTTGTGTGGATCAGGTTCGTGATCCCCTTGTCTCCGCCTTTGGTGTAAATGTTCATAATGACATCTCCCAAATTCCCACGTCATATACTCTCAGCCATGCGTACGCACGTGCTGTCTTTCCGTCAGCTATCCTGAGGACTTACGGATTTAAACGGTAATTTCTTCACCGCCCGCGCGCTGTTCGCCCCGAGGTTCCGGCACTGCCCGAACGAAGGCGCGTCCAACTCGAACACGTTCTTTCCGCGCGGAAGTCTCTGCATCTGCATCGCCAGCCGCGCGCCGTGAATCCCGATGCCAGAGCCGAGCATCGACTCCTTCGCGGCCTCGTAAGCGAGACTGTCAAGGTCACCCTCGTGCGCCTGCACCTGGTACAGCACGCCCTCCTCCTCAATCCCCGCGCAGACCTCCCGCAGAAAGTCCTCGTCCGGCTCGCGCACATAGATCATGATGCTTGGTTTATTGACGACCATACGAATCTTCTCCTATTCCCGACAGCAGCAGCCCCGTCGCCACCGCGTTTCGCGGGCCGCACACGCCGCGGATGTTGCCGCGGCCGCAGACGATGCGGTACTCGGCGAGCGCCTGCGTCAGCATCTCCGGGATCTCAAAATCCTCGGCGGAACCGCCGACCAGCACCACGTTCGGGATCCTGCGCAGGTCGTGATCCGGCGCCACCTCGCGCAGCGCGCGCAGCGCGTTCGTCACGAACACCTTCTGCTTCGCCTCGCGGCGGACCTCCAGGATCTTCTCCATCGGGATGTCCTCCTCGACCTTGAGCATTTCGCCCGGCGCGAGAAGCACCACGTGACCGTAATATCTCGGATCGATGGACTCCTCGAAGAACTGCATCGCGCCGTTCTCCAGACGCATGTGGAACAGGCTCTCCACCTTGCCCATCGGATATTTCTTGATCTGCTCCGCAGCCGTCCGGCTGCCGAGTCCCAGTTCCGTCTGGATCAGCATCGAGACAAGCTCTCCCGCGCCGGCCTGGTGCGTCGTACGCACGCTGCCGTCCGCCTGCAGAAGCGCCGCGTCCGTCGAACCGCCGCCCATGTCGAGCATCGCGAGAGGAAGTCTGGTGCCGGGCGTCGTCATCGCGCCCAGGGATGCCATCACGGCCTCGACTCCCGCCACGACCGCCTTCACCCCGAGCTCCCGCTCGAGCCGCGCCGCGATCTCTCTCATCGGGAGCTGCTGCGTCTTCACCATCGCGGCGATGCCGACCGCCTTCTCCATGCAGGTCTCCCCCGCCAGCGAGCCGGAGATCTCAACCGGCGCAAGCGTGTCGACCGCCAGAATATCGGTAATCTGTATCTTATCGTGCTGCTCCTTCGACACATCCGCCATACTGCTCTTGATGCGTGTGAGCATGTTTCCCACGTTTGTGTTCGTCTCTCCGTCAATGTCACGGATCTCGCCTGCCTGCGCGAGCGTCTCCATGATCTGCTCCGCCCCGGCGTCGATGTCGACGCGCTTTTCCTGCTGCCCGTGGAACGTGATGTGTCCCGCCGGCAGGACGTTCTCCCGGATATTGCCGTGCGGCGTCCGGATGACGACCGCGCTGCGCTTGCCGATCAGGCTCTTCGCGATTGGCGTGACCGCCTTCGTCTCGTCTGCGTCCAGTCCGAGCAGCGTCGCGATCCCGTAGGGGTTTGACAGCATGCGGATCGACGTCCCCGGCAGGGCCACCTCGATCGCCGCCAGCTTGCCCTCCGGCACCTTGCTGATGTGGCGCACCTCGTCCACGATCGGCATCTTCCTGTTCAGGCGGTTCTCCACGAGCACCGCCTCGTCGGCCTGCAGGATCAGGCCGCGGATATTGAGCTCCGGGATGTGCTGATTCAGGCGCGCGGCCGTCTCCTCGTAGGAGAACTTGTTCGCGACCGCCACGATGTACGGCACGCCCGGCTTGCCCTTCCAGATGTTTTCGAGCAGCAGAAGCTCCCCGACCGCCTCGCCTGCTCCGGCCGGCGTCGAGGGATTGTGCCCGATCATCGAGGATTCCGTAATGATCGTCTCGGTGATCGTCTCCATCGCCGTGTCGCCGATGACCGGCGCGGCCTCGTTTAAGCGCACCAGATCAAGCGCCGAGAGCGGCTGCCGGATCTCATCCAGCGCCTCCTCGAGCGCGGCCTTCACGCCGAGAACATTCGGCAGCGTGCCCTTCGTCCCGGTCGTCATGCGGGAGGCGCTGCTCAGGAAGCGAAACGCTCCGTCATCCTCAATGCCCCCGACGCACACTTCAGTTGTGGAGTTTCCGATGTCAACGCCTGCAACCAGTTTCAAAGAAGGATTCCTCTTTTCTCGTAGATCTCAGCCGCCTCGAGCACCAGCTTCGCGCAGTGCGGCGCATGGTACTTCTCCAGCAGCTCGCGCGCCATCTCCGCCAGCTCCCGCTTCGTGGAGCGGTGGGGGCGCAGCTTGTTGTACATGTCCAGGATCACCGCGTCCGGCACGTCCACCAGCTCGGACGCGCGCTCAAAGTTCGCGGCCATCTGCGGATTGTCCGCCTCCGCGGCCACCTGTCCCTGCCTCTTCAGCATCTCCGTGGAGATCTTGATGTCCTCGGACGTCACGTTTCCGCGTTTGACTTCTTCCAGTGTAATCTGGGAAAGCTTTTTCCCGGTCTTAGAGGTGATCGTGTCCGCCTCGTGAAGACCCAACGGATATCTGCTCATCTTGCACCCTCCCATACGATCATGCCCTTGTCAGGGTCTAACTGCTCTGTCTCAATGATGTGCATCAGCGCGGCCTTCACCTGGTACTTCGCGCGCACCATCGGGTCGTTCGTGCACTCGATCGGCGTGACCTTCTCACCCTTGACATACTTCGCGGCGTTTTTGCCGATCTTCCGGTAGGTCTCGAGGTCCATCAGCGGCGCCTGCGGAAACAGCTCCAGGTTCGTCAGCGGGTACAGGTCCTTCTGATGAATGACTGTGGTTCCCTTAGACTGGATGCCGATGCCGATGCCCGAGCCGGAGAGCTTCGCCGACTGCAGCGCCATAAAGCACACGTCCGAGGTGTCGAGCACCTTCACGACGCGGGAGGTCATGCCTTCCTCCTCGATCCCGGCCTTCACGTTGCGCAGCACGTCGTCGAGCGGGATCCCGCCGATCGTCGCGTTGATCTCGGTCTGGAACGCCGCCCCGACGCCGATCACGACCTCCTTCGGGTCCGTCCCCTGCTTCGCGCGCTCGGCTCCCTCATAGGAATGCTTCGGACGCATCCGTGTCTTCCCCGCGAGGCTCTGCGTGGCATTCTGCGCGCCGTCTGTGTGGAGCTGTCTCACCACCGCCTCTGTGATCGCGCGTATCAGTTGTTCGTTCACTTCCATGACGTTCCTCCTGATCTCTTCCAAAATCTATGTCCCTGACGCGAGCGTCTTCTGCCTGCCGTCCCTGCGGTTTCGGCATCGACCGCCCCATCCTGTACACAATTGTCTTAAAATTCGTTTACATCGATCCTGTGCGGGATTGCCTTAATCTCCTCCCAGCGCTGTCCCGTCACGCGGTAGCCGGTCCCCGGCCCCATGTAGTCGTTCGGCGTGTTCACGCCGGACATCACCTGAAAGTGCTCGTCCAGGATCGCCGCCGTATGCATGTAATCGCCGATCACGCGCTGTTTGAGCATGTTCAAAATGCTCTCCGCCAGATCCACGAAGCCGCTTTCGGCGAGCGCCTTCACGACGTCGACTCCAGTGATCCCGCGCTTCATCAGATCGTCGGCCGCCATCAGATCAGAGGCGACGTCCCGCTTCAGCGTGTCCTTGCTGCCGTGCGCGTAGGTGACCTCCTCGACCTGCTCGTCCGTGACCTCGGTGAGCCCCAGATACTTGAACACGGCCTGCACCGCCTTGCCCGCCTCGCGCCGCACGCGGATGACCTCCTCCTCCGTCACCGGCCGGAGTCCGCCGTCCACCTGCATGTCTCTCTGCAGCACGTTGTAATCGTCAAAGTCCTCGGCGTCGAAATTCGACCCCGCGAACATATTGTCGTAGTTCGGCTCCGCCGCGTAGCCGGAGAAGATGAAATCCGTACCCGGCATAAACTGGAGCATCGTCCGCGCCGTCCGCCTCATGTCCGAATTCGAGAAGCTCTGGTCGTTCGAGGACGCGCACTCCAGACCGAGCAGCGCGGCCACCAGATTCTCGCCCATGATCTCGCGAATGCCCGCCGGCACGCCGGCCGCCACGCCGACACAGCTCACGGAGCCGTTCTGTATCCCCTGTGTGCCCGCGCCCTTTGTCACGTACAGGCAGCGGCACTCGAGGTAGAGCATCGACTTGCGCTCGCTCGAACCCATCAGCACCTCGGAGCCTGCTCCGGAGGTGAAGCGAACCTTCAGTCCGCGCGACGCGTAGGCCGCGTTCAAAAACGCCTTGGAGTACGGCGTATCGTCCCCGTCGATGAAGACCTTCTCTGTGCCGTACACGGAGAGCGTCTCGGCGTAGGTCGTCAGGCCGCGGATGCCGAGCTCCAGCTCCGTCGCCTCCTCGACCGCGCACTGCGTCAGCACGCCCTTGCGCCCCACCTGAGAACCGATCAGCAGCGCGATCGCATTGAACGGCGCGTACCGCGCGACGCCGGTCGTCGTCTCCTCCTCGGAGAATCCGCGCAGCGCGCCCTCGGCGGCGTCCGCTGCGATCTGGACCGGATCGTCCTTCAGGTTCGTGATATGGGCCTGGTTGCCCGGCACCTTTCTGGCGCGCATCTTCTGCATGCCCATCATCATCTCGACGACGTTCAGGTAGTTGATCACCTCGACCATCTTCGCCGGGGTGATGCCCGAAATGATCTCGAGGATCTCCTTCCGCGACGTCTGAATGTCCACGATCTTCCGCGCGATCTCGAGCGACGGCATCGCCATCGACTGCTGTGCGCGGTCGATGCGGATCGCGTAGTTCGCGATGAACTGATCCAGGAAGTCAAAGTCCTCCCGCTTTTTCCCGTCGAGCTCCGTGATCACGCCGTTCTCCACGCTCACGGACGGCTTCGGGTCGTAAGGGCTGTGCATCGCGACAAACCCCATCTCCGGCCATTCGTCGATAAATCCGTCTTTGTTTACAGCGCGCGCGTCAAGCGCCTCGATTCGTTTTGATCTTCTCATCTTTCTGCCTTTCCTTTTCTATATCTGCCGGCCCGTATTTGCCCCTCGGGATCCGGTCTCATTTCAGGCGAAGCATAACGGTAGATTCAGAATGCCCACAATTTCGTGTAGATCTTTATGATATCCTCTTTCGTCGGAACACGCGGATTGTTCGCGGTACAGGTGTCCGCCAGCGCCGCGTCCGCCATCTTGTCGAGCGCCCCGAAGTACGCGTCCGGCGGGATCGTCCCGAGCTCCTGGATCGTCAGCGGAATGTTCATCTCCTTCTGCATGAACTGGATCCAGTTCACGAGGGAGCGCACGGTCATGACCTTGTTGTAATTGCTCAGACCCAGGATGTGCGCGATGTTCGCGTAGCGCTTGACCGCCGGGAGGTATTCCTTCTGGCTCCTGCTGTGCTTGTTGATGTTCGCGTTGAACTCGACGATGTGCGGCAGGAGCATCGCGTTCGCGCGCCCGTGCGGGATGTGGAACATCGCCCCGAGCTGATGCGCCATGCTGTGCGTGATGCCAAGACCCGCCGTGTTGAATGACAGTCCCGCGAGGCAGGACGCCACGTGCATCTTCTGGCGCGCGTGCATGTCGTTGCCGTCCAAGTACGCGCGGAGCAGGAACACCCCGCAGATCTCTATGGACTTCTCCGCGAGAGCGGAGGAAAATTCATTGTGTTCGGTGCTCACGTAGGACTCAAGCGCGTGCGTGAACACGTCCATGCCGGTGTCGGCCGTCACCGCAGGCGGCACGCTGCGCACGAGCTCCGCGTCGAGGATCGCCTCGTCCGCCGTCAGGCTGTCGGACACCAGCGGGTACTTCACCTTCGCGTGCGTGTCGTTGACGACCGCGAACGATGTGACCTCCGAGCCCGTGCCGCTCGTCGTCGGCACCGCGATCAGGCCCACCTTTCCGTAGTCGTTGATCTTCAGCGCAAACTCGCGGATCGCCTTGGACGAATCAATCGCCGATCCGCCGCCCACCGCGACGACCACCTCCGGCTGAAATTCCAGAAACTTCTTCACGCCCTCCGCGATCTTCCCGACCGGTGCGTCCGGCACGACGTCCTGAAAAATATCGTATGTGATCCCTGCCTTGTCGAGCGGAGCCGTGATCAGCTCGATCATCCCGCTCTGCACCACGATCGGGTCCGTGATGACGAGCGCCCTCTTGTATGGGATGGTTCTCAGCCGGTCCAACGCGTTCTCGCCGAAATGGATCACTGTCTTCATTTCAAAAGTTTTCATGTCCTGTTCCTCACTTTCAGATCCCGTCTTCTGTCCGCCACAGCGACTACTCCGCCGCTGTCGCCTGATCCTCCGGGTATCTGCACTCGATCCCCATCTCTTCAAACAGCCGCAGCCATCGCTCGGCAGGCTTCCTGTCCGTGACGACGATATTCACGTCGTGCAGGCTTCCCGCCATCGAGTACGCGGTCTTGTCGAACTTGCCACCCTCCGCGACAAGGATGTTCTTTCTGCCGGAATCCATCATCGTCTTCTTCGTGGACGCGAGCTGCTCCTGGGACTCCATCATGCCTCTCGCGGCGTCGAGCGCTTTGCAGGAAAAGATCACCTTGTCCACATAGTACGAGCGGATCGCATCGTCCGTCCGCGATCCAAGAAACGCCAGGTAACGTCCCTCCATCACGCCGCCGGTGGAGATAATGTTCCAGTCCGAGACATCGGAGAGCTCCAGCAAAATCTCCATTGAATTCGTGATCACGGTCAGGCGCTTTCTGCACTCCTTGAGCGCCTTCGCCACGAAGACCGCCGTCGTGCTCGCGTCAAGGAAAATGTGTTCGTCCTCCTCAACCAGCGACGCCGCGATCTCGGCCATCTTCTGCTTGCCGGACACGTTGCGGTTCTTGCGCACATTGAACGGAAGCTCGATCCCAAGCGTCTCGTTCACCACCGCGCCGCCGTAGCTCTTCGTCGCGAAGCCTTCTTTTTCGAGTTTTTCCAGATCGCGGCGGATCGTCTCCTCCGAGACGTCGTAGAGCTGGCTGAGCTCGCTGACCACCACTTTTTTTTCGCTCTGAAGCTTTTCGAGGATCTGGTTCCGTCGTTCCAGTGCTAACATGGTCCTCTCTCCTTTACAGGATCGAATCCATCATCTTGCGGTCCGGATGCGCGATCACGGACGAATCGAGATACATACCCTTGCCCGCGACAAGCTGCTTCGCGCGCTCGATCGACGCCTCCACCGCGGACACTTCTCCGGTGATCAGCATGTAGGATTTTCCGCACATGCCCTTGGCGATGCGCAGCTCGATCAGATCCACGACGGCCGTCTTCGCCGCCTGGTCCGCCGCCTCGATGATGGAAGCCGCGTCGTATGTCTCGAGAATGCCGAGCGCGCTGACTTCCTCCACCTGCGTCGCCCCGTAGATCGCCGGGAAAATGGACTCGTGAGGATTGCCGAGCACAAAGCTGTCGATGCACTTGTCCTCACCCATCGCCTCGGCCGCCTCCACCGCGGCCTTCACCGCGCTGAGATCGCCTGTGATGATCGCGATGTACTTTCCGGGACATACGGTCTGCGCCTCGAGGATCTCCACCTCTGAAGTCTTTACCATGGTATCCGCCGCCGTGATGCCGCTGGCGGTTGTCTTAAATTCAATCATTCCGATTGCTCTGCTCATGTCTTGTACCTTTCCCCTTCATAGTTACGCCGTGATCGCAATGTAGCGATCCGTCACCTCAGTTACCGTTCCGCAGATGCTCGCGTGGATCCCCACGCTGAGTCCGTTCGCCGGCTGCGCGATCATCTGGCCTCGCGTAACCTTATCCCCGGCCTTGACGACCGGCTGGGCCGGCGCACCGATGTGCTGGCTCAGAAGAATCTTCACCTTCGGCACCCCGACGAGCTCCTCGTCGATCGGCGCCTCCTTATCGTACTTCGTCAGCGCCAGACGCGCCATCAGGCGTTCCTCCGGCACCTTGCGGTATTCTCTCGACTCCTTCACCGGCTTTGGCTGCACACCCTGCGGCGGCTTCACGCCGTTCTTCCGCAGTCCTACCTTCATGTCTGCGAGCAGGCTCCTCGGCGCCAGGCTCTGCGGGCAGGAGTACATCTCACAGACGCCGCAGGAGCTGCAGAACGCCGCGTCCAGATACGGGTTCAGATCCCTGAAATCCGCGTTCGACGCCGCCCGCATGAAGCGCGCCGGGTCGATCGGATGTCCGAGATTGTTCCTCGGGCAGAGATCCGTACAGGTGTTGCACTGGCAGCAGATGGACGCCGCCCGTTTCAGATCTATCGAAGAAGTCCTGCGCTTCTTCATCACTATGATATGGTCCTGCGGAAGGACCAGAATTGCATTCGTCGTCTTCGTCACCGGCTCCGAACCGCTGCCGATGCGTCCCATCATCGGGCCGCCCACAAAATAGATCGGATCCTTGATCGTGACGTTCCCGGCCTGCGCGACCACCTCGTCGAGCGTGCACCCCAGCGGGACGCGCACTGTCACGGGCTTGCTGACCTCGCCCACCACAGATATGTATTTGTCCGTCACCGGTTTCTGTTTCTCGACCGCCCGGTATGCGTTGTAGACCGTCTCCACGTTGAACACCGCGACGCCCTGCTCGATCGGCAGTCCGCCCGGCCGCACCACGCGCCCGGTCGCCTCATAGATCAGGACGACCTCATCGCCCATCGGGTAGACCTCGTCCAGAAGATGGATCCGCATCCCCGGAAACTCCCCAATGTGCGCCTGCAGCGCGTTCACGGTCTGCACATAGGACTTTTTGATCCCGATGATCGCCTCATTCGCGCCTACGGTCTGAGCGATCTCGTGGAACATTTTCATGATTTCATAGGCATGTTTTTCCAGAAGCTGTCTGTGCAGCTTCAGCAGCGGCTCACACTCCGCACAGTTCATGAGAATCGTGTCCGCCTTGTCGGTGAGCTTCCCGTAGGTCGGGAAACCGGCGCCGCCCGCGCCTACCACACCGCTTTCCTGTAATATTTTCTGTAATTCCGCTATATTCATGGCGCTACTCCAATCCCGCACCGTCGTCAATGATACCGACGATCGCCGCATCAATCGGTGCTGTCTCTTCTCCGCAGCCGATCCTGGCCGCGCTTCCCTGAGCTACCAATACGTATTCTCCGATTCCTGCACCGATGATATCGATGGCAATCAGCTGTTCAAGACCATCCTTCATATGATGCAGCGGCTCCACTATCATAAACTTCTGTCCGATCAATTTCTCACTCTTCCGCGTGGACACCACGCTTCCAACAACCTTCCCTACAATCATATGAACCTCCAGACCTTCGTCCCGGATGTACCATAGAATATCCGCCCGGATCGCCGATGCGGTTTCCCGAATGATATCCCGAACAGTGCCGGACGGGATATTCCATGACTTCATCCTGTCTTTCTTTATTTCTTTATTTTTATACTTCTTTACCTGATAATCGTAACCGTGTTTCCCGTGGCAATCTTCGCCGCGTTCGCCTCGTCCGTGTCGATGTGCATCTCCAGCGTGAAGCTGTCGTCGACACGGATCTTGACCTGATTGAAGATCGTCCCGCGCTCGTTGTCCGCCTTCACGGAAACAATGTCTCCGTCATGCACACCTGCCGCCTGCGCGTCCCTCGGGGACATGTGGATATGGCGCATCGCCACGATACAGCCCTCGTTCAGGTAGATCGCGCCCTTCGGTCCGACGATCGCGATCGGGGCGCTGCCCTTAATGTCGCCGGACTCGCGGACCGGCACGTTCATGCCGAGCTTGATCGCGTCCGTCGCGGAGACCTCCACCTGGGAGGCCTTGCGGACCGGACCCAGAATGCGCACATTCTCGATCGCGCGCAGCTTCAGGCCCACGATGGTGACGGTCTCATTGGAGGCGAACTGTCCGCCCATCAGCTCCTTCTTCTTCGTGAGCTGATATCCCGGGCCGAACAGTGCCTCCACATGCTCCTGCGTCAGGTGGATGTGTCTGGCGGAAACGCCGATCGGAACGACAAAGCCGTTGCCCTTGTCCTCGTTCTGATTGATCGCGGCGATTACCATTTTCGTGATCAACTCAATGTTGTTCGTTTCCAAGAGTACACCCGCTTTCTTTCAGATACTTATTTGAGTGTGGGTAAAATCTTCTCCACATCGTTGTGCGGACGCGGGATCACGTGCGTCGCTACCAGCTCGCCCAGTCTGGACGCAGCCGCGCTGCCGCTCTCCACCGCGGACTTCACTGCTCCTACGTCGCCGCGAACCATAACGGTCACGAGACCGGAACCGATCTTCTCCGTGCCTACAAGCACCACGTTCGCCGCCTTGCACATTGCGTCAGCAGCCTCGATCGCAGCGGTAAGTCCTCTTGTTTCCACCATTCCTAATGCTTCCTGTGTCATTGATTTTTCCTCCTTAAATATTGTATGGATTGATAAGTTTTACGTTATACTAACAGTCGAGCGGGACTTCGGAGCCTCTTCCGCCAAGCGGAGCGCTCTTGTCCCAACGGCTCTTGCTCAGCTCTACGATCCTCACGATTTCCTCATGCGGGCGGGCTATGACTGCATGGGCCACCGGTTTCTTGATGGCCTTGGCGCTCGCGGTCTCAACTGCCTCCGTGACAGCGGCCACGTCGCCCTCCACAATCATGGTCACCAGACGTCCTCCCAGCTTGCGCTCCCATGACGCCAGCTCCACATCCGCCGTTTTGCACATGATATCCAGTGCGTCGATCGCCGCAGCTACGCCTGTAATCTCAATAAACCCATATGACTTGCTCATGAGTCAACTCCTTTTTGTATGCTTGGATCAAAGCTTCGGCAGGATCTTCTCCACATCCGCGTGCGGACGCGGGATCACGTGCTGCGCTACCAGCTCGCCCAGTCTGGACGCCGCCGCGCTGCCGCTCTCCACCGCTGCCTTGACCGCTCCCACGTCGCCGCGGACCATGACGGTCACGAGACCGGAACCGATCTTCTCTGTGCCTACAAGTACCACTTCCGCCGCCTTCGTCATCGCGTCAGCCGCCTCGATCGCCGCGGTAAGTCCTCTGGTTTCTACCATTCCTAAAGCTTCCTGTGACATCATTCATTCCTCCTGAATTTGTAATTTAGTTTTCTGATTGACCCTGTAACTTTATCTTTCACCCTGTCTCCGGCTCGTAACTCCGATCCGCCTCCGACCGGCGCTAGTCTTTATCCAGCGCGCTGATCTTCAGCATCTCCTCGGTGCCCGGCTCCGGGTTCGGGATAATATGGTGCTGCACCACGCCGGTCATGCGCTCGGCGGTCTCAATACCGGCTTCCATCGCCGCCGTCACATCGGCAACGCTTCCGCGATATTTGATGGTAACCAGCAGAGGCACCGGAAGGCTGTCCGCGTTGGCCGGCTTGTTCTTGTCGAACACATCAAGCCGGACGTTCGCGGCCTTGCAGCCGGCGTCCGCCGCCACGAAAGCGGTGGTCAGGCCGAATACCTCTAAGATTCCTACTGCTTCTGCCATGTCGTGTCTCCTTTACCCGTGTGGTCACTGGTTGATGATCGCAATCTTCAGTCCTGCCATCGCCAGATTCGTCTTGTGAGCCTCGTTGATCTGGTCGAGCGGGAAGCGGTGTGTGATCAGCTCCGACATCGGAAGGCCGATGCCCTTCGCTCTTCTCAGGAAATCAAAGGTCGTCGCGTAGTCTCTCAGGGTGTAAACCCAGGAGCCCACCGTCGTAATCTCCTTGGAGCAGATATCAAAGTGCGGATTGATCGTCGCGTCGCCGCCGTTGATGAAGAACCCAAGCTCGCAGAGGCCGCCGCCGTTGCGGATGAACTTGTAGATGTTCGCGTGCGCCACCGGGGAACCCGTGCACTGGAACGCGAAATCCGCGAGATGTCCGCCGAACGCGTCCTTCACACCGCCCGCAAGAGCCTCGATGCCCTTGAAGTCCTTGAAGTTCACGGTCTGGCTCGCGCCCATGCGCTTCGCGAAATCAAGGCGCTTCTGCTCGCCGTCCACCGCGCAGATGTTCTCGATGCCCATCGTGCGCAGCACCGCGATACAGATCAGGCCGATCGGGCCGCAGCCCTGTACGACGACTCTGCTGTTGAAGCGGAGAATGTTCGTTGTCTTCGCGCGCTCTACTGCGTGAACGAGAACGGCGCACGGCTCGATGAGGATTCTGGAATCCAGATCCAGATCACTCACGTTGAAGAACGTGGAGCCGAACGATCCTCCGCGGATGAAGATATAGTCGGAAAACCACCCGTTCAGATGAACGTCGTCGTCCGGAAGCAGTCCGTAGACGTCCGCGCCGCCGACATTTTTCTTGTTCAGATCATACATCGTGATCTCCGGATCGTCCTTGAAGATCATGCAGGTGACAATCTTGTCGCCGACCTTCACTGGCTTACCGGCCGTGTCGGTCTTGACGTTCTTGCCCATCGCCACGATCTCGCCGGTGCCCTCGTGTCCCAGCGCTACCGGGATCAGGCCGAACGGGTCTCTCTTGAATTCATGGGCGTCCGTGCCGCAGATACCGCAGCCCTCGACCTTGACAAGGATGTCGTCGTCGCCTACCGGCGGGATCGGGAACTCCTTGATGTCATAGTGTTCGAGAGCGGTCAGCATGGCGACCCTCGCTGTCTTCGGGATCGCGCCGCCCGCTGCCCTCGGTGCGGACGCGGCAGGAGCGGATGCCCCGTTTCCTGTCATGCCGGAGAGAACCTGTCTAACGATCTCTTCGATATTTACATTGTTAATATCCATGGTCTGTTCTCCTCCTGATTAACGTATGCAAAGGCTGTCGGACATGACGCAGCGCCTTCTCTTCGTGAAGGTGCTCGCGCTTGTGAGTCCCTCGCCGGTACGGCTCGCAATCGTGAACGTGCAGTAGCCCTCTCCCCCGAAGCCGAGCGCCGCATAGGACGGAGCGTTCTTCACGAGGATGGCGGTATCGATCGCTTTCGCATACTTTGTGATATTGTCTATGTTCTTGGAATGGATGTGCGCGGAATGACGATTGCCGTGCTCAAGCCAAACCGCCTGATCTACCGCGTCGTCAAAATCCTTCGCGCGGACGACGCCGAGGATCGGCATCATCAGCTCCGTCGCGATCAGCGGATGCTCCTTCGGGCCTTCGAAGGTGATGCAGCGGATGTTCGACGGGACGTTCACCCCGATCATCGCCAGCAGCGCCTTCGCGCTGCGCCCCACACACTTGCGGTTCAGCTTGCCGCCCGCCAGCACGACCTCGGTGAGCTTGTCCTGCTCCTCCTTCGAGGCCAGATAGCAGTCGTTTTCGCTGACCAGATAATGCATCAGCTCATCCGCAATCGAGGCGACCGCCACGATCTCCTTCTCCGCGATGCACGGGAGATTGTTGTCGAATGTGCATCCGTTCACGATATCCTGCGCCGCCTTCCGGACGTCGGCCGTCTCGTCCACGAGCGCCGGCGGATTGCCCGCGCCCGCGCCGATGCCGCGCTTCCCGGAGGAGAGCACCGCGGTCACAACGCCGGGGCCTCCGGTCGCCGCGATCAGCGGGATATCCTTGTGCTTCATCATGATATTGCTTGTCTCCAGCGTCGGATTCTCGACCGTCACCGCGATGTTGTCCGGGCCGCCGGCCTCAAGGGAAGCCTCGTTCACCAGATTGATCGCGTAGATCGACGTCTTGATCGCAGCCGGGTGCGGATTGAATACCACGGTATTTCCTCCGGCCAGCATGCCGATCGTATTGCACAGGACGGTCTCGCTCGGGTTCGTGCACGGGGTGATCGCGCCGATCACACCGAACGGCCCCATCTCGATCAGGGTCAGTCCTCTGTCTCCGGACCACGCGGTCGTCGTGATATCCTCCGTGCCGGGCGTCTTGTCCGCCACCAGATGATGCTTGAGGATCTTGTCCCCGACGTTTCCCATCCCGGTCTCGTCCACGCCCATGCGCGCCAGCACTTCCGCGTTCTCCTTGATCTTCCTGCGGATGCAGCTGATGATCTTCTCCCTCTGATCCATCGACATCTTCCTGACAATGAGCTCTGCCTTTTTCGCGGCCTCTATCGCATCGTTCATGTCCTTGAAAATACCGTGTTTCCCGGTGGGAGCGTCAGCGATCTGCATCTTCGCCATGACTTCCTGCACAATTTCCTGTACCATGTTTTCACTGATTGATGACATGAAATTGTCCCCCTTCGTGTTACCAGAATATACTCGAACTTATTTCCCGAGCGTCTCCATGACCTGTTTCGTAATCTTCGCAATCAGCTCCGCGTCCGCCTCCGGAGCGCTCTGCGCGGAACCGCATCCGCCTCCGCAGTTGTGGCAGTTAATGCCGTCCTTGTTCAGGCAGAGGTTCGCCGGATGCTTGCCCGGAAGACCCATCTGTCTGCGGATCTCATACAGTCTCTGGACGGTCGCCTTGTCGAATTCCTTCGGGCCGCCGAGCACCTTGGACTGATACAGCAGCTGCGCGTAGAACTCGACGGACTCCATCTTCAGGTACGCGGCCAGCAGATCGACCGACCAGGTCAGCGCGCCGTGGCTCTCAAGAAGCACTGCATCGTAGTACGGAAGGTACTTCTCAAGTCTGTCCGGAATCTCGTTCGTGGACGGGGTGCCGTACTCAGCGATCGGAACGCAGCCGAGCGCGATGACCGCCTCCGGCATGATCGGCTGGGTCAACGGAATGCCCGCGATCGCGAATGAGGTCGCATATACGGGATGCGCGTGAACGACAGCGCCCACATCCGGTCTCTTCTGATAGACTCTCATGTGCATCTTGATCTCAGAGGACGGACGGAAGCCCGGGTTCGCCTGGATCACTTCGCCCTTCGCGTTGACCTTGCAGATGTACTCCGGGGTCATGAAGCCCTTGGAGACGCCGGTCGGGGTGCAGAGAAACTCATCATCGCTGAGCTTCACGGAAATGTTTCCGTCGTTTGCCGCCACCATGTTGCGATTGTAAATTCGCTTTCCGATGTCGCAGATCTGTTTCTTGATTTCAAATTCGTTTACCATGCTTTCTTCCTCCTTAAGCGCATTGGTTCCTGCAATGGCCGCATTGCAGTTTATTCTACAATATTTTTAGTATAAAAATTTTACAGCAATCCACACTACTTGTCAATATACAATCGGCATTTCGTGTTGTTTTTGTTGGTTTTCACAAAATCAGTGTGTTGTTTTTGTTTGTTTTTTGGGCCGCAGTGCATGGAAGCATTTCCTGCGCGCTATCTCCTTCACGGATCGGAATCCTCTTTCAGATAGTTCAGAATCCCGTCGCAGATCGCCCGGACCACCCGATCCTGATACGTCTCATCCTTCAGCTTCGCCTCCTCGTCCGGATTTGTGAGGAAACCGCACTCGACGATCACCGCCGTGCCCGCCGAACGCTTCAAAATATAATAAGAGTCGTTCCCCTTATGAGACTTGGGTTTCTCGACCGCGAGCTGCTCATTCATACAATCCTGAATGCAGGATGCCAGACGCTCCCCTTCCTTTGACTGCGCGAAATAAAACACCTGCGGGCCGGAGACCGAGCTGTCCGGATAGCTGTTCTGGTGAATGCTCACTGTCAAAAGCGGCTGCTCCTTTTCTATGACCGCACAGCGTCGCTGCATATCCTGCGCTTTCTTGTGCGTCTGTTCCTTGTCGTAGAGTCCCGCTTCCGTCGGCCTGGTCTGTACGACGCGGTAGCCCTCCTCCGCAAGCAGTGCCTCCAGCTTTTTCGCGAACACAAGATTCAGCTCCCGCTCTGCGACGCCGCTTGCCCCGCAAACGCCGGGATCGAACCCTCCGTGCCCTGCGTCGAGGACAATCGTCCCCTTTGACCCGGACTCCGCCTTCTGTGTACCCTGATTCTCCTCTGTCTGCCCAGATGTGTCCGCATCGCCGGACGCGCCGGCGTCCCCGGTGTTATTCCCATCTTTCGCTGCTTCCGCGTTCTCTGTCCTGTCCGAACTCTTTTCGCTGTTCTCTGCTCTCCTCATGCGCCCGGCATAGGCCGAGACAGCAAAAACCAGTACCAGAAGCACGGCGAGCATCAGGTACTGGATGATCTTGATCTCCTTATTTCCGATTGGTCGATTCACGTTAAAATCCTCCCCCGCAACAGGTTTTTATTATACCTATTGCAGGGGAGGATCAAATATACCTTATTCTTTCTACCTTAATTCTTCCGGCTTCCTATCCGTGCTTCTTTTTCCGCGCCCTCCAGATCAGCAAAAGGATCAGCACGACCGCCGCTGCCGCGAGCAGTCCGATGTACAGGCCGATCGGCGTCTCGTCTCCGGTCTGCGCCGCAATGGTGTCCGCGTTCGGATCGATCTCACCGTTGCCGCCGACCCAGCCGTCGCTATCGCCGTAAGCAGGCTGGTTGTTCTCATCCGAGACGATCTGCTTCCAGTCGTCGTCCGTCGAAGTACCGTAGACCGAATTCAGGAAGATCGTCTGGATCTCGCGTCTCTGCTGCGTGAACACCGCCGTCGAGTTGATCGCCCGGATGTTGTAGCCAAACTGACTCTCATTCCGGATCACCCTTCCGCTCTGATCCGTCTCCGCGAGATAGATCGTCACCTTGTCCGCCGTGCCGAGATTCAGGGAAAGCTTCAGCGTCAGCTCACTCTGATTCTGCAGCTGCATCGGGATCGGGTTCGTGTATAGTTTCGTAAACTGTGCGTCCCGGAACAGTCCCACATAGAAGGTATCCGTCACCGGCTTCAGCGCCGTGCCCTCGTACACCCTCTTCGTCAGATAGAGCGTCACCTTGGAGGATTTCTCCTGATTTGTGACGGTCACCGTCTTGTCATCACCGCGCTTGATCGTCAGGGAAGGCGAATCGATGGACACATTGTAGCCAAAGGTATCCGTATTGTCCACGCGATGTCCCTCGGAGTCGACCTCCGCGAAATAATATGTAACGCTTGGGTTGCTGCTGTTTCCGAATGTGATCCTCTGTCGCTTGGACGCCGCCGCCTTGTTTTTCAGGGGCAGGGCCACGATCGTCGGCGTGTCGGAATAGTCCGCCTTCTTGTAGATCCCGACGTAGAACGTCTCGTCTTCCACCGACTTCGCCGCTCCGGACGCGCTCGTCACATGCTTTGTAATGGTCAGCGTGGCTGTGTAGCGGAATCCCTTCGGCACGCTCGTGTAATTGTTGCGCACCACGGTCGTCCTGGTCTTCGCGTCCATCTTCACCATTCCGTCGCTCTCATAGCTTATCCCGTATCCTGAGATATGCGGGTCTCCGAGTTCATCTGTCTCCGCAAGGAAATAAGTCTCGTTGCGCTTCAGGTTCGGGAACGTCACCGAGCCGGTCATCCCGCTCACCGTCAGCGGCATCACATCGCTGACCTTGACCAGATGATCCGTCCCCTTGAACAGCGCAAAATAATAGGTATGTTTGTCCCTGGCGTAGAGCTGGTAATCGCCGCAGTACACCTGCTTGTTCACCGTCAACTTATAATCAGTAGAGGAGGCGCTCTTGTTGGTAAGCCGAACCGTGATCTCTTTTCCGTCCTCCACCGTAAACTTCATATCCTCCGCGGGTGCATACCCAGCAGGGGCGTTGATCTCAGAGAGATAATAAGTAGCTCCCGTGGCAAGGCCGGTCACGGTGAGATCGTTCGCCTCAGACGTAAATTTCTTCGCCCCCTTCACCACCTTTACGACTTTTCCGTCCTTGTCCTTGATCACCAGCGCGACGCCCGCGAGATGCTTTCCATCCCCGTCCACGACGCCAACCTTCACAACCGGAGCATTCAACTTGTTCGTGATCGAAGCGGTAGCGGTTGGCGCATCCATGTTTGCTGTGATGGTCCCCGAAACGGCAGGACTCGCGCCCGCGGCGTCACCGTTTCCGCTCAGGGTGACCGTAAAGTGGAGCGCGTCGCTGCCGGCGCCTAATGTGCCCGTCGTGTCAAGCGGAGTGCCGCTCGCATCAGTCTCGGCAAGATACCAAGTCATCGGAGAGCTCGTCGCCTTCAGCTGGATCGAGGTCGCCGCTGTGCCGCTCCCGTTCATGGCGAACGCGACCGGCAGCGTCGTCGTTGGCGGAATCAGATCCGTCTGCCGCAGCTGGGTCGTGTGCGCCGCGTCGGTGTAAAGGTTCGCGTAGAACGTGTCCGAAGAATTCTTCGCCGTCCCGTCACTGCCCTGAAACATCTTCGTCAGGTTGAGCGTCACCGGGTAGTAAAAGCCTGTCGGGAACACCCCGCCGCTCGCCTCGCTGCCGTAGTCAAGAGTCAGATCCAACGTCTGTAAAGCATCCCCTGCGTTATATTTAAAAGAAATTTCTCCTTCGGTTGAACCCTCAGTCGCCTGTGTCCGGCTTAGAGTGGGAACAGTTCCTCCAAGAGCCTTCCCCTCTGAATCCGTAAGCTTCAGAATATAATCCCCGTCATGCAGACTGCTGCCGTACGAGAACGTCGCCGTGTCCCCATCCGCGGTAAAGCTGAGCTGCTTCGTCGTGCCGACTACAAGCGTAAGATTATTTTCACCGGTCTCCCCAGCGTTATCCCCGCCGGTATCCCCACCGTCGCCTTCACCGGTTCCCCCGGTCGTGGTATCCTTCGTAAAGAGAGAGACATACGGCAGACCCGTTTCACTGTCTGCCGGATACATCCCGGCAGTATCATACAAAGCCTTCAATGCCTGCCCGTCGAACTGCACCTTCACCGTCGCGGTAAGAACGGGAGTCCCTTCCTCTCCGTCTGCCATATAGATCGGCATCGGCAGCTCTTCGGTCTCCTCCGCCGTGATCTCCGAAGTCTCGGATTCGGATTCCTCCGTCTCCTCCGCCGTGATCCCGGAAGTCTCGGATTCCTCCGTCTCCGATTCCGTGGTTTCTGAAGTCCCTGCTTCGGTCTCTTCGGACTCCGACTCCTCCACCGGCTCGCGCCCTGTGACAAACGAGATCTGCAGAAGCTCCTCCACAGACTCCTCCACCGTCACACTCTGCGCGAACACAGCGCCGGCGAGATCGGATCCGACCGTCGCCTTCGCGGCCGGCGCGAGGAACGTCCCCTGCAGGCCCTCCGCATTGTTTAAGCTGAGCGCGCCGGTATAATCGACAAATGCGCCTTCTTCATCCAGCGCCGCAAAATTATATACAATGTCGCCCGGCTCGGTACCCTCGGCATACTCCACCGGCGCACCGTCCAGCTTCATCTCATAACCGGAGAACGAGAGCGCCTGATCCGCACTGTCCGCGATGACGTTCACCACAAAGTACTGCTTCGTGACATCGATCACCTGATCTTCATATAGCTCATCGAGCTGAGTCGTGTCCAGAGTCCCGGCCTCGTCCGTGTACAGATTGAGTACCTGCACATCGGCGGAATCCTTCGCGTTCGCAAGCTCCAGGGAAAACTCCTTCAGAGCATCCGCCGTCGCCTTGCCCTCAGCTCCGTCCGAGATCTCCAGACCCTTCAGAAGCTCCTCATCCGCGTCCACGCTCTCCGCCACAAACAAATACGCCAACGCTTTGTCAAGCTTTCCGATCAGCTCTGACGCAGAGAATTTTTCTCCGTCGTTCTCACGCTGCGAGCGCTCAGTCTCCTCGACAGGCGCTTCCGTGGGGGCTTCCGTCGGAGCTTCCGTGGGCTTCTCCGTCGGAGCCTCGGTCGGAGCTTCCGTGGGTGCCTGTGTCGGCGGCTCGGTCGGAGCTTCCGTGGGCTTCTCCGTCGGAGCCTCGGTCGGAGCTTCCGTGGGCGCCTGTGTCGGCGGCTCGGTCGGAGCTTCCGTGGGCGCTTCCGTCGGAGCCTCGGTCGGGGCTTCCGTAGGCGCTTCCGTCGGGGTCTCCGTCGTGGGCGCCGTCTCTGCCGGAGGCGTCTGATTCTCCTCGGCCAAAAGCACTGCCCCATTCTGTAAAAGCATCGCTGATGCCAGAACAACAGCTGCCAGTTTCTTGAACCTCTTACTCATTATAAATCCTCCCTGTCGAAACCCCGCGGACTATGACACCGCAGGATTTAACTAAAACTGATAATTATAGAATGATATAGGAAACCTAATATATCTTTTACAGTATAGTACATTCTTTTTTCCACGTAAATAGAAAGATTCTTAAAATTTAGGAAAGAAAAGATTTTCCACGTGGATTTCATTTTATCATATCATGAGTTTGCATATCGTGTTGACTTTATATTTCATTTCCTGTATACTGATAGAAACTATCAGGACAAACAAAAACATCCCTTTAAAAATGCCCTTATTTTACGGCGGGCATGATCGTCCGACCTGTCGTTTCACGGGTATGGGGATCGAAAAGGAGCGCCGCTATGAACTCTTTTTTCACAAGCGATATCAAAAAGCTGAACTCTCTGTACAACCGTATCCAGTTTTCCTTTCTCTTCCTTTACGGAAGATACGGGACCGGCAAGACGAGCCTGATCCGGGAATTCTGCCGGGATAAGGCGACCCTGTTCTTCTCCGCGCAGGAGACGGTACCGGAAGGGCATCTGGATGCTTTCTACCGCCAGACGGCGCGGGCG
The DNA here is from genome assembly GCA_947591155.1 of uncultured Lachnospiraceae bacterium. Taxonomy (GTDB): domain Bacteria; phylum Bacillota; class Clostridia; order Lachnospirales; family Lachnospiraceae; genus Choladousia. Next base: position 40,422 of record CANQDA010000003.1, read on the forward strand.
CTGGATTCAAAAAAACTTCCAGCTTCCTTCGAGAGCTGGTCGCAGGCATTTTCTTTTGTGTCCGACTATTCTTTCTCGCGCCGCCTTGTCCTCGTGCTCGACGAATTTCAGAATCTTGACCGAAACTGCCCGGACTTCATGGAAGCGTTCGCTGAGGCGGTGCATCACTCTTTCCAGAGCGGAAAAGTGTTCCTGATCGTCGCGAGCTCCTCGGTCGGATATGCAGGCGAACTCATGCAGGAACCGATCCGGGAGCCTTTTGCCGCGATCACGGCGCGCGCGTTTCTCGACACGCTCCCGTTCTCCGCCTGTAAGCCGTTCTTTTCAGGCTTCTCCGCAAAGGACCAGCTTCTGTTATACGGGATCACCGGAGGCTTCCCCTCCTGTCTGCCCCGGATCCAGCCGAAGCTCTCCGCGCAGCAGAACATTCTGAGACTGTTTTTCCGCGCGGATTCCCCGCTTCTCATGACGCCGCCCGACGCTCTTCACCGGGAGCTTCGGGAGATCTCCACCTACAATTTTCTTCTGGAGATCATCGCGTCCGGCTCCACCAAGCTGACCGACATCGCCGAGAGGGCTTCCATCGGCACAAACAAGTGCGCCAAATACCTCGGCGTGCTGATCTCGCTCGGCATCATCAAAAAAGAATTCCCCGCCGCCGGGGAATCCCTGAAAAAAGTGCGCTATCAGTTCGCGGATCACATGACGCGGTTCTGGTATCGCTTTGTCGGCCCGAACCTCAGCGATATCCTGTTCGGACACGGCCCGCAGCTGTTGGAACAGCAGGTGCTTCCCGCGTTGGACGACTATCTGCTCCCCGTCTTTGAGGCGGTCTGCGCCGAATATCTGGAACGGCTGGCCGGCACAGGCCAGACCCCCTTTGTCTATAAACATGCCGGCGCATGGTGGACCGGCGGCACAAAGCGCGAACCGTTCTTCCGCATCCCGCTCATGGCGATGGATGAACAGCACTGCGTGCTCGGTATCTGCCACAGCGCCGCGCAGCCGGCCGGACGCGAGCTGCTCGATCGTCTCCTGACTCCGCTGGAGCTTTTCGGGGAACGGAAGCGCTATTGCTGCATTTTCTCCACCTCCGGCTTCACGGAGGAGCTTCGCCTCGCCGCCCGCGAGACCGGCAACGTCTGGCTGATCAACCTCGACGATATCTGTGGATAAAATATTCCGGGCAGCGCTGACCATTTCAGCCTGCCCGGAAGGCGTATCTCACTCCTCGTCGATCATCTTCACTCTGCGCACATGGCGCTCCTCACCGGAAAACGGCGTGTTCAGGAACGTGTCCACGATCTTGCACGCAAGCCCCGGCCCCACCACGCGCGCCCCCATCGTCAGAATGTTCGCGTCGTTGTGCAGTCTGGTCGCCTCCGCGCTGAAGCAGTCTCCGCAGAGCGCCGCGCGGATCCCCTTGTAGCGGTTCGCCACCATCGATACGCCGATTCCGGTGCCGCAGATAATGATCCCGTTTTCGCATGCCCCGGACAGGATCTCCTTCACGACCGCACGCGCATAGACCGGATAATCCACTGAATCCGGCGAGTAGGTCCCGCAATCCTTGTACGGGATCCCTTTCGCGTCCAGATGCTTCATAACCTCCAGCTTCAGTTCGTAACCACCCTGGTCACATCCGATTGCTAACATAACAATTCCTCCTCGTTTAATTGTAATACCAGCTTCGCGATCAAAGCGTCCAGCTCTCCAAAGCTCAGTCCATAGTCCGCGAGCCCGCCTCCATACGGATCCGAGACATCGCGTCTCTCTCCGACAAATTCCGCGAGCGTCCGCAGTCCGTCCGCCGCTTCCCCGAATTGGCTCTGTACCTTCTGGCGCACGCTCTCACTCGTCGCGAGGATCAGCGTCCGCTCCGCAAAATCCTCCGCGAGCAGCGGGGCGCTCATGTGCTCCTTCATCGTCAGCCCGTTGCTGACAAGCACCGCCTCCGCCTTCGGGTTGATCGGCTCCGGAAACAGAACGACCGCGCCCTTTGATGTCACCTCAAGCACATCCAGCAGAAATTTGTTCTGCAGGATCGCCTCCGCCATCGGCCCGAGCGCCGTGTCGCTGTTACTCACAAAAACCAATCTGTCATATCGTTTCAAATCGATCTGTCTCCTGTCTTTATATCTTCACGAATATCATATGGTCCGGCGGCACTTATCTCCCGCCTGTGCCTTTCATTCCACATTGCGCCGTATATACCGCTACACAGAAATGATCTGATGCCCCGCAGCCTTGATCAGCCGGTTCATGATCGCCTGTCCGAGCTGCGGCGTGTCAAACGATTCCGAGTAGATCACGCTGACCTCCGAATCGTCAAACTCCCTTAAGATGCCATACAGATGCCGCGCGATCGAACTCTCATCCTGCCGGGAACCGATCGATTTCACAAGGGCATTCGCGTAGCATCCGCGCGACTCCTGTGTCCCGATCACGCCCGTGCTTCGCCCCTCGGCCGCGTTCGCCGCCGCCAGCTCGTTGATCCGCTGTCTCACGCGCTGCTGTTCACCCTCCACAATGACAAGCTGCGCTCTCGGCGCGTAATGCCGGTACCGCATCCCCGGAGCCTTCGGCCGGATATTCACATCCTCCGAAAGAAGCGCGTGATCGACTTCCACTCTCCCGACCACCCCTTCAAGCATCTCCCGACTGATATATCCCGGCCGCAGAATCGTCGGCGTCCCTTCCGTCAGATCGACAATCGTAGATTCGAGTCCGATCTCCACGGATCCGCCGTCGATGATCATATCGATCACCCCGTCCATGTCCTGCGCGACATGCTCCGCCGTCGTCGGGCTCGGCCGTCCGGAGGTGTTCGCGCTCGGCGCAGCCACATAGCCGCCTCCCGCACGGATCAGCGCGCGCGCCACCGGATGGCTCGGAAGCCGCACTGCCACCGTATCGAGTCCGCCCGTCGTCGCAAGCGGCACCGCATCGGACTTCTTCAGGATCATCGTCAGCGGCCCCGGCCAGAACGCGTCCGCGAGCAGCTTTGCCCCCGGAGGGATCTCCGCGGCGATCTTCCCGATCGCCTCCCAATCCGCAATGTGCACGATCAGGGGGTTGTCCGACGGCCTTCCCTTCGCCTGATAGATCTTCCCGGACGCTTTTTCATCCAAAGCGTCCGCACCCAGTCCGTATACCGTCTCCGTGGGAAACGCGACCAGACCGCCCCTGCGCAGGATCTCTCCCGCACGGCGCATCCCGGCTTCCTCTATTCCGTCGCGCATCCGCTCGATGACTGTTTCCATATATCTTCCACCTCTCGGCTTTCAGTATAACACCGATTCGGGTCTTTGTGAAACTATTTTCAACTTTTTTCACGTTTTCAGGTATTCAAAACAGGAATGCTGTGATAAAATAGGAAATATTAAATGGAGCCGGCATCTTCGGGACCGGAGGCCGGGGCCAAATATTTGCAAACGGAGGCAACAAAACTTATGAGTGAAGAAATTTTGACAGCACAAACACCTGAGATCACGGAGACCCCCGAGATCGCAGAAACGGCTGAGACCGCGGAAGCAGCGTCTCAGGCCGCGGAAACATCTGAAGTCCCGGAAGCGCCTCAGGCCACGGAAAAGCTTGATATCCCGGAAGCGCCGGCCGAGAGCATGGCGGATTATGAGGACGAGATCAAGGCTTCCATGAAGCCGATCCACGAGGGTGATATTCTGAACGGGACCGTCATCGGAGTTTCCGACGAGGAACTCGTCGTGGATCTCGGCATTCACACTGAAGGCGTGGTGCGTCTCGAGGACGCCAGCGACGATCCGTCCTTCTCCCTGAAGAGCTTCGAAGTGGGACAGCCCATCTCCGCGACAGTCATCCGCCGCGACAACGCGCAGGGAAGGATCCAGCTTTCCTTGAAAGCCGCGGCAGCCGTGCTCGGCTGGGAACGCCTGCAACAGCTGCAGAAAGACCAGTCCAACATCACCGTCAAGATCAGCGAAGCGGTCAAGAGTGGCGTGACTACATACGTCGAGGGCATCCGCGGGTTTATTCCCGCGTCCAAGCTGTCTCTGAATTATGTGGAAAATCTGGACGAATTTGTCGGACGTGAGATGGAAGTCCGCGTCATCACGGCGGATCCGGAGGAGAAGCGCCTCGTCCTCTCCGCGCGCGATATCCTGCGCGAGAAGGCTGATGAGGAGCGCAAAAAAATGATCTCCAACGTGCAGGTCGGCCTTGTGACCGAGGGCACGGTGGAGACCTTGCAGCCTTACGGCGCGTTCGTGAATCTCGGGAACGGACTCTCCGGCCTGGTCCACGTCTCACAGATCAGCCAGCAGCGCATCAAGCATCCATCGGCTGTGCTCAAGGAAGGCCAGACAGTCAAGGTGAAGATCATCGCAGTCAAGGACGGCAAGATCAGCCTGAGCATGAAAGCGCTCGAGGACGTGACGGCCGAGGCGATCGAGGAGGAGACCTACCATCTGCCGAAGGCGGAGGAAGCGACGACCTCTCTCGCGTCGCTCTTCAAAAATATCAAGCTTTGAGTTCCCTCTCCGGGTACTCGCTCTCCTCAGTGAGGGAGAGCAGCTTGTAGTTTTCAATGACTTCATAAAGCTTTTTGCAAACCGCAGCGGCAGGGAGATCCGTCTGACCTCTCCGCCGCTGTTTTTCCGTCCGCACCAGATCCTCCCGCAGCCCGATCAGCCAGTCTCTCCGAAAAAAATCCTCCACTGTGAGCGCGACAAGGTCGCCCGATCCGTTTCTCGTCAAGAAAACAGGCAGTCCCGTATCCCTGCAGAGATCCGCGACATCATTGTAGCGCCTGCGAATCGACGCAGACGGTTCGATCAGCATCTCCATCCCGGTCTCTCCCACTATTCCCTTGCCACAAAGACGATCCCGAACGCTCCGGGACCGATGTGCGTCCCGATCGTGGATCCGATCTGCAGCCGGTTGGCCGTGCGGATGCCCTCCCTGTGGAGTTTCTCCTCAAAAGCGACACAGTTTTCATCTCCGTAGGAATAGATCGTATAAGCGGGAAAGCGGCTGTCGACACCCAGCTCATCGATGCGCCGTATGATGGACATGATCGCCTTGTTCTTGCCCAGGGCTTTGCCGAGGATCCCGATCCCGCCCTCGACTGTGACCGTGATGATCGGCTTGATGTTCGCCAGATCGCCGATCGTGGCGGCCGTCTTGCTGATGCGCCCGCCCCGGCCCAGAAATTCGAGCGTGTTCAGCGCGGCCAGCACTTTGACGCGAGATTTGATCGCTTCAATCTTCTGCACGATCTCCCGGGCGGTCTTCCCCTCGCCGCGAAGCTGCAGGGCGTAGTCCGCCATCACTTTGATCGTATAGGTGGCGGAACGCGAGTCGATCAGATAGATCTTGTCGTACTCTGCCATATTTTTCGCCATCTGCGCGGTCTGGAACGTACCGCTCAGCTCAGAGGAAATGAGGATGCAGATCAGCTCGTCTCCCTTCGCCTTTACGTCCTCGAAGATATCCAGAAACGCTTGCGGAGACGGCTGTGAGGTCTTCGGAAAATCGCTGCTGTTCTGCAGGATCTCGTAGAATTCATCCCGCCCCATGTCAAAACCGTCGATGTAGTTTTTTTCACCGATCGCGATGCTGATCGGCACGAGATCGAAGCTCTTCCTCTGAATTTCCTCAATGCTGTAATCAGATGAAGAATCTACCAGTATTCGGATCATACGTTACCTCCTCGTCCGGCCTCGCCGGATCATAAGTTTTCTATGAATCGCTGAGACTGCCCGACTGTTGGTTCATATCCCGACGATGCCAGGGATCGGACGGATAATCGTCGCGCCGCTCCCCCTCGTTGTGATAGCACTCACAGAAGCGGGCCGCGAACGCGGGCGGCTCATCGTGCGCATAGAGATGGGAAATGTCGCCGTAAGAGCTCATGCGGAAGACGGCGATACCCTCGCGCCGCTCCTCCGTAACAAAGCTGGTGACCGAGGACGGCGCCGCGCAGAACCCATGCCAGAGCACCATCGGCGAGATGCCGAGCAGATGTCCGGTCAGGACACAGCCGGAACCAAAATGACAAAAAAGCGCGATCGTGTCGTTGTTCGGCTGCACGGCACGGTAGAAATGTCCTTCGCGCACATATCCGTGCGAGGCCAGGAGCCGGTCGAATTCAGTTGTCACCCAGTCGTACTCTTCCTGCACTCTTCCCGCCCGCAGCACATCCGACTCCGTCCAGCGATCATAGCGGTAAAAGTTTTCCTGCCGCGTCCAATCCTGCGGAAGCCAGTCCCAGACAATACTTTTCCCCTCCTTGTCCGGGCGTTTGATGCGCGGAGCGAACTCACGCAGCCATTCACACTCGACGGCTTCCCGCCCGAGCTTTTCCAGCGTGGGTCCTGCCGTGTCCTTCGCCCGGCCGAGCGTCGAGACGTAAAACGCTCGAATATCCAGCTTTGAGAGCCGTTCAGAGAGAAGCAGCGCCTCGCGCCGCCCCTTTTCGGTCAGGGAATCGACGGCATAGTCCGGGTCTCCGTGACGGATGATCAGAAGCTTCATCGGTACCTCCTGCGGATCACTCATGTGATGACAGACCGAAATTTTGCGATTCCATCAGCGGTTTATTCGGTCTGCCCGAAACAGTTACATCATATCCCATATTTAATGATTTGAAAAGATATAATTTTGCGTGGCCGTAATCGGGCCGGATCCCCCGAATCGTTTGGCTCAGATACCCGGGCTGCCGCTGCGGGAATCTTTCGGAGATTCGCCGAATTTCTTGCGGTAGGCGCGGTAGAACGCCGCGTAGCTCGCGAACCCGCTTTGCATACAGGCGTCGGTCACCGACAAACCGGACTGGATCAGCGCGCGCGCGGCGAACAGACGTTTTTCAGTGATGTAAGAGCCGATCGTGTAACCGGTCTCCCGTCGAAAAAGGTGCATCAGGTAAGAACGGTTCAGAAAACAGGCGTCCGCGATGCGTTCCACGCTGAGGTCGTCCGTGAGATGTCCGTTGATAAAAGACAGGACTGCAAGAACCTGCGGGTTCGCGCCGGAGGCCGGCGGAAATGAAATGTCTCCGCCGTCCAGCGTGCGGTTCAGCAGGAGCAAAAACTGCAGGAGCACAGACTGCCGGTAGAGCATAGCCTCCGCCGACTTCTTTTCCGTCTCCTCCCGCGCCGCTCCCACAAGCTCACGGTACTGCGGATACAGGCGGCTCTCCCGGAAGCGGTCGATGCGCAGGACATGCGAACGGCGGGCGGAACACAGAGAAAAACAACGTCCGAGGTCCGCGCCGAGCGCCTGGTACTGTTCGAAAAGCGCCGGGGAGAGATAGACGATCAGACGCCGGTACGGCGTCTCGTCATGGATGACCGGGCGGTGTACCTCTCCAGCCGGCACGAGCACGATATCATACGGCTGGAGCTGATAGGTCTCGCCTTCGATGTAATAGCTCACGCTTCCGCTCACAAAGAGCAACAGTTTGTGAAAGTCATGGTAATGGCTCTGAAAATCGCGGGCCTCCGCGCTGGTCAGATAAAAAATGCGGAAGTCGCTGTTCAGGTAGCCGGTTTTCCGATAGGGAACAGACATCTTCTCTCTCCTCGCGCTGTGCTGCGGGACATACCTGCCCCGGAAGCTCTTGCCTTTCCTGCAGGATTCAACAATTTTGCAAAAATTATATCATTGCATCGCACTATTTGCAAGAAAAAGAGCAGAATACTAGTTTTTATTGTATAAAATGGCAAGTATAATATAAAAAACGCAAGAAGGGAGCAAAACCATGGAACTGACGTTGAGCATGTATCAGAGTTTTGGAAACGATTATCTGATCTACGATTGTTTGAAGAACGACTATGAACTGAAACCGGAGGACATCCGTCACATCTGCGACCGTCAGTTCGGCGCAGGATCGGACGGTATTCTGGTAGGCCCGCTGCAGATCTTCGGAAAGATGGGCGTAAAGATTTACAATCCGGACGGCAGCGAGGCCGCGATCAGCGGCAACGGCCTGTGCATTTTCGCAAAATACTTAAAGGACGCTGGCTACGTGGTCAAAAAGGAATTCGTGCTGCAGACGCAGAGCCGCGAGGTGACGGTCCGTTACCACAACGAAGAGGCAAAAGAAATGACGATCTCCATGGGTAAGCTCTACTGCGGACAGACGAAGCCCGTGGACGAGGGCGCCGACCATGAAAAGAGCGAGCAGATCCCTGTGACCTATGAGGGGGAGCAATACTGCGGCACCTGTGTCTGGATGGGAAATCTGCACTGCATCATACCGATGAAGGAGATCTCAAAGGAAGCCGTCTGCAAGATCGGCGCCCAGCTTGAGCAATCCGAACGTTTCCCGGACGGGATCAACACACAGATCATCCGCATCGCGGATAAAAATAACATCTACACGGAAGTTTATGAGCGCGGCGCGGGTTACACGCTGGCCTCGGGCAGCAGCTGCTGCGCGGCGGCAGGCGTGGCTTATCAGCTCGGCCTGACCGACCCGTGCGTGTATGTGCACATGCCGGGCGGTATGCTCACCGTGAAGGTAGACGAGAACATGAACGCGCACATGACGGGCAGCGCGGACTACATCGGCCGCATGATCCTTTCGGATGAATTTCTGCGGAAATATCAGATCGGATAAACACAGTTAAAGGCAGATTGAATAAATAGAATTAATAAAGGATCGGATTAATACAGGCAAACAAAGAATCAAATAAGGAACAGCGAAACCGGCGGGATGCCCGAACACCCTGCCGGTTTTGTTGAGATCAAAACTTTTTCGGCTGCAGAAAATAAAATATTTTTCTGCCTTGACATTTCCATAACTACGTAGTAGTATCAAATTATTCCAGAAGTAGTTTTTAAAACTACATCTCATATTTTCATCAGATTCTACGCATACTGACGGAAGGGTAAAAGATTTTTCACAGATTTTTAAGGAGGGGATCATATGACACTGTCAATTCGTGAGCCGGGCAGCGCGATCACACATTTTATTGGGATGCTGCTCGCTCTATTCGCTTTCATTCCCGTGCTCGCCAAGGCGTCTTTCTACACGGGGCACATCGGGGTTTTTGCCATGGCAGTCTTCATGACAAGCATGGTGCTGCTCTACGGCGCGAGCACACTGTATCACTCAGTCAATCTCAGCGGAAAAAAGCTGCTTGTGTTCCGCAAGATCGACCACATGATGATCTTCGTGCTGATCGCGGGCTCCTACACGCCAGTCTGTCTGCTCGTCCTCGAGCCGCACGCCGGAAAGCTTCTGCTGATCACCGTCTGGGCGATCGCCGCGATCGGAATGCTTGTCAAGGCGTGCTGGATCACCTGTCCGAAATGGTTCTCGTCCGTCCTGTACATCGCGATGGGCTGGGCCTGTCTGTCTGTTTTCGGGCAGCTCATGGATCTTCTGAGCCGTCCCGCCTTTTTCTGGCTGCTCGCCGGCGGGATCCTGTACACGGTCGGCGGCGTGATCTACGCGCTCAAGCTGCCGGTGTTCAACAGCCTGCACAAGAATTTCGGCTCGCACGAGATCTTCCACCTCTTCGTGATGGCGGGAAGCATCTGCCACGTAGTTTGTATGTACGAGTATGTAATCTAAAGTTCAGCCATATGAAAAAGGAGCAAGAGGCTCGTACAGATTTATCTGTAGAGAGCCAATTGCTCCTTTTGATAGATGGGCGGAACGCCCATCGCAGCCACAGACAGCAGCTGCGTAAGCAGCGATAGCTTTCGAAGAAAGCGGTCTGTGGCCTATATGGCTGAACTAACTTTTATTCACTGAACCGCACGATCAGCATCTCCACAGCCAACCGGTCGCCCAGACGTCCGGTTTTCACATCCTCCTCAGCCTTCACGCAGTCCTCCACGATCCCGCGCAGCTTCTCCACGGAAAAACGCCCCGCCTGCGAAAGACTCCTTTTTACGATGAACGGCGCCAGACCGCTCTTTTGCGCAATCGCCCCGCTGTCGTATCCCTGTTCCCGCAAATCCTTGACCTGAAGCATCTGGTTGAACTGCCGCGCCAGCAGAAACAGGATGCGCATCGGCTGTTCCTTCAGCGAGAGCAGATCGTAATACAGATCCAACGCCTGTTTCTGCCGTTTCTCTGCCACGGCGCGCAGCATGTCAAAAATGCGGTTCTCCGTCGTGACCGTGCAGACAGCCTCCACGTCAGCCAGCTCAATCCCTTCCTTATCCAGCGTGTAGGACAGCAGCTTCTCCAGCTCCTGCGCAATGTTCTCCATATTGTCCCCGGCCATTTCCAGAAAACGGTTCATCGCGTCCGCTGTGATCTTCTTCTGCTCTTTATGTATCATCCCCGACACCCACTTTGTCAGGGTCTTCTCATCCTGCCGCCCAAGCTCCGCCACACGGCCGCTCTCCTTCACTGCCTTGAACAGCTTCGAGCGCTTGTCCACATCGTCCTCCACAAAAAGCAGAATCGTCTCCTGCGGCATCTCCGGCAGGTAGTCCGCAAGCTCCGGGCAAGCTTTCTTAAAAAACCCGCTGTCCTCGATCAGGATCAGTCTGTGCTCAGCAAAAAAAGGCAGCGTGTCGGCCTGAGCGATCAGCTGCTGCACATCGATCCCTTTGCCCTCGTACGCAGAAAAGTTCATCGTGTCGTCCTCGGGCAGTATCGCTTTCTTCAGCCTGTTCTTATACTGGTTCTTCAGGTAGCGTTCCTCCCCGTACAGGAGATAGACCTGCTTAAAATTCCCGGTCTTGATGTCTTCGTTGAGATTCTTCATCACGGAGGATCCTCTCTTTTCTCCGGCACTTTTCGCCCGTCCCGCTTTCCGGCCGACAGCCGTCCGCATGCCCTGCGTCTTTTTTACTCTCCTCCTATTATAAAGATTCTCCGCCGATTAATCAAGCCATGCCTTCTCTTCTCTCTCTCTTTTTCTTTGTCATCAGTCCGCCGATACGTCCTGTCTCCTTCGCAGTCAGAGATTTCCATCCGTTTTCGCGCACCTTGTCGAGCAGTCCCAGTTCCTCGGCGATCTCATATTTCAACTGGTCGTCGGGACTCAATTCTTCCCATTTCAGCTTTTTGTTCTTTTCCGACATAGACAGACCATACTCCTTTCCGCGCATCCGCACTTAGAGTATGGCCTGTTCCCAAAAAAATATTCAGTTAAACGATTCCATTCAGACGAATCTCCCGACATGCTTCTTGCTGCAATATACTGCCCGGCAGACATCTACCCTGCTTCTACACCTCCTGGGGCATCAACAGCGCGGCGATGATGTAAAAGATCACGCCCACCGACACCAGTCCGAAGATGACGAAGATCAACCGCACCACGGTCGAATCAATCCCGAAATACTCCGCGATCCCTCCGCACACGCCGCAGATCTTGCGGTCCGTACTTGATTTACACAGTTTCTTCATGGCTCTTCCTCCTTGTCTGTTTCTTTCTTGCTTCTTCCCGGTTTTTCTTAATCGTAACGCGAATGCTCTTCCTCCTCATGGTGAGTCGTCAGAGTACGCGCTGCGGTTTCCTCAAACAAAAGCTCCACCGATCCGACGCCGCATTCGACCTTTATATCCTTTGCCGCATCGTTGTCGACCTCGTAATCGCCGCCAAGTCCCGAATGCTTCTCGCCGCCGATCACAGCGCCGCCAACCCCGTATTCCACCTTGTAGTTGAAATCGTCCTCTTTTCCGGCAAGCGTCAGGCGGACTTCCCCGACGCCTCCCTCAAGTTTCCCTTTCTCCCGGATATCCGCGCGGAGACTGATCTTTCCGACACCGCATTCCAGCTTCAGCTCTTCACATTTCAGGAAATCGCTGTCTCCGGACATCGCGACCGTCCCTACCCCCGCATCGATATCGATCTCCTCAAGAACCTGATCCCGCGGGGCGTACAGCTTCAATTTTGCCGTGTTGCTTTTTGTCCTTATAAAGCTCAGGAGCGGTCTGTCGCAATCGACGCGGAGTTCTCCGTCATCCAGCTTGCAGCTGAAGCGGGAGTTCAGACGTTCGCCCTCCGCTTTCCATTCCTTCCCGTCGCATGGAATGATCTCGCAGTCCGCCAGGCCGACTTTCAGATTTAAGGCTCTTACCCCCGTATAGCTCTGCTCAAACGTTTTTCCCTTTTCGTCTGCGGTCAGCACGCCCAATCCGTCCACAAGCTTTCTGGCAGGGCCGCCCAGATTGAACCTTCCGGCCTCGACATTTTGCACAAATTCGTTGTAGTTGAATCCGGCGCACAGGCTCGCGATCCCAAGCGCGACTCCCGAAAGGAAAAAGGCCAGCGACAGCAACAGCAGCATCTTCGTCGTCTTCTTCATGCCGTCGCACCTCCTCTGCCGAAGATCCGCCGGAGCAGGCGGCCGCACCATCCGCAGGCGCCGCGCACCAGATGAACGGAACCGCGAAATACTCCGGGAATCGCAATCTTTGCGCCCCATCCGGCCGCCACAAACAGCAGCAGCGCCGCCGCAAGCATCAGGAAGCCGAAGCTCATGAGCATCAGTCCCATCGCCGGCGCAGTCAGATTGATGATCCCGACAAATATGCACGCCGCCCCTGAGACCAGAAACGCTGTCGCCGCCACAAACCCGCCGAACACCAGGCTGATCAGTCCGCCCAGAATGCCGATCACACAGCCAAGCAATCCGGTCACAACGGAAAATCCGGCCGACAGGATCGTCCCCAGAATCGGAAGTCCGAACACAAGAAACAGCACAAACAGAAGGATGCCGTTTCTTCTTTTCTCTGAGCCGCGTCCGGCCTCAGACTGCCTGCCCTGTCCCGCATATTTTTCCGGCGCCAGATAATCGTCGTCAAAGCGCTCGTCGCGATAGCCGCGCTCCGTAAACTCCCCCGCGTCCGGGCTGCCCTGCAGACCCTCCCGGATCTCCGCCGCCACCTTCATCGGATCGCCCAGGCGCCGAAGGAGCTCTGCCTCGCCCTTCGGACCTGCCTCCGCGAAGAGATCCTGATAGTAACGCAGCGCTTCCTCGCGCTCGTCCGGCGCCAGATCAGAGAGCAGCTCTTCCAGTTCTTTCAAAAAATCTTCCTGATTCATCATCTGCCGCCTCCCTGGAGCATCGCCGATATCTTGCCGGAATAGCTTTGCCATTCCGCGCGGTACATATTCAGCTGGGACAGTCCCTGCTCTGTCACCTTGTAGTATCTTCGGTTCCTGCCCGCGTACTCCTGATCGTACACGGAAAGGCAGTTGTCTCTCTGCAGCCTCCGCAGCACCGGATACAACGTCGACTCCGACACCTCAAGCACGCTGCGCACCTCCTGCGTGATCCGGTATCCGTACGTGCCCTCCGGCTCCCGGGACACGACCGACAAAACGATGGCGTCCAGAAGCGCGGCTCCCGTATTAAAAACCATCCGACTGCATCCTCCCGTCACATCATTTCTATCCTCCGAATTCAGGCAGCCCGAATCTCCGTCGCGGAGAATAGTGCTGTTTTAATATTATTGAGCCATTAATATTATATTTCATATAATATTACATGTCATAACATTTGTCAAGAGCACACAAAATAACGCAAACGTATATGAAGGCGCTACCCCGGCAGGCTTTCCCCCACGCACAGCGCTCCGTACCCGACCCAGTTGTTCGGATACCGCGCAAAACCCGGCAGCTGCCTGGCGCCGCTGCGCAGATACGCCCGCACTTTTTCCCCGTAGAGGTATGGATCGTTGCCGTTCACGATTCCCCACTGCATCAATAGCGCCGCTGCCCCGGTTACAAACGGCGTCGCAAACGAGGTTCCCGAGACACTGATATATCCTCCTCCCACGGCCGTCGTCGTGACGTCAACGCCCGGAGCCGCCAGATCCGGCTTTGGCGTGAATGTTTCCTCCGGCCAGCCGCGCCCGGAAAACGAAGCGTAGGAACGATTGCGCGCGTCGTACGCTCCCACCGCAATCACTCGCGCTGCCGTGGACGGAATCGTCATTGTAGTGTCAGCGGAAGGCTGGAGAAAGCGCGTGCCGCTCCCCCGCGCTTTTCCGTCAATCATCCACATCTGGTATTCTCCCGTGACTAACCGGACCGGCGATAGAAGGACCGCCCAGACCCCACTGTCGAGATATGATCCGTCCGGAATAAAGTCCAAAAAAATCTCCTGCCGCCCCTGATACGGACTCGGTTCTCCATAATATATAAGCAGCTCCTCATTTCCGACGCGGTAGCGTGACACACCTGTCCCACGTCTGGGCAATACGACACGCTGTCCGTCCGGATGTATCACCGTGACCTCAAACTCGTCCGCATAATCCTTCCAGAGCTGGATGTTTATGGACGTCTCATAATCATCGATAAGAAATTCTATCATCTGCGGTCTCCCTGCCACAAGCCGTCCGAAGGTGTGCCCGCCTGTGTTTCCCTCGTTCCCGGTACCAACCGAGATAACATTTCTGCCGCGGTTCGCCACCCCATTGATATACGTCTCAAGAAGTGATGTGCCCCGGTGCGAGCCGTACACGCTCCCGATGCTGATGTTCACCGCGACGGGCCGGACAAGCTCCTCCGCCTTTCGTATCACATATTCCAACGCCTGCATAAGCTCTGCCGTCCGTGGCGATCCGTTCTCCCGGAACATGCCAAGCTTCACCACGATCAGTTCACTCTCCGGCGCAATGCCCCGGTAACGCCCTGCGGAGGCACGTCCGTTTCCCGCCGCGATTCCCAACACCTCTGTGCCGTGTCCGCTCACATCACGCTCCGGTACAATCGCGTATCCGGCCCCTCGGCTCCCTGCGAATAGAGCAGCGTTAATCTCCTCCTGGGTGTACTCCAGACCCATTGAAAAATCCTCCAGAATCCTTCCCGCGCGCGACTCTGACTCCGCCCCGTTCTCACGCAAAACCCCAGTCTGATCCCACATCGCCACAATCCGGGTACTCCCGTCCTCATTACGAAAATCGGGGTGAAAATAGTCCACGCCGGAATCAATGACCGCCACAAGAACCCCGCGTCCTGTCAAATCCAGCTGCGGCGTCTGTACGACTGAGACGCAGGATGCAGTACGTCCTATATCCAATGCAAAGTACATCTGCTTCGACATTTCCACATATTCAACCTGCGGCATCAGCGCCAACGTCCGAATCGCCTCGCGGGGTAATATTACGACCTCATATCCGCCGGAGAGCTGTACGACCTCCCAGTCTTGCGGAACCCGTCCTGCAAGCGTTCCACTGCTGCGCACGATCACCTCCCACATACGATCCTCTTCTCCATATCCCGCATCAAGAACTTCCGATTTCTGCCGCTCCTCCCGTGTCGCCTCCAACGCCAGATTCAGCAGATTCTCAATCTTCTGATCACCTTCCGCCATCACGCGCCCTCCCGTCCCGCACAACTTTGCTTCCCTTCATATATCCCTGTTCACAAAGTATGCATCCTACACCGATCACGTTCCGACGAAATTTGAAGCAACATCATATCCCACTGTCAGGAGCCGCAGGGATTTCCGGTGGGTTTTCCCCGAAATACCGTAATATCGGTTTTCGGGCCCCCCAGGAAGGGTACCGTGCGGCTCCGTCCGAATATTTATCCTTATTCCTCCAACATCGTATTAATCCTGCGAAATCCCTTGCCTTCCTCCTCCATATCCTCCCATATCTGCTCCGCAAGATCAGCCAGCGTGCCCTCCTCAAAAGCAATCTTTCCACCATAAATGCTCATTCCCTCGGCGATCGCCTGCTGCGCCTCCAGATATTCGTCGTAATGTTCGTCCCCCTCGTAGAAGTCATTCCGCACATCGATTCCGTACCGCTCACGAAAAAAAGCAGCAAGCTCCTCTTCGCTCTCTGCCTCTTTTCTCCCGAAAAAGACAGGGGCAAGCACCTCGTACAGCAGATCCTTTTGTCTCTGCGCCGTCTGCTCATCTTCTGCCAGCAGAAAATAACTCGACGGTGCCTGTCCGTCCTTTCGGTTCAATCTTAACTTTTTCCATTTCGCAGTATTCTGCATTCTGTTTTCCCGTTCTGACCCCCACAACGGATAAACAAACTACACTTATTTATTTGATATTATCTTATCATATATGTTATGTCAAGTGTTATTTTCTGTTTCCTTGAACTCCAGTCTCTCTTTTACCTTTGGAACAATTATGCTATTCCAGATCGCGTACCCGCTTTTGTTCATGTGCTCGCCGTCGTCGGATATCACGCCCCACTTTGGCGCCGTTCCCCTTTTGTTGACAAGGGATTCTGCCACATCAATATAGTACAGATCCTCTACCATGCCGCAATACTTTTTCACCATTTTGTTGCAGCTTTTTTCCAATTCCCAGACTTTTTGCTTATTGTAATTGCAGTAGGTGGACACGTAGAAGATCGGAACGCCCGGGAGCTCCCTGTGCAGAAGCTTCAGCAGCCTGCATACCCCAGCCGCCGTCCTGTCAGCAGACTTCGCCTTCTTAAGCTCGTTTCCTACGCCCGGATACAGAATGACAGCAATCGGATCATATGCCACAATAAGCTTCTTATACCACTTCAGCCACTGTCTCGTCATAGAACCGCCGATTCCCATATTCAGAACTTCATACGGGGCAAACACCTCAGGGGCGTCTTTCCAGCGCCCGATGCTTGAACTGCCGGCCAATAGAATCCTCTTCCGGTTCGCTGCCACGTTATGCTTCATTTGAAGATCTCTGCAGCGCTGTACTTTCGGGCTGATATTGTACACTGTCACCTTACACTGATATTTTCGTCCGCCTGCCTTTGCTGTGATCGTGCATATTCCGGCCTGCTTCGCCTTCACAACGCCCCGTTGGCTTACCATCGCCACGCTGCGGTCGGACGACTTCCAGACAATCTCTTTCGACGTGTTTTTCAGCTTGAGCCGCTTTGTCTTATTCTGCTTCAGCTTCAGTTTTTTACTGCTGAGTTTCACTCTGCCGGATGAAACCGCTTTTACCGATGTGCCTTTGGCCTGAACCACGGGCGCAAAAAGCATCCCTATGCACAGCAGTATAGGAATGTATGCAGATATTTTTCTTATTCGACTAATCCTGCGCTTTCTTTCCATTGCCTCGGGCATCCCCTTTTTTCTCATATTTATCATAGCACACTTTTTTCGGGAACAGCAAGCAATTTTTCGGGGTCTCTTTCGTTTTATCACCTTTTCACCAGGGCATCCTCCACGGCAGGGACGATCGCCCCGCTCCAAAGCGCGTATCCGTATCTGCTCAGGTGGGCGTCGTCTCCTCCGATCACGCCCGGTTTCGGGTCGTCTCCGTCATGGAGAATCCCGTCCAGATCGATGTAATACACGTTTTTCAGGCTCCGGCACAGTTTTTTTACTTTCTTATTGATGAGCTTCATCTTCGGCCAAAGCTTTTGGTACTTGTAATTGTTATAGAGTGATATACAGAAAACAGGAACGTCCGGAAGCTCCCGGTGCAGCCGTCTTAACAACTTGCAGGTATGCCCTGTTGCCCCGGACAGCGAATGGCTCCTCCGATATTCATTCCTTGAGCCCGGGAAGATCACGACAGCGGCGGGCCGGTAAGCTACAATGAGCTTTTTGTACCACTTCAGCCACTGTTCCGATGTGGAACCGCTGATCCCCATATTCAGGATCTCATATGGGGCAAACGCGGCCGCCGCGTCCTCCCAGAGTTCCATCGCTGAAGCCCCTGCCAGAAGAATCTTCCCCTGATTTCTCTTACGCTCATGCGATTTTAAAAGCTTCCGGTATTTATACTCTTTTTTGTTGGCACACACCGTGACCTTGCACCGATATGTCTTTCCCGCCGATCTCGCCTGGATCACGCAGCCGCCGCTCTTCCTGGCTTTAACCTTACCCCTTGACGTGACTGTAGCCACGCTTTTGTTCATAGAACTCCAGCTTACGTTTCCCCCGGCGTTTCGAAGCTTAAGCCGAAAAGCGTCGCCCTTCACGAGCAGCAGATCGGATCGGCTGAGTTTCGCTTCTTGGGAGGAGTACGCCCCCGAGCCGTCTGCCGCGCGTGCGCTCAAAGCAAAAAGCATCCCCATGCACGCCAGCAGAAGGATGCTTATCAGAAATCTTATTCTTCCTGTATGTGTATTTGTTCCCGGCACAGTCTCGCCCTCCCTCTGAAACGATCATAACACATTTCACCGGGATAGGACAAGCGGTTTTATTCGTTCGGCAGTTTCCCGAAACGCACTGCTGTCCACTTCGTATACAGCAATGCGCAGTTTGTGCATGATAATTTGCTCCGCAAAGCCCAAACTGCCACTTGAATCACTTTCTTACGGCTTCAGCAGCAAGTGCTTCAGCCTATTTGAATCGTGCCAAATCTCACCTTAATATACGCCTTGATCGCCTCCATCGTCCCGTCGAAGCCGAGCCGCTCACTGTTGAGGCAGAGGTCGTAGTTGCGCGCATCCGTCCACTCCTGTCCGGTGTAGTAGCGGTAGAAATCGCTGCGATATTTGTCCGTCTTCTCGACAAACTTCTCGACGTCCTTGCCGGTGAACGCGCGGCGTTCGATCGCCTGCTTCACGCAGTATTCCCGCGACGCGTGGACAAACACGCTCACGAGACCCGGATTGCCCTTGAGCACATAGTCCGCGGCGCGCCCGATGATCACACAGGACTCCTTTTCGGCCAGCTCGCGGATGATCTTCGCCTGATAATTGAACAGATTGTGATCGCTGACAAACTCCTCGCTGTCCGGCGCGATCAGCTTGCCCTTGTACTCCGGAGCGCGCCCCTTGCCGAAAAACAGCGGCGTGCGCTTCAGCTTCTCGTCCGCCTGGTTGAACAGACTCTCGTTGATCCCGCTGTCGTCGGAGGCCATCTTGATGATCTCCTTCTCATAGCAGTTGATCCCGAGATCCTCCGCCAGCATATGGCCGATCGTCCTTCCGCCGCTCCCGAAATGCCTCGCAATCGTCACTATTACGTTTCCCATACTACACCACCCTTTCCTCACTTTACTTTTAAGAATACCTTTTCGATACATTATAATCCTTAAACCGACGGCCACATCGGAACAGGGACGACCTGAGGCGGCTTAATTTTACTCGCCCAGATACGCCTTCTTGATCGAGTCGTCATTCATCAGCTCCTTCGCGTCGCCCGACATCACGATCTTCCCGGTCTCTAGCACGTACGCGCGGTCCGCGATCGCGAGCGCCTTCTTCGCGTTCTGCTCCACGAGGAGCACCGTCGTCCCGGCCTCGCTGACACTCTGAATAATATCAAAGATCTCGTTGACGAGGATCGGGGAGAGTCCCATCGACGGCTCATCCATCAGGATGATGCGCGGATTCGACATCAACGCGCGCCCCATCGCCAGCATCTGCTGTTCGCCGCCCGAGAGCGTCCCGGCGAGCTGGTTCTTCCGCTCCTCCAGACGCGGGAAGCGCTTGTAGACCTTTTCCAACGTCTGCCCAATCTCGTCCTTATCACTGCGCGTATAAGCGCCCATCTTCAGATTCTGGTACACGGACATCTCCGCAAACACGCGCCGCCCCTCCGGCACATGCGCCATCCCGAGACCCACGATCTTGTGTGCCGGAGTCTTCGTGATATCCTTTCCCTCAAAGACGATACTGCCCTTTTTCGGGGAGAGAAGCCCTGTGACCGTGTGGAGGATCGTCGTCTTGCCCGCGCCGTTCGCACCGATCAACGAGATGATCTCGCCCTCGTTGACTTCAAAAGAGATCCCCTTAATCGCCTGGATCATTCCGTAATAGACTTCCAGATCTTTTATTTCAAGCATTGCCATCGCTATTCCTCCTGATTATGCCCGCCCCTTCTCTTTCGTTCGGGGCCGGCCGTCGGATCCTGTTTCCCAAAATACCATTACTCCCCAAGATACGCAGTGATGACCTGCGGATCGTTCAGCACGTCGCTCGTCGCCCCCTGTGCGAGGATCTCGCCGAAGTTCAGCACGCTCAGCTCCTCGCAGATACCGGCCACCAGCTTCATATCGTGCTCGATCAACAGGATCGTCATATCAAAGTGATCGCGCACGAAGCGGATCATGTCCATCAGCTCCTGCGTCTCGTTCGGGTTCATGCCGGCCGCCGGCTCATCGAGCAGAAGAAGCTTCGGATCCGTCGCCATCGCGCGGGCGATCTCCAGCCGGCGCTGTTTGCCGTACGGCAGGTTCGACGCCAGCGTCTCCGCCTCAGAGTCCAGATCAAACACTTTCAGAAGCTCCATCGCGCGCTCGTTCATTTCCTTCTCCACTCTGTGGTAGGCCGGAAGACGAAGTATCCCGGCAAGCGTCGAGTACGCGTGGTGATTGTGCAACCCGGCCTTGACGTTGTCCAGCACCGACAGGTCCTTGAAGAGCCGGATATTCTGGAACGTGCGTGCGATCCCGGCCTTGCTGATCTCGATCGTCTTCTTTCCGGTGATATCCTGCCCGTCGAGCACCACGCTCCCGGTGTCCGGCTTGTACACGCCGGTCAGCAGGTTGAAGATCGTCGTCTTGCCCGCGCCGTTTGGCCCGATCAAACCGTAAAGCTGTCCTTTTTCGATCGACACGTTGAAATTATTTACGGCGCGCAGGCCGCCAAAGGAAATCCCGAGGTTGTTTACTTCCAGCATCACTGACATCCTACTCGCCCTCCTTCGCCGATTTTTTGAAGAAGCGCCCGAGGTAGCGTTCCCGCCATTCCAGAGCCTTCGGCGCCCAGTTGAAGAGCATCATCACGATCAGCACGATCGAGTAGATCAGCATACGGTAGTCCGCCAGACCGCGCAGCAGCTCCGGAAGCGCCGTCAGGATGACCGCCGCGATCACGGAACCGCGGATATTTCCAATCCCGCCCAGCACCACGAACACGAGCGCCAGAATCGAGGTATTAAAGTTGAACTTCGAGGCCTGCAGCGTCGCCAGGTTGTGGGAATAAAGCGCGCCCGCCACGCCTGCCAGAGCCGCCGAGACCGTGAACGCCATCAGCTTATACTTTGTGATGTTGATCCCGATGGACTCCGCCGCGATCCGGTTGTCGCGAATCGACATGATCGCGCGCCCGTCGCGCGAGTCGATAAGATTCAGCACGATAAACAGTGTGATCAGGATCAGAATCACACCGATCAAAAACGTGGACTGCTTCGAGATACCTGTGATACCCTGCGGTCCGCCGAGGATCACCTTGCCGTCCGGCTCCATGCCGAGGGAAAACTGATCCTTCAGGGAAAAATGGAAGCCGTTCGCGTCTTTTCCGATATAGAATACATTGATCACATTCTTGATGATCTCGCCGAACGCAAGCGTCACGATCGCCAGATAGTCGCCCTTTAAGCGCAGCACCGGGATGCCGATCAGAATGCCGAACACCGCGGCCGCGAGCGCCGCGACGAGGATCGCGAGCACAAAACGCAGAAGATCGATCGTGATCGCCTCCTGGGTGCACTTCGTAAAGATCGCGCCCGCAAAAGCGCCCACGCACATGAAACCCGCGTGTCCGAGGCTCAGCTCGCCGGAGATACCGACGACCAGATTCAACGAGACCGCCAGGATCACATAGACGCAGATCGGCACCAGAAGTCCCTGCAGCAGACTCGACAGATGTCCCGTGCTCTGCAGGATCTGTACGATCGCAAACGCCGCGATCACCATCCCGTAGGTGATCAGGTTGCTCCTTAACTTCTTTTTCTTATTCATCCCACACACCTACACTTTCTCCTGAATCTTCTTGCCGAGCAGGCCGGTCGGCTTCACGAGGAGCACCACGATCAGCACCGCAAACACGATCGCATCCGCCAGCTGAGAAGAAATGTACGCCTTGCTCAATATCTCGATCACGCCGAGCACGATCCCGCCGATCATCGCTCCGGGGATCGAACCGATCCCGCCGAACACCGCGGCGACAAACGCCTTAATGCCGGGCATGGAGCCCGTGTACGGGGAGAGCGACGGATACGAGGAGCACAGAAGCACCCCAGCGATCGCCGCCAGACCGGAACCGATCGCGAACGTCAGAGCGATCGTCCCGTTCACATTGATCCCCATGAGCTGCGCGGCTCCCTTGTCCTCCGAGACGGCGAGCATCGCCTGCCCCGCCTTTGTCTTGTTGATAAATGTTGTCAGCGCGATCATGATCACGATACAGCTCGCGATCGTGACGATCGTCTCCGCAGAAATGTTGAGCGTGCCTCCCGCCAGCTTGAGATCCGGGAACGGAACCACGGACTGGAAGCTCTTCGGGTTCGGCCCGAAGATCAGGAGCACGACGTTCTGCAGCAGATAGCTGACGCCGATCGCCGTGATCAGCACCGCCAGGGGCGACGCGGCCCCGCGCAGCGGACGGTAGGCGACCCGCTCGATCACAATTCCCAGCACTGTACATACCACAATCGCCACCAGCACCGCGACCAGCGGATTCGTGCTGTAGCTCAGCACCACCGTGAGCGCCACATAGCCTCCGACCATGATGACGTCGCCGTGCGCGAAATTCAGCATTCTCGCAATGCCGTAAACCATGGTATAGCCCAATGCGATTATGGCATATACACTGCCGAGACTGATGCCGTTGATCAGATAGGATAATAAACTCATATGTGCACCTCTCAATATATAAACACCTTATGGCAAAAAGGGGGTTGCTGATGTGCAACCCCCTGTTGGGTCTCATGAACGCTTTCACCATGCAAGCCACAGACCGCCCTTACGGGCTATCCGCTCCTTCAGAGCTCCTGTCTGTGGCTGATATGTGCTTCGCACATTCTCAGCCTTGAAAAGACAGTCCATCGCGAATAAATTCGCATGTCCTGTTTTTCAAGCCTTTGCATGGCTCAGCTTTGTTAATCACATGCCCTTGTAAGCCCCATCCTCGATCACAACAGCCTTCGGGGACTTGGACGGCTCGCCGTCTGCGGACCAGGTCATGCCTGAGCCGGTCAGACCGTCGACCGTGATCTCTGTCATAGCAGCCTTCACTGCATCGCAGATCGCGCTCGGATCCATATCCGGGGTGACGCCCGCCTGCTCGATCGCAGCCTTCATGATGTAGATTCCGTCATAAGCGTCGGCAGCAAACTGGTTCGGCACCTCGCCGTACTCTTCCTGATACTTCTCAACGAAGTTCTTCGTCAGGTCGTCCTGTGCGTCCGCGCTGAACGGGGTAAGAAGCATAACGCCCTCAGCCAGAGAGGTATCGAAGCCTTCAACGCCTGTCAGGATGCCGTCCATGCCGTCCACGCCGAACCACATCGGAGCGTAGTCCATAGCAGCCGCCTGTGTGAATACCAGAGCAGCCTCATTATAATAGAACGGAAGGAATACCAGCTCTGCGCCCGCATCCTTTGCCTTCTGGATCTGTACCGTAAAGTCGGTCTTGCTGTCCGCAGTGAACGCTTCCTCAGAGACGATCTCGAACGGCTGGTTCTCCGCCTCTGCCTTGAAGGTCGCATAGATACCGGAAGAATATACGTCGGAGCTGTCGTAGATCGCAGCTACCTTCTCCGCCAGACCGTGCTCGCCGATGTACTGAGCGGAAGCCGTACCCTGAGACGGATCGGAGAAGCATACGCGGAACGCGTTGTCGCCGGCCGTGATACAGTCAACCGCGGAACCTGACGGAGTGAGCAGGAACATGTTGTCGTTCGCAGCCTCTGCCTCAACCGCGATACACGGAGCGGAAGTAACGCTTCCGAGCAGCATCTGCATGCCCCAGTCCTTCAGGGTGTTGTATGCGTTCACCGACTTCTCTGCGTCGTGCTCGTCATCCTGCGGGTTGAACTCAAGCTGTACGCCGTTCACGCCGCCCGCCTCGTTGATCTCGTCAACCGCGATCTGAGCGCCGTTCATAACACCCATGCCGTAGGCCGCAGCCGCGCCGGTCATCGGGCCGATGCCGCCGATCTTGAAGGTCTCACCGTCCGCCATGGCAACCGTGGAAACCATCATAGCAGCCACACAGACAGCACTTGCAAGTTTCACAAATTTTTTCATAATATCTACCTCCTCTTTCTTTTCGCGCGGCCTGTCCGAAAAAAGCCGCGCTCATACTGCAAATCATACTCAGTTCACACAAATTTGTCAAGAAGTTTCGCACATTTCGCGGATACATCTGTCCGTGTTACGCGGATTTTTAGAATTTTCCGCAACTTTCCATGGTGATCGTACCCCGGCAGACATTTCCTCTGTCCCGCCAATACGCGAAAATCATCTCGCAGAACATCTTCTTTTAATATGCCTTGCCCCAGTAAACCATCGTCTTCGCCGGCTTTCCGCAGAAAACGCAGGTGTCCGCGAGTTTCTCCTGCTTAAACGGCATGCAGCGGGAGGTCACGCCGATCTCCTCCTTGATCGCCTCCTCGCACTCCTGACAGCCGCACCACATTGCCTTGATGAAGCCCGGCTTGTTGTCCGCGATGTCCTTGAATTCTTCCTTCGTCACCGCCGTGTAGGTGTGCGAGTCGCGATGCGCCGTGGCGCGAGCGAGCATCTCGCTCTGCATGGTCTCCAGCACCTCCGCCGCTTTCTGCGGAAGCTCCGCGATAGCGGCCGTGATCTTCTCCCTGGTGTCGCGGCGCACGATCACCGCCTGACCTGCCTCGATATCCTTCGGTCCGAGCTCGATGCGCAGCGGGATCCCGCGCATCTCCTGCTCGGAGAATTTCCAGCCCGGACTCTTCTCCGTGTCGTCGAGCTTCACGCGAAGCCCCGCCGCCGCGAGCGCCGCTTTTACCTCGTTTGCTTTGTCGAGCACGCCCTCCTGCTGCTGGCGGATCGGGATCACCATCACCTGTGTCGGGGCGATCCTCGGCGGAAGCACCAGCCCGCTGTTGTCGCCGTGTACCATGATGATCGCGCCGATGATGCGCGTGGAGAGTCCCCAGGACGTCTGATGTACGTATTTCAGGGTATTGTCCTTGTCCGTGAACTGGATCTCAAACGCCTTCGCGAAGCCGTCGCCGAAGTTGTGGCTCGTGCCGGACTGCAGCGCCTTGCCGTCGTGCATCAGCGCCTCGATCGTATAAGTCGCCTCCGCCCCCGCGAATTTCTCCTTGTCGGTCTTGCGGCCGCGGATCACCGGGATCGCCAGCACCTCCTCGCAGAAGTCCGCGTATACGTTCAACATCTGCTGTGTGCGCTCCTCGGCCTCCTCGGCGGTCGCGTGTGCCGTGTGCCCCTCCTGCCACAAGAATTCCCTTGAGCGCAGGAACGGCCGCGTCGTCTTCTCCCAGCGCACCACGGAACACCACTGGTTGTATACCTTCGGCAGATCGCGGTAGGAATGCACGTCGTTCGCGTAAAAATCGCAGAACAGCGTCTCCGAGGTCGGACGCACGCACATGCGCTCCTGCAGCGGCTCAAGTCCGCCGTGCGTCACCCAGGCCACCTCCGGAGCAAAGCCCTCCACGTGATCCTTCTCCTTCTGAAGCAGGCTCTCCGGAATGAAGATCGGCAGATACACGTTCTCCACGCCCGTCTCCTTAAATCTGCGGTCCAGCTCATGCTGAATGTTTTCCCACAGCGCGTACCCGGCCGGCTTGATCACCATGCAGCCCTTGACGCTGGTGTAGTCGATGAGTTCCGCCTTCTTGACGATGTCCGTATACCACTGCGCGAAATCCTCCTCCATGGAAGTGATTGCTTCCACAAGCTTCTTTTCCTTCGCCATCGTATTTTCCTCCTAAAATAAAGTTTACGCCGGCCTTCTGATCCCGCAAGGGACCGGAATACCGGCGGTACCACCCTCATTGACAGTCTGCACTGTCCTCTCTTCTCCCGTTAACGCCGAAATACGCCGCGGTTTCCCGCGAAAGCTCCAAAGCCGGTTCATCCCCGCCGCCTGAGACCTCGCACCGTCCGGTCCCTCTCTGAGAAGTGCTCTGAGACTACTAATCTTCTTCATAGCTTGATTACTGCTTATTTTATGCATACTGCTCACCTTTTGTCAAGCAGGAATCACAGCAAAACTCAACATAAAAATATTTTTCCTATCAGTTTTCATAAAGCGGGGTGCAAACCCTGTTCTTTTTTGCTATAATCAATTACAGGCAAACGCGAACACTACTTGGAGGACATCATGAAAATTCTCGGACTGCAAAAACTGACCCTTCTGGATTTCCCTGGGCGCGTGGCCGCGATCGTGTTTACGGGCGGCTGCAATTTCCGCTGCCCGTTCTGCCAGAACAGCTCCCTCGTGCTCTCGCCGCAGGGCATGCCGGGGATCAGCGAGGAGGAATTCCGGCAATTTCTGCGCAGGAGACAAGGGCTTCTGGATGGCATCTGCGTGACCGGCGGCGAGCCGACGCTGCACGCCGATCTCCCGGATTTTCTGACTTCCATTAAGGACGCCGGCTATCTCGTCAAGCTCGACACGAACGGCACGAATCCGGACATGCTGGAGTCTCTTCTGTCGGATGGGCTCCTCGACTATGTCGCGATGGACGTCAAAGCCGGACCGAAGAATTACGCGCAGGTGTGCGGACTGGAATTTCTGGAAAACAACTCTAATCTGCCTCTGCGACAAAATCACGACGGCCAGAAGACATTGATCACGCCGATCAAAAGTGATGCCCTGATATCAAACACAGGAAAACGTCTCCTCGAAAACGTGCGCCGCTCCGTCGACCTTTTAAAGAATTCCGGCATCGAATACGAGTTCCGCACGACGGTCGTGAAAGGACTGCACAGCGCGCAGGATTTCGAGGAGATCGCCTCGTGGCTTACCGGCTGCCGCGCCTATTTCCTGCAGGCCTTCCGGGATTGCCCGGAGGTGCTTCTCGAGGATCATCCGTTCTCCGCGTTTTCAGACGAAGAAATGAAAGCTTTTCTGACAATCGTACAAAAAAAGATCCCTCAGGCTGCCCTGAGGGGATTGTGAATCGATATTTTCCGATACCGCCGCCGGAACAGTGTCTGTATCCCGGCGGCTTGCTCTCTTTTTGTATTTTTGTATTACTTTGTTTTCTGTACGATCCCATGATTTTTATTTCTGCCGCAGCGCACGGCACCAGTAGCCGAAAGTCTGGCCACCGTCGCGGGACCCCGATTTCCTGAACTGTTCAAATCCGAACATCTGTGCCATATATTCTTCCTGCGGGTTATCGATCCCGGGCACTCCTAATATGTATGTTCCGTCCCCGGCTCTTCCCAGAAGCAAATGCCGGTACTGATAAAACCCGTGTTGCAGGAAACTACTACGCCCAACCTGCCAGTTCTCCTGTTGCAGGCGAGCAATGTCGCACGGCAGAATCATCACACAACTCCCGATCTCTGAGTCGGCAAACGGCTGAAACGCGGCTCTTTTCTGAAACAATTCCTCTATGACTGCTCTCCCTCGTTCCGTCATCCCGGTCACTGCGTTCTCTTCTGCCTCACGTTCCTTTGTCTCACTTTCCTCAGGCTTGGCTTCGCACGCCTCGTTTTGTTCCACTGCGTTCTCCTGTGTCCCACTTTCCTCTGGCTTAGCTTCGCACACCTCGTTTTGCTCCACTGCGTTCTCCTGTGTCCCACTTTCCTCTGGCTTAGCTTCACTCGCCTTGTTTTGTTCTAATCCGTTCTCCTCCGCCTCGCATTCCTCTGCTTCGACTCTCTCTTTCTCATCCGGCGGCACGCCTATACCAGACTCTGTTTTCACGGCTTTAACTGGCAGCGCATCCTCCGGCTCAGACGGCATATCTTCCATTTTATTTGCAGATTCTATCGGCGTATTCTCCGGTCCGGCTTCATCCGCCTCAGTTTCTGTTCTCTCATCTTCCGTGGGCAAGTCTTCTTCGGGCTGCACCTCCGCGGCTTCGACCTCCGGCATTTCTTTCGGCTCCTGCAGTACAGATTCCGATTTCTCTGAATCTTCCGCTTCTTCATTCCCGCGCTCGCGTTCTTCCTCCGATGCTCCGGCTTTCAACGCTTCCGTCTCCGATGCTTCGGTTTCCAACGTTTCCCTCTCCGATGCTTCGGTTTCCAACGCTTCCCTCTCCGCTGCTTCGGTTTCCAACGCTTCCCTCTCCGCTGCTTCGGTTTCCAACGTTTCTCTCTCCGATGCTTCGGTTTCCAACGCTTCCGCCTCGGTCAACAGCCGACCCGCATCGACCTCTTCTCCATCCCAGGCCGTGGCAAACTGCCGCCCATCGCTGCTCTGGATCCAGATGCCCGACAATTCCTCCAACCTGCGTTTTCCTTCTCCGATCAGCGCGTCATCCCGAAACGCCCATTCTTCCGCAATTTGCTGTACCGGCCGGATCGTCCCGAGCGGCAGTCCGAGTAAATGATCCGCCTCTCTCAAAAACCCGTACACCTGAATCGGCGGCGCAGGACAGACTCCGACTGTAAGCCGAAGAAAAAATCTCCACAGCCCGTTCCGCAGTTCAACCTTTGCAAATCCCGCGTTCCCCTGTTTCTTTCCGTCTATGTACTCATAAAAATAGGCGATAAACCGTCTGTACTCCGACATTCGTACTCACATCCTTCCATATATAGCCTATGCAGGGCTTTCTATGAATAGAACAGGAAACGCGCCGGGATCTTATTCGGCAAGACAGGATATCCCGGCGAGATGAAAAAAACTGCCGCGAAATATCATACGCCTCATACCGTAGCATACAATATTCCGCGGCAGTTGCCACGCTGTTTCTCAGAAGGGCTGTCCTCAGCCCTCTTCCTGCATCCTCGTCACCAGCTCCACCATCGCGTCGGCGGAATTGAAATTCTCCGGAAGCAGATCGTCTACATTGATCTCTACACCGAAATTGTCGTTCAGCTCGCCCACCAACGACACAATATCAAACGAATCCAGTACGCCGTCGTCGATCAGCGCCGTCTCCTTCGCAAAATCCACATCCGGCCTCAGTTCCTCAAGGATTTTCATCACCTGTTCTTTCATGTCATTCATCCCTTCCTTTTCTTTTTCCTTTTTATTGAGTTTGTTCCTTGTTCGGCGTCTCGCCGCTGTTGTGCGGGTTCGCGTCGGGCTTCTCCTGCTGCCCGGCTTCTTCAGGCTGCGACATAAGATGTGGAATCCCGAACCAAAACTCCACGCCATGCTCCCTGTTCTCCAGGCCGCACGCGCCGCCGTGCTGCGACACAATACTCTTCACGATGTAAAGTCCCAGACCGGTTCCTTCATCGTGCTCCCTGCCGATTGCGTCGCCCTGATAAAAGCTGTCCCAGATCCGGTCCATATCCTTGCCGACGATCTGCTCCCCGTCGTTGTACACGGAGAAGAGAACATAGCTGCCGTTTAAGCTGACCGCGGCGCGCACCTGACTGCCCTCCGGCGCGTACCGATAGGCGTTCATCAGAAAATTGCTGACCGCCCTGCGCAGATTCTCCGGGTTCCCGTTCACAAGACAATCCGATGTCTGTGTATACTCCGCCTGAATCCCTCTCTTCTCAAACAGCGGAAGGAAATCCTGAAACGCAGTCTTCGCCACAGAGCCGAGATCCATGCGCTCCATCGGGAACAGCTCAAGCCCTTCCTCCACGGAAAAGATCTGCAGCATACTCGATACCATCTCGTTCATTCGCTGGACCTCTTCCATCGCGGAGTCGCAGTACTGCTGCCGCTTTTCGGCGTCTTGTGCCATGGACAGCAGCTCCATCTGTCCCGACATGATCGCCAGCGGCGTCTTCAGCTCGTGAGATACGTTGTTCACAAAGCGTTTCCTGTGCTGTTCGAGCTCCGCTCTGCGCTGGTTATCCTGCTGCAGAAGCCGGTTGTATGTCTCCAGATCCTGCACGTAACTCTGAATCTGACCCGACATCTCGTTGATGCTCGCGCCGAGCTCATTGAGCTCCCGGTATTTGGTCGTCTCGGAGGCCTTTTCCGAAAAGTCCTTGTCCGCAATCTTCTGCGCCACCCGGGCGGCGTCTCCGACTGATCTGCCGATCTCGCGCGAGAGCATACGGACACACACAGTCCCGAAGACCAAAAACAGTGCAATCACAAGAAAAAGGACACGTCTCGCGTAAGCCGTGCTCCTGTTGATCACAAACGAGGACTGTATGATCTGGATATAGAACGTATCGTCGCCCTGCACGCGGATCCCGCGAAGGACCACTCTCCCTCCGTTCGCCTTGCCCTCGTACTCCGCTTTGGCGTTCTCCTGATATCGCTCCATTCTCCGCCGCGTCTGTTCCTCATCCAGAGTGTTCACGCCAGTCTGCGAGGACTTGTTCGTCGCATAGAGCAGCTTAAACTCCCCGTCACGGATGCGGAATCTGAGGTTGTTATTCTCATAGGGCTCCAGAAGACTGTCAGAAGGCTCCTCCCACTCGTCCTCTGACGCAAGCTCCTTGATCCGGTTTTCCTCTTCGCACAGCGCCGGGATGTCCTCCTGCAAAAGCAGCTCGTACACCTCATCCAGCATCTTGCACTGCTCCCGGATAAAGAAATGCCTTGTCACGCCGGAATAGAGAATCCCGACACCGCCCGATACCGCTGTGAGCAGCAGCACCAGAATGACGAGCAAGCGTCCGCTAATTGTCTTCATCATCCTTTACCTCAAAACGATAACCGATTCCGTAGATCGTGTCAATATAATTTCCGAATTTTCCGAGTTTTAAACGGATCTGCTTTACGATCGTATCGACGGAGCGGTCCGTGCCGCTGTAATCGATCCCCCAGACCTCGTCGAGAAAGCGGTTGCGCGTCAGCACGATCTGCTCATTGTCCATGAAGAAGCGCAACACCTCAAATTCCCGAGGCGTCAGCAGAAGCAGCTCGCCGTTTAAAAAAATCTTATGCGCCTTCTCATCAATCGAGAGCGCGCCATACGTCTTCTTGCGGTTCACGCCTCTCGTCCTGCGCAGCAGCGCTTCGATATGGGCCTTGAGCACTGAAAGTAGAAACGGCTTCACAAGGTAGTCATCCGCTCCCAGCGAAAATCCCCGGAGCTGATCCTCTTCACTGCACTTCGCGGTCAGGATGATCACCGGAACATCCGACTTCTCGCGGATCCTCCCCAGAACGTCGAACCCGCTCACGACCGGCATCATCAGATCGAGCAGCACAAGATCCGGCCACTCGCTCTCATCTCCGCTGAAAACGCGCAGAGCTTCCGCTCCGCTTCCCGCCTCCAGCATCAGATATCCATTCAGCTGAAGATATTCCAATATCGTACCGCGCAGCTTTTCCTCATCCTCGACAAGCAGAATACGCACTTTCTCTCCCGATTTCCTGTCTCCCATATGTCCGTTTCCTCTCTTCATTCCGACCATATACTGCTATCTTTTAATATATTCTGTAACGAATGTTAAAAATTTCGTCATTTCTTTGTAAATAATTAATCATATCAATATGATGGAAATGTGTTTTTCAGAGAGGTAATCCAAAGTAAAAAGCTTTTTCAAAAGCTCATGGCAAACAGGATCCCCGGTTTCTGCAGATATATATCTGTCTCCTCAGGAAATACTCCGTTCGGAAATCTCTGTTCCTCGGTTATCTTGTACTTCTTCCACGTATATTCCTTTGCCCCAAGCCGGATCCGCGGCTGAGGGACGACGTGCAGGAGACTGTAATCCATGGCCCTTAAAAACCGGCTGGTCTGCCTGGCATCCCAGTTTGGATCCAGATACCCGCCGTTGGGGACATCCTTGGCGTAATGGATCTTCCTCTTCCTCGTGAACTCCTGTGGGCGTGGAATCAATGCCCCTTCTAACAGTCCCGGGAGCATCTCTGCAAAGCTGTTCTTTGCAAGTTCGATCTGCTCCCGAAAAATCTTATAAGAGGTATGGGAAGAAGTGATCTCCATCTCCTTTTGAATCAGAATATCCCCCGCGTCCACCTGCGCGGTCAGCATATGCCAGGTAATCCCTGTCTTCGCGTCGCCCTCGTACAGCGCCCACATCTCCGCGTTCCTTCCCGGATGGCGGGGCAAAAGCGCTTGATGGCAATTGATGGCCGTAATACAGGAATTCTCAAGAAGCCCGTCCGGGACGATCTCCGGGTTGATCGCACTGACAAGAAGCGTCCGCCGGTCGGTTCCGGCAATCTGCGCGAACGCCTCGCGCGGATTCGCGTCCGTGTAGGGAATCCCCTGCCCCGGTGCGCTCCTTTTCAGAACGCTCGCCTTCTGCCGTTCCATATCATAGATCCGAACCGGAAGCCGTGCGTTTTTCAGCTGAACCGCGCAAAAAAGCGCGAGAGTTCCCGTTCCCACAACAACTGCCTGCTCATACTTCATCCTTTTCACCTGCCGTTCTGCCGCTTCCCGGCGTCACGCCGGACGCCCTTTTCTCTGCCTCGTGCGCTCCTCGAAACGCTCCCGCATCTCAGAATCGACTTGCGAATATTTACTCATGTCTTTTTCAAGAATGGCCGCGGCCTCCTCCTTTGTCACCTCGCCCTCGCGCACAAGTACTCCCATCTCTCCTGTGCGCACTGGATAGCCGAACTTTCGGATGCTGAGGTGCTCCGCCATCGGATGCGCCCAACAGTCCGCGTGCGGGATATTGCTCTGCGGACGAACCCAGCCGGTCTCGCGCTCAAGCGTCTCCAGCACTTCCTCGTCGCTGACCTTGTGGTACATAAAATAAGACAACTCCTCGGCCTCCACGCCATGGAGAAGATCGATGCAGCTGTATCCGTCCAGCTTGTCCACCAGACGGCCGAACATCTGATATTCAAACTCTTTCAAGCTGTGCGAGATCTCGAACGGCTCGATGCCCTTTTCTGCCGCCGCACTCTGCAGGATCTGGCTGCGCGTCCGCCCGTTGACAATCAGCGGAATGTCATACTGCGAGGCCAGAAGGTAGCTGTAATAGTGCATCAGGTGAAAGCATACGCCGCAGAAATTCTTCAAAAGCTGGAGCGATTTCTCATAAAACTTCCTCAAGATCTCGTCGTCCGGCGTAATCCGCACATGCTCGACCCCGAGGCGGTCGAGTGCGTTTTTGACATTGTTCACCCCGAACGGAGTCGAAAATCCGTTGTCCAACGTGAACGCGAGCACCCGCAGCCCGTATTTGTGCTTCAGCTGATAGATCACGTACGTGCTGTCCTTGCCGCCGCTTAAGCCTGCGACGCAGTCAAACTTGCTGCCCCTGCGCTTCGCCTCCTCTTTCGCGGCCTCAGCGCGCTCGGCAAAAAACGCTTCCAGTCCCGTATGGTCGCTGAGCCGTTTGCTGTGGGCGTCATAGAAATCGCAAAAATTGCAGACTCCGTTCTCTCCGATCCGGATTCCCCGGTAGGTCGAGGGCAAACCACATTTCTTACAATACTCCATCGCATGTTCCTCCTTCTGTATTTTCCCCGTATACGCGCCGTCTATTCCCCAATCGCTGCTCTTGCGCGCTCACCTCAATATTCCTGAATCTTCGTGCTGCCATCCGAGTAAGTGATCTGGTAATATCCATGTCCGCTGCCGTCGCAGTCGTCGAACTTCTGGCGTTTCACCTCCTGCACCCCGGAGCCTCCGGACTGCTGTGCCGCCGCCGCTGCAGCTTCCGCCTCCCGGCGAATCTGCTCACGCGCCGCTTCCTCGGCTTTCACCGCAGCAATCGCATCCTGTTCATCCTCGCTGATGCACCTGCGCACCGTATAACCTGTGACATCGTCCTTTTTCACTACATAATGCGTGGACGTCTCCCCGAGCACCTCGATCGCGTCCCCGCGGCTGATCACGCCCAGAATCTCGGAATCGTCGTCCGCTTCGCTGCGAATATAGACATCGTCCACTGCAAACAATTCCGCAGGCTCCGTGTAAGTCAGTTCCCCGGTCTGCCCGACGCTTCGCTCCTTTCCTGACGCGAGACTGACATATTTGATAAACGCGAACGCGCCGTCCATCACCAGTTCGGGGTCTTTCATCTTCTCATACGGAACATCCGTGAATTCATATTGCTGTCCGTCCCCGGCAACCATAGTCACATTGACCAGAGACGCGTCCTCCTGCGTTTCCACGGAAGCCGCCCTGATGTCGAGTCCGGCCGTGTTCGCGACCTCGATCGGATCTTTCCCTTCGACCGTCAGGGTGATCGTCTTCAGGATCTCGGCCCCAGCTCCGCCGTCCTCGGTCGCAGCCTCTGTCTCAGCCGCGACGACGGCCTCAGACATCCCTTCCGTCTCCTGCGCGAGACCGGTCAGGGCCATTCCCATACACAGTGCAGCCGCAATTCCCAATGTGATTCCTGTTTTCCTTTTCATACCTGTTTCCACCTTTCCTGTATTGCTTTTTATTACATGGAATAAGCAATGCTCATCCCTGAAAAGCCTTCGTTTCTCGAGCCCGTCATGTCATATACTGAACTCTGAGCGGAACACCCGCGCGAGGGTCCCGTCCGTGTCCACATACAGCTCAACCGTGATCTCCTCATCCTCCAGACGGCTTTTCTCCATGTACGCCGCGTAGCCGCAGTCAGTCCTGAGCGCTTCCGTCTCAATATTCATGGGGAACGCCTCGTAGACATCCTCCCCGTCCACACAGAGATAGATCAGTGACTCTGTCCCGACAAGCGCCTCGTCGATCGCTCCCGTGAGCTTCCAGAAGAGACCCTCGTCGCTCAGCTCGCAGCTCGTCCGCGCGGCCGCTTCCTCCGTGCGGTCCTGCGCCTCCATGATCGGTATCTCCCGTTTCGGGGACTGGAACACCGGCGGATTCGCACTCATATCCGGCAAGAAGCGCTCCGCCCGCTCCACGACGACAGCGTCCGCGTCGCAGAAGAACATATCGTCGACGTAATACGGAACTCCTCTCGAAAACTTCGCGTTCGCGAACTCCTGCGCCATGAACGGAAGCAAAGCGTTGCCGAACGAATCCCGGTACATCAGAAGACTGCCCTCTGCGTCCGACCGGCTCGTCTCGATCTCCGGATCAAAATTACTCTCCACCTCACCGAGATACCCGTAGGTAAACGGATCGTCGTAATAGATCTCCTCCTCCGGCGTGACCGCTGCCGGGTACAGCATCTTGTCTAAGTCGCCCTCAAAATCCGCGCGCAAGCGATACTCCGCGTCCGCGTAAGAGCGGTGCTCCCTGCCCAGGCTGTCCAGAATCGTCTCCGCAGCCAACGCGGCTCCCCTGTTGTTCCAGTGGGAATCGCGCTTGTGGTAGAGCAGTTCATCCTGCCCCTCAAAAACCTCATACAGATCCGTATAACGGACGCCCTGCGCCGCGAGCGCGCTCCGCAGCCGGTCGACGCTGTGCGTCCCGCTCACCTTTGTCCGATAATAGTACGGCATATGCTCCGGGTAAAGGGAATTTTTGTTGGGTGCCACCGTGAACAAGAACGTCCTCCCCGCATTTTCCACATACTCCTGCATCAGGGCAAGGGAGTGGGCAATGTTGAAGATTCCTCTGTCGCTGAGCAATTCAACCCCGAGGTAATCGTCCAGTGAATCCATATAATAGAGCCAGCCGTCCGTGCCGCGGATCACACCGTCCTCCGTTGAGACGCCAAACAGCTTCCCCCGCAGCAGCGCGTCCGCCGTCACCAGCTCCTGGCGGTACGCAAAATGATCCTCAAACCATTCCCCGGCCTCGGACAGGAATTCTCTGTTCCACCCGTCCCCGGACTTCAGGGCCGGAAATTCCGAGAGCTCCCTGTTCTCCGAGGACTCTCCTTCCCGGTACCACAGAAGTCCCGCAAGCGGGAACAGACAGATCAGCATGGCAAAAGCCAGATAGACAGCCATCCATTGTTTTTTCATCGCAAAACCTCCCAGTCCAGAGAATGCCCGGACTGTTCCTTCGGCCCCGTTCAATGTCCCTTCCCTTTGATCCGCCGCTTTGCTCAGAACCGGAAATAGATGAACGGATTGTACGTGCTCCCGGACAAACTTAGAATACAGAACAGCAACCCCGCCAGACTGGAAACCCAGGCCAGCGGCTCGTAGCCTTTCCGGCGTTCGAGGTATCGTTTCACCGGCGCAGCCGCCACGGCCGATACCGCCAGCACAGACAGATACAACGGCGTCAGCTGCCGCATCGCGAGACTCATTGCCGCAGGCCCAAAATGAAAACCCGTGAACATCTCCCGGAGAAAAAACAGCCCCTGTGCCATCGTATCGGCACGGAAGATCACAAAGCCTACCATGACAGCCAGAACCGTATAGACATGGCCGACGACCCGCAGCGCAGCACTCTTTCCTTCTTCGTTCTGCCTTTCGGCCGCGTCACGGCCATTCCCGGGTATCTCTGCGGCAGCGTCCGATTTTCCGCCGGCGCCTTTCCTCCCCGGAAAGTACTCCTCCAGCATCAGAAGAAATCCATGGTACAGCCCCCAGACAATAAATGTCACGTTGGCCCCATGCCATAGTCCGGTGCAGAAAAACACGATAAATTTGTTGAGCACGGTCCGCGCGCGCCCTTTCCGGTTCCCTCCCAGCGGTATATACAGATACTCCCGGAACCATCCGGACAGCGACATGTGCCAGCGCCTCCAGAATTCGCGGATGCTGCCCGCCGCATAGGGATACTGGAAATTCTCCCGGAAATGAAAGCCGAACATCTCGCCCATGCCGAGCGCCATATCGCTGTATCCGCTGAAGTCAAAATAAATCTGAAACAGATAGGAGACCGCCGCAATCCACGCGGTCAGGATATTGACGCTGCCGGCGTCCGCGGCAAAGATCGCATCCGCGGCCACAGCCATCACATTCGAGATCAGCACCTTCTTGGACAGCCCCGCGATGAAGCGGCGCATCCCGCGCGCAGCGCCCTCCGCCGTCACCTGCCGTTCTCCGATCTCCTTCTCAATGTCATGATACTTCACGATCGGCCCGGCGATCAGCTGCGGGAAGAACGATATGTACAGGAGCACTTTCGCAAAACTTTTCTGCGCCCGCACGGACCCGCGGTAGACGTCGATCACATACGAGAGCGACTGGAACGTGAAGAACGAGATTCCGATCGGCAGCGCAATCTGAGGAACCGGGATTCGAGTGATCCCCGTCGCGTTCACCGCTTCAGCCAGAAATCCCGCGTACTTAAATACGCCCAACAGCGTGAGGTTCAGCACGATCGCCGCTGCCACGCCCGCCTTCGCGAGCGCCGGACGGCTGACAAGCAGTCCCATGCCGTAATTCATCAGCGCGGACAGAAGCAGCAAAAATACGTAGACCGGTTCTCCGTACGCATAAAACACGAGGCTCGCCACGATCAGAAGCGCGTTTTTCAGTTTGATCCCCGGCAGGATCCAGTGGAGCAGGAAGACCGCCGGAAGAAAAATACTTATAAATGTCAGTGAACTAAAGACCACGATAATCCCCTCACCGCGTGGAATTCGTTTCAGGAACAGATCCCGTACATGCAAAATTTTGCTTTGTAAACCAACGTTTCCAGTATAATCAGTTTTTTCCTGTCAGTCAAGTTTTGCCGACAACGGCTGAATTTCCGAATATACGGATCCGCGCGCAAAAACAGACTACGGCAGACAGGTCCGTGCGGAAGATCCCGCACATCTCCTGCTGCCGCAGTCCCTTATCTTTATTCCATATCCGCCGGTCTTACAGCACGATGCCCTGTGCCATCATAGCGTCCGCAACCTTCTCAAAGCCCGCGATGTTCGCTCCGGTCACGTAGTTGCCCTCCACGCCGTAGCGCTTCGCGGCGTCGGAGATTTTCGCGTAGATATCGTTCATCATCTGCTTGAGCTTCGCGTCGACCTCCTCGAAGGTCCAGCTCAGTCTCTGGCTGTTCTGGCACATCTCAAGAGCGGAGGTACCCACGCCGCCCGCGTTGGACGCCTTGCCCGGCAGGAACAGCATGCCTTCAGCGAGGAAGAAATCCGTCGCCTCGCGCGTGCTCGGCATGTTCGCGCCCTCGGCCACGGCCACGCAGCCGTTTGCCTTCAGCGTCTTAGCGTCGTCCAGATTCAGCTCGTTCTGGGTCGCGCACGGAAGGGCGATGTCGCACTTGATGCTCCAGATGCCCTTGCCCTCGGTATATACAGAGCCCGGAACCGCGTCCGCGTACTCTTTGATCCTGCCGCGGCGCACTTCCTTAATGTCTTTCACCACGTCGAGATTGATGCCGTTCGCGTCGTAGATGTAGCCGTTGGAATCGCTCATCGCGACCACCTTCGCGCCGAGCTGCTGAACCTTCTCCGTCGCGTAGATCGCCACGTTTCCGGAACCGGACACGACCACCGTCTTGCCCGCAATGTCGATCTTGTGATCCTTCAGCATCGCGTCGAGGATGTAGACCAGACCGTAACCCGTCGCCTGCGTGCGCACCAGAGAACCGCCCCAGGTCAGGCCCTTGCCCGTCAGCACGCCCTCGTACAGACCCTTCAGTCTCTTGTACTGGCCGTACATGAAACCGATCTCTCTTCCGCCTACGCCGATATCGCCGGCCGGAACGTCCTGATCAGCTCCAATGTACTTGGAAAGCTCGGTCATGAAGCTCTGGCAGAACGCCATCACCTCGCGGTCGGATTTGCCCTTCGGATCGAAGTTGGAACCGCCCTTGCCGCCGCCGATCGGAAGCCCCGTCAGGGAATTCTTGAAGATCTGCTCGAAACCAAGGAACTTCAGGATACCCTGATTCACGGACGGATGGAAACGCAGTCCTCCCTTGTACGGACCGATCGCGCTGTTGAACTGTACGCGGTAGCCCTTGTTGACCTGCACCTTGCCGTTGTCGTCCACCCACGGTACCTTGAAGGAAATGATCCTCTCCGGCTCAACGAGACGCTCGAGCAGGCTCACTGCACGGTATTTCTCCTCGTTTGCATCAATTACCAGTTTCAGGGAATCAAGCACTTCCTTGACCGCCTGATGGAACTCCGGCTCGCCCGGGTTCTGCGCTACGACGCGCTCATAGATCTCTTCTGTGTAAGACATTCGATATTGGCCCCCTTGCCTGAAATAGATTTGAATTGTACATTTGTGCGCCCTTGGCACACATACCTTGAGTATTATACAACGCTAAATCCTGTTTGGCAACAAAAATTTAGCTGTGCAGTGAGATAAAGCGGCAAATTGCCCCCGCGAATACGCCACTGAAGGCGTTTCCCGGGGGCAGTCTGCCGCTTTTTGCTTATTTGTCGTATTGCTTATTCTCCATCGCTCTCCGCTTTTCCGAGCGTCAGGTTCAGCTTCGTCTCCTCGTACTCGCCCTCGTTCGCCCGGCTCACTGTCACAGCGACCTCCTCGCCGGCCGCGTAGTACGCAAGTTTCTCGCGCAGGTCGTCCATCGAGGAGACGTCCTCGCCGTCGAATTTGACGATGATGTCGCCCTTCTTCATACCGGCCGCTTCCGCCGGACTTCCCTGCGCGACCTCCTCGACAAAAATTCCTGCCGGGATGCCATACAGATAAGCGAGATCGTCGGATACCTCCTTGCCAGAGAAGCCGATGTACGCGCTCTGATCCTCGTCCACGGCCTCGGTCCTGCTCTTCTTGTTCATCAGATCCTCCAGGATCGGCTTCGCGTAGGAGATCGGGATCGCGTAGCCCATGCCCTCTACGCCCGCCGACGCCACCTTCGCGGAGTTGATGCCGACCACATGGCCCTTCATGTCGAGCATCGCGCCGCCGCTGTTGCCGCCGTTGATCGCCGCGTCCGTCTGGATCAGCTTCGTATTATCGTAACCCTCAAGCTTGATCGTGCGGTTTAAGGCGCTGACGATACCGGTCGTCACGGACTGGCCATAGCCGAGCGCGTTGCCGATGCACACCACCTGCTGCCCCACGACCAGATCGTCGGAATCCCCGATCTTCGCGACCTTGATCTTAGACAGCGTGTCGTCCGGGATGTCGGAGAGCGCCACGGATACGACCGCCAGATCGTTCTCGTCGTCCGTGCCCTTCACGGTCGCCTTGCACATCTCGTCGTCCACAAAGCCGACCGTCAGCTCCGTCGCGTCCTCGACCACATGGTAGTTCGTCGCGATCAGCAGCTCGCTGTCGTTCTGTCCGATGATGATGCCCGAACCGCGGCTCTCGCTCTCATACGTGTAGGTCCTGCCTCTGCCGTCGCCCCAGCCGAAGCCGTACATACCGTACATACCGAACAGATCCCGCACCTCCTGCACGGACTTGTTCGTGATAGACACGACCGCGGGCTGCACCTCGCGCGCCACATCCTCGACGCCAGTGATCGTGCCGGTCACCTCTGCGTCGGCTCCATCCACCTCGGCCTCATCTACTTTGCCCTCGTCGGCTGCGTCCTCCTCCGTCGCGTCCTCTTCATCCTCCGCCGTCGACAGGAGCGTATACTCTCCGCTTCCCTTCTGCCCATCTTTTTTATCCGCAAAGCCCGTCAGTCCGACAACAGCGCCTGCCGTCAGCACTCCCGCGCACAGCAATGTGATCAATGTTTTCTTCTTCATGGAAATCCCTCCTTAGGTTTCGGGCTGATACCATGATTTTTTACAGCCCATTCTCATTTTACTTTTCGCGATCGTATTTCCACGATCGCGTTCTTTTCTTCTTTACGATTCGCAGTATAGAAGCTTCCTTTGACGGATTTGTGACAAATTTGTGGTAATTCTGTGAATTGCAAAATGCGCGGAT
Source organism: uncultured Lachnospiraceae bacterium (assembly GCA_947591155.1). Taxonomy (GTDB): domain Bacteria; phylum Bacillota; class Clostridia; order Lachnospirales; family Lachnospiraceae; genus Choladousia. The sequence goes on from CANQDA010000003.1 coordinate 80,722, forward strand.
TCAAGCGGTCTGCAGCCGTTTTCGGAAGTCACTCCGTCTCCTATTTCCACAGGATCAGACCGAACCAGGTCACGATGTTCCGGCCGTTTTCAAACGCGATCCCCGCCTTCTCCGCCAGCAGAGGAACGACAATCCCGTACCCCTCGATACACGGGATCATACTGTCCGCGTGACGGCAAGGTTCGCCCGGATACGCGCACTTCCCACAGCGCGCGCAGGAATTCCCGGAGAGCGCGAGCGTCTCCAGTCCGCAGTCGCGAAAGATCTCCCGGATCTGCCCGGTGATCGCCTCATGCCCGCGCCGTGTCGGAAGCGTTTCTTCCAGATTCTCTATATCGGAGACCTCCGCGATCGTCGTGAAGACGAACGCGCCCTCATACTGTCCGCAGCGTTCCCTGCACTCCTCCACCGTCCCGACCGCGGGCGGGCAGGCCCAGCTTGTGCCATAGCGCGGGCATTCCCGCCTGCAGATCTCCCGGACACGCTGGGAAAACTCGATCTCGCCGCCCTCCAGCCAGGCATACTGCACCACCGGAAGTGCAAGGAGTCTCTCCTCGATTCTGTTTTGCACAGCCTTATCCATCATTTGTCCCGCTCCGTTTCCCGGATCCTTTCGTCTGCTGTTTTTCATTAGTATACGCAGGATTCGGCGATTCTTCAATATTCTTTTTACTTGATTTTTTCAAAAATACTTGTTATCGTAGCAATCAGAGATGTTCCGTGCGGACAGTTCCCGCGCGCAAAAAGCCCAAACCTTCAGGAGGACACACATGAGTCTTGCACTTGTGGGAAATGTTCTGTTGGCGCTGGTCTGGCTGTTCGCCGTACCCGCGCTCTCAGGCGTTCTCTTTCTTCGAAAAAAGGATTCCCTGATCTGGATCGAATGCCTTCTGGCCGGATATCTGTTTTTGTTCGCGCTGTCCGAACTGCTGATTCTGCCGATGATGTATTTTGGTCTCCCGCTTCACATCCTCGTCGCCTGCTACGGGATCGCGACCGGGGCGGCCGCTGTCGCCGGAATGCTTTATCTTGCGCGGGGCGGTGGGCTGAAAAAATTTCCTGCCGCAAAAGACGGACAGCCGGCATCGTTTGCCTGCCGTCTGCGCAGCGTATCCCCGTTTCTCTGGGCTGCTCTGGCTGTCATCGCGATACAGATTGTTGTCGTGATCCTGTTCGCGCACTTCGACGCGGACGACTCGCTCTACGTCGCCGCAAGCACCACCGCAGTCGAGACAGACAGCATTTTCCGCTACAACGCGTACACCGGTCAGATCTACGAAAGATTACCGCGACGGTATGTGCTCTCGCCGTTTCCGATCTTTCTGGCTGTCGTCAGTCAGCTCATTGGCGGTCTTCACCCGGCAGTCACCGCCCACACGATCCTTCCGCCGGTCTTTCTGGCCTGCGCCTACTGTGTGGTATACCTGATCGCCCGGAAATGGTTCCCGGACGACGCGAATGCGCGCGGGATTTTCCTGTTTCTGGCCGCCTTCCTCTGCTGGTTCTCCGCGTATTCTGTCTACAACGCGGGCAGCTTCCAGATGGTGCGACTGTGGCAGGGCAAAGCCGTGCTGGCGGCCTTTCTGCTCCCATCGATCTTTTATCTGGCTTCCTCGATCGTTCTGGAGGAGCAGAGCGCTTACTCCTGGGTCTTGCTCTTCATGGCAGATCTCGGAGCCTGTCTGCTGAGTTCGATGGGCATCATTCTCGCTCCGCTCATGATCGGAATATTTGTTTTTCTCGGACTATTGCGTTTCCGCAGTGTGAAGCGCACAGTGCTCGGACTTGCCTGCTGTATACCGTCAGCCATACTCGGAATCGTTTACCTTTTGTTCTGACGGTCTTTCACCGACTCTGATAAGGATGTGTACCACTATGATGGCTTATTTCAAATGGAGTGTTTACATCTGGCAGCTGTTCTGGAATAAGGGATACTATCAGTATCTGTTCATTGCCGCCTTCGCCTATCTGCTGATCTTTCACCGCAAAAAAAGAAGCACCCGGCAAGTACTCATATACTCTGCCTGTGTGCTGTTCATTTTCTTTTTCCCGCTGACAGCCAAAGTCATCGTCTTCTGCATCGGAGGCAGCGTCTACTGGCGGGTATTCTGGCTTCTGCCGATCATCCCGGTCGTCTCGCTCGCGGCGACGGAATTCCTGCGTGGCAGGCATTCAAAGCTCGCGCAGACCGCCCTGCTGCTTGTGTGCTGCGCCGCGATCGCCGTAAGCGGCAGGGATATGTTCAGCGACGGCGTTTATGTCCGGACTGTCAATGCCCAGAAGGTGCCGGACGACGTCGCTCAGATCTGTGACACGATCAAGGACGAGGCCGAAAAGGACGGACTCGACGATTTTCTGGTAATGGGCGACGAATATCTCTCCTCCTACCTTCGCGTGTACGACCCTTCCGTGCGTCAGGCCTATGGACGTTGGGGAAGAGATCCGGTCAACAATCCCTGCCGTCGGGTCTATCATCTGATGAAATGGGAAGAGCCGCGCAGGTACCGCAAGATCGCAAGGCTGTCCCGGAAGGGCGGCTGCGATTTCCTCGTGATCTCGGTTCCCGAGGAAAAGACCAAATTGGTCGAGCGTTTTCACTATGTGGAGATCGGAAAAGTCAATGAGTACAGGATCTACCAGCTGGAAGAGACCAGCTAGAAAATATAATTAAAAAGTGTAAAAAAGGACGCTCGCATGGTACCCTTCCGAGTGTTTTCCCCGAGAAACAAGCTGTATTGTTTTCGGGAAAAACACATCAGAAGTCCATGCGAGCTGTTTTGTGGTAAGGCTCTGCGGTTCATGAAACTTTCTCATTCAGATAGCGCTTCAGAATCTGATAGAGGGCTGAAATCGGGAGGCCGACCACATTGTTGTAATCGCCTTCGATCGACTCGACCCAGGCGGCAAACGCGCCCTGGATCCCGTACGCCCCGGCCTTGTCCATCGGCTCCCCGGTATCCAGATATTCTTCTGTCTCCGCCTCCGTCATCGGATAGACCCGCACTTTCGTCTCGCAGGAAAACACATGGCAGTCCAGGTCTGTGCCGCCCGCCCGATCCTTTACAAGCACGGCTACCCCTGTAAAGACAGAGTGTGTGCTGTCCTGAATCTCGCGCAGCATCCGGCGCGCGTGTTCCCTGTCCTTCGGCTTTCCCATGATATGGCCGTCGTGCCAGACGATCGTGTCCGCACCGATCACGACGCCTTCTTCCACAGCCGCCGCCACGTCCTGCGCCTTCTGCAAGGCAAGCTCCTCCACGACCTCATTCGGGAGAACTTTCGTGATCTTTTCCTCGGCCCTGCTCGGTATCACTTCAAATTTCAGTCCGATCTGCTGCAACAGCTCTCTTCTTCTCGGCGAGGCCGACGCCAGTATGATCCTTCTCATAATACACTCCACCTATCGCACCGCCTGAAGCCGATTCGCGGGCGGTGATCCTTTCATCCTTTCCTCTCACTTTTGAGTCCCGGCACGGTTCACTGGCGGATATAAATGCCCTGCGATTCGATGAACTCGTCCAGATCCGCGATCGTCTGCTCCGCCCAGGTCTCACTGACACCCGCCCCCGCGTTTTCTGACGGCTTCACACCCTCGGCCTTTGAAAGCTTTCTGTCCCCTGCCTGCTCTTCCGGAATCATCCTGTCTTTTTCCCGTTTTTCTTCTGACATTCTCTGTTCCTCCTTTTGTTCCTGTCCTGATCCTGTTCTATGTAACACAACGGCAGTATAGCCGCCCGCGCCTTTGCAGTCCGCTATACTGCCATATCTTCTGCTTCTCTTTTCCTTCTGCTTTCCTTCGGCTTGCCTTACCTTGTCGATCAGCCTTTCCAGAAACCTTCCTGGCCGAGCTCGGTCATGCGCACGCGCCCCTTGAACTGAAGCTCTGGGTTCTTGATGCTCACCCTCGTCCCGCCCGGAACGGAGGATGTGATGAACGCATTCGAGCCGATGATCGCGCCCTCTCCGATGACCGTCTCGCCCCCTAAGATCGAGGCTCCCGAATACACTGTGACGTTGTCCTCCAACGTCGGATGGCGCTTCAGGCCGCGCAGATTCTGGCCGCCTCTCGTAGAGAGCGCGCCGAGCGTCACGCCCTGATAGATCTTCGCGCCCGTACCGATCTCGGTCGTCTCGCCGATGACGACGCCCGTGCCGTGATCGATGAAAAAGTAGCTTCCGATCGTCGCCCCCGGGTGGATGTCGATCCCGGTCAGACTGTGCGCGTGCTCCGTCATGATCCTCGGGATCATCGGGACGCCCAGAATATGTAGTTCGTGTGCGATCCGGTTCACCGTGATCGCGAAGACACCCGGATAGGAAAAAATGACCTCGTCCGTGTTGAACGCCGCAGGATCTCCGTCATAGGCCGCCTGCACGTCCGTCGCGAGAATCTTTCGCAGCGCCGGAAGCCGCTCCATAAACGCGGCGACGATCTCCTCCGCCTTTTCACACGCCTGTTTCTCGCTCTCCGGAAGCTTAGCCGTGTGATACAGCGCCTTCGTGACCTGTTTCGTCAACCGATACTGGATGTCCTCCAGAAGCTCGCCCACATGGTATTCGATCGAATCCCAATTGAGATTCTTGGCCTCAAAAAAACCTGGGAACACCACGCAGCGGATCTTCTCCAACAGGTCAATGATGATCTCGTTGTTCAGCCTGTGCTCCATATCAATGCTGCAGGTCTGCGGGAACTCCCGGTAACTGTCCAGAAGCTCGCCCACCAGCCTGTCGATCTTCTTTTTGCCTGCGTTTTGCATTGCGAAGATTCCTCTCCTTCACTCTTGCTACATATAATATAAAGCCCACGGATCGCTCATGCATAGTCAGTCTGGCAAGCAAGCTTGCCGCCTGGTCTACGCTCCGCTTCGGTCGGCGCTGAACGTGCGCCACCGGCGCACAGCGCCTTTGCATGGAGACCGGGCTTTATCACTAATATGCCATGTTACAAATCTGATAGAGCATCGCTTCCGTCACCTCGTACGGCACATTGCGCAGCTTCGACTCATTGGCCATGATGCCCTTGACCGCCTTCGTCACCAGCTCATCATCGGCCTCCATCGGTCCGATCAGGTTGTGCAGGAACGCGGAAAAATACTGCATATCGGGAAAACCGATCAGCCCCAACACCTTCTTGCGCACTAACGGGCCCGCCATCGAGAGATAGCCGGGCAGAAAATATCCGACCGCCTTGCCGTGCGGCACGCCTTTCTCATAGGTAAAATAATAGCTCAGTCCATGCGGAAGGGACGTCCCGGTGTGGGAGATCGCCATGCCGGCCAGCGTGGATGCGAACAACAGCGTATCGCATTCCTCCGGCGTCCGGCTTGCCCCGATCAGCACGTTCTTGGCGCTGCTCCAGACTCCCATGCCGTACTCGCAGAGCATATGACTGAAATCGGTGGCCTGCGCGTTGATGTAGCTCTCGATGAAATGTCCGAGCGTGTCGACCGCCGTATTCACCAGAATCTGCCTCGGCAGATCCATCAGATACTTTCCGTCCACCAGCGCGTACGCCGGATAGACCTTGTGCGGCAGGCTCGCCTTGATGCGCTGCTCGTGGATCGTCAGGATCGCGTACGGCGTCGCCTCCGAGCCGGTGCCACAGGTAGTCGGCACCTCCACGACAGGAAGCGCCGAAGCCTTCTCCCCTTTCTGATAGAGGAAATCGGCCCCCTTATCCTTCTGCGCGATCATCAGCGCGACAGCCTTCGCCGCGTCCATCGGGGAACCTCCTCCGATCCCGATCACAAAATCGGCCTGCTCTCTCACACCCAGGTCGCGCACCCGCATCACAAGCTCGATCGACGGATTCTCCTCGATCTCGTCGAAGACAAAATAATCCGCGCCCTGCTCTTTCAGGGCGTCCGTCACGTCAGAGAGCGAACCGTTCCTGGCGGAGCTCTTCCCCGTCACGATTAGCGCCCTGCGCCCGAGCGACGCCCACTCGGCGCCGTATTTTTTCACACAGTCCCTCTCACTGTAAATCTTCGTCGGCAGATAAAAATACATCCCTTACTCCCCCTCTGCTACAGTCTGTATTCCCGCGCGAAGACGTCCGCGCGAAAATTCTGCACGTCCGTCTTGTCAGAACATCTTCTTGATGTCTTCTTTCAAATTCTCGGCTGCATCCATAAGCTCTTCCGCCGCTTTTTCCGCAACTTCCTTCGCGCCCTCTGCGATCTCCCCGGCCTTCTCCTTCGCCTTGCCCGCGAGATCCTCCGCGGTATCCCTCAGACTGTCCGCAGCGTCCGCAGCGGCATCTTTCGCGCCCTCCGCGACATCCTCCGCCGTCTCCTTCACTTCCTCAGCGGCATTCGCGGCAGCGTCTTTCACTTCCCCTGCAGCATCCGCAACGACTTCCTTCGCGCCCTCCGCGGCGTCCTCCGCCGCTTCCTTCACCTCTTCCGCCGCGTCCTTTGCCCCTTCGGCAGCTTCAGAGACGACTTCCTCCGCGTCCACGACCACCGACGCCTCATCCTCCGCGTCGGCGACCTCGACCGGCTCCGGCATCTTGCTTCCGCAGTTCGGGCAGAAGCGCTCGTCCCCGGACACCTCCATATTGCATCCCGGACAGAGAACGACGCCCTTCACCTCACGCAGCTGCTCTTTGAGCTGCTCGATCTCATTCTGTCTCTCGTTGATCGTCTGGATCAGCTCCTCGAAGCCCTCCGGAATATAATCCTTGTGCAGCTCATAGAACTTCTTTCCGATCTCAGAGTAAATATTCTCGATCTGTTTCTTCGCGTCGCTGACCTTGCCGTTGAGCTGGCGGATCTTGTTCAGCTTCTGCACCTCTTCCGCCGTATCCTTACCGATCTTCTTAACCTTCTCCGTAAATTTTTGTGTGAGATCATTGAAATCCATCGCATTTCCCTCCATTCCTGTCAATCATTAAATTTTCTCCTCTATCGTCTGAATTTATGCATGATATGTCAGGAAACAGCGGCGCTGTTTCCCGCCCCGAAAAGGGCATAGCTTACAGATCCCTTCAGGATCATACATTGTAGATCAGCGCCATGAACACGAGATCCTCCTCGGAATTATTCTCCATCGCATGTCCCTGTCCCGGCTCGATACAGCACACATCGCCCGGTCCCACCGCGATCCTGGAGCCGTCATGGTCTACAAAGATCCCGTATCCTTCCAGAATAAAATATGGCTCCGTCTCGCCGATGTGCTCGTGGAATCCGATGCTGCATCCCGGTTTCAGACGGATGCGCGCGTAGAGACGACCGTGTCCTTCCAGTTCTTCCTTCGGCACAATGTGCTCAAAGATCACTTCGCCGTTGCCGCCCCGCATATTTTCTCTTACCTCAAGCGTTGGCTTTCTTACCATAAAGACGCCTCCTTTTTTATTTTTTATCTTAAAAGAATCGCCATAAAATGTCAACTTGATTCAGAAAACTTTTCGTTTCGCAATCTGGTAAACTATGCACAGTAACTGCAGCTCTCGCGCACGATCAGTCGTCCCTGCATCTCAATGCGGACATTTTCGCGGTGCCCTCCCGCGACCCGGTCCAGAAGCAGAGAGACCGCGTGATGCACCATTTCTCTGCGCGGAATGTCGATCGTCGTCAGCATCGGCGACGTCGTCTCAGCCTCCCGGATGTTGTCGATCGAGATGATCGAGGGAATGTAGCCTTTCCCGCGGCGCCCCTTTAAGGCGTCGAGCACACCCAGGGCGGTGCTGTCGTTCGCGCAGAAGATCGCTGTCGGGCGCTCCTGTTTTTCCAGGATAAGGTTCATCATCTGCCGTCCTTCCTGTCTGGTCTGACTCGTTGGATAGACGTTCGAATAATTCAGCGGCAGCTTGTGCGCCATCAAAGACTGGTGATATCCGACATAGCGCGCCTCATAGGAACAGTCCCCGATGTACGCGATCTGTCTGTGCCCCAGGGAGATCAGATAATCCATCGCCATTTCCGCCGCAAGGGAACCGTCGCAAAACACCTCGTCGTAGTCGAAGCTCGTCGGATTGCGGTCGATCCCAACCAGATTCTGGTACTGCTTTTTCAAAAAAGGAAGCAGCTCCGGCGGACATTTCCCGAGCATGATGAGTCCGTCCGGCGCCGTCTCCAGGCGGCGTGCGGGAGACAGATTTTTCGCGCGGGAGATCATGTCCGGGAGCGTCAGCAGACGGTGCAGAACACACTGACGCCGCAACAGAGTCTCCCTCAGGATCTCGTACAGTTCTTTGAAAAAGAGATCCTCCTCAAGCGTCTGAAAGCGCGTGAGAAACACGTCGATCCTTCTCTGTGCCTTTCCCTCATTCTGCCCGCTCTTCAGCTGCTGTGCCGCGAGATTCGGAATATACTCCAACTCCTCGGCTGCCTCCCATATACGTGCCTGCAATTCTCTGTCCCGGCAGATGTAGCCGGGCCGGTTCAGGACGCGCGATACCGTGGAAAGCGAAGCCCCGCTCCTCTTTGCGATCTCCTTCAGTGACATGTTCCGCTCCTTTGTTTTTGATCTTCGATTCTTCTTTTCGATTCTTCTTTTCGATTCTTCTTTTCGCTTCTTTCTTTTTGTTTCCTGATTCACGCTTCCTGATTCAGGTTCATGATTTTTATGTGCATTTCCGATTTCCGTTTGAAAACGTTGTCATTTTTATTGGCCTTTGCGTAATTCACTCATCACATTTTATCATACTTTCTTTTGTTTTCAAGAATTATTATATTGAAAACGTTATCATTTTTTTGCTTGTTTTTCCGCTCCTTCCGGAATAAGATAGAAGGTGTTCATTCGGCGGGTCATTTCGCCATACAACGCATGAAATACGAAGAGACTTGAAAGGGAGTGTAAAGAAATGAAAAACAAGGGTAGACTTTCGATCGGAATTACCCTGGCAGCTCTCGCGCTCGGCCTTGCGCCGATGTCCGCAGCCGCCAAGGACACAGAAGTAAACATCGGCTATTTCAACAATGTGACGCACGCGCAGGCGCTCTACATGAAGGCGACCGGCTCGCTCGAGGAGGCGTTTCCCGACGACGTGAAGATCAACTGGACCGCCTTCAACGCCGGCCCGGCAGAGGTGGAAGCGCTCTTCGCGGAGGACATCGACATCGGATACATCGGACCCGTCCCGGCCATCACCGCAAATGTTCGCTCGGAGGGCGATGTCACAGTCCTGTGCGGAGCGGCTCAGGCCGGCGCGATCCTCGTGAAATCCGCGGACGCCGAGATCTCATCCGTCGGGGATCTTGACGGCAAGACCGTCGCGATCCCGCAGCTTGGAAACACGCAGCATCTCTGCCTTCTCAAGCTGTTGACGGACAATGACCTCGCCCCCGTGGATCAGGGCGGGACCGTCACCGTCGCCGCCGTGGAGAACGCGGACGTCCTGAACATGATGGACCAGGGCAACATCGACGCCGCGCTCGTCCCGGAGCCCTGGGGCGCCACGCTGCTCGCTGGCGGAGCGGAGGTCGTCCTCGACTATGACGAGGTCTACAGGGACGGGGATTACCCAGTGACCGTCGTGGTCGTGCGAAACGAATTTCTCGAAGAACATCCCGACATCGTCAACGCATTTTATGAAACGCACCTGGCGACGACAGAGCTCCTGTCCGAGAATGCGGAGGAGGCTGCCTCTGTCGTAAATGACGAGCTGAATGAGGCTACCGGCAAGTCGCTGGATCCGTCGATCCTCACGGACGCGTTCGGGCGAATCATCTTTTCCGACGAGGTCAGCGAGGACGCCATGCAGGACTTCGCGGACATCTCTCTGGAGCAGGGATTTATCCTGGAAAGCTACGAAAATCTGTTCACGGAGCGCTAGGACATGCGGCATGTCCGGCGTGAAACACTACAGGATATGAATTTTGCCAAAAGCGATTCCCGCTGAAATTTATGCCGCCGGTCGGCGGCGGAATGGAGACAGAAATGCCTTTACTGTTAAAGAATGTGACAAAAACCTTTCACGATTCCGGGCAGGACGCTGTCCGGAACGTTGATCTTGAGATTGAAGACGGCGAGTTTGTCTGCGTCGTCGGAAAAAGCGGCTGCGGAAAGAGCACGCTCCTGAATCTCATCGCCGGGCTGGAAAAGCCGACGGCCGGGGAGATCCTGTTGGACGGCGTTCCTATCACAGGTCCCGGCGCGGACCGCGTCGTGATGTTCCAGGAGCACGCGCTCTTTCCCTGGCTGAACGTCATCCAGAATGTAAAATTCGGCATGGAGATCGCCGGAGTCCCCAAGCAGGAGCAGGAAGAGAAAGCGTTGAAGTATCTCCGGCTCATGCAGCTTGAGGAATACCGGGATTACGCGGTACACCAGCTCTCCGGCGGAATGCGCCAGAGGGTCGCGCTCGCGAGGGCACTGACACTGGATTCCAAGATCCTGCTGATGGATGAGCCGTTCTCGGCGCTGGACAAACAGACCTCCAACCGGCTCCGCGCAGAGCTTCAGGACATCTGGATGAAGACCAGGCGGACGATCTTTTTCATCACGCACAGCGTAGAGGAGGCCGTCTATCTGGCAGACCGCGTCATCGTTCTGTCCACGGGCACAGACAGCGTACAGGACATTGTCCCCGTCGAGCTCGAACGCCCGCGCCATGTCTACGACGATGCTTTCGTGGATTATCGACGCAGGATCCTGAATGAAGTCCAAAAAGAATTGTAGAAGGTATGAAGGATATGATTGAAACTATGCAGAATAAGAATACAAAAATCACAAAACTGCTTCAGCAGCTTCTCTTCCTGTTCGGCATCGTCGTTCTCTGGCAGCTTCTGTACTTTGTCGGAGTCGACGTGTTCGAGTTCTGGAAGCCTTACGCGATGCCGTCGCCCGCGGGCGTCTGGAAAAGCCTCCTGCGGCTGATCGAAAACGGTTCGCTCTTTGCCGCCATCGGCAGCAGCCTTCTGCGCGGCATGATCGGCTTCGCGATCTCTGTCGTGGCCGGGACGCTTCTCGGCTTCCTGATGGAGCATTTCAAATTTCTGCGCCAGAACATGCGCCCACTCGTGATGGGGATCCAGACGCTTCCAAGCGTCTGTTGGGTGCCGTTCTCCATCCTCTGGTTCGGCCTCTCCGAGCAGGCGATCATCTTCGTCGTGGTCATGGGTTCCGCGTTTTCCATCGCCATCGCGACTGACAACGCGATCCACAACGTGCCTCCGATCTATAAAAAGGCCGCCCTGACAATGGGGGCGAGCCAGAAGCAGATTTACCGCAAGGTCATCCTGCACGCCTGTCTCCCGGAGCTGGTCTCCGGCCTGAAGCAGGGCTGGTCCTTCGCCTGGAGAGCGTTGATGTCCGGCGAAGTCATGACGACCTGCATCGGCCTCGGCCAGACGCTGATCACCGGCCGCAATCTCGCGGACATCAACCAGGTCATGCTCGTGATGATCATCATTGTGCTGGTGGGAATCCTGATCGACCAGCTCTTCTTCCGGAGTCTGGAGCGGAGCATCTACAAAAAGAGGGGGCTGCCCTGAGAATAAATGCGCAGCAAAAAAGTCCCGATCTCGGGACTTTTTTTACAGGTGCCACCCGGATTTGAACCGGGGATAAGGGTGTTGCAGACCCGCGCCTTACCTCTTGGCTATGGCACCTCGCTATGAGCACTTGACGACCGTATTTTGGTTGTCTATGACTCCTACGGGAATCGAACCCGTGTTACCGCCGTGAAAGGGCGATGTCTTAACCGCTTGACCAAGGAGCCTCATTATAAAAGATTGCTCACTGATCAGCAGACAAGCTGTGAAATACGGCTCCTCTCAATCCGGCAAAGCGGACGTCGACTGCATCAGCGGCAAGGTAGATAATAACATACCTCGCCGCTTTTGGCAAGTATTTTTTAACAAATCCGGCATGCTTCGGCCTGGTCTGAACAGTAACCACTTGGCTTCAGTGATGTTCCTCCAGCCAGCGAAGCGCCATCTGCACATAGGCGGCGCTGCCGCGGTACAGCACGGAATCGTCGAAGCGGGTCTTCGGATTGTGTTGGCTGTAGAGATAGCCCTCGTTCGAATTCCCGGCTGTCAGGAACATGCTCACCGTCGGCACTTCATGGCTGACAAAAGCAAAGTCCTCGCTGCCTCCGCCGGGCTTTCCGCCGGTGATCGCGTTCATATCGAGGACGCCCTGCCCGAGCAACTCTTTCATATATTTCATCGCGTCCGACGAGAGCGCCGGGTTGATGATCATGCAGGGACAGTAATCAAAGAATTCTACCTCCGCCTCACAGCGCAGCGCGGTGGCGACGCCCCTGCAGATCTCGATCATGCGCGTGCGGATCATCTCCCCCACCGCGTTCTCAGCGTCCGTCGTGCGGATCGTCCCCCACATCTCGGCCACATCTGGGATGACGTTGGATGTTTTTCCCGCCTCGAAATGGCCGGTCGTAAATACGCCAAATTCGTTTCCGTCCAGCTCGCGGCTGTTGATCTCCTGCAGCGCCAGGTGAATATGCGCGGCCGCCGTGATCGGATCAATCGCCAGATGCGGCGTCGAGCCATGGCCGCCCTTCCCCTTGACTGTGATGTGATACTGTTCGCAGGAGGCCATCGAGATCCCACCTCCGGGAATCATCAGCATGCCCGCGGGCAGCGGCATCCCCGCCACCACATGGATCATCATCGCCGCGTCCACCTTAGGGTTCTCAAGGACGCCGGCCGCTATCATATCCGGCGATCCCTGAAAGATTTCCTCCGCAGGCTGGAATTCCAGCTTGACGGTGCCCTGAATCTCGTCCTCATGCTCCTTCAGGATCCGTGCGGCGCCCAGCAACATCGCCGTGTGCATATCGTGGCCGCAGCCGTGCATCTTGCCCTCGATTTGGCTCGCGAACTCCACGTCCGCCTCCTCCCGGATCTGCAGCGCGTCCATGTCCGCGCGCAAGAGGATCGTCTTACCCGGATGCTTCCCTCCGGCCAGCGCGACCAGACCGCATTTCCCCATCTCCTGCGGGGCGTAGCCCATTTCCTCGAGTTCTTTCTTCACCAGCGCTTTTGTCACCGGAAGATCAAACCCGATCTCCGGGTTTTTGTGCAGCTCCCTGCGAATCTTCTGGATTTTATCCTGCACCCCGGTTGCTTCCTGTAATAATGCTTTTGCGTCCATCTCCTGACCGTCCTTTCTTCTCCCTGCGAGCGATTTTTGTCCTGAGAAATAATCTATGTAATGGATTATATACCAGTGGAGGAAAGAAATCTACTAAAACTGCTGATAGGTCATATTGAACCTGCCTGTTGACGGAAATCTCTATTCAGACCTCATAGAATCTCTCCCGAAAGGCGCGCGGTGTCTGTCCTGTGCGCGCTTTGAAGACCCGAATAAAATGGCTTTGGGAGCTGAAAGCTAAAATCGCTCCTATATCCGCACAGGAATAATTTGAGAACTTCAGCATATTGCTCGCCGCCTCAATGCGCCTGTCCAGTACATAGTCAGAGATGCTCCTGCCGGTCTCTTTCTTGAACAAAGTGGAGAGATAACTCTCCGTCAAACCCGCCTGTTCCGCCAGATCCGGCACGGTGATGCGCTGGTGCAAATGCTTGTATATGTAGTCGATGCACGTCGCCACAGGGCGGGAATAAGGCGTCCGCTTGGGAACAGATTGGACTTCTTTGAGATAAAACTCAAACATCTCCCGCCGAAGTTGACACACCTCCTCCACCGTGTCCAGTTTGTCCATCCTCTGAATGAACAGGTCGCTGCTGTTAAACCCCCGCTCCTGCTCCATTCCGCCGGCCATAGCCGCCCGGCACGCCAGCGTGGCGGAAGCCACGAACAGATATTTACAGTTGCGCAGCGGATCGTCCGACACATGACCCGCGAGGCCTGAAGCGAACATCCGCACCGATTCCTCCACCGTCCCCGGATCGCCGACGCGCAGCATCTCGTACTGCCGCGCGTCCTGTTCATTCGTGTGATGCCATTTCCCGGTCTCCCGGTGAATGTATTCCATATATCGGAGCTTCTTCTCATCTACGGTCATCGTGCGCATGTCGGATCCCTCTTTCATATTTTAGAATGATTATATTATTAATCATATTATTATGCAATAAAAGCCGCAACCTTTCTGGCATAATATGTTCATCAAAAGTTACTGTTCAGACTAGGCCGAAGCACTTGCTGCTGAGGCCGTAAGAAAGTGATTCAAGAGGCAGTTTGGGCTTCGCGAAGCGAATTTACATGCCCAAACTGCTCGTTACTGGTCACGGAGTGAACAGTAACCATCAAAAGAAATCATTTGGGAGGGTAAATCGATGAAGAACATGACCAAATTGATGAAAAAGATCCGCAAATATGAAAATCTGGAGACTGGCCGCAGGCAGTTCAAGCCTCTGGTTCGCCCCACAGCCTATGTGTTTGTAAACAGTATTTGTTTACCCGTGGTATCGAAGATGTAAGGAGGCGTCTGCACGATCTTCTTTCCGAAAAGTCATAGCTCTTAAGATAGCTCGTTCTTGCTTAAAAGGTATTTTGTGTGCTCAATAAATTTTTTCATGGGCATATTCATCGGCTGCTCCCGCTTCCACGCAAAGGCAACGGACGCGGTCAACGAAGGTGCAAGCGGCCGGAAAACGACTCCCGCTCCGTCTCTAAAAGGCAGCGAGCCTTCCACCACGATCGCGTAGCCGTATCCTTTGCGGACGAGCAGCGCGATGTTCGTCGTCAGGTTCCCGGTATACGCGATATTCAAACGCTTAAATCGCTTCCCAAACCAGTTCGCGAGCTCCCCCTGCACATTGAGCCGTCTCGGCAGGATCAACGGGAGAGATTCCAGCTGCTCCGCGCGGATCGTATCGTTTCGGGCAAGCGGATCGTCCTCTCGCATCAGCACGGCCCAGCGCTCCCTTCCTGCAAGACGGATATATTCAAATTTCTCCATGCTGATCGGCTCCAGTAGAATCCCCACATCCATGTTTCCATGCTCGATCTGCTCCTTTACGACGTCGGCCGTCGCCGTGTAGAAGTCAAACCGCACCCGCGGATACTTTTCCCGGAATGATCCGCAGAGATCGGCGATCTGTTCCATCGCGCCAAACTCACCGGCACCGATGCTGATCACGCCCTGCACCTGTTCTTCCTGCACCAGAAGTTCCTCCACAGTCTTGTCCGACAAGGCGATGATCTCCTCGGCTCGGCGCCGGAGCAGCATCCCCGCATCCGTCAGGACAATTTTCCGTGTGCCCCTGTCAAACAGTTTTACGCCGACTTCCTCCTCCAGCTGCGCAAGCTGCCTTGAAAGGGTCGGCTGCGTGATATGCAGCACTTCCGCGGCTTTTGTGATGCTCTCCTCACGAACGACCGCGAGAAAATATTTCAATACACGGATCTCCATAAATGACCTTCCCTTCGGTTTCGGTTTTCATCATATTCATCTCAAGCTTTCATATCGCCTGTCATCGATCGGCTTCAGCTTACACTACATTTCCCGCCTTCTGCTTCCCGTTCTGCGCCATCACCCCAACAAGGGCGTGCGGAACATACAGTTCTTCCAGATAGTCGATCTCCTGCTGCGTCAGCTCCAGATCCACGGCGTTCACCGCGCCCTCCACATGGGAAAACTTTGTCGCTCCGACCACCGGCGCAGTCACCTTTGTGAGAAGCCACGCCAGAGAGATCTCCGTCATGGAAACGCCGCGCTGATCAGCCAGTTCCGCCACACGGGCGATGATCCGGCCGTCTGCTTCCGCCGTAGTGTCGTATTTGAATTTCGCGTAGGTGTCCTGCTCCAATCGCTTAGACGTCTCACCGGGACGTTTGGAGAGCCGGCCGCCGGCTAAGGCGCTGTACGGCGTCATAGCGATGTTCTGATCGGCGCAGAAAGGCGCCATCTCCCGCTCTTCCTCGCGGGCGATCAGATTGTAATGCCCCTGAATGGATACAAATTCTGTAAGGCCATGTTCCCTTGCGTAGAAATTGGCCTTGGCAAGCTGCCACGCAAAGCAGTTGGAGATACCGATATACCGAACCTTTCCCGCCCTGACCGCGCTGTGCAGTCCTTCCATGATCTCCTCCATCGGCGTGTGGTAGTCCCACATATGATAGATATAGAGATCAACATAGTCCATGCCGAGGTTTTTCAGGCTCTGGTCCAGATTATGTTCGATGTGCTTCTGCCCGCTCACCCCCGCGTCAATCTCATCCTGCGTCCGGGGCGTGAATTTTGTGGCGATCACAAAATCGTCCCGCTTCGCGAAGTCCCGCAGCGCCCTGCCCACATACTGCTCGCTGGTGCCGTTCTGATACGCGATCGCTGTATCGTAAAAATTGATGCCAAGGTCAAGTCCGTGTCGGATGATCTCCCTCGTCTGCGCTTCGTCCACCGTCCAGCTGTGCTGGCCGGCAGCCGCGTTGCCAAAGCCCATGCACCCCATGCAGATGCGGGACACCGTCAGGTCTGAGTTGCCAAGTTTCGTGTACTTCATTGTCTGCGCCTCCTTATTTGAACCTTTTTGCATGCAATGAAACGTAATTCATAAATTGCTCTCTTCTCTATATGACTTTCATACCGCGCCACTTGCCGCCCCGATAACGGAGCAGATCAAGCGCGGCCTTTACCGTCCAGTCGATCCCCATCGCCAGCGCAATGCCGACGACGCCCAGATGCAGCCACAGCGCCAGCGCAAAAGACAGCGCCGTCCGCAGCACCACCGTACAGAAAATGGCGGAGTACATGGCGAATTTCACATCCCCCGCGGCCCTCAGCCCTGCCGCCAAAGGCATTGAGAAGGGCTGAATGATCGCTGCAAAAAGGTTGTGGATCACTACGATTAGGAACACCAGCCGCTTCGTCTCAGCTGTGATGTCATAGAGCGGCAGAATGACGGGCAGGAAAAGCAGGACCACCGCGTTCCACAAGACCGCCAGCAGCACCGTCAGCCGGGTGAGCTTGCGCATGTAATAGTCCGCGGCGTCGGCGTCCTTCGCGCCCATGCACTGTCCGACCACCGTGATATACACCGGAGACATGGCTACGCTCACCAGCGCGGCAAAACTCCAGATCGTCTGTCCGATGCCGTTTGCCGCGATCTGCGCCGTTCCCAAAGTGGCAATCAGGGAACCAAGCACCACCTTCGCGAGCTGGAACAGTCCGTTCTCAATGCCGCCCGGCACCGCGATCTTCAAGATACGCCATGCCATCTCTTTGTGAAAACGCAGCGCCTTCCTGACGCGCAGGCAGACATCGTTCCTTTCGTTCATGCAAAGCACGGTCATGACAACAGCGGCGAAGTACCAGGAGATCGTCGTGGGCCACGCCACGCCCGCAGCTCCCGCATGAAGCGCGAAGACCCCGATCGCGTTACCCGCCACGTTGATCAGATTCATCGCGATGGACACAAACATCGTCGTCCGGGTCTTCCCCATGCTGCGGTAAAGCGCCGCGCTCGCGTTGTAGACGGCGTTTGCCGGGAAGGACAGGATCACGATTCGCAGATAGACCCGGCAGGCGTCCATGACCGCAGGCTCCACGCCGCCGTACAGCCCCGAGAGGATCGCGTTCCCCAGCAGAAGCATCGCAATCGTGCAGACCAGTGAGAGCACCGCGTTGATATGGAAGATCTGCGAGGCCGCAAGGTCCGCGTTCTCCCGCTCTTTGCTGCCCAGATACTGCGAGACGACGACCGCGCCGCCTGTCGCCACGGCGGTGAACAGATACAGAAAGATGGTGTAGATCATCGTATCCAGCGACACGCCGGAGACGGTCGCCTCCCCGGCGTAGCTGACCATCAGTGTGTCCGCGAGTCCCACCACCACCTGCAGCAGCTGTTCGATCAGCAGCGGGATGATCATCGCCCGGAGGGCGGCGTTGTCAAAGGGACGGATCCCTGCGGCAAACTGTTTTTTCGGTTCGATTATATTCTCCGGAATGGAAGACATTCTGCGCTCTGCGGCCTCCTCTTTCAGGCGCCGGATTATTTCCTGCGCTCCCTCGCCTTTAAATAAAAAAGTATAAGTGTCAGTGTAATATGGTCTATCCTGTCGCAAAAAAATGTAAGTGCAGATCCGCGCGCTCTGTGTTGCGTTTCCACACTTACATTATATCGGAACAATTATTTTATATCAAATACTTTATTTTTATTCCTTATCGATGCCTAAAAGGCATTCTTTGCGTTTAGGCCGATTCTTTACTCGATCGTGATACGACCCTCGCCGTTCACATCCGCGTAGCCCGTCACGTTCGGCAGTCCGTCGCCGTCGCTGTCCTCGAAGGACTGCACGTAATTCGCGAGCACCATGTAGTCCTCCATCACGTAGTCGATGATGTTCGTCGCGCCGTCGAACATGGAGAAGCCGTCGCCAAGGTCGCGCAGCGTGTAATTGTAGCCCGCGAGGTTGTACTTCGCGTTCACATCCAGAGGCTTGTATTCGCCGCTCTCGCGGTCGAGGATCTGCACGTCCTTCACGCGGTAATCGCCCGCAACGCCCGTGAACACGCCCTTGTCGTCCATCGTCGCCGTGGACTCGATGCTCGTGTCGATCGTGTACTTCGCGCCCGCGATGTGCAGGAAGCCGCCGATCTCCTCGCCGGTGCCTACGCCGCGAGCGCCGAACTCAAGCGCGTCGAGAAGCTGCTGCCCGGTCACCTCGATCATGCAGGCCACGTTGCCGAAGGTGTGCATGTTCTTACAGGTGAGGTAGCTGATGTCGCCCGTGATCGCCTCGTTGCGGATACCGCCGCCGTTCATGATCGCGACGTCCACCGGATAGCCGTCCACCACATTTGTCTGGTCAAACAGATAATACAGCGCGTCCGCCGCGAAATCGCCGGAGTTTGTCTCCTGGCTGCGCACCAGACGATTGCCGTCCGCGTCGAAGTTGTCGAGCACCTCATCCGTGGTGCCGATCACCTGGCCGAGCTCGTCATTCACCTCGGTGATCCATGCGCTCTCAACCTCCGCGACCGCATCCGCCGTCTCATCCGCGACAACATCCTCCAGGGACCCGCCCGCAGCCGCCTGCGCCATATAATTGTCGTAAAGCCTTGCCTTTACATTGTCCGCCTCGAGAAGCTCGGTCGTGATCTCGCCCTCCGGAGAGATCGTCATCTGTCCGAGCGCATTGAAATAGGAGCCGGTCTGCGTCAGGACGACCTCGTTCTCCTCCTCATCGAGCACCACTTCCATCGGAAGGGTCGTGTGCGAGTGTCCGTCAATGAATGCGTCGAAGCCCGTCGTGTTCGCGATGACCTCCTCGGACGTCCACGGGATAGACGAAGGATCTACGCCCAGATGTCCGAGTCCGATGACGATGTCCGCCTCCGCGGATGCCTCGTCGATCGCCTCCTGCACCGTGTCGTAAAGATCGCTGCCGTCGTTTCCGCCAGCGATGCCGTAGATGTAATTGCCGTTCTCATCCTGGAAGTAAGCCGGCGTTGACTTTGTGAAGGATTCCGGCGTGGTGACGCCGACCAGCGCGATCTTCTGCCCGCCGACCTCGAACACCTTATAGGAATCGAGCACATTTTCACCCTTCTCACCGTTCTCCTCATGGTAGAAGTTGCAGGACAGGTACGGATACTCCGCCTTCTCGATCGTGGCGAGCGCACCCTCCATGCCATAGTCAAACTCATGATTGCCCAGTGTAGCCGCGTCATACTTCGCCGCGTTCATCAGATCTACGATAGACGAGCCCTTATCCATGGAGCCGTAGGCCGTACCCTGAATGTGATCTCCCGCGTCCACCAGCAGCACGTTGTCAAACGTGTCGCGGTAGCGCGCGACCAGAGAATAGCCAAGATCTCCGTCGATATACGTGTGCACGTCGTTCGTGTAGAGAATCGTGACCGGCTCCGCGCCTGTAGCCTCAGTCGCGTCCTCAGCCGCCGCGGCGGGCAGCCAGAGCGTGGAAAGGATAAGCGGAAGTGTCAAAGCAGCAGCAAATTTCCTCATGTGAATACCTCCTGTTTTATATTGTGCAGCCAAAATCGTGCTTGCGGAAAACATTATACTACAATTTTCCGTTTTAGGCTACAATGTTTTATGGTCGTAAAAAAGTAAATTTGCACTCAAATGCATAAACTTCGTTTTTTCGGCCGATTATGCAGAGATTCTTCCGTGTAAACGAGAGAATCCGAAATGACAGCCGGAATTACTTTCCCGTTTAACTCACAATATGCCTCCTCATGTACTCCACCGTTTTATGAAGCGTATCCATCTGATAGATCTGCTCCAGATGTCCCGCGAAATCGAGCCCATAGCGCCCTTGCAGCGCATCAAGCGCCTTTTTGAGCTCCTCCTCCCGCTGACGGCGGGCTTCCGTAAAATAGTCTTCCAGCGTAAGCTGGCGTCCTTCTTCCCCGGACAGATTGTAAATGCCTACGCCGATCAGACGCACCGGGCGTTTTTCCACATGCTCCAGCAGCTTAACAGCCTCTCGCCAGATCACGACGGCAGAGTCACAGTCAGCCGTAATCTTTGAACGGGTAATCCCCTTCATATCGGCATAGGTGAGTTTCAGTGTGACGCCGTTTCCATGCAGTTCATGACGTTTCGCCCGACGCTCCACGCAAAGCGCAAGCAGAACAAGGACATCTTTCAGAAGTTCATAATTACTCACATCTTTCTGGAAGGTAACCTCCCGGCTGATCGATTTCGCATCCTGCGGACGATACGGCGTGACTTTCCGTTCATCAATGCCAAAGGCAAGCCTTGTGATCCATCTCCCCTGTTTTCCCAGAAGCCGGATAACCCTCTCCTGCTTTTCCTGTATATCACGAACCGTACGAATTCCCGCGGCGTGCAGCTTCGCAGCCGTCATCTCTCCCACAGTGTAAAGCACACGCACGTCACGGTCAATGATCAGATCTACAAAATCTCGGGCCGTTGGAATCTCAAAATACCCGTCCGGCTTTTTCTCCTCGCTTGCCATTTTTGCCGCCGTTTTTGAATAAGCCACACCCACGGAACAGGTAAGCCCTGCCTCGTCCCGTGTACGCTGCTTGATCGCACGGGCAATCTTACGCGCCCCTTCCAGATCTTTCGCCCGTTCCGTCACATCCAGGTACGCTTCGTCCAGCGCGATCGTCTCCGCCGCAGATGCATACTCGTTCCAGATCTCGTGGAGCTGCCCGGATACGGCTCTATACTTGTCAATGTTCGGGCGCATATAGATTCCGTTCGGACAAAGCCTGTACGCTTCTTTGATATTCATTGCGGAATGGACGCCGTATTTCCTTGCCTCATAGCTGCAGGTGGCGACCACGCCGCGTTCGGCAGGCAAGGCGCCTATGATCAGCGGCTTCCCGCGCAAGGCAGGATTATCCCGTATCTCTACGGAGGCAAAAAAAGCGTCCATATCTACATGAATGATGATCTGCTCCATGTTCTCCTCCTGCGGGAATCAGATAAATGGTCGACCTTACGGAAAACATTATATCATAAAAAGTGCACAATTTGCGCAAAAATCCGCAGGCGTATACGTACCTGCGGGTTTTAAAACTCCATGTGCTTAACTCGAATCAAAGTCAATTACAGCGCGAACCAAAATAATAACTATTTGCGATAGACATTATTCCTCAACGGAAAACACCGCCGTGATACTGCCGTCGCCGAGCGCTTTCTCCCATCCTGTCAAATCGTCGATGTGACCGATCCTCGTGTAACTCCATGAATTGGAGCCGTAAAACATCACGATATTGTCGCCGTTGTACAAAACAATGTCGCCCGCGCCGGTTGTGGTCTGGCGGTTGTCCGTGGTGAGGCTCCGTCCCAGGGAACCAACCTTTTCAAAGCCGGAGTAATCGCTCATGCCAATGGACACCGGCGCTTCCTTCATCATATCGACAAGTTCTCGTACTGCTGCGTTATCCTCCAGGGTTACGGTAAAGGACTGCTCTCCGATCTGAACATTCATTTTCATTGCTGTATCAACCTCCGTTTCTTCACTTTCATCCGACGCCACACGTTTCAAGTCATTCGTTTCCGTCTGTCCGGATGTGCGTTCTGTCTGCCGGATTGTTTCTACGGATGTCGATTCTGCTTCTGATGCTTCTGATTCCTGACCGACCGAGCCGCAGGCGACAATATTCATCATAAGCATGATTGCCGCAAAAGTAATCCATGCCTTTTTCATAAAGCACCTCATTTTAGAAACTGTTCTGTATCAGCCACCGCTCGGCCGCACAGACCTCTTCCGTCACGTCGGTGCCGTCCGCAAGGATCAGTTTTTCTTCCGGAAGCTCTCCGAAAATATCCAGATGAGCCTTTTCCGCCACGACATTCTTAAAGTAATTGTTCTCATCGGAAAAGCCCGGATCCGGCTGAAGCTGGCAAACGCTGTAGCCCTCCATGATCGCGGTGACGGGCGCGCCGTGCAGCGTAAGTCCCTCAAAGCGGCTGAGGTCTGCCCCATACGGTCCCGCCTCCTTGTAGATACGCACCACATCGCCAAGAAGCTGTTCCTTTTCTTCTTCTGTCAGCGGATTCAGGCTCTGTACGGTGTGAATATTGTCCTTTACCTGCTCCAGTGTGGACATACCGGACAGGTTGCAGATCACACCGTCCAGACTGCCGGTGAAGCGCACAGCCCAGGATGCCACGGAAGCATCGGGATCCATCTCTTTCAGCCGTTCTTTCACCTTTTCCGGCACCATCGACAGGCCTCCGCCCTTGACCGGCTCCATGATGACCACCAGCTTGCCGTGCCTGCGGATCACCTCATAGGCTTCTCTGGCCCGCACCAGCTCGCTGTCCCAATCCAGATAATTCACCGGGATCTGGACGAACTCAAACTCCGGGTGTTCCGTCAAAATCCGGTCGAGCAGCTCCGGCGATGAATGGAAAGAAAAGCCCAAGTGTTTGATCTTTCCGTCTGCCTTCCATTTCAAAGCATGGTCGATGAGATGGCAGGTCTTGACGACGCCGCCTTTGCCGTCCACCCCGTCATAGTAGACGGTCTGGAAATTGTGAAGCAGGTAATAATCAACATAGTCCACGCCCAGATTCTCCAACTGCCGCGCGAAGATTGGCTCGATCTCCTCCTCAGCTTTCAGATCGAATGTGGGAAACTTCGTGGCGATCAGGACACTCTCCCTGGGATGCCGTTCGATGACGGCTTTCCGGACAGCCTCCTCGCTCTTTCCGTTGTGGTAGACATAGCTTGTGTCAAAATAATTGTACCCTGCCTCGATAAAAGTATCTACCATCTGAAATAACTGATCATAGTCGAAATCCGTAGGATCGCCTGATTTTACGGGCAGGCGCATCATGCCGAACCCAAGCTTGCTTTTTAATGCCATTTTCTGTCTCCTCCTTTTTGAGTTAATTATCTCAGGTTTTGCCCGAATTCATACAGCTTCTGTATTTCACTTTTCAGAATCGGGCTGAGCACCGACGATAGTGAACTTATTGGTATCATTATAAGCAGACCTTCTCCTGCAATCAAATGCCTATTTCCTATGATTTCCTATGCAATTATTGAATAACACTTGCACAGGAAAGGCCGGTTCAAAATATCAGAGACAGAAATCTCCGATTAATACCAATCGTGCTTCTCGCCTCTGTCCAGAGCATTGATCCTCTCCATCTCATCGTCGCTCAATTCAAATCCGAACAGATCGAGATTTTCCCGGATGTGATCGGGATTGCTTGAACCTGGGATCACGACCACGCCTTTTTGCAGATTCCAGCGCAGGATCACCTGTGCTGAAGTCACGCCATGGGCAGCGGCAATCTCCGAGATCACGGAATCACTGAGCAACTCCGCGGTATGGCCTCTTCCGCCGAAAGGATACCAGCCCTGCACGACGATACCGAGGTTCTGAATGTACGGAATCACGTCATTCTCCTGATAGTACGGATGAATCTCATTCTGCACGAGCGCAGGAGTGATCGTCACCTGCGGGAGAAATTCCTCCAACTCATCCACGTACCAGTTCGAAAGACCGATGGAATGGATCTTTCCTCCCGCCACGGCCTGCTCCATCGCCCGATACGCTTTCACGTCATTTTCTCCGGGATGGTGGAGCAGCATCATATCAATATAGCCGATGTCCAGCTTATCCAGGGCGTCCTGGATCGCCTTCTCCGGATCCGCGAACTGCTCGCCCGGATAGAGCTTCGTGATCACAAAAATCTCCTCCCGCGGCACAGCGGAATCCCGTACCGCGCGGCCGACCGCCGCCTCATTCCCGTACATGTACGCTGTGTCGATCAACCGACCGCCTGCTTCCAGCAGGGCGGTTACGGAATTATAACACTCCTCGTCGGAGAGGCTGTACGTGCCCAACCCCATGATCGGCATCTCATACCCGCTGTTGAGCAGCACTGTGTGTGTCTCAAAGTTGAAGACGCCCGGTGCCGTGCTCTCTGCATCAGAATCCTCTGTGTCTGTCTCCGACGCCGCTTCCTTTGTCTCTGCCTGCACAGCAGTCCCTATACAGGCCGCAAAGCCAAGTGCCGACAGTAATGCGATCATGGCGGGTATTTTACGTTTCATCCCTTTTCTCCCCTTTATTAGATTTTCCTACTACAGACTTTTCATCCAATTCACTGCCATGTCTACCCACATTGACACGTTGGGTTGTCCCCGGTTTCTGTTTGCAGCCACTTTACTTCATATACTTGTTGAAGAATTCCTCCAGCTTATCGAACGGAATAGCGCCTTTTCCGCCGCCGTCATACAGGTCGGTATGCACCGCGCCCGGAATCAGCAGCAGCTCCTTGTTCCCCGTATATTTGCTGTCTTTTGTCATCGCCGCGTAAGCATCTTTCCCGAAATAGCAGGAATGCGCCTTGTCGCCATGCATGACCAGAACAGCGCTTCGGATCTCGTTGCTGTACTGGTTGATCGGCTGGTTCAGAAAGGATTCGCAGCCGATCACGTTCCAACCGCCATTGGAGTTCAGGGAGCGGGCGTGGTAGCCGCGGTCCGTCTTGTAATAATCATGATAATCCTTCACAAAGAACGGCGCGTCCTCCGGCAGCGGATCGACCACGCCGCCGCCCAGCGCGTACTCGCCCGCTTTCAAGTCCGCAAGCCTCTGCGCGCACATCGCTGCCCTTTTCTGGTAACGCGCTTCCTCATTATCCTCAGCGTCAAAGTAACCGTTGGCGTTCACCCTCACCATATCGTACATGGTGGAAGCAACCGTCGCTTTGACCCTGGTATCGAGCGCCGCAGTGTTGATCGCAAGCCCGCCCCAGCCGCAGATCCCGATGATACCAACTCTCTCCGGATCCACGCGCTCATGCAGCGACAAATAATCCACCGCCGCCATGAAATCCTCCGTGTTGATGTCGGGCGACGCCATATAGCGGACATTGCCGCCGCTCTCCCCCGTGAACGAGGGATCAAAGGCAAGCGTCAAAAAGCCTCTCTCCGCCATCGTCTGCGCGTAAAGCCCCGAGCACTGTTCCTTCACCGCGCCGAACGGTCCGCAGATGGCGATCGCCGGGAGCTTGCCGGATGCGTTTTTCGGCGCATACTCATCCGCTGCCAGCGTGATCCCGTAACGGTTCACAAATGTCACTTTTCGATGGTTCACCTTTTCACTCTTCGGGAATGTCTTATCCCACTCCTGTGTCAGTTCCAGTTTTTCAACATTTGCCATGTTCCCATACCGTCCTTTCCTGCTTGTTTTCATGATTTCAGGACAAACTGTCCCTTGATTTTATTATATCCCCTTGATTTCCTTTTTGCGAATAGTTATAATTTATATCATGATATGAATTTTAAGAATTTCAGAAAGGCGACTCTTTATGGAACTGAGAACCATGCGATATTTTCTCGCAGTCGCTAGGGAAGAGAACATGACGCGCGCGGCGGAGCTGCTCCACGTCACCCAGCCCACGCTCTCCAAGCAATTAAAAGCATTGGAGGATGAGCTCGGAAAGAAGCTGTTTCTCCGACACAGCTTCAGCATTCAGCTTACCGAGGAAGGCATTCTCCTTCGAAAGCGCGCGGAGGATCTGGTCAAAATGGCCGATAAGATCACGGAAGAGTTTCGCACGATGGACGATCTCGCAGGCGGCGATCTTTACCTTGGTCTGGCGGAATCTTACCAGATCCGGCATCTCGCCGCCGCAATCAAAGAACTGAAAAAAATCTGCCCGAACCTGCATTACCATATCACCAGCGGAGATACGGAACAGGTGACGGAAAAGCTCGACAAGGGCATCATTGATTTTGCCGTGCTGGCGCAGGAACCCGACACCGCCAGATACCGCTGTCTGAAATTTCCGGGCGCTGATCTCTGGGGTCTCGTCATGCCCGCCGACTGCCCGTTGGCAAAAAAGACGGCGGTTTCCGTCGAAGACCTGAAGGGTCTGCCCTTATTCTGCTCCGAACAGGGCTGGAACCACGACCTTCCCAGATGGTGCGGCAACCACATGGACCAGCTCCACCTGGAGGGCTCCTTTCGCCTGTCTTATAACGGCGCTCTTTTTGTGAGAGAAGGGCTTGGCTATCTTCTGACCTTTCAGCATCTGATCGACACAAGCCCGGAGAGCGGACTTGTATTCCGTCCGCTTACCCCGGGGCTGGAGACTGAAATGTACCTGATCTGGAAAAAGCATCAGGCTTTCACGCCGATCGCGGAAAAGCTATTGGAAATGATCACTTGTCTTTACCTCTGATCGATCGCAGATGCTGACGCGCTGTCATGCTCCTCCTACTATATTTTTATACCGTACACCGAACACAACGCCCCCACGACACCAGGGCCATATTTTTTTATCTGCTCATCTATATAGCCCCAGTCAACACCGCCCGCAGCGCTCTCCAGCGCGTCGTCTGAAAGCTCGCCCTGCGCGTGCATCCGCTCGAACAACTCCTTTGCCTGCTCCTCGGTCGCTTCTGCGCCATATTCTTTGCATACAGCAAAAAACTCCTCCGCAGACTTCGCCTCCTTCAGTTTCGTCGTCATATCGTTTGCCTGTTTCTCGTTCATTGTGATTCCTCCTTAAAATTATATTTTTTCGATGTTACCTTTTCTACTTGATACGCCGATCCGCCTTTTTTGTTAGGGATTATTCTGTGTTTCATTTCCGAGAGGATTATATCATTTTTCCTTTTCCCTGAAAACAAAAAAATGACCGACAGAGAATTAATCCCTGTCAGCCGCCTCCACCAACGCACGAAATATCCTCCTGCTGTTGACATCTGTCTTATAGGAAAATTCCGGATGCCACTGAACCGCCCACAGGAAACGATGATCCGGCTTATACAATGCCTCCACAAGACCATCCGATGATACAGCCATCACTTCAAGTCCGGGTGCGACTGTCTTAACAGCCTGGTGATGATAGCTGTTGACCGGCATGTGTTCCGTCTGCAGGCACTCGTACAGCGGCGAATCCCTCATGATCTCTATATCATGTACCGGAATGTCATACGGCGCGTGCTGATGATGCTCCGTTTCGGACGGATGCTGGGTCGGGAGGTCCTGGTACAAAGTCCCTCCAAGCCTGGCGTTGATAAACTGGATTCCCCTGCATATGCCGAGAAGAGGTTTATTCGTCCTCAAAATCTCTTCCAGTACCAACGTTTCCATCCGGTCTCTTTTCTCACAGCAGGAAACAAGCCCGTCTAACGCTTCTTCCTGATAGATTCCCGGGGAAACATCGTGTCCTCCGGTAAACAGAAAACCATCGCATATCTCACACAGTCTTTTTAGCTCTGATTCGTCCGTTGAAAGCGGAAATATGATTGGAATCCCGCCGGCCCGATGAATGCCATCCATGTATCCCGGCAGCATCCAGATACTGTTCTTTTCGTCATCCCATAACGGCATAACACCGATCATTGGTTTCATGGCAGCCTGACCTCCTTATAAAATTGAATCTTGCTTGCGAGATTCTCCGCCTGCGGCGGGTCGCGTCAGCGACATCTTCTGCTCCGCCGCAGTGCGATCCTGCCTGGAAGGTTTTTTTTACAATAGGAAATTTCCTATTGTAAAAAAAAACAGACATCGATACCGTCAGGCATCTTTGTCTGTACGAGAAATTATAGCTTAACGACCGCATCGTGTCAACAAGTCTTCGGCTCACTGCTCGTTATGTTGTCCGCAGTGCTGTTGTCCATGCTGATCCTGCGTGAGACAATGGCCCCGCTGTATGTAATTATATTTGTCTCAGCAACAAATGAAATTTGTCAGCTATTAATCCGCTGTTACAGCAAGCGCCTGCTCTCTCTTTTGTTTCATAATATGTGCCTGATAAATGGTCAAAAAATAGATACATAATTTAAGCAATAAATTCAACGCTGTATTCATAGATATAAATTCTGTCGCCCATCGGATGTTTGAATAGGTGCTCCAAATGATCAGGAACATCTCCCACCCTGAGACGGCTATTAACGACCAGTACCAAACTGATTTCGTCTTCGCTATATAAAAATATTGATATGCGGCTGCAGCGCCCAACAGACATGGGGCGATCAGCAGCAAAGCCGCAGCCATGTTCTTCCATCCAAGACCTGAATATGTCATGCGATAACTATTTGTCAGACATAATGAGGCAAAATAAAGGGCGATTGATATTCCGGTTTTCTTTGGAGTAAGAGTTCCCTGCAGCGCCAATACAAAACCATAAGCGAAAACAGCAATCTGGATGAGCAATCCCAGCAGATTGACTGCGATAATCTGGATATCACTATAGTTAATCGACGTGGAAGTTATCGGGAACCGCATGATGATATCTGCTACAGTAAGCAAAAATGAAAACGATATACATGCGTATAGAACAATCTGAACGTGTTTCATGAAAGGCTTTTCAATAATCTGATTCCTTTCTGCAGCTTTTTTCATTTCGTCCGTTGACAGCAGTTCATCCAATGATACCTCCAAAAATGCAGCCAGCTTTTTAGCCATTATCAAGTCAGGGTATCTGTCACCGCACTCCCATCTGGAAACAGCCTGTCTCGTCACATAAAGATGTTCGGCCAGTGTCTGTTGGGTCATTCCTTTTGCTTCTCTCACTTTTTTTAATTGTTCACCAAATTCAACCATTGCTGATATCTCCTTTCGGTTTGATCTGGTTCAATTATCCCTGATACGCCTCCGATGCTCAAGCAACACTTCCGTATAACCATGTCACCGTAATGGTGCTCCCTGATTTTGGCCTTAAAGTTTCGATTTTTTGAGTATATCAAAAATATTCCCGTCCTTCAACCACAAACAAAAGCAGGAAACCATTGTATGACTTCCTGCTCCCTAAAAACATTTCCTTTGACAAGTTCATAGGCTTTTTCTTCTTTGAAACAATCCTATTTAATCATAATATACTTCTGGTCCTTACTTGTAGGCTTATCCGGGCGCGTCCTTGCAATACGCCCTTGCTCTAATAATCGGTTGATATGTTTCATGAGATTTTTTCGATCTTTCAAACCGAGATATTCAAGTATTTCCTGTATACTTCTTGCCTCTGTACAATACTCAACGATCTTATTTTCTGTCACTCCTCTCTTAATCCCATAGGCTGCTTGGGGGGCATCTTGGGGGGTATCTTGGGGGGTATCTTGGGGGGTACCCCCCAAGTCAATACGGTTGTACGGAATCGTTACTGTTATAGCATTATTGGAAAACTTGAAAGCTTTTTCGCCATATTCACCCACAATTCTTGGCACACCGCGTCCTGATTTTTCGCTGATATGAAGCTGTACAAAAATCTCGGTGAGTTTAGCATTAACAGGGATAGAAATTCCCGCATAAAATCCCTCTTTTGTCTGGTGTGGCGGCAAAGTTCCGATAGATGTTATCTCTATTCGATCTTTATATGCCGTAAACATCGGAGCGGTACCGCTTACCCATAGATTATGCTGAAAAGCATTTATAACAGCTTCCCTGAATGCCTGAGAATGAAAAAGCATTACTTCTTTGCGTTCCACCTTACGGTCACGCTCATCGGCTTGAGGAACATTCAAGGTATCTCCGTAATCTATAACCTTATCAAGTGCCAACAGTAAGCACATATCACCAAATTCTCTAACTGCGTACATAGTTGATGTTTTATCAATCCCTGCAAAAAGTGCAAAGCGAATAGGTATCCGCGGATTATCAGACAAAAGCTGCGCAAGTAAATTATACTTTCCGTCGGCAGTTAAAAGCTCAAGATTTTTCTTAAAAGTCTTTTTGTTAAGCTTTATCCCTTTCATATCAAAATAAAGAAAAAGCTGGTTGAATGAAAGGTCGTCAAATCTCGCTTCAACGTTTAAAAGAGAAGGCTGCCCGAAGTTGAGAATTCTGAATAGTGCGGCTTCTCTTTCGGGATATTTTTTAATATTTTCTTTGCTTGAGCCAACACGGATATAGCGGATTCCTTTGAATTCCGTAGGCACAATGCGGGCGGCAGGTATGCTCAAAACAACAACTCTTTTGCCGTCGATTACTTCTTCATCAAATGAGAAGTATACAGACGGAGACACATTCCGTGCCAGATAATGCTCAATCGGCTCGCCGTTCACATCCCGCTTATATCTCAGTGTGGTATTTGTATATTGGTGGGTTTCATTACTGAAGCCCCATATAAGATAGCCATATGGTTCTCCACACATTGCTGCGGCATTAGAAAGCGCAGAAATATACTGCCCGATCTCATCAAGCTCATACCAGCTGTCTTTTAAATCAAACCATTCCTGTTCATCTTCAAAGGAAATGCATCTGTTTATAATATCAGTGACATTACTCATTTTTTACCGCCTTGTTTGCCATAAATTAAACCGCTTTTCTATAAAATATTATACCCTACTTTATAAGAAAAATAAAACCATTTTTATCATAATAGGCCATGCCCATATCCCCCTGTTTTTTGATCGGAATCCGTATGACCGTCCTCAGCTTCTCCGGTGCGCACCTTCGCGCATCGCTCAGATAGATCTCATGATGAAACCTCTGTTCTGTGATGTCCGGCACATATCCTTGCTCCTCTATGTACCGATGCATCATTTCCACTGTCCCCGGCTCGTCATCATATGGCCCAATGTGCATACACTGCACGCACAGGCCCTCCTCATAGGTCAGAAACTCCACCTTGGAAAAATCCTGTTTTTTCTTCGCCTCCGCCTCGGAAACCGCCCAGCCAAACTCTTCCCTTGTGACAAACTCCGGCAGACGTATGAGCGAGATCCACTGAAAGTTCTCTTTATGAGTATAATCCATTTTCCACGCGTCGTCCAGCCTGCCGGCTCGGTCGGCCAGCATACCGTTCTCCGGATGCTGCTTCTTTTGCCACCAGAATCCCTCCAGTGGCGGAACCACATAGTCAAAATATCCGTCAATCTGATGGCTGCCTTTTTTGCTCATCTTGATCGTAAAGGCAATCCCGTACAGCAGCCCGATGGATGCCTTATATTCTCCGCCTTCCACATTCGGATCCCCCTGTCCCCGAACCGCAATATAATTCATCTTCGGAACCGTAATAATCCCCGGCACAGCCTTCGGCAGATAAAATTCCTTGTATTCTTTCTTATAGTCAAATGCCATCTCCATCACCCCTTCAGCCGTTTTACCCGCTCAGCCACATTTTTCCTGAATTCTTCTTCCGAAAAGCTCGGATCCCTCGTTCCCAGGATCAGATCGCAGGGAGGCTTCCCGCACTCACCGCAGGAATGGAAGCCATTTTGAATTCTGCAACAGGCATAAATGGGACATTCCTTTCCCTCCGGCGCATGGAACACCTTTCCGCATACGGCATTGCATCCTTTGCACAGTTCCCCGTAACAATTACACGAAGCACAATCCGCACCGCAGCAGCTGATCAGGTCGTCCTTCTTTGCTGTCTCCAGAATTTCCCTCTGTTTTTTCTTGCTCAGACTTCCAAGTACGATCTGGTAAGCCTTGTCCAGCAGGTCTTTCAGGAGGTCGTCCGGCACCTCGCCGTCCGCTTTCACCGAATTCCAGTGCGTTTTGTTCATATAATATCCGGGGATGATATCTTCATATTGCTTCCGCAGAAAATCGCCCTCCAGCGGATCCAGCTTCAGTGTAATGTAATAAGGCTTGTTGTCCTCCCAGCTCCTGCATACCGCAGCAAACATTTTCCCGCCGATCTGATAGCGCATCCAGTTCCAGTCTTTTTGCAGGTCTTTCGTCACGCCCGGCTTTTTCATCAGATATTCATCCAGCCATTCATATCTCATATGCTTCGCTCCTCCCGTAGATTCCATGCACCGCTTCTTTTTATCGGTTCCTTTTATTGGTTTCTTTCATCAATTCTGTTCATTGATTTTTTTCATAGGTTTTTCTCATGGCCTCCGCAATATTAGAAATCCTCTCCCGCACCTCGGGCGGTTCCAGCATCTCCGCCTTTTCCCCGAATGTCAGTATCCACGCGACAAGATTCTCCATGTCCGTATAATCCGCCTGAAAAAGCAGCCGCCCGTCGTCCGTCTCGGTAAAACAGTGCGGCCCGAACTCCTCCACCAGTCGCCACTTCACATCCGGGTCAAAGAGAGCTTTCACCCGGATGCCTCCCGGAAATATCCTTTCATTGGACAGATCCGGCATCGGAACCTCCCGAGACACAAAGTTTTTTTCAGAAACGGACAGCCGATCCATACGGTTCAGCTTAAACAGGCGGAAGTCCTTACGCTCCATGCACCAAGCCCATACATACCAGCCTGCCCACTTAAACACAACGTAGTATGGCTCGACGGTCCGGACGCTCTCCCCCGACGGAGCATAATACCTGAAATCAAGCAGCCTCCTGTTCTCGATCGCATCCTGTATCATCTCAATTTTCGGAGCAAGCGTCCCTTTATACCAGGAAGACAGATCGATCAGCATGGAATCCCTGCCGCTTACCAATTCCGAGGATCCGCTCTGCAGCTTTTCCATCAGCCGACTGTAATATCTGCTTCCACTCACACTGTCAAGGCTCCTAAGCCCGGCAAGAATCCCCTGCATATCCTTTGAGGTCAGGATCGTCCTATCCATCCGGTATCCGTCCATGATACGGATCCCGCCGCCGGTTCCCTGTATCGTTCTGACCGGGATCCCCGCTTTGCAGAGATCCTCGATATCCCTGTTTATCGTTCTTCTCGAAACCTCAAACTTTTCCGCCAGTCTGGGCGCAGTTGTCATGTCTTCCTGCAGCAAGACCGACAAGATCCCGATCAGCCTGTCTATCTTCATAACTTTTCCCGCTCCGTTTTTATCCTAGCATATCAAACACGACAGCTGTATGTCATGTTTATTATACCAGTTTTCTTTTTTCCTGAAAACAAAAATAACGGCTGGAAACAACAAACAGCAACAGTTATTTCATAATTTCCCTGTTGTAAAATCAAGGCTTCAAGCATATAATGAAAGTAGGAATTTCTGATTTCCCTACTTTTTGTTCGAGGAGGACCTTATTATGTCTGAAAACATATTGGTAAATGATGCAAGAGTAATGTCAAAAGGACAAGTAACTATTCCAAAAAACATTCGTGCGGCTCTCGGTGTCTCTACAGGTGACCGCGTCACTTTTATTGTAGAAGACGGTTCCGTCCGCATAATCAATTCCGCTATCTATGCCATACAGAAATTTCAGGAACAGATGAAAGGTCAGGCAGCTTTAGCCGGATTTGCCTCAGAGGAGAATATCGCAGACTGGATCACCAACTCGCGTCGGGAGGAAAATGCTGAATGAAAGTTATGATTGACACTAACGTCATTATTTCAGCGGCACTTTTCCCGAGCGGTAAAGCCGCTCAGGCCTTTCTGAAAGCCCTACTTCCACCTTATATTCCTCTTGTTTGTGATTATATAGTGGATGAATTACATCGTAAATTCCGTGAGAAATTTCCAGATCGCGTCACAGAACTGGAGGCTTTTCTGTTTCATGCGTTGACGTATATCCGTGTAGTACCTACACCAGAAGGGCCAATTAATGCAGAACTTACAATCAGAGATCCCAAGGATCGCCCGATTCTTCGTGCCGCCTTAAATGCTCATGCAGATTTGTTTTTGACCGGGGATAAGGATTTTTTGGAAGCATCTATAACTGATCCCCGAATCATTAGTGTTTCTGCTTTTCTTAATATAAAATGATACTGTCACATCACCTCCGCTAACGCACTGAATATTTTCCTGTTATTGGCATCTGTCTTATAGGAAAATTCATTACGCACGAAAAAGAGCACCAGATTTCTCTGATGCCCTCTACAGTGATTCTCATTCGATCGTTACAGCTTTCCTTCGCCGCCCATCCTTCTCGTCATCTCCTCAATTCTTTCAAGAGGAAAAGGCGGCTGCCCCAAAGGTTTCATTGCAATAGACATAAGCTTCATGGGATTATCATCCGCTGCGACTCGGTTGGAGCTGAATGCTCCGCATCTTTTGCATCTGTGAATGATCGCCCATTCCCCTTTGTTTCTTACCCACACAGATATAGGTTCCATGTGTCCGCCGCAATCAGATTCTCTGTCGCCCGGCTCAATATCCACATGTAAGCTGTACAGGCAATTGGGGCAATGATTCCTGTGATTGCTGCCGGCGCCTTCCGGCACGACGATTCTGCCGCAATTTTTACATACAAACGTATCGTTGCATGGATGCGTTTTATAATAGCATTTTTCGTATAGCTTTCGTTTGTTCTCTCTATTCACTTTCGGATCCTCCATTCTCTTCTTGTATGGAGGATTCATATTCATGTATGATTCTCTGGATCCTTTTCTCCGAGAGGAAATACATGCTGCCAAGCTCTGCGGCAGTTGCGCCCGAAAAGTACCTTTTCACGATCTCCTTGTTTCGTTTCGCCAGCCTGTCTCTGGCGCCACTCTTTTCACCCCACGATAATATGTTTTCATCCCTTCGCGGAATGTATAAAACTTTGCCGTCAACGTACCTTTGAATTTCTCTGATCAAATTTTCCGGCAAAATTTCGGCTGCGTTAATATAGCTCATATGCGTCCTCCTAATGTAGCATTAGGGTGCAATGGCTATAGCACTTAATTATTTGCAATAGCCATTGCTATTGCGCCGTCTCCTTATAGTTCTTCATACAACACCGTTTAACCTTTCTGTTTGCTTTATTTTTGTTCAGGATAACATATAAACAGGAATATTGGCAACCTCGTTTTCAAATTAAACTATTCTTGTCTGTCGCGGCGTAAGCTATTGCATATCGTGTAAACCACGCCCTTTTTTTCTTCCTTTACCCGGAAACTGATATCCGTGAGATCCGTCTGTTCGAACAGCTCCGGCAGGTCGTCTGAAATTCCCTGACCCGTGTATTTCAGATAAGCTTCCTTCATCGTCCACAGCCTGGTAAATTCGGCCGCGGGATCCGAGGCGGACCAAATGCGGCGTTTTTCCGCTTCGCTGCAGCAGCCGCACAGGGCGTCGTCCAAAAAAGCCGGGATCTCCTCTATGTCGCAGCCTACCTCCTGTTCGTCGATCACGCACAGGACGCCCCGTCTGCAGTGGCTTAAGTTAAAATAAATACCGGGATGATCCCACAGATACGGTTTTCCGTTTTCCCCGTAGGAGAACACCGGATCCTCCCGTATCCCGTACTCCCGGCAAAGCCCTTCCTTTAAAAGCAGGTATGCTTTTGCGCAGAGTACCCGGTCTGTCCGGAAGCGGTACTCCATGACCCTTCTCCTTCTCCATGCGGGAAGAAGGAGAAGGTCGCGCGCCAGCTGTTCTTCACTTACCGATTCCGGTTCCTCAAATAATAGAATCTTCATACCAATCTCCATTCCGACGCCTTTCAGTCAGAGGCACAAAGTAATGAAAAAGTTATTTTTCTTACTGTCACACTCCCCAGAACATAAACAGATTCCAATAGCAGCTCACACGGCAAAAAATTTGTATGCCGCTTCGTCGATCACTTCCAAGCTCTCCTTCAGATCGAGACGATAGGCCGGAAACGCGTGCGTCAGCTCCTTCTTTCCCGTATAGTACAGCAGCCTGCAGCTCTGGCCGCTCTTTTTTAGCGCGTCCGCGTATTTTAAAGTGTACTTCTTTAAGAAGTCCGCGTCGCTCGATACCAGAAGCATCGGAGGAAGGCCGCGCATGACCTCCGGATCCTCCGGGTTCATGTACCGCATGAATTCTCTGTCAAGGCATTTTTTTCCGTAAATCTGCAGCGGATAGGCCGCTCCTATAAGATCCGCCTTCTTCGTGTAGAACATCCCGCTGAAGAAAGCCATTCTCCGGATCTGCAGGCCGGAGACGGGGCAGCCGATCTTTTCCCGTATCCGCTCTGAATTGTGCATGGCAGCCGTGTAGAGCGTCAGGTATGCGCCCGCGCTCTCCGCGACCGCATAAACCCTGTTTCTGTCGCCGTTATAGTGGGGAAGCAGCGCTTCCGCCTGCCGGAATCCCGCGCAGATATCCGCGATCTCCTGACAGGCGTCCGCCTCCGTGAGCAGCCGGTATTCCAGGTTGAATACCAGAAAGCCTCTGCGCGCCAGCTCCTGACAGATGGCGCTCGTCAGCTTCCGGCTGCCCACATAGAGTCCGCCGCCGTGTACCATGAGAATGACGGGCAGTCTGATCCCCGCGTATTTTTTCGCCCGGTAGATATCCAGAAACAGGGGATTGTGACTGCCGCCCGAATACGCGACGTCAAGCTGCGCTTCGATGTCGTCTGCGACCGCCGTATTTTGACTGTCGTAATATGGCTCCGCTTTTTTCTGCACATTTTTTGAAAAATAGTACAAGATCGTTTTCATAGGAATCCCCATTCCGTCGCCTTTTGGTTGACGGCACAAATAATAATGAAAAAGTTGCTTTTTACACTATTTCTCTACGTAATAGTCAACCGTGCTCGCGTCAAACAGGACTCCCAGCACATCCATCAGCAACCTGCTCGGTCCCTTGTCCTCGGCTCCTTTTGCAGAAGCCCCGGTCCCGGAGACTTCCGCTTTCTTTTCCTTTTGCTCCTTTATGCTGTCCTTCGTCATGGAGAGCAGCGCAAGCGCCTTGCTCACACGCTGTATATGCCTGTTCCAGTCCTCAGTCTTCTCCAGGCGTTTCTTTCTGGCTTCGTCTGTCTCTCCAAGAGCCAGACCGGATCCCGGCGCATACGGAAGCTGCGGCATGAGCGGGGGCAGCGGAAACGGTACAAACGCCGGCGCCACCGATCCTGCAGTCGCGCCGTCCCCGTAGGCGACGTCAGCGGCATAATCCCCGGCGTGCGACTTTTCGGCCTTCACCTCCGCCTTGGCGCCCCTTTCCTCCAGGAACTGTCTGATCTGTGCAAGCTCTTCCTTCGTGACTGTCTTATCCTCGATACAGATCTGATCGATGCTCGCAAAATTGACCGGTTTTTCTTCCCCGCGCCACTGCCGCACCAGGGACGCATACACAAGGAGCGTATCCACATGATAGGCTTCCACGGCCCTGCTGTACGTTCCGCTGTACCCCGCCTTGTAGGTCATCAGCACGGAATCGTTGAGCAAAAGCGCCTGATGAAGCTGTTTCGCCAGGGAATGTGTGTTATACAGGTCCAGTGTCAGGCCGATGAACCGACGGTGCTTATGTTTCCCGTACCCTTCAAGGGCGATCGCGTTGATCTGCTCATCGGAGAAGGAAACCGCGCTGTATTCCCCGGTGTCGTCTTTCTGCGTGTGAAGCGCCATGCTGGTACTTGCGCAGGATTTCGCCGCATAGGAGATCGGCGTCGCCTCATATTTTGCCAGCAGCTCCGGCATAAACAACGCGCCTTCCACCTTCTTCAGCTGCAGCTCGTTGTCTCTGGCCGCGCGCTTCTCGCTTTCGCTCGCGCAGGGGCCTGCCGCCTCTGTGTGCAGGACGATGATGCTTTTCAGGCCGATCTCTTCTCTTTCTTCTGTCAGCCTGCGCAGCAGCGCGGGCGTGATCTCATAATCTGTAAGGATCAGGTCCGTGAGCTTTTCTTTTTTGATCAGTTCGATCAGCTGCCCGGTTTTTTGTGCCAGCGGGTACGGCAGCATGGAGATGAACGCGCCCGTCATGTCAAGGGCGTAAAAGCTGCTTGCCGCCTCCGCCGTCATCGCGCCTAAGATACCGACGCGGGCGGAGCCTTTTTCGGACATCCCCAGCGCGGAGAAGACCTCCGCGTATTTCTTCCACTGGCGCAGCATCTGGCGGTAGGTGTATTTTCTGCTGTCGTCCACGACCGCCACCGCGTCCAGCTTATCCTTCGATTCTGAGTTCATGCCGGATATGGCTTCCCAGAGCCTCTGTCTGGCAAAGGCGCCCTCTGCGATCTCCTGCTCGATCTCTTTCGCCCTCTTCTTCTCTCCGGAACTCGTCTTCTGTCTCGCTTTGGCGAGAGCTGCCTGCTCCTCAAAGAATTTCACCATCTTGTCGTTCGCGTCCTTACTCTGCGGCAGGTACGGCCTTGAGAAGTTGAAGGTGTGGAACAGATCCGATTCTCCGTAATAGAGAAGCTTTGTGGTCTTGCCCGCGTTCTTCAGCGCCTTGTGAAACATGAGCGTATAGTTGTTCAAAAAGTCTCCTCTCGCCGTCACCAGGAAGGTAGGCGGAAGGTTGTTGATGATCTCCGGATGCTCCGGGTTCATGTACTGAAGGAACTTTTTGTCATCAAACTTATCGCCGTAAAACTGCTCGGCAAGGAGCATTCCCAGAAGGTCGTCGCCGTTGGTGTAAAACATTCCGCCGGACAGTCCCAGCGCTTTGAAGGTCATTCTGCTGGGTTTATAGCCGATGGCGTCCTGCAGCTTTTTGGATCTTTTCATCGCGGCCGTGTAAATGGCGAGAAAAGCTCCCCCACTGTCAGCCGTCAGGAAGATCCTGGTCGGATCCACATCGTACTCGACGATCTTTTTGCCGACATAGTCCATTCCGGCGCAGACATCGTCCAGCTGTTCGCAGATGGTAGCTCTGGGCGCAAGCCGGTATTCGATCGCAAACACCAGATATCCCCTGGAGGCCATCTCCCTGCCCAGCTTGAGGGAGATCTTGCGGTCTCCCGTCACCAGACCGCCGCCATGGATGCTCACGATCACGGGGAGCTCCTTGCCGTCGTACTCCGATCCTACCGGTTTGAAAATATCCATTGCCAGAGGAACTCCGGCGCGGTTGATATAGGGGAAGTTCAGCGATTCCTCCACGTTGGGCGGCACTTCGTCCTTCGCGGAGGGATTCGTGGGATTGCGCGCCCCGACGCCCTGCAAAACCTCCAGGGCAACGCGGACGCCGATCCTGCGGACGTTTCCCATAACAGTTCTCTCGTGTTTCATGTCATTTCCCTCCTCTCGTTTCCCCGCCGTCCTCACGGATTCACCGGCGGAGTAAACAGCGGCATGTACGGTACCTGCGGCATCTGCATCGTCTGCGGCTGCGCGCCCGCCTGCTGCGGCATGTACGGCACCTGCGGCATCTGTACCATCTGCGGCTGCGCGCCTGTCTGCTGCGGCATATACGATACCTGCGGCATCTGCATCATCTGCGGCTGCGCGCCCGTCTGCTGCAGTATGTACGGCATCTGGGGCATCTGAGCCTGCGTGCCCGCCTGCTGCAGTATGTACGGCATCTGGGGCATCTGAGCCTGCGTGCCCGCCTGCTGCGGCGCGTACTGCATCTGCGGCATATTCTGCATCAGCTGCATCTGCTGCATGGAAATATAGTTCATCATCTGCGTCAGGCTGTTCATGATCTGCATACCCATGGCCTGCGCCATATTGAAGAACTGCATCATCATCTCAACCGGCTGCTGGTACAGTCTCTGCTGTCCTTTTGCAAATACCTCCAGCATGATCTTGGAATTTGCGATCCTTCCGGCGGCGTTCAGCACCGTGTCATCCGCTGTGGTGCTCTTTACGCTCTCCACGATCTGGGAGAGCTCATCCGGGATCGCGCCGTTTCCGACAGAATTCGACTCGTCGGCGTCGTACTCGAGGAGAACATCCTTAAGCGCGCCGTTCCACTTTACCGGACGGATCACATATCTGGCTCCTGTGACGCCGCCCCCCGTGATCTTGTAGATGTCTACCTTGCCGTTTGCGTTGTGCGGGATCTGATCTACCATCACGCACTGCACCGGAAGATTGGTCTCTTCCGCCTTTCCGTTGTTGATAAAGACGTTCATCAGAGCGTCTTTTACGATCGCTGCCGGCTCTTTGCCCCGGTCGGCCGCCGTCTGCACATAGAGCACCGGCACCGTGTCGTGGGTCATGATCTTGTCGAACCACGGAACTACCGCGCACGCCTCGATACCCGGCTCCGCGGCCACCTGCGATTCCACCAGACCGGCGTTGAACCTGATCCCTTCGTTGTTCACAAAGAAACGGTTTGCGCGGCCCTGCCATCTGAGGCTGCCGTCCTTGTTGACGCCGACCACATCGTTTGTGCAGATATAGGGAACGCCGTCGATCATCTCCGGCTCAAAGAAGGATTCGTCGCCGATCTTTCCCTCACTGATCGAATCGGAGCTGATATACAGAACGCCCGTGTGTTTGTCCTCGACGGAATAGAATTTTTTCTCATTTTCATCGAAGATCCTGATCTTTACCCCGGGCAGCGGAAGCCCGATGGAGTCGTCCTCCACCTCGTCCGTCTGGATGATGCAGGCGCCGCCTGTCTCGGACATGCCGTAACCGTTGATAAAGGCCGCGTTTCCGCCTCTCGCCTTCACGATCTCGTCATAACGCTTTCTCGCCTCGGCCGACAGATAGGAGCCGCCGAAGACGATCAGTTTTACAGACGAGAAATCCGGCAGGCATTCCGGCGGCATCTTCGCCCAGATCTCAAAATAGAACGGCGTGATGAAGAGAATGTTCACCTTGTAGTGTTCGATCGCCTTCAGGGCAAAGGGATTGCTCGTCGCCATCGGCGGAATGAGCACGCTGCACCCGAAGGCGAGCGGCGCGTGGAGCTGATCCGCAAGCCCGTACACGGACGTCGCCACCATGAAACACATAGATACCGCCCCGTTTTCAAACTGTTTGGCCTTTCCGCTCCTGATCAGGCTTTCCGCCGCCGCGTTTAGGGCGATATCAGACAGCGGCGCCGGTTTGCTGATGCCCTTGGTCGTGCCGGAGGTATGGAGGATAAACGCGTCTTTTTCAAATACATCCGGACCGTATTTGATCGTCGTCGCCTCATACTCATTCAGCAGATCGTCCATGAACAGAGCGCCCTGCACCCTCTTAAGCTGCGCGTAATTGCTGTTGCTCAACCGGATGAGCTCCGGCTCCATGTTCTCGTTTTCCAGGGAAACCCGCGCCACGATGATGTTGCGGAGTCCAAGCTTCGTCTTTTTCCTGAGAATGCTTACCAGCAATTTGCTGTTGACCACCAGGTCGTTGATAAACAGATCTGTGATCTTTTCTGTCTCGATCACTTTCTCGAGCGGATATTTGTCAGATATCGTGTACGGCGGCAGCCCCGCGACGGATGCGCCGGTCATGTTCGCCGCATAGATCGCGAACGAAGATTCGACCGAAGTGCAGTCGAAGACGGCCATGCGTGAGTGGTTCTCCGCCGTAATGTTCAAGGCGGAAAATACTTCCGCGTACTTCTCCCAGGCGCGGAACATCTGGCGATAGGTATAGGTCCTGTCCATGGAAATAAGAGCGACCCTGTCTAATCTCTCGTCGCTTGCGGAGTTTTTCTCCACGATGTATTTCCAGCTCTTCATGCGGATCGCTTCCGCATCCAGTTCATTTTTCTCTTTTGCCCGCCCCGCGGCCGCAGTCTCAGGGATCTCATTCTCGCCCGCGATTTCCTGCATTGCGCCGCCATTCGTGTTTTCATTGATCGGACTCATCGTATTCTCCTCTCTTCTATGTTCTGTTTACATTCTATA
The DNA here is from genome assembly GCA_947591155.1 of uncultured Lachnospiraceae bacterium. Taxonomy (GTDB): domain Bacteria; phylum Bacillota; class Clostridia; order Lachnospirales; family Lachnospiraceae; genus Choladousia. The sequence goes on from CANQDA010000003.1 coordinate 122,355, forward strand.
TCGGCAGGCGCCGGGGTGCGGCGTCCGCGCTCCTTTGCCGTGTTATTTTTCTTCTTCCTTGGTAGCTGCTGCCGGCGCAAACGCATACGGCATTGGCGGCATCGGCGGTGCGGCCGGCTGTTCGCCTGCCTTCGGCGCAAACGCGTACGGCGTCTGTGGCGTCTGCACATCGCATGCATTCGGCGCCGCTAGCGACCCGAACATGTACGGCATTTGCGGCATCGCCGGCGCGGCCGACTGCTCGCCTGCCTTCGGTCCAAACGTATATGGCATCTGCGGCGTCGCCGGCGCGGCGGGCTGCTCATCTGCCTTCGGCGCAAACGCGTACGGCATTGGCGGCGTCTGCGCCGCGCATGCATTCGACACCGCTATCGGCCCGAACATGTACGGCATCTGCGGCATCACCGGCGCGCCCTCCTGCGGCTTACCCATTGTGAACGGTGCGTAGCCATTGAACGGATTCTGTTGGTTTTTCATATGAATTCCTCCTTTTATAATAAACTTTTATCATTTCTTCCCCCTACAGGAATTCGTTGAATATCCTGTCGTATTCCGGCAGCAGGTTCACGTCCGTGTGGAGCGTAAAGTGGTCGCAGTCCGGGAATTCGATGATCTGCAGATCCTTCGCCACTTTTTTGGCCAGGAAGATCCTTCCCTCCACAGCGGTCTGGCTGCTGTCCTTTGACGCCAGCAGAAGCACGGTGTGCCCGTCGTAGGGCTTTATGGTCTTCACCTTGGAGTTAAAGTAGCTCAGCATACTGTAGCCGAACAGGATGCCCTCCTGCGGGATGTCGTGCTCCTTCACCTTCTGGATCAGGTATTCGTCCAGATCGTCGATCGTCAGCGTCTTTGCCGCCCCGGTACTCATGGACGGGATCATGTCCGTATCGCCCAGAAATACGATCGGCCTGCTGCCCCGGATTCTCTTGGTCCGCTCCGCCATCACAAAGCCCAGTTCTCCGGCGAAGGAATAACCCACAAACCCGAAGATCCTGTCTGTCTTCGGAACCATAAGCTCCAGCAGCGTCATATACAGGTCCGCCACGTCGTCGAAGGTTCCGCCCTCAAACAGCTCCTTGAAATGGAAGTTCACCGTATCGAAGGTGATCATGTTAAACTTGCGGCACCAGTCCTCGACCAGATGCTGAATACTCGCGTGGAAGATAATGCCGTATAGAAACACAAGGGTCGGCTTGTTCTCGTCGAACTCGTTGAAGTGTCCGCAGATCCGGTACCCGCCGCGCGTAAACTCTTTTTTCAGACTGTCGTCCACACGATCCGTGATCCGGAAATTCCTTCCCGTCTCGCCTGCGAGCAGGGCGATCAGACGCACAGACAACAGATATTCGGACAGGCCGCAGATATCCTTAAGCATCGGCGCGACCGCCGTCACCAGATAACTGCTTCCCTCGTCCTTTTTCACGCAGTACAGCCTGAACAGCGGATTTCTCTGCAGATCGGCCTTCTCCTGCAAAAGCTCTTCCCGCAGACCTCTCACGAAGGAAAGCGGGTCCGCCTCGCCGGACGCGTCTGTGTACGTACAGCGCAGTGTCCGCCCCGAGAGCACACAGCGCGGAACGCTCACATCCTCGTACACGATCGACGCCGCAAGCGCGTCGTACATTTCCTCCATGCGGGCGAGCGCCCTGCCCACCGCAGCCTTCTCCGGCACGCTGTCGATCTCAAAGATACCGACAAACTCATAGCGGGCGTCTCTCAATTCTTCTGTCTTTTCCCTGATCGCCTCCTCCTGATCAGATGCGAACGGACGTATCTGCCTGATCTCTTCGCCGCGGCTCTCAAAATCCGCCTGTACGGTCTCGAATTCTTCTTCTGTCCACACCGTCTCTTTGTAGTCGCTCGCGGTCCTGACCGCGCGCTCCAGGGAATCCAGATATTCCGCTTCCTTCAGAAGCTCCGCGAGCACCGCGTCCATCATGGCTTTCATCTGCCCCTGTCCGCAGAACTCCTCGCTGTAGGATACCGACAGCTTAAAGCGGCCGTTTTCTACCATACAGTTGATATTGATATCCGAACCGAAGCAGTTTTCCTTCAAGCCCACCGCGCCGGTGTCGACGTCCGTCACCACGCCAAACAGGCTCTCTTCTCCGTCTTTTGCCTCTCTTGCCGTCTCGCCCAGATAGTTAAAGCTGAGCTTTGCGGTCTTTTCTCTGGGCCAGCCGACCGTCTCTTCTCCCTCCAGGAAGCGCAGCACGTTATATCCCGCGCCCTTATCCGGGACCTTATGAAGCGTCTCCTTTACCCGGATCAGATCCCCGCGGATGTCATCGCCCGCGTTGACGCCTCGCAGGATGACCGGATAGATGGAAGTAAACCATCCCACCGTCCGATCCAAGGTAAGTCCCTGCGCGATGTCCTCGCGCCCGTGGCCTTCCAGCTGGACGGAGACGCCGCTTGCCTGCATTTTCCTGCAGTAGGCCCTCGCCACCGCCGCCAGCAGGACGTCGTTCATATCCAGGTTCATGTTTTCTTTCTTCGCGCTCAAAAGCAGAGCCGTTTCTTCTCTGTCAAGAGCGGCCTCCAGCATCGCGAAGCTGCGCGTGTAATCCTTCAGGTCTGAGGTCTCTGTCTGCGCGAGTTCCTCCTGCACCTTCTCCCAGTAGGGGATCTGTGCCTTCAAGGCCTCGCTGTCTCTGTAGACTCTCAGGGCTTCCGCGTAATCGCGGTAGTTGCTGGTCTTTTCTTCCAAAACCGGCGTCCGCCCGTCCAGCAGCTGCAGATAGGCCGTCTCCAGATCCGGCAGGATAACGCGCCAGGAAACGCCGTCTATGATCAGATGATGCGCCACCAAAAACAGCAGCTCCTCATCCGCCCTGCGGATCAGCGCCGCCCGAAGAAGCGCGCGTTCCATATCTATGCCCTTCTTGATGTCGGTGCACAGCTGCGTCAGCGCCTCTGCCCGGCCATCCGCCAGCTCATATTCTTCCAGAGGGATCACAGCCTCTTTGTCCCTTATGTACAGCCCGCCGTCTTTTACGACCGCGCGCAGCATATCGTGCTGGCGCGTCAGCTCTGTCAGCGCCCGCTGCAGCTTTTCCGTGTCCGCGCGCCCGTTTATCCTTAACAGCATAGACTGCGTAAAGAGCGAAGGCTGTGGAAGCTCCAGGTACTTAAAGAAGCTTACGATGGCGCTGTCCGGTATGCTTCCGCTGATCGCCTCCTGGCTGACGGCGCCCGCCTCTTCCCGCTCCTGCGCCAGCGCCGCGATCTGCCGGACATTGTTCTGCTTTGTGATGTCCGAGATCTGCAGGCGGATGTTCTTTTTGCGCAGAATGCTGACCATGCGCATCGCCTTGATGGAATCGCCGCCCAGCTGGTAAAAGTTGTCCAGCGCTCCCACCTGATAGCGGATGCCGAGCACATCCTGAATGCACTGCGCGATAGCGGTCTCGTACGGCGTCTCCGGCGCCACATAATGCCTGCCCGCCACGATCGGCTCCGGCAGCGCGTTGTGATCCACCTTGCCGCCCGGGGTCAGCGGGATCTCATCGATACACATAAAGTGCGTGGGCACCATATAATCGCTCAACCGTTCCGCCAGATGCGCCTGCAGATCGGCCTCCATTTTTTCCAGCTCCTCCGCCTCCGGCTTTTCGTCCTTCAGCACATAGTACAGGATCAACTGCTCATTCTTGACGGCAGCCACCGCCTTGCGGATCGTCGGATACAGGATGGCCTGGCCCTCGATCTCGCCGAATTCGATGCGGTATCCTCGAAGCTTCACCTGGCTGTCGATCCTTCCGATGTATTCCAGCTGTCCGTCTTCGTTGTACCGCGCGAGATCCCCGGTCTTGTATACCTTGACAGCCGTATCCCCCACCATGATCTCCGTAAATTTCTCCGCCGTCATATCCGGCAGCTTCCAGTAGCCCTCCGCCATCTGCGCGCCGCTTAGGCAGATCTCGCCCGCCACGCCGCGCGGCAGCAGATTGCCGTACCGGTCGCAGATAAAGCTGGCGGTGTTCGGCACCGGTCTGCCGATGGGGATGTTTTCCTCCCCGCCCTTTACCACATAGTAAGAGGTACACACCGTAAACTCGGTGGGCCCGTAACCGTTTATGATGTCAAATCCCTCATGCGCGCAGGGCAGCAGCTTTTCTCCGCCCATCATCAGGCAATCCAGCTTCAGCTTCGGATTGTAGCGGATCAGCTCCATGCCGAACTGCGTGGAGGTGGTCATGCCGCTGATCTCGTGCGCCGAGAGGTATTCGTCCATATCGCCAAGGCTCCTGCGCAGGTCCTCGTCAAAAATGTGGACTGTCGCGCCCACTGAGAGCGGGCAGATCAGATCGTCCAGCGAGCCGTCGAAAGAAAAGCTGTTAAAGTGGCCGTACTGCTTGCCTGCCTGTATGCCGAGCTTCTCCGTTCTCCAGCACGCGAACTGATGGAGGGACCTATGGCTCTGAACTACGCCCTTCGGCCTGCCGGTGGAGCCCGACGTGTAGATCATATACGCGTAATGCTCCGGCTTTGCCAGATTGACCGGCTGCGCCTCTTCCTTGCCTGTCATCATGATCTGCACGATATCTTCCGTAACGACCGCCTTCGTGCCGGAATCCTCCAGCATATAATTGACCCTGTCCTCCGGATAATCCGCGTCGATGGGCACGTAAGCCGCGCCGGCTTTCTGTATGCCGATCACAGCCACCGGGAACTCCCTGCCGCGCTTCATCTTGATCGCCACAAATTCGTCCGGCTTCACCCCGATGGAGAGCAGGGACGCCGCCACCAGGTCGGAATACTGATCCAGCTGGCGGTAGGTCATGCTGCCCGTGCGGTCAACCACTGCGATCTGATCCGGATACTGCTTCGCCGCGCGCAGGAACAGGTCGATCCACGTCTCATCCTGCGGGTACGCGATGCGCTCTCCCACGGAAATCGCGCACACTTCTTTTCGCTCTTCCTCGCTTACCCTCGCAAAGCGGCTGATCGGCATATCCGGCGAAGCGGCGATCTGCCGCGCGAACAGGCCAAACAGCTCCATCACCTGACGGATCTGCAGCTCCGTATAGCGCGTCCGGTCGAAGGTGATGTGCAGGCAAAGCTCGCCCACGGCATTGACAGACGCGTCCACGCTCAGTCCGTTGAAGGTCTCTTCTCTCAAAACAAGGGGCGTCACCGTGATCCCCGCCGCGCTCTTAGCGTCCGCCGCGTCCGCGCCGCTATTGTAGTTCTGGAAGGCGAACACGGTCTGCAAGAGCTGGTCTCCCAGCACGCTCTGCCGCTGGATCTCCGCGAGCGGACAGTAGTCAAAGGCATTGCCCGCGGTCGCCTGCTGCCGCAGCCGTCCGATCATCTGCCTTGCGGTGACGCCCTCCTCTGTGGTCACGCGCACCGGAACGGAATTGATGAACAGTCCCGTCAGCGCGCTGACGTCCATATCCGCCTTGTCGCGGCCGGATACCACCTTGGCGAATACCGCGTCCTGTGTATTGTTATATGTCTGGAGCACCAGCCCCCACGCAAGCTCCGCCGCATTGCTGAGCGTCGCCTTCTCTTCCCTGCACAGGTCTGCAAGCGCAGCTGTCGTCTTTTTGTCGACCGCCAGGACAAGCTCATCCTGGGCGCTTCGTTTTTCCTCCGGCACCGTGCCGTAGGAGGGGATCTCCGTCCTTGTGTCGTAACCCTCCAGCAGCCCTCTCCAGTAGGCGAGCGCCTCGTTTTTGTCAAGGGCGAGCACCCGGCGCACGTACGTCTCGTACAGGCCGTCTAAGGAGCCGTCCTGCTTCGGCACTTCCGTGCCTTTCATTTCCGACAAAAGCCAAGTGAACAGATCCGCTAAGTAATTCTGCTGGCTCCAGCCGTCCACGATGATATGGTGGGTGACGACCAGCAGATAGCAGCTCTTTTCGTCCTTTTTCGCGCAGACAAGCTGAAAGAGCGGTTTCCACGCAAGGTCAAACTCATTGCTCAGGATCTCCCCGCGCAGACGGCACACCGCCTCAAACGGGTCCGCCTCGCCGGAGACATCCGCCATCCGGTACGGGAGCAGCCGGTCCGTGATCACTTGTCTCGCCGCGGGCACATCCTCATAGATGAACGCCGAGCGCAGCACCTCGTATTTTTCACCCAGTCGGTCCAGTGTGTTCTTTAGCTGCCGCTCCGTGGGGACGCCTCCCAGCTCGTATATGCTCACCAGACGGTACGCCCAGGAATCCGGCTCGGAAATATGCTTATAGAGCATTCCCTCCTGCATCGGAAGCAGCGGGTAGATGCGGCTCACGTTCTCCCTGTGCAGCTTAAACTCGCTCAACACCGCCTCAAATTCTTCCTCGCTCCACTCGGTCTCGCCAAGGTCTGAGGCCGTGACGATCTTTTCCTCGCAGGAATCCACAAAGTCCGCGAGTCTCCCAAGCTCCTCAAAGATGGCGTCGGCAAGCTTCCGCGCCTCTTCTTTCGTGTACAGCGCCTCGTTGTAGGAGATCGTAAGCGTAAAGCTGCCGTCTGTGATCATGCTGTTCAAATCCATGTCCGGGCAGAAGCGGTTCTTCTGGTGCTCCTCGTCCGTCCCGATCCCGATGCTGTTCTCCACGGCAAACAGCCCTTCGGCCGCCTGTTCCGCGTCCATTTCTCCCAGATAGTTAAAGCCAAGCTGCGCGGTCTCTTCCCTGGAATAGTCCGTCTTCTGCGCGCCCTCGAGGTAGCGCAGCACGCCGTAGCCCACGCCCTTATCCGGCACGCGGTGCAGCGTCTCTTTCACGCGGATCAGATCCTGCTTCAGATCCGCGTCCGCCGTGATCTGCTCAAACACAACAGGATAGATGGAGGTAAACCATCCGATGGTGCGGTCAAGCGCCAGTCCTTCTGCAATGTTTTCGCGTCCGTGGCCCTCCATCTGGACGGAGAGCGCGGAGCAGTTTTTCGCCCGGCAGTAAGCCCTCGCCACCGCCGCGAGCAGCACGTCGTTGACCGTAAGGCCCAGCTTCTCCCTGTCTGAGCGGATCAGCTTCGCCGTCGCCTCGCGATCCATGGAAACGGACACGGAGGAAAAGCTCCTGTCAAAGTCTTTCATATGTGATACCGGCAGGGAAAGCAGGCGTTCCTGCACGCGGTTCCAGTACGGGATCTCCTGTTCCAGCCTGTAGCCTTCGCGGTAGTTTTGCAGCGCCTGCGCGTAAGCCACATAGCTCGCGGTCTTTGCCGGAAGCTGCGCCGCTCCCGTGCGAAGCAGACCCTCGTAGGCCGCCTCCAGATCGGCGCTCAGGATACGCCAGGATACGCCGTCCACGATCAGGTGGTGCGCCGCAAAGAACAGCTTATCGCCGTCCTGCGTATGGATCAGCGCCGCGCGCAGCATCGCTGTTTTTATATCTATATGATCCTGGATCTCCAGGCAGAGCGCGCGCACGTCTTTCTCTTCCGCCTCGTATTCCTCGACGGTGATGACGGCGGCCGCCTCTCTTACAAATAACTTATCTTCCTTTAACACGGCGCGGAGCATATCGTGCTGCGCCGTCAATGCGTTTAACGCCTCCTGAAGTATGCGGAGATCCGCCCGCTCTCTCAGCTTCAGCAGGATCGACTGCACCAGCCGGGATGCGTCCGGCTCAGGCAGCGCAAGATCTTTGTAGAAGCGGACGATGGCGGTATCCGGCACTTCTCCCGTGACGGGCTCCTGGCTGGCGGCCGCTTCTCTCGCGCCCTGTGACACGCAGCCCGCGATGGCGCGCACGGTCTTTAAACTCATCACATCGGACACGCGGACGGGCAGCTCGTGCTCGCGCAGCAAGCTCACCAGGCGGATCGCCTTGATGGAGTCGCCGCCTAAGGCAAAGAAGCTGTCCAGCGCGCCCACAGGCTCAGAGAGTCCGAGGATCTTCCGCATGGCGGCGGCAACTGCGCGCTCGCCCTCCGTCTGCGGTTCCACGTATTCCTCCGAGGAGGTGACCACCGGCTCGGGCAGCGCGGATTTATCTACCTTTCCGTTCTGCGTCTTTGGCATTTCATCCAGCTTCACATAGAAGCTGGGCACCATATAGTCGGCCAGCGTCTCCGCCAGATAGGCGGCAAGCTCTTCTTCGGTCGGCGTTGTCCCCTCTGTATCGGCGTACAGGGTATAGTAAAGTACCAGCTGATCCCGCCTGATATCCGCCACCGCGTACTCGATCGCCGGGTGGTCCATGGCACGGTGCTCGATCTCGCCCAGCTCCACGCGGAACCCGCGGAATTTGACCATGCTGTCGATGCGGCCGTAGTATTCGAGGAGACCGTCCTCGTTGTAGCGCGCCAGGTCCCCTGTGCGGTATACTTTCCTCTTTTTTCCGCCGATCTCGCAGTCAACGAATTTTTCAGCCGTAAGCTCCGGACGTTTCCAGTAGCCGGCCGCCCTCTGGTCGCCTGAGAGGTACAGCTCTCCGACCACCCCCTGGGGCACCGGATTTCCGTGCCTGTCACAGACGATGCCGTAGTTGCCGGGCACCGGTCTTCCGATGGGCATGTTTGCGTTGTTCCCGTCCTCCACCAGATAATAGGAGGAGAGGCTCGTGAACTCAGTAGGCCCGTATACGTTGTAGACCGGGAATTCCGTCTTTCCGCAGGGCAGGAACTTGGCGCCGCCGAACAGCAGGAAATCCACCTTCAGCGCCGGGTTATATTTTGCCATCTCCGCCCCGAACAGCGTCGGCATGAACAGACCGTTGATCTGATGCCTTGTCATGTATTCTTCCATCTCGATCAGGTTCCTGCGCAGGTTTTCGTCAAAAATATGCAAGGTACCGCCCGCCGCGAGAGCGCCGGTATAGTCGATCAGGGAGCCGTCGAAGGCAAAGCTGGAGACAAGGCCGTATCTTCCCTCATGCTTATAGCCGAAGGCGGGCACGGTCCAGTTCGTGAAATTGTACAGGCAGCTGTGCAGCACCACAACGCCCTTGGGGACGCCGGTGGAACCGGAGGTATAGAGCATGTAGGCATAGTGATCCGGCGCCGCCAGATTCACACTCTTCGCACCCTTATAATCAGCGATCGCCTGCTGCGTCAGCTCTCCTGTGAGCACGATCTTCGTCCCGGAGTCCTCCAGCATAAACTGCACGCGGCTTTCCGGGTACTCCGGATCGATCGGCAGATACGCGGCGCCTGCCTTAAATACGCCGAGGATCGCCGCCATATATTCTTTTACGCGGTCTATGCGGATGGCCACAAAGCTGTTTTCCTTCACGCCGTTTGCCAGCAGGTACGCCGCCACTGCGTCGGACTGCTCGTCAAGCTCGCGGTAGCTCATGCTGCTCTTTGCGTCCGCCACGGCCGTGTGATCCGGGTATTTCCGGGCGCTCGCAAGGAACTGGTCCACCCAGGTCTCATCCGCCGGATAGTCCAGATCTCCGCCCCAGGAAAGCTCCATGACGGCTCTCTCATCCGCCTCGCTCAGCCTCGGAAGGCTACGAAGCGGCGCGTCCGGCTGCTGCGCGATGCCGGTGATCAGCATGCGAAACAGCTCCGTCACACGCTTCATCTGCTGTTCGGTAAAGAGGCTGTGGTTCGCGGCGATGTGCAGGCAGAGTTCTCCCGCGTCGGTCACGTACGCCGTCACATGCATCTCATCAAAGGTCTCTTCCTTCAGCACGAGGGGCTTTACCGAAAGCCCGCCGGGCAGTTCTTCCTGCTCCGCCCCGGCGCCGCTCGTGTAGTTCTCAAAGGCAAGCACCGTCTGCAAAAGCTGGTTTCCGAGCTCAGACCGGCGCTGAATTTCCGGCAGAGGGCAGAAATCCCAGGCGTTGCTCTGCGCCGCCTGTCTCTGCAGCTCATCGAGCAGCTGCCGCGCCGTCGCGTCCGCGTCCGTCTTCACGCGCACCGGCACGGAATTGATAAACAGGCCGGTCATGCGGCTGAGGTTCATCCGGGTCTTATCGCGCCCCGATACGACTTTCGCGAATACCGCGTCGTCTGTGTGGCTGTAGGTCTGCAGCACAAGTCCCCACGCCAGCTCCACCGCGCTGTTTATCGTCGCCTTCTCTTCCATGCACAGGGCGGCAAGCCGGTCGGTCGTCTCTTTGTCGATCGTCAGCAGATAGTCGTCCGAGGTCTGCTTTTCCACTTCCGTCACGCCGAAGGAAGGAATCTGCGCCTTTTTGTCATAGCCCTTTAAGAGCTCGCTCCAGTAGCGCAGGCCCTCGTTTTTATCCAGCTCAAGCAGCTGACGGACATACGCCTCGTACATGCCGTCCATGCTGTCCATGTCATCTGTGCCGCCCGCCGCGTCGGCCCCGTGCATGTTATACGCGCCCGTGATATCGGCGTCGGTCCCGTGCACATTACCCGCGTCCGCCCCGCCGGTCGGCGTCTTTTTATCAGAGAGCTCTTCCCCGATATAGCGGAAGAGGTCCGTCATATAGTTCTGCAAGCTCCAGCCATCCACGATCATATGGTGCGCCGCCGATATAATATAGCAGCTGTCCGCATCCTTCTTCGCGCAGACGAGCTGGAACAGGGATCTGTGGGTAAGCTCAAAGCCGCCTGTCAGAATGTCCTCGCGGATACGGCACGCGGCCGCGAAGGGATCCTGCTCCCCGCTCAGGTCCGCCAGCGTAAACGGCAGCGCGCGGTCCGTGATCAGCTGTCTTGCCACCGGCACATGCTCATACACGATAGCGGTGCGCAGCACCTCGTATTTTTTGCCCAGCCGATCCAGCGCGCGGCGAAGCTGCTCCCCGCTGGGAAGAGCGTTCATCTCATAGATCTGGACCAGACGGTACCCCCAGGAGGACGGATCTGTGATATGCTTGTAGAGCATCCCCTCCTGCAAAGGCAGCAGCGGATAGATCCTGCTGATCTTTACGCCCTCGGCGGCAAATTCCCGGATCACCGCCTCAAACTGTTCCTCCTGCCACTCCGTCTCTCCGAGATCCGAAGCGGTCCGGACAGGTTCTTCCTTGCTGTTTAAAAATTCCGTGATCTCTTTTAATTCCCGCACCACGGCGTCGGCCAGCTCCTTCGCGGCAGCGCCGTCATACAGGCTCTCGTTGTAGGACATGCTCAGCTGGAAGCATCCGCCCGTCACCGCGCAGTTCAGGTCAATATCCGGGCCGCAGCAGTTTTCCTTTGCGCTCCAGCGGCCTGTATCGATGCTGCTGTCGATCGCAAACATGCCTTCTCCGCTGCGCTCGGCGCCCATCTCTCCTAAGTAGTTAAAGCCCACCATGGCAACGTGGTCCGCGTCGAGCGAAACGGCGCGCTCACCCGGAAGATAGCGCAGCAGATTGTAGCCCACGCCCTTTTTCGGCACGCGGCGCAGGGTCTCCTTCACACGGATGAGGTCATCGCGGATACTGTCCGCGTCCTCTGCGCGGATCTTTTCAAACACGACCGGATAGATGGACGTAAACCAGCCCACCGTCCGATCCGTGACCAGGCCGTCGCCCAAAGCTTCCCGCCCGTGTCCTTCCATCTGAACTGACAGCTCCCCGCGGCCCGTCTGCGCGCAGAAAGCCCTTGCCACAGCGGTGAGCAGGATATCGTTGATCTCCAGCCTCCAGCCCTCCCTGTTGGCGCTAAACAATGCCGAGGTCTCCTCCGGACTCATGGATACCGAGACTGCGGAGAAGTTTCTCTCATAGTCCTTTGCAAGCGAACAGGGCATCGTCTCCATGCTCTGCTGAACATCGCTCCAGTAGGGAATTTCTTTTTCCAGGCTGTAGCTGCCGCGCCAGGCTTCAATCGCTTCCACATAGTCCGCGTAACTGCTGGTCTTTGCGGGAAGTACGGGCTCTCTGCCCTCGGATACCGCAGCGTAAGCGCCCTCCAGATCAGAGACCAGGATCCTCCAGGACACGCCGTCTATGATCAGATGGTGCGCAAGCAGGAACAGAAGGTCCGCCTCCTGTGTGTGGATCAGCGCAGCACGGAAAAGCCCCGATCCCATATCGATCCCGGCCTGAAGCCGTTCGCACAGCGCCGTCACTTCCTTCTCCCGTGCGGCAGTGTACTCTTCTATTGTGATCACCGTATCCGCGCTTCTTATGTACAGGCTCTCGTCCTTTACCACGGCGCGCAGCATATCGTGCTGAACCGTCGCCGCGTGAAGCGCGGTCTGCAGCTTCGCAAGGTCGGCCCTGTCCGCAGAGCGCAGCAGCACCGACTGATTAAAGTGCGACGGAACCGGCAGACGCAGGTCTTTATAGTAGCGGACGATCGCGCTGTCCCTTATGCCGCCCTCGATCGGCTCCTGGCTGAGTAAAACCGCGTTTTTCCGCTCAGAGGCGCACCCGGCAATGGCGCGCACCGTCTTCTGCCTCATCACGTCCGCCACGCGCAGCTCCATGTCCTTTTCGCGCAGCAGACTCACCAGACGGATCGCCTTGATGGAATCTCCGCCCAGGGCGAAGAAGCTGTCCAGCGCGCCGATCCGTTCGCTTCTGCCGAGTATCCTCTGCATACACTGCGCGACTGTCGCCTCATACTCATTTTCCGGCTCCACAAAGCTCTCCTGCGACGTCAAATGCGGCTCCGGAAGCGCCTTGCGGTTCACCTTTCCGTTCGGCGTAAGGGGCATGGCGTCCATGCGGATATACACGGTGGGCAACATATAGTCGGTCAGTTCCTCTGCGAGAAAATGACGGATCGCCGCCTCGTCCGCGTCCTCCGTATCTCCGGCACGCTTTGTATAGTAGAGCGCCAGCTGCTCGTTTTTCACCATCGCCACCGCCTGCCCGACGCCCGGGCAGAGCATCGCCCTGCTCTCGATCTCGCCAAGCTCGATGCGGAAGCCCCTGAATTTTACCTGATGATCCATTCGGCCGAGGTACTCGATCTGGCCGTCGGCCATGTATCTTCCCAAATCCCCGGATCTATATACTCTGCGCTTTTCGCCTGACAGCGTGATCTCAATAAATTTCTCGGCTGTCATCTCCGGCTTGTTAAAATAGCCCGCTCCCACCTGTTCTCCGCCCAGGTACAGCTCTCCTGTCATCCCCTGCGGAAGCAGCTGTCCGTACTGATCCGCCACGTAGACGCAGCTTCCCGCCATGGGCTTTCCGATGGGAATAATCTTGCCGGAGAGGCTCTCGTCCACCTCGCAGTCAGACACGTCCACCGTACATTCCGTGGGCCCGTAGGCGTTGTATACGCGCCCGGTGCATTTGGGAACTGACGTCATCTCCTCGCCGGAGAGTCGGATGTATTCCATTTCCAGACAGTACTGGCTCCCCAAAAGCTGCCCCATCTGGGTCGTGATATGGGTGCCGGTCACCTGATATTCCCGGAAGAAGTCATACAGCAGGTCCACGTCCTTTCGCACGGATTCCGGCACGATGATCGTGCAGCCGCCTGCGCTAAGCGCCGGGAAGATGTTCTCCACCGTCACGTCAAAGGAAAAGCTGGTATGGCAGGCGATCCTGCTTTCCGGCCTCATGTTCAGCCGCCCGATGATAAAGTGCACGAAATTCAGCAGCGCGCTGTGGGGCACCATCGCGCCCTTCGGCTTTCCGGTAGAACCGGAGGTATAGATCATGTACGCAAGATTCCCCGGCGCGGCCGGATTCACGCGCTTCGCGCGCCCACCGTCCCTGGTCTCCTCGCCCAACACCTCTTCGGTCAATCCCCGGTCTGCACCCCGCTGTTGCCCGAAAATGTCCCTGGTCACCTCATCCAGGACTTCTTCTGTCAGCACCACCCGCGCTTTCGAGTCTTCCAGCATATAGCGGATGCGCTCCTCCGGGTAGGACGCGTCAATGGGCACATAGGCGGCGCCCGCTTTGTGGATGCCGGTCACCGCGGTGACAAATTCCTTTACACGGCCCATCTTCACCGCCACAAAGGTATTCGGCTTTACGCCGTTCTCCACAAGATAAGCCGCGACGCGGTCGGACTGGTCGTCCAGCTCGCGGTAGGTCAGGCTGCTCGCCTCGTCCTGCACCGCGATATGATCCGGGGCCTTCGCCGCCGCCTCGAGGAACAGGTCGATCCAGGTCTGATTCCGGTCGTAGGTAAGCGTCTCTCCCATCGAGCGCGCGAGCATGCTCTGTTCTTCGCTCTCATCCAGAAGCTTCACGTCCCTTAAGTATTTTTCTTTTGCAAGGGAGAGCGCCGCATTTCCCATCGCTTTGGCAAACGCGTGCATATCCTCCCTGCCATAGCGTCTCCCGTCGTATTCCATGGAGATCACATAATCCCCGTCGTCCGGGTACGCGGTCACGGAGAGCGCGAATTTTACGGTGTTCAGCTGCAGAGGAAGCTGCTCGGCGCCCTCGGCGTCGCCGCTCTCAAACACCCCGCCCTGAAACACAAACATGATCTGCGCGCGGATTCCGTGGTCCTCCACGATCTTAGTGTAAGGATACAGCTCATGCTCCAGCGTCTGCTGCATCTGTCGGTATACGCCCTTTACCAGCTCCGCCGTCGTGCAGTTCAGATCCTCGCTATTTCCGACCGTAGCGGGAAGCGTTCTTGCGAACATTCCCATGCAGCCTAAAAGCTGCGGGTCCGCCGAGCGGCCGCTGCTGATCGTCACATACACGGCGTTCTCTTCTCTGGTCACCCGCTTTAAGGTCTCTGAAAAAGCCGCCTGCATGAAGGCGCCTGGCGTCACTTCGTTCTTCCGGCAGAAGCGGTCGATGCTCTCGCCCGGGATCCGCAGCGTCATGGTGGCGTAGTCCACGCCGTCCGGATGCGCGGAATCCGGGTAGTCCAAAACCTCCGCACCGCTCACCAGACGATCAAAATACTCCTTTGCCGCCTGATATTCTCCGCTCTCTTTATAACTCTGCTCAAACAGCGCGAAATCATACGCGCTGACGCTCTCCTTCGCGGGCGCGCCTCCGCGGTATACCCGCAGGATCTCGTCGATCAGAAGCCCGTTGGAAAGCCCGTCGTATATAATATGGTGCGCGTCGATAAACAGCCACACCCTGTCGCCGCAGGACGCGATCTCGAGGCGGTAAAGTCTGTCTTTTAAAAGGTCGAACGGGCGCACTTTCCCCTGGAAATACACGGCGTCCGGCTCTTGTGTAAGCTTCGTGCGAAGGATCTGCGTCTCCTCCTCACAGGGCTTCTGCACCAGCTCGCCGCCCACATAGAGCAGGCGTGTCTTCAGATACGGATGGGCGTCCACCGTCCGGCGCACCGCGTCCTCGAGGCGATCCGCGTCCGCGTGCTCCAGCACATAGACCGAGGGCACGTTGTACTGGGTGGTCTCGCGGTTCATCTCCCAGTCAAGGTATACGCCTTTCTGATTTTCGGTGAGCGGATAGTATTCCCGCGGCTCCTGCGCCGAAAGGAGGACGCCTTTGTCCGCCGCTTCCTCCGCTCTCTGAAGCCCGGCGGCGATCTCGCGCACAGTAGGCGCTTTCATGATCTCCGCCACCGAAACATGCCTGCCCAGAGTCTTTTTGATATCCGCGGCAAGCTTCATCATCGCCAGCGAGGAGAGACCTAAACTGATCAGATTATCAGTCACGCCAAAGCGGTCGGTTCCCAGTATCTCCGCCGCCAGAGGAAGCAGCGCACCCTCCAGAGCGCCCTCCGGCGCCGTCATCCGTGTGTCCGCAAGATCCGGGGCCGGAAGTCTCTTTCTGTCCACCTTGCCGCTCGGCGTGAACGGCATCTGCTCCACTGCGATGTAGAAGGACGGCACCATGTACTCTGCCAGGCTTTCCGCCAGAAAGGCGTTCAGCTCTTCCTCGTCAACCGTCTGCCCTGCCGTGTAATACAGGCAGAGCCGCCCGTCTTTCACATCGGCCGCCGCCAGAGTGATCCCCGGGAATTCCTGCGCGCGGCTCTCGATCTCTCCGAGCTCCACGCGGTATCCTCTCAATTTGATCTGTTGATCCATTCTTCCCAGATATTCGATCTGGTTTTCGCTGTTGTATCTTGCCAGGTCGCCGGTGCGGTACATGCGGAATCCTTCCGCGAACGGACAGTCTGAAAACGCCTCTTTGCTGCGCTCTTCGTCTCTCCAGTAGCCGCGGCCCACCTGCGGACCGGCATAGCAAAGCTCGCCCGCGACGCCCTTCGGAAGAAGGTTCCCGTGCCTGTCAAGGATAAAGATAAAGCCGTTTTCCATCGGACGTCCGATGGGGATCCGCTCATACTTTCTCCCGTGTTCCATCTCGTATCTGACGGAGATGTTCGTACATTCGGTCGGACCGTATTTATTCAGGATCTGCGGCGCCGTGCTCACGATATCGTTCAGCGCCTCGCCCATCAGGGCGACATAGCGCAGCTTCAGGTCAAATTCGGTCACGATCATCTTACCGATCGTCGTGGTGAACCCGCCCCCGGTGATCCGGTTGTCATTTAAGAACCGATAGATCAGCTCCGGCTCACGCCGTATACGCTCCGGCATGAGAAAGATCTGCGCGCCCGCCGCAAGCGGCGGATAGACATCCTCAATGTGCGAGTCAAAGGAGAAGGAAAAATGATGTCCGATCCTGTCCTCGTGCGTCAGCCTGTTATATTTTGCCGTCGCGACGGTATAATTCATCAGCGCGGCGTGATGGATCACCACGCCCTTGGGTCTTCCCGTGCTTCCGGAGGTATAGATCATGTAGGCGAAAGACTCCGGCCGCGCGGCGCTCACAAATTTTTCCGCCGCGCGGGAAGCGCCGGCCGTGATCGCCCTTACGTCCTCCCCGGTCAGCACAAGCTTCGCCTGCGCGTTTTCCAGCATATAGCGGATCCTCTCCTCCGGGTAGGCAAGGTCGATCGGCACATAGGCGGCGCCCGCCTTATGGATGCCGACGACAGCGGTCACAAATTCTTTTACGCGGTCCATCTTCAGCGCCACAAAGCTGTCGCGCTTCACGCCGTTTTCCACAAGATAGCGGGCCAGAGTGTCAGACTGCTCATCCAGCTCCCGGTAGGTGAGGCTGCCCGTGCTGTCCGTCACCGCGGTGCTGTCCGGATATTTCTCCACGCTTGCCGCAAACAGATCCAGCCAAGTCGCGTTCGGGTCCACTTCCATCGGATCTCCGGCCGAGAGTGCGCAGATCTTTGCCTTGTCGTCCTCGCTGACTCTCGGAAGGCGGACAAGCGGCTCATCCGGCCGGTCTGCCATTTCTTTCGCCAAAACGCAGAACAGCTCGCCCACCTGCCTGATCTGCGTGTCGGCGTAAAGTTTTTTGTCATAGCTTAAGCGCAGGCAGAGTTCTCCCGCCTCTGTCACAGACGCGGCGACATTCAGCTCGCCATAGTTTTCCTCCCTGATCAGCGCCGGCGTAACGGCAATGTTCTGCCCTTCCTGCTCCAACTCCGTTTCGCTCTCCGCGCCGCTTCCGTAATTTTCAAAGGCGAGCACGGTCTGAAGAAGCCGCTTTCCGAGAGTGGTCTGCTGCTGAATGCGCGACAGGCCGCAATAATCGTATTCATTGCTCCTCGCCGCCTGCTGCTGCAGCTGGCCGAGCAGCTCCCTTGCGGTGAGCGTTTCGTTCACCGTCACCCGCACCGGAACGGAATTGATAAACAGACCGGTCAGCCGACTGACGTCCGTATCGGATTTATCGCGCCCGGACACCACCTTGGCAAAGACTGCATCATCCGTGTTGCTCCAGATCATGAGCACAAGACCCCACAAGAGCTCCACGCCGTTGCTGATCGTGGCTTTTTCCTCCTTGCAGAGACCGACAATGCGCCCGGTGAGCTCCCTGCTGAGGGTGACGGTCACCTCTCCGTCTGCGGAGGACAGCCGCGCCTCACCCGATACTGTATCTGCGTCTGAAACAGCCTGTGCTGCGCCCGCTGCCATGTCCGCGCCTGATGCAGCCTGCGCCGCTTCCTCCGGCGTCTCGTAGGCGGGAATCTCCGCCCGGGTCTCATAATCGCTTAGGAGCTCTCCCCAGTATTTCAACGCTTTATTTTCATCCAATTCCAGAATTTGTCTGACGTACCGCTCGTGCAGACCATCAAAGGATTCGTGCGCCTCCTCCTGACTGCCCCCGGTCTCCTCTTTCTGACCGTCCTTGGCTGTACCGCCAATCTCCGCTTTCTGGTCATCCTTGACTGTTCCGCCAACCTCTTCTTTTAAGAATGTGAACAGATCCGCCATATAGTTCTGCAAACTCCAGCCGTCCACGATGATGTGATGCACCGCGGTGATCAGGTAGCAGCCTCCGTCCTTTTCCAGACATACCAGGCGAAACAGCGATTTCGCGGCGAGATCGTCAAAAGCCGAGCGAAGCAGCTCTTCCCGTATCTCCTTCGCCCGTTCAAACGGCTCCCCGCCGTCCGCCCTGACCACATGAAACGGCAGAACGCGGTCTGTGATGACCTGCCGGGGAACCGCCACGTTCTCATACACAATGGCTGCGCGCAGCACTTCGTATCTTTTGCTTAAACGATCCAGCGCCCGGCCAAGCTGCGCCTGCGTCGGAAGCGCGTTCATCTCAAAAATATTGACCAGACGGTACGCCGGCGCCTCCGGTTCCGAGACGTGTTTAAAGAGGATCCCCTCCTGCATCGGAAGAAGCGGATAGATCCTGCTGATATGCTCGCCCCTGGCGGCAAACTCCGCCGCCACCGCCTGAAATTCCTCCCGGCTCCACTCGGTCTCTCCAAGATCCGTGGCGGTGACGACTGTCTGACTGCAGGTATGTAAAAACGTCAGAATGCGCTCCGTCTGCGCAAGGATCTCCCGTGCAAGCTTCTCCGCCTCTGCGCGTGCGCAGCACGCCTCATTGTACTGCAAAAACAGTCGGAAGCAGCCGCCCGTGATCATGCAGTTGATGGAGAGATCCGGCCCAAAGCAGTTTTCCTTTGCCGAGAGCAGCTCCACCGGGATCCCGTCCGTCACCGTAAACAGGCTCTCAGTCTCCCGCGTCTCGTCCATCTCGCCCAGATAATTAAAGCCGATCTGCGCGCCGGTATCCTTCGCGTACTCCGCCGTGCCCGGGCCTTCCAGATAGCGCAGCACATTGTAGCCTGCGCCCTTATCCGGGATGGCGTGCAGCTCTTCCTTCACCCGGAGGAGGTCTTCCAAAAGCCGCGCCTCCTCATCCGTGCCGGAGATTCCCTCAAGGACCACCGGATACACAGAGGTAAACCACCCGATCGTCCGGTCTGTGACCAGACCGTCCGCAAAGCTTTCGCGGCCATGTCCCTCCAATTGAATGGAGACGGCCTCCGCTCCTTTCACCGCGCAGTATGCCCGCGCGACCGCGGCGGTCAGAATATCGTTTGCCTCCAGATTCAGTTTCTCTTTTTCCACCGTCACAAACGCGGCGGTGGACGCCGCATCCATCGACACCGAAACCATTTTGAAGCTGCGGCTGTAATCCTTCAAAGCGGAGAGCGGAAGCTTTTCCATTCTCTCCTGCACCCGGTTCCAGTATGGTATCTGCTTTTGCAGATGATAGCTCTCGCGGCACTCGCAAAGTGCCTGCGCATACGCGGCATAGCTGCTCGTTTTCGCGCTCAGGCGGACTGCCTCTCCCTTCCTTGCGGCAGCGTAGGCGGTCTCCAGATCAAAGGCAAAAATGCGCAGAGAAACTGCGTCTATGATCAGATGGTGCGCCACGGCGCACAGGAAATCATCGCCTTCCGTGCGGATCAGCGCTACCGCAAACAGCCCTTCCTCCATGTGGAAAAGGGGCATCAAGCCGACGCAGACGGAGCGCACTTCCTCCTCTGACGCGGCACGGTATTCCCAGATCTCGACCACAGTATCCGCCGGTCTTACATA
Source organism: uncultured Lachnospiraceae bacterium (assembly GCA_947591155.1). Lineage (GTDB taxonomy): Bacteria > Bacillota > Clostridia > Lachnospirales > Lachnospiraceae > Choladousia. The sequence goes on from CANQDA010000003.1 coordinate 141,979, forward strand.
CAGCGTTTCGTCCTTATACACCGCGCGCAGCATATCATGCTGTGCCGTGACGGCGTTCAGCGCCTTCTGGAGCGCTTCTTTGTCCACTTTTCCGTTTATTTTGAGCAGGATCGCCTGATTGAAGTATTCCGGCGCCGGAGGGCTATAATTTTTGAGGATGATGAAATCGTACTTTTCTAAATGAAAAAAGACGGTCAAAGGCGGTTTCGAGGTTTCCGAAAATTTTTCAAAATTTTTTTGAAAACAGTTCCGCTTAGACCCCCTGTTTTCTCCTATTGGTGAAGGGCGAGTAATCTCTATAATCTCAAAACATATTACATAAGGAAAGGAGGGCAAAGGATGCCGAAAACAACAGGAAAAGCAAGAGTTACAGCACTCTATGAAAGGCTTTCGAGGGACGATGACCTTGTGGGCGAGTCGAACTCGATAACCAACCAAAAGAAATACTTGGAAGATTTCGCTCACAGGAACGGCTTGACGAATATCCGCCACTATACGGATGATGGGTATTCGGGAGTAAACTTCAACAGGCCGGGCGTTCAAGCCTTGATAGCCGCCGTTGAAGCAGGGGAAGTCGAGACGATTTGCGTAAAAGACCTATCCCGTTTTGGCAGGAATTATCTGGAAGTTGGATTTTATACGGAAATCCTTTTCCCCCAAAAGGATGTGCGCTTCATCGCTATCAATAACGGCATAGACAGCGATAACGCCACCGACAACGACTTTGCCCCTTTCCTCAATATCATGAACGAGTTTTACGCCAAAGACACCAGTAACAAGATCAAGGCTATCTTTGACACCCGTATGAGGGACGGCAAGCGTTGCTCTGGCAGTATTCCCTACGGCTACAACCGACTTCCCGGCGATAAGCAGACGCTTGTTGTTGACCCCGAAGCCGCCGAAGTGGTAAAGCGTATCTTCCTGCTTGCCAGCGAGGGCAAAAGTCCACGAGCGATAGCGGAACTGCTCACCGAGGAAAAGGTCTTGATTCCCGCCGCACACGCAGAAAGATACCACAAGGAGCAGTCCAATGGGAAGAAATACTCCGACCCGTATCTGTGGGGCGTGTCCACGGTAAGGAAGATACTGGACAGGCAGGAATATCTCGGTCATACCATTCTCCGCAAGTCCGTGGGGACAAACTTCAAGCTCCACAAGCGCAAGGAAACGAGCGCAGAGGAACAGTATGTATTTGAGAACACCCACGAAGCTATCATTTCACAGGAGCTTTGGGACAGCGTTCAGCGCACAAGGAAACGAGCCGGAAGAAGCTCCCCGTGGGGCAGTCACTACCACCGATTGAGCGGTTATCTCTACTGCGCCGACTGCGGCAGACGAATGACTTTGCAAACCCATTACAGCAGAAAAGACGGCTCTGTGGAGTATTCTTTCCGTTGCGGCGGGTACGCCAGCAGAGTGGATTCCTGCACCGCACACGGTATCAGCGCAGACAGCGTGGAAACGATACTTCTCTCCACCGTTCAGAGGATTTCAAGGCTTGTGATGAAGGACGAAAAGGCGTTTGCCGAGGAACTGCAAAGGCTGTGGCTTGAAAAACAGCAGGAGAAGCCCCAACAGGCTGAAACAGAGTTAAAGCGTATGCAGAAGCGGTATGACGAGCTTTCCGGGCTTGTGCGTGGTCTGTATGAAAACCTTGTGTCCGGCTTGCTCCCCGAAAGGCAGTACAAACAGCTTATGAAGCAGTACGACGATGAACAGGCGGAGCTTGAAGCCAAGATTGAAAAGCTCCAAGCGGAGGTGGCGGACAGCAAGGAAAAGCCGCTTGACATCGAGCATTTCATCGCCCTGATACGCAAATTCAAGTCCCCCGACGAGGTAAGCGATACGATGTTCCGTGAGCTTGTGGACAAAATCGTTGTGCATGAGGCGCAGGGCGTGGGCAACGCCCGTACACAGCAGGTTGACATCTATTTCAACTATGTCGGGCAGGTCAATATCGCATACAGCGAGGAAGAACTTGCCGAGATAAAGGCGAAAGAGGAACAGCTTGCGGCGGAGAAGTTAGCCCAACAGAGGGCTAAGGAAAAAGCCCGACGGGAACGGCGCAAGGCGAAGAAAATCGCTGAAAACGGCGGCGAAATCATTGTCAAGAAGGTCTGCCCTCACTGTGGGAAAGAGTTTATCCCGACAAGCAACCGTCAGATATTCTGCTCCAAGGAATGTAACTATCAGGCAAGACAGGCTGAGAAGAAAGCTGAACGAGAGGCCGAGCGTGGCGATCACTATTATCGCAAGCGTGTATGCGAGGTCTGCGGCAAGGAGTATTGGCCTACGCATAGCCAGCAGAAGGTTTGCTCCGAGGAATGCCGGAAGAAAAAGCATAACATGGTGACTTTGGAGATTTATCACAGAAAACAGGCCGAGAAAGAGCTGCGGGAGGTGGTGTGATCAGCTCTTTCATCGGCAAAAGCAAGAGGGCAAGAAGTTTTAGTGTCTCATCGTAGAGGTCAAAATACAAAGGAGAGAAACGCTATGGAAATCAAGTACAGGAAATCAGTCATTCATCAGTCTGTCGGCGGCGAGGATATGGAAACGGAGGTTTTGCTGCCGGACTTCGGGGACGAGCAGGAACAGCGTCCCATTGGGATATGGGGACAGCGACATCTGCGATATATCAAGGAATACCGCAAGCCGCTGTATATGGAACTGCTGACGAGCGGTAAGCTGAACGCCTACCTTGCCGAACTGAACGAGGAAGCCGAGGCTATGCTTTCCCGGCTGGTAAAACAGCTTGCCGAAAAAGAGGGCGTGACGGAAAAGCTCAAAGCCGAGGATGGTATGAAGTGGGTGCAGGCTATGAACAACATTCGCAACCGAGCCGCCGAGGTCGTTTACAACGATCTGATTTACAACTGATACCCGCTTGTGGGAATTGCCGCTGTCATCTGATGGCGGCTTTTCCATTTCATCAGGCAGTCAGGAAGATATAAAGTTTTGAGTAAATTCAAGGGAAGCGTTTTTCACAGAAGTCCTGAAAGTTCAAAAAATGATAGTAGATTTCTTTGCGTATGTATGCTATAATAAACCCACTGTCTGTTTTAACACTCTCTATGGGAGGTGGAACTATGATTGACCCTATACAAACGATAGGCGCAAGATTACGGAAAATACGGACAGAGCGCAATCTGAGTTTGGACGAAACTGCAAAGCTTACCGGCGTAAGCAAGCCCATGTTAGGCCAGATAGAAAGAGGACAATCGACGCCCTCTGTTACTACGCTATGGAGAATAGCAACCGGATTAAAGACGCCGCTTTCCGCCTTTTTGGAAGGACAGCAGCCGGAGTATTCTGTCGTTGATATTCAGGACAGCGAAATTATTACAGAAGATTATGAAAGGATGAAGGCTTTCCCACTATTTGCTTATGATCCTATCCGAAATGTTGAGATATTTTATATCGAATTTGACAAGGGTTGCCGCCATGCGTCGGAGAAGCACAATGACGGCGTTGAGGAATATATTTTAGTTTTGACCGGAAAATTACAACTTGTCCTTAACGGGCGGGAGATTTTGATCGGTGAAAAGCAGGCGATTCGTTTTCGGGCGGATATGCCCCATGAATACAACAATCCTTTCGATAAAGGATGTACGGTCTACAACATTATCTTTTATCCGAACAACTGAAGAAGGAGCCATATTATGTACGAGCTTATTCAGATTACAGACAAAAGCTATTACATTCAAAGTCCCGCTAAAATCGGGTTGGTAAAGCTGAACAATAAAGAGGTCTGCCTTATAGACAGCGGCAACGACAAAGACGCAGGGCGAAAAATCCGGCAGATTCTGGAGGCTAACGGCTGGACGCTCACCGCTATATTCAACACCCATTCCAACGCCGATCACATCGGCGGCAATAGGTATTTGCAGGGGCAAACAGGCTGTAAGATTTATGTGCCGGGGATAGAATGCGATTTTACAAGGCATCCCATTTTGGAGCCGTCTTTCCTATACGGCGGCTATCCGTGCAAAGACCTGCGGCATAAGTTTTTACTGGCGCAAGAAAGTAATGCGGACTGTTTGACAAATGACATTTTGCCGGAGGGCTTTGAGATTATCAATCTACCGGGACATTTCTTTGACATGGTAGGATTTCGTACACCAGATAATGTTGTCTATCTCGCAGATTGCCTATCGAGCCGTCAAACGCTGGATAAATACCAGATTGGATTTATCTATGATGTGACCGCCTATCTGGAAACACTTGCAATGGTAAAGACACTGAATGCTAAAATGTTTGTTCCAGCCCATGCGGAGGCAACGGAGAATATTTCCCCATTAGCACAGTACAACATTGATAAAGTATGGGAGATTGCCGGGAAAATCATCGAACTTTGCAAAGAGTCGCTTTGCTTCGAGGCAATTCTGCAAAGGCTGTTCACCTACTATTCCCTCGCAATGAATTTTGAGCAGTACGTTTTGGTTGGAAGTACCGTCCGCTCCTATCTTGCATGGCTAAAAGATACCGGCAAGTTGAACACTCGATTTGAAAACAATATGCTTCTGTGGGAGCAAATATAGGGAGGCAGAAAAATGTCCGTCGAGAAAGTCAAAGAATACTTTAAGAAATATGGAATGGAAAACCGGGTACAGGAATTTAACGTTTCCAGCGCAACGGTAGGGCTTGCCGCCGAAGCGTTACATTGTGAGCCTTGCAGGATTGCAAAAACGCTTTCATTCATGGTAGACGGACACCCCGTCTTGATCGTTGCCGCTGGTGACGCAAAAATTGATAATCCTAAATATAAGGCACAGTTTGGTATAAAGGCGAAAATGCTGACGCCGGACGAAGCGCAAACAATGATAGGTCATGCTGTCGGTGGTGTTTGTCCGTTTGCTATCAACGCTGGCGTTGTTGTCTACCTTGACGTATCATTGAAAAGGTTTCAAACCGTATTTCCCGCTTGCGGGAGCAGCAACAGCGCAATAGAGCTGACAATAGAAGAACTTGAAAAGTATTCTTCTTATGCTGCATGGATTGATGTTTGTAAAGGATGGAACGAAGTTATTTGAATGATAGATTTCTTCACAATTCGGGTGTATAATGAAGAATAACGAATGGGCAACCGTTCGACAACTTGGGATTTGGAGAAGACTTACATGATTGATTTCATTGTTAATCTGTTTGCAGAGATTGCTGATTTCTTTATTACTTTTTGGGTGGATAATGTCATTGACAAGTTTGCTAAAAAGAAATAAACAAATTCCCGTTGTCGAGAAGCCAAGTGTTTAGACAAATCACTAATTGTGGAGATTGAACAAATGGATTTTAGAAATTTATTGAAAGCTCAAAATCGAGATGAGCTGCGACAATGGCTTCTGATAAATCACGATAAAGAAACCGAATGCTGGGTTATCGTCAAGCGTGGTCGGCCTGTTGATGATGAAACATTTTGGTACATTGATGCGGTGGAAGAAGCCATGTGCTTTGGCTGGATTGATAGTACCACAAAGAAAATGGATAATGGTGTTACCGCGCAAAGGTTAGCTCCTCGAAGAAAGGGAAGCTTATGGTCTGAATTAAACAAGGAACGCTGTCGCAGAATGGAGCGTTTGGGACGAATGACGGATGCTGGCCGGGCTGTTCTCCCTGATATGTCACCTTCCAGTTTTGTGATAGACAAGGATATTATGGCGGCATTAAAAAGCGATGAGGAAATATGGAGTAATTTTCAAAAGTTTCCTCCTCTATATCAACGGGTCAGAATTGATACTATCCAAATAAAGAAAAAGCAACCAGAATTGTTTGCGAGCCGATTGCAAAAGTTGCTCGATAATACGAAAAAAGGCGTTATGTACGGCGAATGGAACGACAACGGACGTCTTTACAAGTGCGAATCGTTGGGGGTTTAAGGCTTTGCAGGAATTTGTTTATAAAATGCTTGCTGACAGCACATACAGTATCATGGAATACAGAGGCAATGAGGCGCACGTTATGATCCCGGAAACCTGTTGCGGCGCACCGATAACCGTACTGTATGATAAGCTGTTCAGAGGTCATAGCGAAATACTCTCTGTTCACATCCCTGACTGCGTTACGGACCTTGGAGAATTTGTATTTGATGGATGCGATGCACTTCGCCACATCGAATTGCCCTCGCAGCTTTTTCACTTGTGGGGATATACCTTTGCCCGATGCGGTATAGAGGAAATCACGATACCCGACAGGGTAACGTATTTACCGCCGCTTGCCTTTAAAGATTGTAAGAATTTGAAAAAAGTAGTCTGCGGGTCAGGATTGCGGGAAATATGCTCCTGGGCCTTTGGAGGGTGTGATAACCTCTGCGAGTTGATTGTCGCCCCAAATGTCAAAATTAGCCCTGAAGCTTTTCAATCAAAGGTATTAAATACATAGTTTATAAACTTACAGCAGTTGTAAGATATTAAGTCAAAGCGTTCAAGCGTAAAAACTTGGGCGCTTTTTTTCCCCAAACGCTCCATTTTGGCGTATGGCTACAACTGAATATGATTACATAGCCCTTGCTTTCAAAGGCGGTTACAGAGGAACAAATGCCCCATAATCGCCCCGAGAATATACGGAAAGCAAGGGCTTTTTCTATGTCCCGACAGAAACGGAAAGGAGGCGGTGCCTATGCGCCGGTAATGGAATAAGCAGAAAAATCTATCGAAACGAAAAGGAGGACAAAATGCAAAACGCAAACCAGACCAACAATGCCCGCCTTGAGCTTATCAGGGCGAGTGAAATCGAGCCGAGGGAAATCGAATGGTTGTGGTATCCGTTCATTCCCTACGGCAAAGTCACGCTGTTGCAGGGCGACCCCGGCGACGGGAAAAGCACCTTTATGCTGACAATCGCCGCCCTGCTCACAAGGGGCGAGCCTTTGCCGTTTACGGAAACGGGAAAGCCGCCTGCGCCGATCAGCGTCATCTATCAGACCACGGAGGACGATGCCGACGATACCATTGTCCCCCGCTTCATCAAGGCGAACGGGGACAGGGAGCGTCTGCTGTTCATCAGCGAAAAGGAAAGCCCGCTGACCTTTGACGATGGGCGTATCCTCTTCGCTATCCGTGAAACGGGCGCAAGGGTGTTAATCCTTGACCCGCTTTCCTCGTATATCGGAGACTGCCAGATCAACGCCGCCAACGAAGTCCGCCCCCGCTTCAACTGCCTTATCCGCATAGCAAAAGAGACAGGCTGCGCTATCGTCATTATCAATCATCTGAACAAGATGTTTGGGACGAAAGCAATCTACCGCACCCCCGGCTCTATCGACATTGTGGGCGCAGTCAGGAGCGCACTTCTCATCGGCAGGAGCAGAGAAAACGAGGACGAGCGTATCCTTGTCCAGCAGAAAGCCAACCTCGCCCCCACGGGAAAGGCAATCGTCTTTTCGGTCGGTGAGGACGGGATACGCTTCATCGAGCAGACGGAGAAAACGGCGGACGAGCTGCTTGCCATGCTCCCGCAGAAAAGCGGCGGCAGGCCGAACGTGAAAACGGACGCCGCCGTTCGTCTGCTCTCGGAGCTGCTGTCGGACGGTGAGGAACACGAAGCGTCCGAATGTGAAGCGAAACTCAGTGAAGCGAACATCAGCGGCTCCACGGCAAAGAAGGCAAAAGCAATCCTCGGCGTGGTGTCAACCAAACGCCGGTTCGGTTGGTTTTGGTCTTTGCCGAAGTGCGATGACGAACTGCCTTTCTGAGCGCCGCCGGGGAACGGCGCACAGAAAGCAGAGAGGCGGACGCACTAAGGGAGGTCAAGGGGGGAACGCCCTTGCCCACGACATCTTTCAGCTTGCTGAAAGTGTCATAGTGGGTTACGCACTTTGAAAAAGTTGCGTAACCGTTCCCCCGCCCTTTCCGCAGAATTGGAGGTGATGTGATTGGCGGAAGGAAATTTCAGCGTTGTCCGAGTGGATAAAATCACCGCT